>NZ_CYZU01000004.1 GCF_001404335.1 Faecalicatena contorta
AGTTGAAGAAGTTTTTTCCTCATCACCTCCTCTTTGAAAGTCGATTCAAATATGAAAAATCAAGCGGAAATGACACCCGCTCTATTTGTCATGCCCTAATCGACTGTGAATAGTAACAGCCGTTAAATGTAATCTCCTGCGAAAAATTAGTCCAGCTGTAAAAACTGTACTTTGCGGTAAATATTAGCGGCAGAATAAAAAACGTGACAAAAACCAGAAGCGCCGGAAGTACCATAATCACATAGGGCGCGCCATTTTTCACCTTGTATGCCTTCTTCATTTTTTCCTCTTCCTTTCAGATTATCTCTTTTATACATTCATTATAAGATGGAGGAATATCCGTTTATATAATAAATTTTTTAGCTAATCATCAAATTTTTTATCAAATCTACATATAATAATAGTGAACTCAATATTACATTCACGGAGAGTTCAAAAAGAGTTCAAAAAAACTTTTAGATATCTTGAATTAAAGCTTATTTGTGCTATAATGCTGTTAGAGGATAGCGGCAGTGATCAGCTATCGTAGGTGTTGAAGCAATTGACTGTGTCGGCATGCAGCTGATTGTGGAACCTGCCCGTGGGTTATGCGGTAACCACAAGCCGAATAGATTCTTAGTAATCGAACGAAAACGCATTAATGGGGCCTTGCTCATGCAAGGTCTCATTTATTATCTGAGCACTCTATCTTTCTTTGAATGGGGGGACAATATCTGACATCTTCAACAAATGATATTTTTTATCAGGCTGCTTCTGTTTGGAACGAACTAACAGATTATAAGTACAATAAAACTGGAGCAAATCCAGAAAGCTGCTCAATACAATGAAATGGTAGTTCCCAGGCTGGAAGCGTTAGTCCGAATTAAGGATACTCTTGACAATGAATTTATGCTTTTTTCATATATGCCACGTATGTACCCTTTTTATACACAAATAAAAGCGGATTACCTCATTTCCTCTCGCTCAGATATAAAAAGTTTTGTATTCATAATCCAATCAAATGCAGATGGCTCTGCTAAATGTGATTTTTCATGTTGTTCAACCTTTAAACAAGGGGCCCGAGATTATGAATCAAATCAACGACCTCGCTCCTTATTAAAAAAAGAACGTATACATATTAGTTCCTGCTCATCTACTATTCTTTTAGACAAACTAACACCTCAAGTCGAATTCAAAGATAATAAGATTTCCTAATCCCACTATTTAACTAATACTTTAATTTCTACCCGTTTCCGTTCTCGAGCTGTTTTTTCAGACTGCTTGTACTCATAGATTCAACCTATGGTAATTGTTTTTGATTTTATTTTTCAACTGTTGCGCTCAAGCCATTAACAACAAGAGTTTTCACAAGGAAAGTCTTTTCTTATAAATCGTAAAAACAGGCTGTACAAGATCCCGTACAGCCTGCCGCTTTTATTTCTTACTATATTTACTATCCTTATTCATATCGAACCGAATCCGCCTTAGCATCCATTGCCTTTACATAGTCATCCGGTGTTAAGTCTCCCGATACCATCCCCTGGATCTGTGCAATGGATTCATTAATCATTGTCTGAGAAGGCATATTGACAGACCAGCGGTCCCAATTGACAGCAATATTGCCTGCCTCGACGCACTCTGCGATCTCTGCATATTCATCCGGAAGTTCAGTCTCCACACCCTTTCTGTAACTCGGTGATCCCGGGTTCGCATCAATAAACGCCTGCTGCACCTCCACAGAAGCAAATGCCTCCAATGTCTTTTCAGCGCCCTCTTTGTTTGCCGCATTTACATTGATCCCAAGGCTTGCAGCCGGACCGCCGCCGGTAAATACATTTTCGCCGCTTTCGCTCAGCTGCGGCATCAGGCCAAAGTTCACGCCCGCTTCCTTGATCTCCGTATACTGCCAAGGCCCCCCATTGAAGAACGCAACATCCCCCGCTTTAAATGTATTCAGTGCATCCTGATTGGAAATCCCAAGCATTTCCGGTGTGATAATTTTTTTCTCAATTAATGTATACCATTTTTTAACACAGTCATTGATATTTCCATCCAGCGTAGCCTCGCCTGCGGCAAATTTTGCATCGAAATCGATACCGTCAGGATTGTCGGTATTATTGTGATAAAATGAATTTTCCAGATAACCCATCAGGGACGCCTGCGCCGTATCCGCGTCTGCGAGCCCGAATCCCATAGCCTGATGCCCTGCCGCCTGGATCTTCTCACATGCTGCCACAAATTCATCAAATGTCTTTGGTACCTCTACATTACATTCTGATAAAATATCTTTGTTATACCACATACCGGCAAACCAGCCGTAGGACGGGATCCCGTATACTTTTCCATCCTTGCTTGCGAGAGAAAGCCCCGCTTCGCTGAATTCTTTTACATAATCCTTGTCCGTAATTTCTTCCACATTCCCCGCCTTAACTCTCGCCGGGAACTCGGCTCCGTCCAGCACGATGTCCGGGCCTTCACCCGATGCCAGCTGGGTACCAAGCACATTGTTATAGTCTGAAAGTGCAACGTAGGTATACTCCAGTGTATATGCGCCGTCAAGCTGTTCATTCACGGCATTGATTACACCCTCCATATCATCCTCGTCGTACCAGCCCATTATGCTGACCGTTTTGTTTTCTGTTTCTTTCTTTTCGCCTTTGGATGTGTCTTCTTCTTTTCCGCCGCAACCCGCCATCATTGCTGTTGCCATAACCGCTGCAAGTAAAATACTAAGTACTTTTTTCTTTTTCATAGCAATCCCCTTTCTTTTTTGATGTCTCCTTTGGTATATATTCATTATAGCTATGGCATTCTTTTGAAAAAATAATAAAATTTTTAACTGGTTATCAACTTTTTAAGATTTTGCATCCAATACGATTGTATCCTTTTTCAGACGTATCTCCGAAGTAGTTCCGAACTTGTCTGCCCGGATCTTCACTCCGCTGGATTCACCGCACAGCAGCTTTATCCGTTTATCTACATTACTGACGCCATATCCAAATTCTTCAGAATTCAGCTCTGAGTCTCCGATTTTCCCGAACAGTTCCTTACCATTATCCCATATATGTATCACTAACCAGACGTCCTCTGAGAAAATATGTATCCTAATCTTACCTTTGTCTTCCCGCAGCGTGTCGATTCCGTGCTCAATTGCATTTTCTACCAGGGGCTGCATAATAAATATAGGGATCCGGGTGTCCAGCAAGGCATCCTCAATCTCATATTCCGCCTGAAAAGAATCATCATGAGCGTATGACTGTAGTTTCATGTAAGACTTTATATTGTCAATCTCTACCCGCAGCCTGTCAATATTCACTCCCCGGTTCAGCGCCGTCCTGTAAAATGTTGCCATCTGCGTCGTAATTTCATAAATCCTGTCCTCCCCCTTTTCAATCGCAATCCAGTTGATGGCGGAGAGATTGTTATACAAAAAGTGCGGATTAATCTTCGACTGCAGGAGGTTGAGTTCGAGATTTTTTTTGTCCAGTTCCGATTTATACACTTCCTCGATCAACATCCTGATTTTTTTCAACATTCGGTTGATACTTTTTGCTAATTCTCCGATCTCATCTCCCGACGACTCATCTATTTCGATCTCAAAATTGCTGTCATTCACCTTTTTTACACCGTCAATAATCCGGTACAAGTGCTTCAATAAGTACTTTGTGCTGCGGTTAACCAGAATCCAGACACATGCAAGCAGAATCATGACAATCATGAGTGATATTAAGATCCGCGGGTGAAAAATGGTTGAAAAATAGGACTGGTCTACGGCATACTGAATCTGCCAGTCGGGCTGCCCCATATCCAGAGACGTTTCATAGCCGGTTTTATGCCCCCCATCCCCACTTATATTGGTATAACGGTAGAATTCATTTTCTTCTCCCAGCAAACGGATTTCCACAGGTACCCCGGAAAATATTTCAAAGCTTTTTGCCAGAATCTCACCTTTGAGGTCAATCCGGATAATTCCTAGTTTCTTTTCCGTTACGGAATCTCTGACACAGCGGGTGATAAAGAATTGTTCCTTTTCTTCTTCATACCACCAGAGGGTCTTGCTCGTATTTTCCGTTTCCCGGTACCATTCCTTCGCCTGCACTTCCGAATCATTTTTAAACAGGTCGTAGGATATGCTGAAATTCTTTTCCGAATAGACAAGTATCTTTTCAAAGTCCTGGGTTGACAGCAAGCTGTTGTAGACCAGAGGCGCAACATTTTTTGAGAGCGTCAGACGTTTCATATATTCATCATCCCCGGTCATAAGAAACTCTTTCAGCATCGTGTTGCTGGATAGATAAAGCAGTGATTTTTCACACTGCTTCATTTGATTCTGGATGTCCTGGTAATTACGCTCAATCATGCTCCTCACCTCCAGCATCTGCTGCTCTTTGATGAAATTGCTGGAAGTAATACAGATCAGGCACTCAAGCAGCAGGATCGGTATAATCAGAATCAGGCTGTAAATCAGGCGGACTTTATTTAAAAAATGCATTTGGTTAAAACGGGCTCTCCAGTCAATTGTCTTCATTTATCTTCTCCCTATACTGAACAGGGCTGCATCCCTCATGGTTCCTGAAGATTGATATGTAGTAGGAAACGCTGATATAACCCACAGCAGCCGCGATATCACCGATTTTCATATTACTTTGTTTCAAAAGCTCTTTTGATTTTCCAACCCGGTATTTGGTAATAAACTTTACCAGATTTTCGCCGGTTTCAACTTTAAAGAGACTGCTGAGGTAAGCCGATGACACATGCATCTCCTCCGCAATGGAGGACACGCTCAGGCTGGAATCGCCGTACCTTTCATAGAGGATATTTTTAGCCATCCGTACGAGCCTGTTTTCTTTTTCATCGTTCTTCTTCTGATTTGCCATGTCATCTAACACTTCATATACCGTCTGGCTGACTTCCTCAAAAGAGCGGGCCTCATATATTCTTTCCAGATACGACATAAGATCAATATCTGATTTTGTATACTCATTGATTTTCTTAACGGCATCGGTAAATGTATATTTCACATATATCGAGCTGAATCCGCTCTGTTTCTCAATGTATGCAAATACTTTTTCCAGCTCCTTTTTCATCCCGCCGTAATCCTGCATTCTGGCACAATTAAAGATACGCTCAAAATACAGAGTCAGCATGTCCTGCTCCTTTTTCACAAAATAGGATTCGTCATGCACAATCAGCATACTGTCCGATACAAAAAACTGATAATCCAACTGATCTTTCATCTCTTCATACTCTTTCTTCAGTTGAATTAAACTTTCCGTCTTACTTCCTATGATGATAAATACATCGGTCTGATATTTTCTTTTCGATTGTTCAATGAGCAGTTCACATTTCTTTTTCAGCTCTTTTGCCCGGAAAGTCTGTGCTTCTCTTTTTACAAGAACAAGAATCTGGTTATCCGCTTTATTTATGACAAGAAGTTCCCCTCCTAGCTGTTTTTCGATCTCGTTTTGATAGGCTTCCCACTCCATGGAGAAGAGGTTGGAATAACAGGAGATCAGCACTGGTACGCAGACATTTTTATCAAACGCAAATTCCGCTTTTAGCTCCTCTACCGTCTCTTTTTTATAAGCTGTCTCCCCTTTTCCGGCTGCTCCATCCCCTTCCAGATAGCCCAGAAGATTCCAGCTAAGCCGGTAAGCGGCGACCTCCTCATAGGCCTGTCTTGTCTGCTCCTTCTCCTTCTCAATCTCATCCTTCTCCCTGCACAGGTCAATAACTTTATGGAACAAGTCTTCAAACGCATCCAGGCGGATCGGCTTCAGCAAGTACTCCAGTACCCCAAGTGAAATGGCATTCTGCGCATACTCAAACTCGCCGTAAGCACTGTAGATAATGCAAATGGGATTCATTCCCCGCTTTTGTATCTCCTTGATAAGCTGTATGCCATCCATAAACGGCATCTTAATATCCGTCAGGAGAATATCATACTCATGCTTTTCGAACTCTTTGAGCGCCTCCTCACCATTTGCTGCCTGGCTGATCTTCAAATTAAAATGATAGCGCTTCAGCAGCCTGCTGATGCCCTCACGCTCCTTCTTTTCATCGTCCACGATCAAGATACTGTACATGCTGCAATCACCTCCGAATTTTTCTTGAGTACTCATCTTTTGCTGAGACCATTATACCATATGAAAGGGGTCTGTCCCCTCTGCAAAAATGGCTGACCCTTTTGCAGAGGGGACAGACCCCTTTTAGTCATATTATATATCAAACTTTCAGTTTATTTCTATTACAACTTTTTTATATACATATCAACATTTTAAGGTGCAACATCTACTGCGCTTCCTGCAAAGGGGTCTGACCCCTTTACAGAAGGGACCGCCCCCTTTTCATTCCGCCGCCTTATACCCCCTTATAGCCAGAACCACTCTGAACTTTCCGTATACAGCCTCTCCAGTGTCTCGGGAACATCGCTGCCGGCCCATCTGTCGGCGTTCTTCAGCCCGCCAATACAGCTTCTCCTGTATGCCATATTCCAATTAATGGATCTGAACTTTTCAAGTTCATCTCTTGGGATCTCGAGGCAGCTGTCCATAAACACCGGATCCATACGGTCTTTTTCATAGATTCCTTCGAAATAAAGTATTCCCCACCTATCCGCTCTTCTTTCCAGCCGGTAATGCATCCTGCACCAGCATTGGGAGTCCATCCATTCTCCCTGGATTTCTGTTCTGAAGTTCAAGAAGCACAGCACTTCCGCTATCGCCTTTTCTCCGTTCAGCCAGACTACGGTATTATTAATCCGATGACCGTGAGACTCCTCGGGTTGATGTGTCTTTGGCAGCTCCTTGGATCTGATTGTGGGATTCCCCAGATAGTCATTGATACTCCCCTCGAACCATGTTGTAAATAGTCTGCCATCCTCATGCCACAAAGCCCTCTGCTGTTCTTTCAGGCCATAATCCGTACAGTACCGGTCGTACTCTACAATCTCACGTATTCGGATTTTTTCCAGCATCTCCTCTCCGGACAGGTTTCCCATTGGCGCCTCATAAAACATTTTCATATAATTTGCCCTCCTTCTGCACCATAATTATAGTCTACCTTCCGATATCCCCTAAAACAATCAGACTATTACAAGAAAATGTAGAAATTTTCAAGTTACCCGCTCCTAAAGAAATACACCCGCGCAAACCCATCCTACATCCATCGGCCCCGTGAATCGTAACAGTAGGGTAGTCTATTTTGTAAAGAATGTTTATGTTTTCTTCCAGAATCATTTTAGATATGCTATATTAAAGACACAAAGAGAACAACCGCCGCACGGGTGGTAACCTCTTAAGTTAAGTAATTGCCTTACGGCAGCCGCCTATCCTGTGGGTCAGACAGGGTAGGCATTTTTATTTCGCTTATGGTTCCTATCTATGCAGGTTAAGGTAGGAACAGCATCTCCCTCTTATAAGATCGGAGGATCCTCATGCTGCCCCTTATCAGTATCCGTTTTTATCCAGCGTGTAAATACCGCCCGGAAGTCTTTTCTAATAGGCGCACATACCAGCGGCCCCGCTTTCATCCCATCCGTATAAGGAAACCGCGCAAGCCGCATGGTCATCCATCTGCTGTCCCCGGTACGCACACGGATCAGTACCGCATCCTCGAACGGAGACACACGGAATGTCACTTGTTTTCCATCCCAGGACGGTACCGGAAAGTTCGAGCAGTCAGAGTAGACATCCGTTACTACAATTGAAATATTCGGCTCGTTGTCAATCACTTCTATTGTCATCTTGATCCAGTGTACGTCGTCATACCATAACATCATCCCTGCCTGGTCATATAATTCTTTAAAATCCTCCAGGAGAAATGTAACTTCCATCGCTTCCGTCCGTTTCAGTTCTGCCAGCAGCGCATGCCCGTCCCTGTGCTGGAATCCATAAAGCGTCTTCTCCCAATAATCGCTTTCGTGCACGGCCGTTACGGTCAACCGTCCGTCTTCTATTTTTACTTCCGCCGGTTCGTTCGTCCATACGCCCGCTTCCCACGGCACATTCTGGTACAATTCATTCATAATCTATGCCCTCCTTTCAGATACGCTTTAGAGCGCATCCATAAGTTCTTTGTAAATTTTATCTTCCAGCCCTCTTACATCCATACGGCCCAAATGGATAGACGGCTTTGTCTTTCCATGAAAATCGCTTCCTGCCGTGATCAGCAGCTGCCGCTTCAAGGCCCATTCCAGGTAGAACTCCACCTGCTCATCCGTATGGTAGCTGCTGAATACTTCCATTCCCCGGACCCCTGCTTTCACGATATCCTCCAGCAGGATCTGATCCTCCCTCGTATTATTGCCGGGATGCGCCAGAATGGGAACTCCCCCCGATGCTGTAATAATCTCTACCGCTCTGTCCAGGGAAATAAATTCTACTGGGGCATAGGCGCATTTTCCCTGTGAGCACCAGTCCCAGTAAAAGTTCACATAGGGGTTGTCACTCCGCTTTCCCCCCGGCAGGTAATCCCGCAGCAATCCGTGATTCTCCTCGTTCTTCAGCGCAGCCTCTGCAATGACTTCTCCTGTCACGACACCGTGATGTGCCAGCTCATAGACCAAATCATGATCCACGATTAATCCCGCTTCCTCCGCCAGCCGCAGCCGTATTTTTGAGCTCTCCTGTTCCTGGGCCAGCAGATTTTGTTCCACCTTTTCATACTCCGGATAATCTGGATCAATGCCGTATCCCAGAATATGCAGCTCCCTGTCCCGTATGCAGCAGTCCAGCTCTACTGCGGGGATCAACTCAAGAGCGTTTTCTTTTGCCCTGGCGGCAGCCCGCCCAAGAGCTTTAGTACTGTTATGGTCCGCAACTGCCACGGTTTTCAGCCCTGCCTCCCGGCACATGTCCATCAGTTTCTCCGGCTCAAATTCTCCATCATCGCTGATGACGGAATGCATATGTAAATCCAGCCAGTTCATTGTACACTCCTCCTTTCTCTTTCCATCTCCTCTTCAGTTATTTCCCTTAACACCTTACATGGATTGCCCACGGCCGCCACACCTGCCGGAATGTCTTTCGTCACCACGCTGCCTGCCCCGATGATGGTATTATCCCCTATGGTCACTCCCGGCAGCACTGTGACATTTCCTCCAATCCACACATTATTACCAATGCTTATCGGCTTTGCGTACTCCAGACCCTGGTTGCGCAGATCCGGGCTGTACGGGTGTCCGGCTGTATAAAATCCGCAGTTGGGCGCGATGAAGACATTGTCTCCAAAAGTGACCCTGGCCGCATCCAGGATGACGCATCCGTGATTTGCGTAAAAATTTTCACCAATTTCTATATTGTATCCATAATCGCACCAGAAGGTCTGTTCAATCAGGAAGGAGCTACCTGTCTTCCCTAGAATCCCCTTCATGATGTCCATCCTTTTTTCCTGCTCCGAAGGCCGGCAGGAATTAAACAGCCAGCACTGATCCTTGCACCTGTTTCTTTCTTCCGCCAGTCCCTGATTATAGTTGGCATCGTAGAGCAGCCCTGCCTGGCACTTTTCCTTTTCGCTTAACTTTGTTTTGCCCATATTTGCTCCCTTCATTTGTAATAGTTCAAACAGTCCGAACCGTATTCATTCTTTATTTTTCTCTGCCTCCGTCTGCCAGATAACCGGAACCCCCTGGGCCCTGGCTTCTTCCTGAAATGCCGCCCCCAGATTCCCATCTGTAAGCACGGCTGTAACCTGATCGATATTGCAGATATGGGAAAGATAGATATGCCCAAATTTGCTGCTGTCCGCCAGCACGTAGGTCTCTTTTGCACTTTTTAACATGGCCTGCTTAATCTCCATCTGGGGGTATCCAATCCCTGTAATCCCCTCCGTGAAGTCAATGCCATTGACTCCAATAAACGCCTTGTCCGCCCTGCACCGTGCGATCTGTTCGACAGCCTCCTGCCCCACAGTCGCAGAAAGATTGCCGGCCGCATCTCCTCCGATAATCTTTAGGGAGACATGTTCCGTCTGCATGAGTTCCAATGCAAGAAGTACGCTGTTTGTTATGATATTCACCTGTTTTTTCTCATTTTTCTTAATTTCCTTAGCCAGATACAGGCATGTGGTTGCATCATCTAAAAATATGGTATCCCGCGTCCTGATGACTTTGTACGCCTGCCTGGCTATGTATATCTTATTATGCAGATTGCTGTACAGCAAGTCTTTTACATTGTCAGTCACAAAATTCTTTCCTATTTTTACAGCGCCCCCGTGGGTTCTTTTCAGCAGGCCTTCCTCCGCCATCTCATTCAGGTCTCTGCGGATCGTCATCTCAGTGCAGCCGAACATGCTGCTCAGTGTACCCACACGAACATAAGCGTTTTGCTCAAGTTCTTTTAAAATTGCTTTTCTGCGATCCTGTGTATGCATCAATACTTATCAGCCCCCCATACAACAATTTCTTTTTCCGTGGATATTGCGTTTTATAATTTAATATGATAATATAAATGTATCATACATTTGATACATTATTATTGTATCACATCCGATAGACATAATCCAGTTGTTTTTACCATTCCATTAACTGGTAAATATGTTTGAATATCGTATATATTTATGATACTATTGAAGAAAATAAAACAGCTGAATCCGCTATATTTACTGCATTTTCCCAATCTAATCCGGGCGGAAATTCATATTTTATAGAAAGGAACTATACAATTGGACATTGACTATTTTAAAGAAACATTTCAGTTTTCGCCTGAGAGCGATTCTCCTCTGTATGAGCAGCTTGCCTCCTATATTAAGATACAAATCCAGGCAGGTGTCCTGAAGCCCGGAGATCAGATGATCACAGAGACAAACCTTTGCAACATATTGAATATCAGTCGGACTACGGTCCGCCAGTGCATGGACAGGCTTGTGGATGAGGGCCTCCTTGTCCGTTACAGAGGACGGGGCTCTTTTATTGCAGATCCCAAGATGAAACGAAATATCAACTATCTATACAATTTTACCGAGAATATGAGGGAACTTGGAGCGGTTCCCGCCTCTGTTGTCATCAAGAGCGAAGTGGTTGAGGCAGATCAGTATATCCGCGACCAGCTCAAACTGCCGCCGACACAGAATAAGGTATTTAAGCTTTACCGGCTGCGCTGTGCGAACAATGAGCCAATCTTATTTGAGAAGGCTTTTATTCCCTATTATCTCTGCGAACGGATTGAATTCTTTGATTTTTCAACCGTATCCCTGTACAAGGTGCTGAGTGAGCGCTACGCACTGAATCTCTACCGTGCAACGGAGACAATTGAAGCAATCATTATCAATAAGGATGAGGCTGATCTGCTGAAATGTGCAGCAAAAGTGCCCGGCTATAAGATTCAGCGTATCTCTTATCTGGATTCAGGATTTGTATTCGAGTTCACCACTTCTATCACCCGGGCCGATAAGTGCGTATTTCAACTGGAACTGTACCGCAACACATCCGCCAGCAAAAGCCCGATTGACATCCGCCGACAGGTAACGCTGTCATAATATTTTTTCGTCTGCACCGTTCTGTCCGTTACACATACCGCTCTGCGGCAGCGGCCAGGATGATACATATTCCCCCTATATCTGGATTAGTTCAGATATAGGGGGGGATGTTTTTTCTTATTGGTCAGCCATTTCTTCCATATTGGTGGAAAGGCCGAAGCTGTGTATGGTATTCCTGATTTTTTCTACATAGTCTTCCTCATGGGGCTTTACATCCTGCATGGAGTAATCCAGCCCGCAGGAAATGTATTTTCCGCTTCCATACTGATGGAATGGAAGGATGTCGTAATGGCGGATTCCATTTTTCTGAATAATCTCGATGATGTCCAAAATATCCTGTTCCCGATCGTTTACTCCCGGTATCATCGGAGTCCTGATGAAAATGCCTTTTGTTTGTCCCGCAAGACACTCCAGATTCCTTAGAATTTGTTGATTGTCTGCACCTGTCCAGGTTTTGTGGACCTGGCTGTCTGCAGATTTAATGTCGTATAGAAATAAATCCGTGTAAGGCAGCACTTTTTCCAGGTTTTCTTTTGGCACGCATCCGGTCGTCTCCACGGCCGTATGAATCCCGCGGCTACGGCATAGTTTTAACAGGGATTCTGCAAAGTCCGCCTGCAGCAGCGGTTCACCCCCTGACAGGGTGATCCCGCCCTTACTTCTTTTATAAAATGACTCGTCTTTTAAGACCTCTTCGAACACCTCTTTTGGCGTCATCCATTTTCCCTTTACGGTAAGAGCCTTTGTAGGGCACTTTGCCACCCAGTCCAGATGTTCGTTTCCGCACCTGTCCCAATGAATCTGCAGACCATTTTCCGCCGTAATTTGCCCGTCCGGACAGTGATTTACGCAATTCAGGCAGCCAATACATCTGGAGGATGCATAGAATAACTGCGGATGCACCTGCCAGGATTCCGGATTGGAGCACCACCTGCAGCGCAGCGGGCAGCCCTTTAAAAAGACCACTGTGCGGATCCCCGGGCCATCGTGGATACTGTATCTTTGAATATCAAATATATTTCCCTGCATTCTTTTCCTCCCTCTATACACATTGCATGGTTCTGCTGATGATTTCATCCTGTATGTCTTTGTCCAGTTCCACGAAAAATGCACTGTATCCTGCTACGCGTACAACGAGGTTTCTGTGGCGGTCGGGATTCTGCTGTGCATCTTTGAGCTTATCCGGGGTCAGGATGTTGAACTGAATATGCATGCCTCCCATGGCGAAATACGTCCGGATCAGGTCGATGAGTTTTTGCCTTTCTTCTTTTGTCCTGAGAATCGTAGGCATGAATTTCATGTTAAAGTTCACACCGTTGATCGCGCTCCCGTGATCTACTCTGGCTACAGACTTAACCGCAGCGGTCGGACCGCAGATATCCATGCCGTGTTTCGGAGAAATGCCGCCGTCCCCCAGCGGAGTCCCCGCCTCTCTGCCGCTTGGAAGTGCGCAGACCTGGCGGCCCAACGGTGTGTTTGAGGAGAGGCAGAACAGACCGGGACGGTAGATCGCACCGTAGGGAGACCGATGGCCTTTGACGCTCTTGCAGTACTGTTTTCCCACATATGCTGTCATCTCGTCTGCTTCGGGGATGTCGTTTCCATATTTCGGTATCTGGTTGATGAGACGGTATTTCAGGATTTCCTGCCCCTCAAAATTATGCCTTAATGCATCAAGAAGCTGGGACGGGGCCATTTCCTTTTTGTCAAATATCAGCGTTTTTATAGCCATGAGAGAATCTCCCACATCCGCAATTCCGACACCCTGCACGCCTGCATAGTCGTATTTTGCCCCGCCCTGCGTACAGTCTCTGCCTTTTTCCAGGCAGCCTTCCAGCAGCATGGAGCAGTATATATGCTGCCCGTACCGTGCGTGCAGCAGTTCGATGGAGTTAAGCGAGCTGATCATCATGTCAACAAAATAATTTACTTGTATCTCATATGCTTTCTTAAGCTCATCAAAAGTCTCAAACTCTTCAAATTTTCCGGTTGCCGGCCCCATCTGTTCTCCCGACATCTGGCATACCCCGTTAAATAACGCAAGCTCCAGACATTTGGCAAGGTTGAAGTAACATGCATTGGTCCTGCCCATGGTATTGCCCTGTCCTGTCGGTTCCACACACCCTACGATTGCGTAGTTTCTGGCATCCTCCAGGGATACGCCGTCCTTCATCAGGCCGTCTATGATTAAGTCATCGTTAAAAAATGGAAGCTTTCCGCCTTCATTTTCCACTAAGATCTGCAGTACACGGTTTAAAAATTTATCCGGATTCTTCTGTGAAATGCGGATGCTGGTGTTGGGTTCCGAATTGAATACCGTCTGTTCTGCATCCAGGCAGACATAGGTAAAATCGTTGACCGCATTTTCCCCATTCTTATCGACACCGCCCAGCACCACGTTGATCGTAGTGGCGAATCCGCCGTTATTTCTGGCACTCATGTAGGTTCCCGCTTTAATGACATCGCTGCTCTTTACCCACAATGCCTCCAGAAGCTCCCGCGCTTCTTCTTTGACCATGATGCCATTTTCCAGGTCATTTTTATAGTAAGGGTAGAACATCTGATCCACCCGGCCTCCTGATATAGCGGATCCATTCTGGCCGCAGTAATCAATCAGAAGCGTAAACCAATATGACTGGAGCGCCTCATAATATGTCCGCGCCGGCTCATAAGGAACATGCCTGCAATTGGAGGCGATGAGAAGCAGCTCCTGTTTTCTGCGCTTATTACCTTCCTCTGCTGCCATCTGTTCTGCCAGGTCCGCATAACGGTTCTGAAAGATTCTTATCCCTTCGCATACAATCAGGACTGCTTTATAGAAATGAGTCTTATCTGTAAACTCAGGATCCAGAATGTCCAGACTTTCCAAGTAATCTTTTGCTTCTTCCTCTACTTTTCGGAACCCATGGCTGATGATTTTCTGAATATCCGGCAGGTAATGACCATATCCGCTGCGCGCGCGGCTCAGTGGATTGAATACACGGTAGGGGGAGTCGAGCACCTTCATGATCCGCTCGTCGATGTAGTGCCTGGATAGGTCTCCTATGGACTTATTCTCCCAGTACGGGTATATTTCCGTCAAAAGAGCCGCCTTATCCGCCTCCGTAATCTGCAGTGTGTCTACCTTTCTGGTGGGCATCCTGTCCAGTTCCTCCTTGCTGAATCCTCCGAATTCCGGAAAGAGAGGGGCACAACGGGGTTTGGAACCATGATTTCCTACGATCAGCTCTTCGTCCTCTATAAAGATTGTCATATTCTCAAGAAGGTCTTTCAGGCCTATAGCCCTGCGGATAATGTAAGGCATTCCTTCTGTACTGCGGTAGCTCTGCGTAATAAGGCGGGCCCGCTCGATACAGATCTCCGGTTTTACATTTCTCATGGCTTGATTTAGTTTCTCTGTTCTGTTTTCCCTGGTGAGGCCTGAAGGGAGAAGTTTCTTATTTATGCTCATAACTTTGCTCCTTTCTGTTATGGATTATGAAATAAGTTGCTGCCTTTACAAGATTATCTTAGCATAGAGGGTACGCAAATCAATTGGGCGCGGAGGGGTTTTTGGGGGAATTTATTCGGAAACGAACATTTTAGAAAGATAATTTTCGAAAGAGATATGATAAAAGGGATCAGACCCTTCTGCAAAGGGAGCAGCCCCCTCTGCAGAAGGGTCTGACCCCTTTGCACTTATTTACCTGTTATCAACATGTACTGCCCAGTTCTGCTCCCCATCATCCCGAATCTGTATACTGGGGAAGCTCTGAATATACTGTTTAAACTGAGAATATCCATAATCTCTGACTTTGAAATCGCCGAACCGGTTTCTGATTCTGTTCCCCAGCGTGCCTAAGGATACGCCCTGGGCCCCGGCGTTTTGAACAAGCATGATGATATACTCTTGCAGCATCTCCTGCCTGCTTTTATCTTCATATAGCGTGACGGTAACCTGGGTGCCATCCTGTTTCAGCTTTAGTTTTGGAAATGTCTCCAGAAACTTTGACAGCAGGCTGTACCCGTAGCGCCGGACGTCAAAATCAGGATACAGTTTGACCAGACGGCTGCCAACCTCACCAAGGCCGGTCTCCTTATCATTGTTCTGATTTTCAGTTATGATCTTGACGACCGCCTCTTCTATCTGATTCTTGGATACCACATCCGTGCTGCTCTTCTTGCAGTCTTTCCCGGTGGCATGTACTGTATTCTTCTCTTCCTTTTCTATGGTGTTATCTTCCAGCAGCAATTCCAACACGGTAAAGATATCACAGGCTTTTCTAAAAGGCGCCGGCGTTTTATCTTCTCCCATTCCTATGACAGTCTTGCCGCTTTCTCTGAGGCGGCTGGCCAGTTTTGTAAAGTCACTGTCACTGGATACCAGGCAGAACCCTTCCAGCTCGCTTGTATACAGCATATCCATCGCATCTATAATCATCGCGGAATCGGTTGCATTTTTCCCGTGCGTATAACTGAACTGCTGGATCGGAGTAATGGAATTCTGCAGCAGTTCCTCTTTCCAGCTTGAATTATACGTGCTGGTCCAGTCTCCGTAGATTCTTTTATAAGTTACGTTTCCATACTTGGACAATTCATCCAGTATCGGCTTTATATATTTTGCGGAAACATTATCCGCGTCAATCAGCAATGCATATTTGTCTTCCATATCCGGTATACCTCTCCATTCATATCTTTCCATTGAAATAATTTATTTTCATATATCATATAACTATGCACTGAATCCTTCTTTGGAATAGAAACAGAGCCCGGATTCATATAAATATATGTTTCATGTTCCTCACAGGCAGGAACGTGGGTATGTCCATTCAGCAGAATATCGCCTGCTTTAAGCGCCGGCAGATGTTCTGGATTGAAGTTGTGCCCATGCGTGGCGAGAATGGACTGGCCATCCAGTTCCAGCAGGCAGTATTCCGCCATAACCGGAAACTCCAGCACCATCTGGTCTACCTCTGTATCACAGTTTCCCCTGACACAGAGCAGGTGTTCCTTCATAGGGTTCAGCAATGCAATCACCTGCTTGGGAGCGTACTCCTTCGGCAGGTCATTGCGCGGCCCGTGATACAGGATGTCTCCCAAAAGAAGCAGCCTGTCCGCCCTTTCTCTTTCGTAAGCCTCCAGCATCTGCCTGCAGTAAAAGGCAGATCCGTGAATATCCGATGCAATCATCAATCTCATCTCTGCAGCTCCTTTCCTTGCAAAGGGGTCTGACCCCTTTGCGCCCTTTATGCATTCCCGCTTGGTATGAAAGGCCGGATGGATGCCGCCACGCTGGATATCGGCATCGTCTGCAGCCAGATCTTGCCCGGGCCGGTCAGTACGGTGTTAAACAGCCCTTCACCGCCCAGCAGCTTATTCTTGATCCCCGGAACCTGCTGTATATCAATCTGCACGCCGACTTCAAATCCGGCTACATTACCGGTATCCACAACGATCTGCTGTCCGGGCCCCAGCTGATATTCGACCAGTTCCCCGTCAATCTCTACAAACGCCATGCCTGAACCTGAAAGCCGCTGCATGATAAAACCTTCCCCGCCGAAAAATCCTGCCCCCATTTTTTTGTTAAAATGTATGGACAGCTGAATTCCTGCCTCCGACGCAAGAAATGCACTTTTCTGTACAATCATCTCTCTGCCCGGCCTGATCTCAAACGGAAGTATCCGCCCCGGAAAACTGGAACCAAACGCAATCATCCCTGCCCCCTGTGCAGTATATATATTTTGGAACATACTTTCGCCGGAAAATGCTTTTGAGAACATTTTCCCCAGGCCTCCGCCTGCAGTATCCATTTGCATATTTGGACTCATCCATACCATGGAGCCTTTTTCAGTAATCATCTGCTCCCCATTTTCAAGTTCACATACAACCACGGGAAATGCCCCGCCTTTTATTTCATATTTCATACTTACCTCCTTTTTATTTTGAGTACTCTCGGAAGCTCTTGTGCACAGCGCACGGTCTGAGCATTCCTCATTTTCGCCTGCGTTTTTCCGCGCAGGCCTCACATCAGAAAGCATTCCTGCTCGACAGCCACCCTCTTCTCCATGATAGCATCTATCAGGTCCTGCAGTTCCGGTATTTTAGTGTTTTTCAGCTTCTGCAGCGTCTTTGCGGCAATCGGTTCTCCCCATGCCAGATAACGTTCATATGTCTCCACGTCCATCATAAGCGGCCGCACATCCGGGAAAATATTTTTCTTAATATATTCAAAAATCTTAACTCCGCCGTAATCCAAATCCCCGCTGTGATAAAACTGTACGCCTTTTCCCTCCAGCACGGCCCAAAGCCGCTGCAAAAATCTTTTTTCCCGCGGCGAAAAATAACCGTGGCTGAAGATGTATAAGGTTCCTTCCTGATATGGAGCCGATACGAAATTCGCCTTGTTTTCAATGGTCACTACGCGTTTTATCTCCGGCTGCTCACTCAGGATCACGGCATTTTTCAATGTCTCGCTGTTCAAAACCGTCCCGTAGATATAATCTCCCAGGTTAATATCAGAACATTTTGAGCCCTGCACAATCCCAATACACAGAGCCCCCTTTAGAGACATTTCCTGGGAATACTCCTCTATATAGAGCTGGGAGAGTACTTCCTTATCGTCCATCTCTTCCACCACATCCCCGCAATACTCCCGGGCCTTTGCTATGATATGGGGTTCCGCATTATTTTCAAAAGTCTTCGAATTCATAAGATATTTACTGCTGAAAATCCGTTTGAACACAGGCTCCTTCAGTTCATCGATTCCCCGGAAACAGGGCAGGTATACTTCCCGTTTGTCCAGCATCTTCGGAATATTTCCCCGCCCCAGCTGCTCCAGAAGATCCCGGTAGTACCGGCAGATCCACTCCGTCTTAAGCCCTTCCAGTTCCCGCTCTAACAGTTCGCAGTACGTCCGGATCTGCTTCCATTTCGGCTGCCGCCCGGGCTGTGCTTCCATCAGAACCGCATAAAACCTGTCCAGATCCTCCAGCCGGTAGTGAATCCGCTCGATATCACTCCCCCGGGTCAGCCACTTGATCCGGACCATCCCCGCCCGCTCCAGCTCCTCCGCCTCCGACACCAGAGCCGTCTTCCCGCATGCATCATACTCCTGCTGGTCAATCCGCAAAGACTTCCCGCCCGTGGCCCCCAGCCGCCAGTCATTACGACTGTTCTCACATTTCTCAATAATTCTTTCTACAAGATACACAATATCACGCCTCCCTAAGGGAAAAACACATCTTCGTTATCCTATTGGCTGAACATTCTGAAAACGGTCCGCAAAGGGGTCTGACCCCTATTCTTCCTCCACCAGTTCCCCAAATTCTGTCCGCTCGAATTCCTGTATAGATATATGCTTTTTATTCGGATTCGCATATACAAATGTCTTATCCACATTCTCCAGGTAGTTCTGTATCTTATCATTCGTAGCACTGATGATAGCCTGGAAGCCTAATCCACGAATAAGCGAAATGCAGCTTGCCACTTTCTCCGCATCCATCTTTGAAAATGCCTCATCCAGCACCACCAGCCGAATCGTAGGATTCCGATGTATCTTGGGCGACAGGTTAATCCGGTATACCTGGGCGAAACTGGCGAGCAGTGCCACATACAAGGGGTTCTGCCCCTCGCCTCCTGAGTTTTTCTTGATCATCTTACTGAGGCCGATGGTCATGTCTTTTTCGCCCTGCACGATCTGCTGCATGTCAAAGGACAGATAGGTACGGTAATCGGCATACTTGTCCATGTTCTTCTTGGCCTCTTCCAGTTCCTCCCTTGTGGCATTCTCGGGCGGAATGAAGATGTTGATCAGCTCGTTCATCATATCCCCGTACTGATCCTCGTGCTCCATGGTGAACATATTCAGCTGGTTCTCCATGGCATGGGTAAGCTGGGACGGATTGATCTTCAGTGAATCATCCATGAACATCCTGTAGTATTTTCCGTCCGGTCCCTTGTTCTTTGTAATCACAAACTGGTATTTATCCTTTCCGAAATCCAGCCTGCTGATTATACGGTTCAGCTCATCCTTGCGCTGGTAGGCTTCCCGGATTGCACTGCGGATCTTGAAAATGAAGTCGTCCTTGAAATGTTCTACCGCCGACCGCGCCTGCTCCCTGGCCGCTTCTTTGTAGCCTTCCAGATCGTCGCATTCCAGGCTCTCCAGCAGCCTGTCATAAGGGCCGTTGTCCTTAATACTGGCTGAGAATGTCCGGTTCGGGTATCTCTGCGTGTAGCTGCTCCGGATATCCACCAGCTCCTGGTAAGCCCGTTCCTTCTTCTCCTCCAGCGGCGTCCGGTCCCCCAGCCGCTGCCTTCTGAGATAGTCGTAGTTCACGGAACGCCTGCCCTCCATAAACTGAGCAAACAGCGCCTCTAACTCCGCATCCTCTTTGAAGTACCGCTCCCGATCCGCAAGCTGGGCATGCATCTCCATGCTGTCGGACTTACATTTACTGATAAACTCCTTATTCTTCCAGATCTCCTCCTGGGCCGTCCGGATCTGCATCTTCTTTTCTTCCTGCCGCCGCATCAGCTCAAGCTTCTCGGCCTCCCACGCAGACACAGATTCTTCCCGGAGCGTACGCATCTTCTCCGTCAGCTGCTTCTTTTGCCGCTCCTTCCCCGGAATCTTCCCCACATCGTCCAGCCATTCCATGTATTCGGAAACCGGCTGCAGCAGGCCCTCGAACTGCCCAATCTTACGGAATTGCTCCAGCATCTCCTGCAGGGGCATCCGCTCCTCCTGCAGCGTCCGGCACTTCTCTTCCAGCTGGCGGATGCGCTGCCGCATACTCGTTTCACCAATGTAAGCCCTTCTGGTGTAGTTCTCCGGATTCATGTGCTGCAGACGGTAGCTGTGGTACAAGACACAGTCCGGCGTCACGCCCACGCGGCACCTGCGCAGCTCCTCCACACTCTCACATTTCATCACATTCCCGAGGAAAAAATCAATATATGCCTTCACATGCGCCTCCCGCGCAGTCACTTCCCCTGCCAGCGCTCCGGGCCGTACCGAATGTTCCTCCTCCAGAACCTTCTCCGTATCCAGCACCGCGGCGCGGAAGAACTTTTTCTTATCCATCTGCTGGTAAATGTCCATAGCAGCCTTTGCATACTGCGGCTCCACCACCAGAAGCAGCTTATTATTCCCCAGATATCCTTCCACGGCATTGTGCCACCGCTCATCCCGGATATCCAGCAGATCCGCCAGAATCTGTACATTCACAAACTTCCCGCAGCGCTCGTGCAGCCGGTTGCGCAGCTCATATCTGGCCTCCTCAAGCTCCTTCGGGTATGCCTTGCGCCCCTGCCTGAGTTCTTTTAGCTCCTCCCGGGCCTCATGCTCTTCCTTTTTAATCTTCCTAAGCCGGGAATCGGTCTCACGCCGCTCCTCCTCCAGCTCCTCCCGAAGCGCGGCCAGGCTCTCCTTCAGCCGTTCCAGCTCCCCTTCGGTAATACTCCCCTTTCCAAATTTCTCGATATCCCATAAAACCTGGTTGGGCGCCGCGTCACAGCCGGTCCAGTCCTTCAGCCGCCCCGCGGTCTGCTCCCACTTTACCTTACTGCTGCTCAGGCGCTCCAGCGCCTCATTCACGCTCAGCAGCTCCGTTTCCAGCCCGGAATAGCCGCTGTTGCTGATCCGTAGCAGCACGTCCTCATATTCCTTCTGAATCCGGGCAGCATCTTCCTCCCGCCGCCGCTGCATCGTCTCCTGCCGGCTGATCTCCTCCTCGCGGCCCCCGATTTTGTCCGACAACTCCTGAATCTTCGCCCGCAGTAAAAGCATCTCCAGCTTATCGATCTGATACGTACAGGACTCGGCTTCCCTGCGGCGCTCCCTGTACTGTCCATAACTTTCCCGGATCTCATTCAGCCGCCGGATCTCCTCCAGCGTCTCTTCGATCTTATTGCGCATCCTCCCGTACTGCATAACACTCTCCTGCAGATCCTCGATGTGGATATCCTGCTCCATGCAGATATATTCCTTCACAAAATCTTCCAGCTTAATGTTCATGCGAAACGGTATCGCCCGTTTAAAAAGCCTGGGGAACTTCTCCATATCCAGCCCGCCTAAGTAGATATCATAGAGCTGTCTGCGGAAACGCTCGTTGCTGGGGCCGCAGTAATGCTGCTCCGGCGGAAATACCCGCTGCAGATACTCCCGTATTTCCCCTGTTGTCAGGCAGCGCTTATCCGCCCGGTAACCATTCTCCAGAAGTCCGCCCGTGTGCCAGAAAAACAGCCTGCCGATCTCATTGGTCGCAGTCTCCACATCAAAAACAACACCCACACATTGCTTTTCATGGGTATTGGTCTGCTCCAATTCTAACACAATGGTACTGGAAAAATTATGGTTCCTCAGATACTGAGATTCATTATTTTCACTGATATTCACCATACCACGGAGGTACTCAATCAACGTCCGGTCCGAATCATCCGCTGCAGCCTTATTAAAAAATCCCCTCCCGTCCGTATTGGCATACAGCACAATCTGCAGGGCGTCGATCACAGTAGACTTCCCGCTGCCGGAATGGCCGGTGAAAAAATTAATCCCCTCATTCAGCATCAGTATCTTCCTGTCTATATAATGCCAGTTATTCAGGCAAATCTTTGATAGTGCCTTGAATGGCTGTTTCGTCTCCACTGTTGTCCTCCTCGTGAAATGTTTTCAGCAGTTCCCGGATATCCTCTCCCATCAGCACCGCATTGATACACGGATAGATGATCAGCCTGGTGTGTTCGTTCAGTTCCTCCAGCATATCCAGCGGCTCAATAATCTGATATTTCTTCAGAAGGGAGATCGTCCTTCGCATCTCCGTAGGCGACGGAATCCCCTTAAGAACACGGAAATCCCCGGCCTTTCCGTTGAGCGCCCCCATAGTCGTCACGATATGGCTGCTGGAAGAAACCTCTGCCATCTGCTCATCATAAAGAAGCTTCAGCACCAGTAAATATATCGTGGCAAGCCTGGGCATCTTCTCTCCCCAGAGCGCTTCTCCCTGGATATAGATCAGCCCCATATGGGCATTCTCCTGAAGCGTAATCCCCGCCACCTGAAAATATGCTCTCAAAAATTCCAAATGCTTACTGCATGTCCGGTACTCCTTCACATAGGCCAGCCTTCCCGCACGCCTGTCATACTTCCGCTCCAGAAGAAACGTCTGCCTGTACAGAAGCTGAATCACATCCGTCAGCGCCTCCTGCTCCTCCTGCATCAGCTGTTCATAATACTCTATCATAGAAACACTGCTCCTCACTTTTTTGATGCCATTCATCCTGCAAAGGGGTCTGACCCCTTTGAGGCTCCTTTGAGATTCTATTAAGCTGCCCGTCTCACCGCCGCCGTACGAACCTCAGCCCCGGATAGCGGTACCCATGATTCTCCACCATCGCTGTATCTTCCTCCAGCACCATATACCGGCTGTTCTTCCTGGTACTCATATCATAAGCCAGTATCAGCTTTTCAAAATCCCCTTCCTCCGTAATCTCCAGCTTTGACACATCCAGCACCTCGTCCTTCATATGCGCCTCGATAAACTCCTCAATCTGCCTTCGATTGTATCTGGCCTGTATCCGGTTAAGCCTCAGCACATCACTTCTCTCCAGATCCTCGGCAGCCTCCTCCGGCGCCATCTGGCTGATAAAGTCCTGCCGCCCCTTCCGGCGCTTGTACAGCGACTTTTCGGAAATCATTTCCAGCAGGGACAGGTTCATCCGGCTTCCCGTACTCCGCAGAACCTCCTCATAATCGTCTCCCTGCGCCATGCGGTTCAGCAGCCGGATCACCAGTCCCTTCGTGTCCGTCTCCCCACTGAGCAGATAATTCAGCCTCGTCACCGTGGCCCGTACATACTTCGTGTGCTCCTTATCCATATTGGCAATCCTGTGCTCAATATCATCGAATCCCCGCTCAATCATATCAAGCAGGTCCAACACATCTTCCTTCGTATCTCCCTGCGCCCTGGAACGCTCCCGGATCTTCTCAATCCACTCCTCGTCCTCCCGCATATCCCGCAGAACCTTTTTAATATCCATCTTATAAATGTAAAAGTTGTCCGAAGTCTTTAGAATATGGTACTTCTTCTGCACAATCTCTTCGACATACCCCTCCAGATGCTCCTTCAACAGTTCCCCGTAAGTCTTCTGGTCCAAAAGCCTCGCAAAAAAACGGTCCATATTATGAAGCATGTCCTGCAGCGCCTTATTGAGCTTTCTCGTATTGATCAGCGCCGTCCGGAGCATATTCAGATTCACGCGGGGATCATGTTGAAATGAAAACAGCGTGGCATACACATTCTGGATATAAACTTCCGTCTCCTCCATGTCTTCCGATGTCAGCCGCTCAAAAGCATCGATAAAAACAGCGGAATAATCCGGTATCACAATATTCACAGCCAGCGTATTATAATCCTCAATCTTCTTCAGCCAGCCGGTCCTAAGCAGCCAGTTCAAGATACGGGAAGAAGGCGTCTCCAACATATCAAACTCCGTCTCATCCTCCTCGCGCTGCAGCTCAAACCGCTTCCTCGCGTTCATATCACCCAGAACCTGGATGCAGGCTTCCCGCGTCAAAAAGTAATTATTGTACTGGTATTCTTCATTAATATATAATAACGCCTCAATATAAGCATCCCGGTTCACCGAGCGGAATAAACTCCAAAAGGTGTCCGGGACTTCAAAACGCATCTGCATAATGTAATTGTTCCCCTTTGGTTCAGTAAGGTATTGTTGGTTTCCAAATACAGCATCAATCGTACAAACTCATATGGTGCAGGACAGCCCGCACCACACCCTTATTACATTTTATCATACGGCCAAAATACTGTAAACTGAAAGTTCGATTGCGGGCTTTTGTCTTGTTATCGAATCGGACGCCTGTGGGAAGGAGGGGACGTGGCACGGCGCAGGAGGCATATGTGGGTTTACAAGGCTTTCCATTTGTTAACTGCCACTAAAGAGGAAACAGCCGGATTTTATGGATCCGAAGGGATTCACCCCGTTTTCTGATGAAAACGCGGCTCAGCCCTTCTTGAAATTTGTTTGGTAAAACAAATTTCATCCATAAAATCCGGTTGTTTCCCCTTAAGTGGCAGTAACACGCATTCTATGCCCTGTAAACCCACATATGCCTCCTGCGCCGTGCCACGTCCCCTCCTTCCCACAGGCTGGTTCATCTGATCGGCAGGTAAGACTCGCTCACCAGGGAGGCCTATTTATAACATTCTTCCAGAACTTCTCTGATGTCCTCCAGCGTCATCGGTTTGAAGAGTAATTTCTGAATATTTGGTGTGACAACTCCCTGCATATCCTTTACCATAACCTCCAGTGCTTCGTCCGCCAATCCCAGTTCCTTGAAGTTTCTTGGCATTTGGAGTACGTCAAAGAATAATTCTTCAAACTTCCGGATGACCATTTCACCCATTTCCAACGGCGGAATGTTTTTGTCCATCCCAAATACGTTTACGCCAATGTCAACAAAACGGAATGCGGTATTCTCATCCAGAGCCCAGCGCATCCAGCGGGGTGTGATAACTGCCAGGCCTGCGCCATGCGTAATCTTATCGTTATAGGCACTGACTTCGTGTTCCAGTCCATGGCAGATCCATGCCGCATAATTCCCTTTTGTGGTAATGCCGTTGCACGCCCATGTACAGCCCAGCATAACATTGGCACGGGCATTATAGTTCTCAGGCTCATTGTAGGCTATTGGGCCGTATTCAAAGAAAGTCTTCAAAAGCGCCTCCCCTACTCGTGCATGGAAATAAGCGCCGTCCACCTGGGTAAAGTATGACTCCAGCGTATGGCTGATCCCGTCCACAATTCCGGCAGCTGTCTGCCATTTTCCTACGGTAAATGTATATTCCGGATCCAAAAATGTTACCTTGGGCCGAAGATCCGGGCCATGGAAGCCCTTCTTGACCTTTGTATCTTCATTGTTCAACACCGTACTTGTTGTCATCTCGGTTCCTGCACCGGAAGCTGTGGAAATAACAAGCACCGGAAGTACTTCCTTCTTCCACCACTGCCCAACCAGTTCGGACACATCGCCGTCATAATAGAAAGCAGTTGCAATTGCCTTCGCTGTATCAACACAGCTTCCGCCTCCGACTGCCAGGACGGCTTCAATCCTGTTCTCACGGCAAATATGGACGCCCTCGCGCACCAGGCCCATCTTTGGATTCGGTTCGACTCCCGGGAGCTCCTTAATATACGCGCCATCCTCATTCAGAATGTCCATTACCTTATCATACAGCCCCATTTTCTTAATACTTCCGCCGCCGTATACAACCAGTACCCGTTTGTTTGGGCTCCAGATGTTAATACTTTCCGCCAGGTTATCGAGCGCTGTTCTGCCAAAAAACAGCTGCGTTGGTGCACAAAACATAAAATCTTCCATTTCTCTTCTAATTTCCATTACTATTTCCTCCTGTTTGACTTTATTTATTCTGCTATTTGCTGGAAGGCATCCAATGTCTTCCAGAGTTCAGGCTCCCGATCCCAGAGCTTCATCATGATCGTGCCTATGTAAGCTCCGTCTGCCCCCGCTTGTTTTACTTCGTTTAATTCTTCTGCCGTTGATATTCCTGTTACCCCGAAAACAGGTGCTTTTACCCCTGCCTTTCTAATATAGGCCACGCGTTCTTTCCACGTGGTAAGCCCCGGCCTTGGTTCTGTTCTGCCATTTTTATTGCTCAGGAACACAATCTGGTTATCATTCGCTTTTGCAAGCTCGATTGCTTTTTCACTGGTATCATAGCCAATAAAAGTTGCCGTAGCGATACCGCGTCCATTCAGATAACGCATGATCTCCGGATCCATGGCAAGAACAGAATATACCTCAATTTCCTTGCAAAAATCACCAAACCGCTCCAGACCGATTGTCTCTATCACATCCGGATAGAGCACCAGGTGGATTTCCAGGTTTGGATGTTTTTTACGTATTTCGCGGAGCGCATCCATATACACTTCATATCCGCTGCCATACAGATTTCTGGCAGAGCGCATCCTTTCCTGGATAAACTCCGACTCGCGGGACGGGTCAGCCGATGGCATATCAAATTGCAGGGCACAGACGCCATGCGCAACATAATTGTCTACCATTTCTTTCGTTTTTTCGATGGTCGGCCAGCCGTTTATAATATAAAATACAGGCCTGAATCTCATATTCACCACTCCTTTCACCTACGATTATGAATCACTGATCAACAGGCTTTTTTGCCGCCCGTCATTCAGCCTCGGTTAAATATCGGAAAGAATCCAGTTTCTCCCATAGTTTATCTTCATCTTCCCATAGTTCCATCAATGCCGTACCGATATAGGCTCCATCGGCGCCTGCATCTTTTACTTCCTGAAGCTGTTCCTTCGTTGAAATTCCAGATACCGGATAAATCGGACCTTCTACCCCGCGTTTCCGGAGCCACTCAATCCGCTGCTTCCATGTAGCCAGGCCCTCTCTTGGTTCCATGTCTTCATATCTGCTATTGCTGCGCAGCATCACAAGATTCTTCGTGCGAACCGCACGTTCGACCATGAACTCCGGCATATCATAGTGCAGAAAATCTGTGGTGCGCACGCCCCGGCTGTTCAGATAATCTGCGGTTTCATTATTGTCAACCATAACCGTATATGTCTGGACTTCCAGACAGTAATCCGCGAACTTTTCCAGTCCGATGCGGTCCGCCACATCATTGTACAGTACCTGATGGAATTCTATTTTGGGATGCCTCTTTCGGATCTCCCTGATACAATCCATGAATATGTCATAATTCAATCCATATTGATCAATTGCATGCTTCATGCGTTCCTGAATAAATTTGGATTCCCCGTATGGATTAGAGGACGGCATGCATATCTGAATTGCATTTACACCATGATCGACATATTTATCGACCATTTCAATCGTTTTTTCTACGGATGGCCACCCGTTAATAATATAAAAAGCCGGACTAAATTTCACCCTTCTACCTCCTTTACAATCTGCCTTCTTCGATACGCCTGATAATCTCTTCCAGAGGGATTGCCTTTGCCGTATATTTTGTCAATTCTTCCAAATGAATCTTCGACCGTTCTTCCGTATCAGATGCCACCATGTCCGAGGCCGCATAGGCCTGGAACTGCCGCCACATTGCATCCGTGGCTGTTGCGCGCACATCATAATTCGTCTTTACACCGCACACAATTACATTACGGATCTCTTTCTCCTTCAGCTTCTTTTCGAGCTCCGTGCCAAAGAATGCGGAGGACGCAAAATGTGATATGACCAGATCCTCCGGAAGGACCTCCAGCCGCTCATCCATTTCGGCATCCCAGCTTCCCTTAGGCGGGACAGGATCCCTTCTTTTCAGAACTTCCGTATCCAGGGAGCACTCTTCTCCCTCAGACTCTAAATTTGCATATACGATAAGGACACCGCGTTCTCTCAGTTTCTGAATACCATCCAATATAGCAGGAATTACCTTTTCTGTTGTTTCATAAAACAAGCAGCCTTTTTTATTCGTAAACTGATTCTGCATATCCAGCACTACCATTGCGGTCCGGTTCGTTCTCTGCATGTTATCTCCCTCCCTTACAGTTTTCCTGCCTTCAGCAGCTCCATAACCTCTTCAGAATTTACAACGCTGCAGTACTGATGGCCCATTTCGTTTAGATGAAACTGATTCAGTTCCTCGGTATTTGTTCCCAGCATATCGCTGACCATAAAAGTGCGGAAACCGTAACTGGCCGAATCAATGGTCGTTGCACGGCAGCACACATTTGTCTTTACTCCGCTGACCAATACATTTTCAACGCCTTTTTTCTTTAGTCGTTCCGCCAGGTCGGTATGCAGAAATGAACTGGCTGCAAATTTCTGCATCTTCCAGTCTCTTTCCGGGTCATAAGGAATCCTCTCATCAATTTCAGCTCCATAAGTCCCTTCTACCAGCGTTCTCGTATCGTGTGTAATCCGTGTAAGCTCCGGATTGGGTTTATGTTTATCCGGTACAAGAGAATAGATAATGACTATGAGGACTCCCTCGTCTCTCATGCGGTTTATTTTCTCAGCAAAATCTTTCAGCATAATCTCTGTGGTATGATAATACGCTTTTGCCCCTGGCTTCGTAAAATCGTTCTGCATATCAACTACCAGCAATGCCGTTTTTGTTTCCATAGTAATCACCTCCCGTTGTTATGTTGATACTACAAGTAATTGTATAACGCACTTATGTGCATTATTTAAATATCATCTCCTTTTTATTGGATTTGTATTGGCATGCAGTCAGTCCTGAAATAGAGCTGGCTCGCTTCTACCGGAAATGTCACCACACCATTTGTCGCAGTACATACGATTGCACGGTATAGCAATGGAAAGTCCTTTGGAACTTCCAGGGCAGAACTCATCTCCTCATCCGCAGAGATTGCACGCAGTACGCACCTTTCGGGTGTTATCGAAAGCCCAAAATTATTCTTTAGCACTTCCGACAAAGTGGTTTTGCTTAAGTCGATTTCTGAAAGTCCCCGGAGATACTTTATATTAATGGCTGTCTTAGCATAAATTACCGGAATCCCGTCGCCATAATATATCCGTTCATAATTCAGAACCTCATCTCCTGAATCAAGATGCAGGCATTCCGCCGAAACGGCGTCGCTTGGAAGCAGCTCCTGCCTGAGTACTTTGTGGGATGGCTCCATACCCTGCCGCCGGATCATCTCGCTGCATCCGTAATCATCCTTGCGTATCTCATTTTGGCGTTTTGATGCCTCTTCGACATAAGTGCCTTTCCCCTGAATTTTGTAGATATACTTGCTGGCTGCAAGTGCATCAAATGTTTTCCTAACAGTAGTCCGGCTGATTCCATATTGTTCACACAATATATTTTCAGATGGAAGCTTCTCATGCTCAGCCCAAAGTCCTGAATTAATTTTCGTAATAATATCCATCTTGAGACGATAATATTTTGGCACAGGAATTTCAGATGTGTTATCCATGACATTTTTATAATTTTCTTGCTCCATTCATCTTCAATCCTTTACATTTTGCTGTTATTATACCATATCCAGAAAAAATTGCCAAACATTTAAAAGCTTCATTGTTATCGCTTTTTTCTTATGTGAGATGTTATCAGTCTGCAGCTGCTGCTTTATATTCATAGATTTCCCTGCGGAGTTTATCCAGGTCTTTGGCCAGGCTGATCATTGCGGTTCCTACAAAGAATCCGTCCGCCCCGGCTTCCTTTACACCCTTCACATCTGCAGGGCTTTGGATTCCCCCTCCACAGTAGATTGGGCGTGTAATTCCAAGGTCATGCATATATTGGATCACATCCCCTAATGTCTCATATCCGGGCAGGGCCGTCTGCCCGGGGAACGGCTTTGTCTGCATATAGATGAGTCCCCCCGGCTTCAGACAATTGTTCAGCCGTTTAGGATCCAGTATAAAGCTGCCAAATGAACATCTGGAAACAGCCTTTTCATCTAACGCATCTATGGACTCCTTCGTCAGATTTGCTGAAATCACGCAGTCCACGCCCGCCTGCACACAAAAATCCGCGTAGCGTTGCGGGGTTACCATATCAAAAACTTCCTGATATACCATGGTATATACTTCCCGATCCGGATGTCTCTTCTTGATTCCTTCTATCGCATTAAAATATACTTCATAATCAGCTTCCGCAGCGTACGCCTCCTGCATCCACGTTTTAATTGTCTCTTTTTCGTAACATGGGTTGGGGCTTGGAATGCTGATTTCCACCGCGTTGCACCCGCCTTCTATATAGACATCCGCCATTTCCAGGCTTCTTTCCAGTGTCGGATAGCCAAGCGAAAGATAACCTACCATCTTCATTCCCTGCACCTCCTTTTTATTTATTTTTTGCAGATACCAGAGCAGCTGCCAGCTTCTCGTCTACACAGGCTTCTAATTTCCCATTGGCCTTAATGGAGGAACCGATAATAAATCCGTCTGCATACGGCATCTGTTCCTGAATATTATCCACGGATACTCCGCTTCCAACGATAACCGGGATTTTTACGGTCCGTTTCACACGCTGTATGGTTTCGATGGGTGTTTCCTCGCCGGTTGCCCTTCCCGTAACAATAATGGCGTCCGCGCCCTGCTTTTCTGCAAAATATGCCGACTCCTCAAGCCGCGTCTCCGGATACATCATTGTTCCGTGTTTTACCTGTATATCAGCCAAGACTGCAATATCCCGCATTCCTTCCTGTCTGCGCACCTCCCAGACCCGATTGGCGCTTGGATAAGAAACTCCCGGTGGAAAAATCATCGTGTCTACAAATGTTGTCAGCCTGACAAAACCGGCTCCGGATGCCTTCGCAACCGAAAACATATCCATACAGTCCGGCGTTAAATAAGATACTCCCGTAGGAAGGCTTACTGCCTGGCTTACTGCTTTGCAGATAATACTCATTGCCGCCAATTGCAGCTGCCCCCGCGCCATTCCCGAGGGAAGATCTAACGTAGGCTCTGTCAGTATTGCATCAAATCCCGCTCTTTCCAAAGTCTTTGCATCTGAAACCGCTTTTTCAATGATTGCGTCCATACTGCCTGCATAATTCATAGTCCCCGGCAAAGGAAGACAATGCACCATACCGATTAAAGCACTGTTTTTCTCAAGCATATTCATAAATTTCATACGGTATCACTTTCCCTTCATTTCTATTTTGCATCCGGACGCTGTCTGTTTCGTTCCAGTAACTCTTCTTCTGATGGGGCACGTGTCACAGAGCCATAGTCTTCAATAATAAAAGAGGCTTCCGTGCTTCCATACTGTGCAGCCGTCACAGGATCTTTGCCTTTACTCAACCCATATAGAAATCCTGCGACAAAGGCATCGCCTGCACCGATGGCGTTTACATTGCCGGCAGCGTTATCCGTGATCGGAACCGTTGTCTCTACGGCCTCGCCGCACTTTTTCTCGTATACAATGCAGCCTCTGATACCCAATGTTTTCACAATAATCTCTGCTTTACCGAACTTAAATAAATCTGTAATATCTGTATATCCATACATCTCATTGATCCATTCTACTTCTGATTCATTTGCGAATAGAATCGCGGTATCCCTCAAAATTGGTTCTAAATTTTCTTTGTTGAAGACAGAAGCATCCTGGCTCATGGACAGCACCATCGGCAGGCCGGATTCCTTGATTGCTTCATACATCGGCATCAAATCTCCTGCCTTCGGACAAGTAAGGACTGCCATCCTGCTGTCACTCAAAAACTCCGGACGAAGGGGAATATGCTCCGCTACCAGCTTACGCAGATCCACATGCCCTTCTGAGGAGTGATAACCGCCGATCGTAATGTGGTTTTTGTTCTCGTCCTCCAGCATATAACAGGTTAAATAATCATATTCCCCCTTTGGAGACTTAAAGACCGCGTCAACCGGTGTCCCGTATTCCGCATTCACGCGATGAATTTCATCCTGCATGCGGTCATCAGAATATGCCAGAACCGGATAAACCGGTACACCTAACTTAATCATATTATATGCGATATTCCATGCTTTCCCTCCATAATACAGTTTATCGAAATTAGTATTGGAAATCGGAGTTGTCACGCCTGGCTGCGGAAATTCTTTAAACTTAAATACTTTTACAGTTGTTGCTGTGCCAAATACTGTAAATTCATATTTCTTCATCATATCTTTCCTCCTTTGATTGAAAATTGTCACCGCACCTGGTAATGTCATCACTACAAGATTAGCACATGAGTTTTCTATTTGCAAGTATGTTTTTCATATTTTTTATTCTAGGCTCTTTTTTCATGGTTTTATACAGTTTTTGCTCTCTATTTTTGATAATATCGCCACTTGTAATTACAAGGATATAAGTTTATAATAAAACTATCAATAAAACCGTGTCATCGCTTTTATTCCTGGTAATGTTTGTCATCGCAAATAAAGATTCTTATTAGGAGGATAAATTTATGGCACAAAATACACAAGGAAACCAAAATGGGAAAGTAAAAGGGTTTTATGGCTGGTTTATCGTGGTCGCCTGTTTTCTGCTCTCGGCATCCAGTACCGGCCTTCTTACGAACCTGAACTCACTTTTTATTACGCCTGCAATTGAAACATTAAAAGTAAATCATTCTACATTTATGTTATTCAGTACACTGGCTATGTTTGCCTCTATGCTTGCAACTCCCTTTATCGGGCCTTTATTCCGTAAACACTCCGCTAGAAAGCTTATTATCATCGGAGGTATTCTGGGGGCCTGCGCGCATTTAATTTACTCCGTTGCAGCCAATGTCTGGTTCTTTTATCTGGGCGGAATTATTGCCGGGGCATCATCAGGATTATTTGGAACAATCCCAATGAATTATCTGCTGGCAAACTGGTTCTATGATAAGCGTGGTACAATGACAGGAATTGCCTTTACAGGTTCCAGCCTGATTACTTCTGCACTTTCCCCTGTTGTCACCAGGCTGATCGCAGCATATGGATGGCGGACAACTTACCGCATCCTGGCCGTAACAATCGTAATCGTTGTTCTAATCTCTGTTCTGTTAATACGTACCAAGCCTGAAGATATCGGGCAAAGGCCCCTCGGTACCGAGAACAAAAGTGAAGCCGAAATCAAACCAACTGGTTTTATGCGTAAAGATGCGATGAAAAAAATCTGGTTCTGGACTTACGCAATCGGCGTATTCCTGATGGGGTTAGTCGTATCCGGTACCCAGCAGCAGTTAGTCGCCTATTGGACTTCAGAAGGAATCTCTGCAGCCAGGGCCGCTACATTCTTCTCAGTTGTTATGCTGGTTGGATTGGTAGCAAAAATTCTTCTTGGAGGTGTATTCGACCATTTTGGAAGTTCAAAGTCCATTATTATTTGCGGGGTCATCTGTGCAGCGGCATTTGCTACCCTTGCCACCTGCCTTGGAAACGTAAGCGCCTTTATACCGGTTATTTTATTCGGAATCGTGTCTGCTGAATTGGTTATCGTTCCTTCCTTTACTGTACAGAGGGTATTCGGCCTGCTGGACTATGCATCAAATGTCAGTCTGTTTACTACGATTCTGTTCCTTGGAAGCGCCGTCGGCATTCCGTTTTGTGCAATCATTTTCGATTTAACAGGAAGCTACCGGATTGCATGGTTCCTATACGCTGTCCTTGCAGTCATACTGACAATCTGCCTGTTTATTTCCAACAAACTTTCGATTAAAGCGTTTCAAGAGACTCTTGGTATTGAAAGAGTGGACTAGATTGTAAGAATAAGCAATTCAATATAAGATAGCAGAAAAAAGGCTGCTCCGCACCAAAAGGTTCGGAACAGCTCTTTTTATTTATATTCCAAAAGTAATGCAAACTTCAGGACAAGTAGATATTCAAATACATACGTTCTGTGCAGCACAAAAAAAGGTGCAAAAAAGTTTACACAAAGTTGACATACAATCGCTGATCTTATTGACAAACCAGCACTCAAATAGTATAATATAACAAGTTATTTAGTTCTTTTAACCTGGTTCTGTTTTCACAGTTTAGTAACTGATCTTCGAATAATGATAAACCATTTATTCATTTTCACTATTTATACCACATTACATGCATAATATGAAAGAGAAGCGCAATACTAATTCTGTGGCAGTACTGCAGTGATATCCTTTTCTATTTTTATGAAATCCATGATAGTATGACTGATATTCCTTTGATAAATCCGGAATTACTATAAAATTGTTTTTTACGTAAACCCAGACGGGTCCCTCTAAGATAAAGAAGCTGTCCTTTCAGGCCACTACCCGGCCGTGAAAAGGGCAGCCTCTTTTGTTCATGCACAAAAATCTGTTTTTTCAAGTACGCCAAGACAAGCATCTTGCTCCGCATAACATAATACCGCCCCGCACCTCCCCCATCTGCTAAAAACCCGCTAAAATTCCCCTGCCCCCATTGTATCCCGCCCCCTCTGCCCATATAATAAAGCGCAAAAAGGAGACCAAATGAAACATACTAACCTACTGACAGCAATCAAAGGAATGATCGTAGGCGGAACCATGCTGGTACCGGGTGTAAGCGGCGGTTCCATGGCTATGATACTCGGCATTTACACCAAATTAATCCATTCCGTAAGTTCCTTTACAAAACATAAAAAAGAAAACCTTCTTTTCCTTGCAGCCTTTTCTGCAGGCGGCGGATTTGGTATGGTTCTCTTTGCCCGTCCTATTCTCGGACTCATCCAAAATTATCCCATGCCTACTTTGTACTTCTTTATGGGTGCAGTAACGGGCAGTGTACCCTTAACGCTTAAGCAGGCGGACATCCGGCGCTTCTCCTGGAAATATCCGTTGTACATGGGCATTGGGCTGTCTGTGGTTCTCCTATTCGCCCTGCTTCCCTCCGGCGCCTTACAGGCTGATATGGCTAAAGGGGCTGGCGGCTTGCTGCTTCTGGTATTAGCTGGATTTGTCGCAGCAATCGCACTGGTGCTGCCGGGAATTAGTGTCTCCTATCTGTTCCTCCTGATGGGGATATACGATTCCGTTATGCGGGCAATCAGCAGTTTCCGGCTGACATTCCTTGCGCCCCTTGGCATCGGGCTGCTCTTGGGAATTGTCTTTACCACGAAGCTCCTGGAACACGCCATGACAAAATACCCCCGGCCGGCATATCTTATAATTCTAGGATTTGTACTAGGTTCCATTGTGGAACTCTTCCCCGGTATTCCGTCCGGGCCGGAAATACTTTTCTGCATCCTCACTTTTGCTGCCGGATTCGGAATCATCCGGCTGGTTTCTGTAACCGAAATAAAGCAACTCCAAAAATCCAGACCCGAATATCAATAAAATAGGGGTTCGCAGGCGGATCAGCAATCCGTCTGCCCTTTATGTATCTCTTCTAATATCCGGTCCGCCAGCACCCTGGCCCCTTCTCCGTCTTCCTCCATCCCAACAAGCTCCATAAACTGCCTGCACGCTGTTCTATACGCCTCATAATCGAACGCCAGAATATTTTGGCGCAGCTGTGTTTTATCCTCTGCCAGGGAAAAGGGCAGCTCCCCGAAGGTAAAGTACAATTCCCGCTCTTCTGCCAGATACCTGGCAACATCCCCCGCAAAAAGAAATACCGGCCTTCCCGTCAGCATAAACTCAAACATACTCCCGGAATAGTCCGTAATCATAACATCCGCGGCAGCCATAAGCTCCTGCATGTCCGGATAATCAGAGGCCGGGATTACGCCCTCCGAGCAGTCTGTACCCTGATATGCCACATTGGGATGCATTCTGAAAAGGCAGATATAATCCCCTCCAAATCTGTCCCGCAGAACTTCCAGGCAGGCGCCGATATCCAGCCGGTACCCCACGCCTCCCGTTTTCGACCGGAAAGTAGGCGCATAGAGAAGTATCCTTTTCTCTTCCGGTATCCCAAAATGTTTCCGTACCTTCCGGATTACCGCAGGAGGCGTATGGAGCAGAACCCCGTTTCTGGGATGACCGCACCGCATCACTTCTCCATGATACCAGAAGCTATTTCTGTATTTATCCGCCCGGAAAGCGTTATTGGAATACATCAGATCCGTCATGGATGCATCCCGCACGGCCTTTCTTACATAGGCCCGGTCCAGCCGCCCTGCATCCTGTTCATTCTTCTTCAGTCCCAGGGAAGAATGCCATGTCTGAATATAGTACTGATCCTTCTTTTTCCGTATGCGGATACCGCTCTTAAAGTTATCCACCCACACCCGCGCCGTCGCCTGCTCATACACCGCCCTGATTCCACCGTACCGGACCGGACGGATACCTTTGGGGAATTCTTCCGACATACTGCGGGTCAGCCATACGAGATCCAGATCCTCGTCCCGCTTTAACAGCTCCTCTGCTATATACTTCGGATCGCAGCCATATCCCCTGCCTCCAAAATTATCAAACACAATTTTATGATCCCTGGCCGGCAGCAATGCCAGGAAACACAGGATCTTTTCACATGCCACCCAATATGCCTTTTCCAGCCAGCACGGTTTACGCTGCTTTTTCATTTACCCTCTGCCCTCACTCATTGATATTTGCTAAAATGTTTATTCCGTTTTCATATGCCGTTTTATCGTTTGCCAGCCGGACACAGTAAGCTTCAACTATATCCCTCGGCTCTTCTTTTGAAATTTGGATTCCCACGGTCATTCCGTTCTTCCCCAACTTTTCTTGCGGAAAGGGATTTGCAAATTCGGCGCTGACTGTCCCCTTTTCCTTGGATTCCATTGCTGCGTCGGCCCTTATCCGCTTTTCCACATCCCCGCACCGCAGTATAAAATACCACCGGTAGTCCGGATTGATCATAGCAAATCCGCTGTTTCTGACCTTCAGCTCCAGCCGTAACTGCTTTTTCGCCGTAAAATGTCTGTCAATACTAAATGATTCTGCCCACGGCCTGCAGCCCAGATGCATTTTAATGTATTCATCACCCGGCATGTTGTCATATTCCTGCTCCGCCCAGTACTGCCACACCTCATGATTATACTCCGCATGCAGGTACGACAGATTCAGCTGCCGCGCTTCTTCCGCCACATTGTGTATATCAGTGAATTCACTGATAAAGGGCATCTCTCCCCCGTTAAACGGCACCTTGATGTTCGCAGCGGACCATTTCAGATCCTCTTCTCTTGTGTAATCCTCCCTGTAAGTACCCAGATCGCTTTCACTGGAAAACAGTCCGTCATTATAAACTCCCAGCCTGCCGGTGTCACATCCCCACGATTCGGCTTCCCGTATAAACTTCTGTCTTCTTACAGACACGGGGATCCTTGCATCCAGCACACTCTCCCATGCTCGGATGACCTCCATACGGTATATTTTTGTATCCATGTACCGGCTCTGGGTCCATTCCCCAAACGCCCCGATCATACCGGCCTGGACTCCCGCAATGCGGCTTTTGTATGCATTCAGAACCTGGCCGGTCTGCCGGATGTGTTTTAACATAATTTCAAACTCCGGATCCTCATACTCCCCGATAAAATCATATGCCGCCCGGAAGATCACCGAAAGCCCCAATTCCTGTGCAATCTGGAGTGTATGTTCCAGATCCCGCATCTTGTCATTCGGTATCACCTCCATTTCCCGCTCGTCATCCAAAAGAAATGTAAGCAGAACAACATCATAATCCGGGTGTTCCTCCGCCACATCATAGAGCCTGTCAGGATCACCGGTCGAGCACTGAAAATAGACTCCCTGAAAGGGATTTGCCACTCTGCTGCCACTTTCCCTGTAAGTAAAAACCAGTCTGGCCCGATATTCAGATACCAACCAGATAACCGCGGCGGCCAATAAAACTATGAGAATCATAAACCGTAGTGCCTTTCGGACTTTTCTATCTTTTTTAATCGTATCAAACCTCCGGAAATAATTTCAAATACACTTCCGCCATCACCCTGTATACATGCGGCGAAACGGAAAATACGAGGATCGATAACCGATCCATAAATCCCGCACATTCCAGGATCTCTTTCTTATATGTACTGTAAGTCAGCTTCCATTCTGCTCTCAGCAAAGCACCCAGCTCTTTTCGGTCCGGCAGAAACTTCGCGGTCCGGTACCAGGCGATCTGCAAATTGGTAAGATATCTTTTCCTCGCATACCGTTCCAACTCCCAGTCATTGTTATCCCTGAAAAATGTAACAGCCTCCCGCAGCGCCCTGATTTTATCCAGGCGCTTTTCCCGAAAGCCGTCATTCATGATACTCCCGCCGCGCTGCAGATAACGGTACAGCGGCTGGTTTGATACGGCGACCCGGCCGGCTTCATAAAAAACACGGTATGTCACAAACTCGTCTTCATGAGTCTTCCCCTCCGGATATACCAGCAGCGGCTTTAGGTCTCTGTGATAAAGCTTTCCCCAGGCAGTAATCATCGCACGTGCGCTTTCTTTCACAATCTTTTCGGCAGCCTGCCTGCCGGTATAAACCACGGTATGGAAGACCTCTTCCCCTTGATTTTTGTTCTGCCTGCTTTCGTTTTGCTTGTTTTGACCCTGTCTGCTTTTGTGCTCCCATTCCAGGCCGTATGCACAGACAGATACCTTCGCCTGGAATTCTACGGCATTATTATACAGCACCTCCAGGTATTTCGGCTCGATCCTGTCATCACTGTCAATGTATGTAATATACTCCCCTGCTGCCAGGCCAAGCCCTGTGTTTCTGGCCCCGGACAGCCCCCGGTTTTCCTGGTGCACGACGCGGATCCTGGCATCCTGCCCTGCATACCTGTCGCACATCTCCCCACATCTGTCCGGGGAACCGTCATCTATCAGGATCAACTCAAAATCCTGAAATGTCTGGCTAAGAATAGAACCGACACATCTCTCCAGATACTTTTCCACCCCGTAAACCGGGACAATGACACTTATCATATCTTTAGCTCCTCTACTGTAAGAATTCAGGCCTGCCCGAACTCTTACCCTCTACTTTAAAACTGCCGATACATACCGTTTCATCAGCGGATAACATATATAAAAAAACAGACTGATAATCTTAATTAATTTGCGTTTCAGTGCACACATGCAGAAGAGATAGAACCACCGCTGCAGCGCCGAGGGAAGTGTCTTCAGCTGTTCTGATGCCTTTGCGGTCCCAAGCGCCTTCTCTGTCTCCGCAGCATAGGCAAACGTACCTGCCCGCTCCTCAAGGCGTCTCAAAGACTTTCCTTCAAAGGGAATATTTTTTATCATTGACCAGCAGAAAGACCGCATGATCAGCGGAACAACCATATCCAAGTTCTCTTCCAGTACGCCCTCCCCCTCGAGATAACTAACCAGCGAACAAATCATGTTGACGCTTTTTGTGTGTATCTGAGGATCTGATTTTCGGGTCGTAGAAGCATGATCCGTCACATAATAGCAGACCGGACAGTCCATGCAATAAAACACTGGATAGTGGCTCCATACCTTCATATTAAACAGAAAGTCTTCCATATTCATAGACCGGATGTCATCCATCCATATATCATGCTCCCGCAGAAACTGCCTCCGGTATAATTTGTTCCACACATAACCAAACATGCTCTCCGTCTTCACCTTATGGTACAGTCCCGTTTCTGCGGCGGTTCCCTCCCGCTTCATCAGGCCTTCTCCGGCGGCGTGCACCCACTCCCGGGTTTCGCCGTTTACCCGGTAATAACTGCCCATGACAACGTCCGCGCGGACGTCTTCTGCCTGCTTCCACAGCCTGTATATACTGTCAGTGTCCGACCAGTCATCCGCATCCGCAAAACAGATATACTTCCCTGACGCCGCTCTGAGCCCGTAGTTTCTGGCCAGCCCCTGCCCGCAGTTCTCAATGTGATACACTTTGATCCTGCCATCCTCTGCGGCCTCCTCGTCGCAGATCTTCCCCGTGCTGTCCACAGAACCGTCGTCAATGATCAGAATCTCGATCTGTTCCTCCCGTTCCCATCTGCGAATCGCACGAATACAGCGTCGTATAAACTTCTCCCCGTTATATACGGGTATGATAAAACTGATCTCCATAGCGCCTCCTCTTTCGATATAATTTTCCGGGCCCACGCCCTCTATGCCTTCATGTTCTTTTTCATCCTTCGGTTAAAGATGAGATAGAATGCCAGATAGCAGAGGTTGCACACCACCCCGCATACAGCCGCTTTGAGCAGAAAATGCAGGACCCCGCCCTCCGGGAGCGCCTTCACGGCAGCCCCCGTAACAAAGAGGGACACTGCCAGTAGCAGAAGCGTGATAAACTGGTAGTATATTTCATTCAAGAAGCTTTTCTTAAAATACCTGAACACAATGAGGGGTTCATACCAAAAAAGCGTGACCGCCGATGCAATGGTCGTCGCAAATAAAATCCCCCACAGACCCCATATTTTTCCCAGCACAAAGGAAAGGACGATATTCAGTCCGCCCTTAATCAATATCATCCGTTTTATATTTTTAAACAGCCCGGCACTCTCCCGGTACATCTTGGTGGCAGAACGGCATATTTCCAGGTAGTAATTTACAATGATCACTATAATCACTTCCCGGGACAACAACTCCACCGTCCCCATCCAGATCCTGATAAAATCCTGAACCAGATAATAAAAACAGACGATTGTGGCTCCCGTCATCCATGAATTGATAAACGAATAAAACTGGAATCCCTGGTATTGATTCTCCCGTTCGCTTACAGACAGCAGCTGTCCCACCCTTGCCGTAATAGCCTCGTAGAATGCTCCAATCAGGCTTGTAATTCCCGCAATAATGAACTGGTAATTGGAATAGATTCCAACCATAGCCGTATTAATAAAGCGGGAGATGAAGATATTGTCCGTATTGCTGATCAGGACTTTCCCGAAACGGTACATCACCATATCGGCCACATTGTTTTTGATGGCATCTGCTTCCTTTTTTTCCAACTCCCTACCCGGTTCAAACAAAAATCCATACCGGGCCTTCAGATATTTGCCGAAAATTCCATTTATGAAAATATTTTTTACGAGTATACAGATTACAAATGCCTCATAGCTCCTGAAATACTTTAACAGCAGAATCTCAACGATCAGAGCCGAGGCATCCACCCCGCCGGTCACCGCCGCCACAAAGTATCTGCGCTGATCCGCCTGGATGAAGTAATTTCTCACCATCTGCCTGTTGTATAAAACAACGGACAGCATGAATGTCAGATATGTAACAGTGACCTCCACATCACTGATACTGGCATTTACCGAGAATACTGCAAATATGGTCGATACAGTTCCGATTCCCAGAACTACCCAGGTCATTTTTTTATAAATGCCGTCATAATACCTGTAAATTGCGGCCAGCCTTTCTTTGTCCCCCCTGGCCAGCGGGCCGTAAAAGCTGAACAGCATGGCCGTCCCCGCGCCAAAATACGCAAAGGACAGCACGTCACAGAAATTAGAGTACAGGCTTTGGAGGCCCAGGTACTCCACGTTCAGATACAGGCATATCACCCGCTTTGATATCAGATTAATCACCAGTGACAAGACCTGGCTGAGCATGCTGACAATGATATTCCATTGCAGTAGCTTTTTTCCACTATCCTGCTGCATTGCGCTCCTTCTTTCGGTAAACAACTTTTCCTTTATTAGAAGACTTCATCGTGTCCACGACTTTGTAATCGCAGAAGATAAAGGTATCCAGATTTCTCTCGATCCAGCGGATTCTGAAAAAGCTGTATGTCCATCCCGTCAGCATTCCGATAAATACCCCCGTTCCCCAAAACGGAATCGGCCACTTGCTGGAGAACAGGCTGGCAATCAGCGTAACTGCAAAAAACAGCGCGCCCGTCAGAAATGCTCCCGTCATATCTGCGAAGTAATACAGATAAATAATATTCCCATACATCATGAAAATTCCGAGAAAGGCAACGACCAGCATAGGATAAATCGTCATCGTAACACTGTCGAACCCGATCTTCTTTCCGAACAACACCATAAACAGAAATATAACCGACGTGATTGCAATCTGTGTGCCAAACACCTGGATAATCTGCTGAGAGAGCGTCCGAAACAGCTTTTTGCGTCCCTTTGCGATCATTTTATAGGTTCCCCCGATGACGCCTTCCATGTACTCTTTATAGGCAGTATGGAACCTCGTCTCCACCACAACCATGAAGGAAACCATCACGGAAATGTTTGTAAACATGGCAAGGCAGGAGGCCATGTCATAGGCCTGGTGGCTGTAATAAGTAGAAGCCACATAGAGGCGGCCGGGCACGGTCCAGAATACAAAATTATGGACATACAGGCCCAGGATGTATAAAAGGTTGGCCCCTAATAGTCGTTTAAACGACCACAAGTAATGCATACACTCCCCGTATTCGTTCGACACGCTTTTAAAATACCGCTTGATATAGGAAAAATCGCAGACTGCGATCACAAAGAATCCCAGCGACAGCCCGTATATGATGGAGTGGATCGCATCCTGTCCAGCCAACCGGTAGAAGGCAAAAGACACGACAAAGCTGATCGCCATACCAATCACAAAGAACAGCGCAATGATTTTATAATCTTTGGTCGCATGCAGATACGTGATCGCAAAAAATAATATAACCAGCGACATCCACTGCACATAGGCAGCGAGAATAAACGGCAGGTCGATCTTCCCCCGTACCCTCAGGCTCCATCCCACAGGAAGGAACATAAGCGTTGCTATGATACAGCATACAGAATTCCCCGTATAGTAGGAGGCCAGTATGTTGGAATACTCTTCCATGTAAAATTTATCCGCCAGATATCTGGAAAAGATGACATTGAACGGAGAGGTCAGTATGACGGAAAAGATAAAGGTGTAAAGTATGGTGGAGGACAGCAGCTCTCTGTCCGCATACGGCACCTTCGTCATCCCCAGAAAAAAATAGAGCAGAAGGATGGCCACGATCACCAGTATCATTGGACCGATGGTCACAAGGGAACTGTACACAATGCCCAGCATTCCCCTGGATATGCTTTCTTTCCTGTATATTTTCTTTAATTCAAATCCGATGCCCGCCATTTTTCTCCTCCTCTCTTTCTGACAGTTCAAGATAAAGATTATAATATGTGCTGAAAACCTCGGACTCATCGTATGCCTTTACAACTCTCTGGTAACCCGCCTGCCCCATCTTGATTCTGGACGCTTCATCTCCTGCCAGCTTCAGGATCGCGCGGGCAATTTCGGATACGCCCATTACAGGCACAATATAACCGGCCATGCCGTAATTGTCGCGTTCCCCCTCGATCAGCCCCTTGCAGTTCCCTACATTTGTGGCAATAAATGGTTTCTTCGCGGCAAAGCCCTCCAGAATAGAAAGCGGCTGGCCTTCGCTGATACTCGTCAGCATCAGAATATCCATCCTGCCAATGTACTCTTTTACGTCAATGATCCCAGTAAATTCCACATCCTGAATGTCCATATCCCGCACCATGGTACGGCATTCCTCCGCATATTCCTCTGCTTCCTCCATGCCCCCCATGATCCACAGCTTTAGTCTTGGCTCCATGTTTTTAGCCAGCGCAAAGGCGCTGATCATAGTCTTAACATCCTTGATAGGGGTGACACGAAGAACTGCTCCTACATTGATATATGGATCCGTATCCTCTTTCTGCCGGATCCCCTCAAATTTGTGGTAATTTACGCCGTTCGGAATAACCACCGTCTTTTTTTCGTCGCATCCCAGTTCAATCTGGAACCTTCGGGCAGCTTCAAACAGGGATACCACCCTGTCGGCGTACTGGTAACAACATTCTCCGATCTTTTTGAACTGGTCGATCCAGATATCCTTGTAGATCCCGCTTACCCAGTCCGCTTTGATGATCTCTTCCTCCCGTTCCCGTGTGTACAGCCCATGCTCTGTCATCAGGAAGGGGCGCCCGTATAAGCTCTTCTGCATACACCCCCAGATCCCGGCATACCCGCTGGATACGGAATGGTACAGATCCGCCTTCTCCGTCCTGGATTTTAAGATCGTAAACAGGGGGAGCTAAAGGGAACGCATGGTCCAAAGGAAATCTGAAAATACAACCCTTCTGAAATTCGTATTATAGTAGTCCAGAGTCATCTTAAAAAAATCACGTCCCGAAAGCAGCGCATTCAGCGAAACCTCTTTTTCTGCAAAAAATCGGATTATCACATTCCAGTCAGGATTGCTTTCGAACATCAGGTTTTCGAACGCATCGTACTCTTCCCCTGTCAGGGAAACCCTTTTCTGGGTTTTATTATTCACATAATCGTCATCCAGTAGATACACCTCCTGAATCTCACTGACATTCGAAGGAATCTTATATTTAAACTGCAGATTCGCATCCGGGCTTGCCGCTATAGACTGTACAACGAATTCTACATCCGGCATGGCAAGCATCAGCCCCTGCATCCAGCTTGATACCCCGCCGTTGACATAGGGATATGCTCCTTCAACAATTAAACATACTTTCATTCAAACCATTTCCTTTCTTCCTTATACTGCCCTTGTGCGGCCTCATCCGGTTCCTGTTACCTTTTCTCCTGGTATGTAATCTTTACATGCTCTTTTTTCGCATCTACCAAATAAAGCGTATCATTGATTTTAGTAGTCTCAGCCCCTTTTACCGATACTATTTCCCGGCCTGCCGGCAGGGACAGATAGAAAAATGCCCTCCCTGTAAAGTTACCGATTACTGCATCTATCCCGGTATCCGAATACGTAATATTCGGTTCCATCATTTGAAACGCTTTGATTCTGTACACGGCCTCGCCGACCGTCACTCGTTCCAGCCATGGGATATCTTCCTTTTCTACCCCCAGTATTGTCTCCAGATTGCGGCAGTAGTCAATCCATCGTACCGGTTTCCCCTCATCCGTGCCGTATAGAAACGGGGGAATATCTGTAAAAACACTATTGAATCCTATTCCGCGGCTTAACCCCTTATCCTGAAATATGACGTTCTGATATTTTTTCTTTGATATCTGCCGATATGGGATGCAGACCGTATCCGTCATCCCTTCTGTCCATTTAAAATCAGAATCCCACAACTCCAGCCGGTTATCAAAGGGCGAGTCCGTCTCCCGTTTCTGGCTGTAGCTGTTAAGCGAGCCGATCTCATTACTTCCCTCCACAATCCCTTCCAGATAATATGCGAGCATCGCATTCGAAGGTTTTTTGATCCCCTCACCGTCATCTGTGTACCATGTCGTTTTAACCGAATACCGCTCTTCGCAACGCCGGAATTCCGGGAAGAAAATATCATTTTGCACTCCCATGCTGTTTCTTTCATATTCCTTCTGCAAATAATCTGATGAGAATTCATCGGTATATGGCATTCCTGATACAACAAAGCAATAAGCATTCACGATAGGGTACATATACGCCTGGTATAAATCTGTAAAAAGAAAGCTGATTACTGCATAGCCCATGGTTGCGGACATCAGCTCCCGGTCCGCCACATAAACGCTTCCGCCCTTTATGCTGTCCTGATAACGCCAGAATACCGGGGCAAGCTTTTCGTTTTTTACCTTCTTATCCTGCAGTGCCGAGCCATAGACTTCTGTCTGCCTTTTCAGGGTTACGGCCTTCATCGTAAATGCTTCTTTGCTCTCTGCTATCTCACCGAACAAAAGATTCTCTGTAAGCCGGATCCCCTTTTTTTGCTCAATCCCCTTATAAGTATCGATTCCCAGGAGATCTCTCACGCTTTTGTCCTCCAGTGCGGTTTCCGAGGGGATCTCTGTAAAGAAAAGTGTTGTGCCTCTTTCACTGTACTGTTTTAGCAGCCTGAGCTCCTGCTCCGAAAAATCTGTTCTGCATATAAATAAGATTTCAGCCCCGGCACAATCTTCAAGCACCTCTTCCGTCCGAAAACCTTCTTTCATATTTTCAAGCTGCAGGACGGATGTCTGGTAACCTGCGGTATCCCGCCCCCAGACTACAGTCTTTTCAGCAGTCTTGTATTCTGCTCCCTTTCCGGCTTGTTCTTTATCCAGCTGCTCCGCCAGCTTCACCACCGCCTTATATTCTGCACGGTTGTCTGTTTCGACTCGGCTGGATTCATGAATGCTCCTCCAAATATTATCCAGGTTGCTCACAATCAAAAAAACAAAGAGAAGGCAGAACAGGATAATCACTATGTAAACAAATATGTATTTCTTCAGCTGGTTCTTTTTGGAAAGACCAAGCTTATTCAGTAATTTCATTTTATGCTCCCTGCTTTATAACGCGACCAGGCATTCCATGTGCTCAACATCATTAACACCATATACTTCCCTACCTTTAACAGGCCGGTATGCATGGATACCCCCGCGGTCCGCTCATGCATGACGGCAGGTACCTCTTCGATCTTAAAACCAAGCAGCAGCATCTGCACGATCATATTCAGATCCGGATACTTTAAATCAAAGTTATTGTACTCAGAATAGAATGCAAACGCCTTTCTGTTCAGTCCCTGCAGGCCGCTGGTAGGATCGGTCAGACTGCAGCCGGTCACTTTTTTAATGATTTTCCGGAAGAAATAGATCGTATACTTTTTTAATTTTGAAATCCGGAAAGACTGGCTCCCTTCTAGAAACCTGGAACCTATCACAATATCCGGGCAGGCGCCGTCCCCACATGTGCCTTTCTGCTCGCCGCCATCCGCCGGAAAACAGCCCAGTTTTTCACAAATTACTCTTATGTTGCAGAGATCGTGCTGGCCGTCCGCATCCATCTGAAGCAGATAAGCATATTTTTTTCCACGGCATACTTATAGGCGGTCTGCAAAGCTGCGCCGTATCCCATATTGAAGACCTGGCGTATCACCTTAAAACCGGTCTCCTCCACAATTTTTGAAGTACTGTCCGCAGAGCAGTCATCGATCACCAGGACATCCATGTACGCCTCCAGCCCCATTTTTTTCATGTCTAGAAGCAGATCTCCTATATTTTCAGCCTCATTATACGCCGGTATCATCAAAAGTATATTATTCATTCTTTGCCACCTACCTCTTCTTCCGCTAGTTTCTTATAGTCTACAGAAAGATTTAATGTAAAATAAGGATCTTGTGAAATCTTAAAAACAGTCACCGTCTCATCGCTGTAATATTCCCAGACATGGTTTGGATAGATCTGTTTTACCGCCTCCATCCAGTAATGAAGCTTGGACATAACCACATCCCTCTGGTAATAATACGGCGCATCTGCACCATGCAGCCCGCTTGAATCCTCGGTCCAGTCAATGTCCTGCAGTGCCATCTCCGGGCTGATTGCCTTCACCTTGTCCGGTGCATCGATGTCGCTTCTGTCTATTTCCCGCCGGTCATTGGCGAAGGAGATCGGATGCCGTTCTGTCACTACGTATATGTCCGGAGTGGGAATATAGATACTTTTCTTTCCCCTGTCTAAGTCTTTTAACAAGTCCACGATTTCATAATGATAGCCATCGTACCGGATTACCGACAGGTCATTGGTGGGCGATATGACTGTCCACGTGTACTTTTCGTGATTTTCACAAAGATCCAGGCTCACCCTCATATCTGCCTCAGAGATTGTAATGCTGTAATAGCGCTCTTCCTTTATTCTCCCTGCAGACGACATGGCCCAGATACCGCCGGTAATCAGAACCGCGAAGGACATTTCCAGGTACTTTTCCTTTATCCTGCACAGCCTGAGCATAGTAAACAGCATTTCGAAAGGCAGTCCCAGCAGCGGGATACTCAAAAACGTCAGAAACGTTGCCATGCGCTTTACTTCGATCAGGGCCGGAAGATTCAGGTAATAGGCACATGCGAGTATCGCGCCGGCCTCCCACAATACCGCCCAGAAGAGATACCCCAGATACCTTATCTTCTGTCTGGAAAAGATCAGGCCCAGCAGGGCATAAACGGCAAGCGCCCCGTCCGCCAGCATAAGCATACTGGCCGTATCTCTCTTGTTCACATAGTTGTAAGACAGATATTTGGATTCATCCTTCAGAAGATTTTCCGCAAGCGTCAGGACATCTTCCTCCCGCCAGTTATAGGACTTTGCTTCCGCCTTCCCGCCATCCGCATCTTCCTGATTCTCCGACTCCGCCGTTGTCTGTGCGATCCCCAGCGCCCATTCAATGGAACGCTCAAACTCATATCCGTTCAGATATCCCCAGACGTAGGGGATACACGCCAGAATAACGCCTGCAAGCCCGGCCGCAGCAAATCGAAGCAGGACTTTCTTTCGCAGAATGGGAATGAAAAAGACCAACCCAAAGCAGACGCAGATAACCAAACAAAGGATGGTGATATAAAAATGGGCCATGAGCGTCCACGTAATACACGCGGAGAACAATATCAGCTCTCCCTTCTGCTTATTTTTTATGTACGCCAGCATGGCATAGACCATGCCGAAAGCAGCAACAAGCCCGAACTCCATTGGAAAGGAAAACTGAAATCTAAAATAGGACGTAGTATGGAATAAATCCGTAAAAACAAAAAAGGCCCAGCCTGCCATGGCCACATATCTGTTGGAAAAGAATTTTCTGAACAGTGCATATGCCGAGCCAAAAACCATGACGGTTGAAAGAACCGAAAAGTTCAGGTAAACCCGGGTAACATTCATCGGAAACAATGTTCCAAGCGCTGCATTCAGGGTATGCACGCCATGGGGATACATTCCGGCCGGGAACAGGTTACCATGGATCAGCGCCCCGATCCAGTAAAGGTGGATCTCCTCGTCCGTGTGCCCATACCCCGTGTTATGCAGTTTGTACCATCCGTAAAACCAGATGATCCAGGCCATCACAGCACTAAATATCAGGATTTCTGCCACATTTCCCTTAAGACAGCGCTTCTTTTGGATCAGCCACCCCAGCAGCTTCTGCCTGATTTTACGGAAAAACACCTGGAAGCCATAGATTCCCAGTATCAGTTCCTTCAGGACCTTTGCCGAACGCCGCCAAAAGGCCATGATCCTTCTGCGCTCTCTCCAGGATGTCAGGGATAAAGGCAGGATAACCAGCAGGAGCAGCAGAGAAATAAAATGAACCAAATGCAGAAATCCAAGTAAAAGAACAATAAAGTTAATATATAAATTTCCGATGCACTGATAGAAGAAAAAACGGAAAGTCAGCTCTTTTTCGGCTGTATATTTTCGGAGGCAGACAGAGGGAAGCATCAGAGTCAGAAAAAAATATCCTGCCGCGCTCCCTATTATCGTCCACACATTTTCCCATATCATCGTCATCTACCACCCTGTCTGTTTATTCAAGTACACCCCGGAATTACCAGGACGGGGCGCACGTCGTGTGTCATGTCATGCTTCTTTTCTCAGGTTCATCAGTCTGCCGGATAAAACCGGATCCATTCAAGAAGCTCGCTGTCCAGATTCAGAGACGACTCCTTAATCCGCCGGACAGCTTCCCTGAACCCATACTTGTTTTTTATCTTAAAATAGTACTTCAGAACTTCCTTAGCCGCAGCCAGATCCTGTTCCATCATATCCTCTGCACGTTTCACCCATTTTTCAGTGCTGCCCACGTCCTGATACTCGTTCCGGAATTCAATGATATCCCCCAGCATGGCTCCATTCACCTTTGCTTTGTCCTTCTGATAGAGTTCTTCCATGTATCCTTCAAAAAAATTCAGATAAATTTTCTGCTCAGGTTCGCTGAATATTTTTTTGTGAAGCATATTGTCACAGAACTGAAGGTACAGCAGAAGCGTATCAATTTCCTTGCTTTGCTCATAGATCGACCGGAGCCGTTTCTCCGTATCTTTATATTTTGCAATCGTGTCTGTTATGTAGGATGCCGCATAATGCACCACCTCTGAATCCTCCTGCGCCATGGCGCTGCGGATTCCTCCCATATAATCTTCCACATCCGGACGCTTAAGTACCTCCAGGAAAAGCTGCCTTCTGTTCATGGTGTCAGAGATCATCAGCGCTTCCTCGATGGGCACTCTGTCAACCTCCTTCTCAATATCTTCGCCTATGATCATACGGGTTCTTTTTTTGCTGAAACTTAGTTCCTCTTCGTTCAACAGTCCGTCGCGCTTATGAAACAGGATAAAGTTAAACAGCTCACTGCACGATAAGAATATGACTCCAACTGCCGGAACCAGTATCATGAATATGGTCAGAAGAAAGGCCTTTTTATATTCTTTTTTTAGTACGCCTCTGTACAGAAAATAAACCAGCGCCAGACACGTGTTTATGATCAAAATCCACATGAACCATTTGTTTTCCACTCTTTCCAGCTCCTATCATCCAATTCCATTTTCTACCCGTACTCCTGCATTCTGAAAGCGCTGAATTACATAATCGGCTTCCTTTTCGTTCGTGTTCATCAGGAGAATGCATATATCTCCGTCTCTTTCCCCAATGATATCTGTCTGCCTTATTAAGGAAGCAATTTGGGTGTACCCTTCTGCCCCCCTGCTCTGCAGGTACGGTCCGGGTACCCTGAGGGCCGTATATTCCAGCTTATTCTGCTTGGATCCCTCCTGGCAGATTTGATACATTTTATCAAATTCCTCTTCTTTGAGTACATTTGTCCCCTCGATATACTGGTTCGCCAGCCGGTTCCAGTATGTGGCCGCATGGTTCATAGATGCCTCAATCAGACGGCAGATCAGAGCCAGCATATTAGACTCATAGAGGTTAATTTTGGTAAGGTCTTTCGTCCACAGCATGATAATGGCATTCAGATTCTCTCTGTCATATATTCCGCATGCATAGGATGGAAGGGACGACTCAAGATCCCTGTTCCGGTATACCGTTCTTTCAACCAGCTGCCTACCCATGAAGAAATTCTCGTCCGCATGAATGGACTTGCCCATTTGACGCGCCTCTTCGGAGGAAGCAGCCGCAAGGCGCAGATATCCCGTATTGCTGCCTGTTATGTAGATTGCTACGTCATCGATTCCCATCAGCTCCCTCGCTACATCGACCGCCTGGAAAATCACCTTCTGCGGTTCCCAGAAGTCCAGCTGACTGGAGGCTTCATAGACCCTCACCATGCTGTTTTCGTAGTTTACAATCCGTTTTTCATAAATCTCTTTGACGTACCGGTTCCCATCGTAGATTCGGGTCATATCTACAAGCTCGCTCTGGTAATATTTCTTCTCGTCCTCCAGATCGCCGTTTTTTCTTCTGTATTTGTCTCTCATATGCCCCACAACAACGCCGATGACAAGAACCTGCAGGATTCCTGTAAAAGCCGCATAATCAAATGCGCCTCCTGTAATAAGGATCTCCCCAATCTTTGCCAGCAGCGTGAGCAGCGTTGCAAAAAGCGCATGGGCGCACCCGTATACCACGGCAATAATAACTACATAGATCAGATAAAGATCGGCTATGCTCCCGAACCAGGTGTCTTTGAGGAGGTAGGTCAGCAGTGTCATGAGAAGAAACAGCCCTACATTCTCCAACAGAGGAATTAATTTGTCTTTGATAACCGATTTTTTCTTTTCCTCTTTTATCTCCAGATTTTTTTCCTTTTCGTATATCTTAAACAGCTCTCTCAGCCCATCTTCCAGGCTGTATTTTTCGTAAATCCCCAGCCTCTCCAGATGCGGATCCGCTATCCCGGGGAGTGGAATTGTTTTATACACGGCCTCATTGATCCTGGTCTCCCTTCCCGGGATCACGGTCTTAACTGCATCGATGAGCTGCCGTTCCGTATAAACAGTTCCTGGTATCAGGTAATTTTTCTCCCGTTCTTTGCACAGAAATACCCGCATCAGAACATCTACAGCATCATTGACATACAGCACCCGGTGCTGCCTTCCCGCTTCAATCTCCATCTCCGTACTGGTAAAAAAGGTCTCCATAAGCCTTGTACAGATATTGCAATTATGGGTCTTATAATCACCGTATACTTCCGGATAACGGATAACACATATTTCAAACTCCCCCGGGATATTCTGCTCTGCGCACATGTATTCCGTCTGAATTACCGTCTGCATCAGAATAGAATTGGCTTCAAAATCAGTGTCCTTATCAATAACTTCATCCTCACAGCCATCGTAGATCCCCAGGGAGGAGCAGTAGATGACCTGTTTGATTCCCGCTTCCTTTGCGCTCATCAGGATATTAGTGATACTGGTCAGATAGCGCACCGACTCCTGATTTATATCCTGCCAGGTAAATTTGGTGTCGCAGATTCCCATAATCAGCAGCACATCCGCCTGTACATTTTTCATGATCGTACCGATATTTTTACTCCGGTAACTGAAATTGTATTCTTGAAAAACTCCGGATCTTGGTTTCTCCCTCCGGGCTTTCTCCGATCCTGTTATAACAAAAATGTCATGCTTCTCTTTTTTCAGCCTGGAAATTAACTCCTTGCAGTATATGCCATATTCTCCACAAATCAATACTTTCATATATCGGCGCTCTCCCCTTTAGCTTTACTGTTTAACCTGTTTTCCAGTTCAGTGTTCTCGTCCTTTAAAAGTGCTATCTGCATTGCCAGCTCTTTTATCTCTGTCTCCATCGAGGAGATCGTGATCGTATGGCGCAGTATAATCAATATAATAACGATAAGGAAGAAAAAGATCAGGGATGCCGGCGGCCACCAGATTCCCAGAAGCTGTGCCGCCCAAGGCAGTATCTTTGGAAAAACTGATAAAATCAGAAGGCCTGCCACCCCTGCAATCCATAGGATCGCCTGATTTTCTGACAGATGCTTCTTTTTCATCTCCCGGCATAGGCCGTATAACATTAACAGACATACCGCAACAGATAATATTTGTAGAACGATGCTCATATACTGTCCCTCCTCTATACTAGTACTGCCATCCTGACATCATGTCTCCGGCTTCTTCAAAAGCATCCCGCCTTATCTCTTCGATCCACTGCTCATAGCCAAACAGACCCTGCCCTGCATGTGCTGCCATCTCAATAAACAATTCGCCTGCAGTCTTATGTGTCTTATATGTATGCAGCTCATAATCCGCTGCCCGCCCGTATATCATAATAAAGCCATCCATGTCCGGGGTGATTTCTGTAATATCCGGCATGTATATTCCGCCGGAATAATTGTCTTTCACTGCCAGATAAACAATGATGAGCTCTGAATAAGGGATTTCCTTTTTTATGTTTTCTTCATAAAGGAAAAACATGGATTTTTTTTGAAATTCTATGCTCAACGGAGCGGAAATGTGATATCTTTTATCCATAGGGGGCCGTCCTTTTTATCCTGTTCATTGAATTACCACAGAATCAGTATTCTGTGGTGGAGAGGTTCAGATTATGTAAGCCATTTTCTGATTCTTCTTTAGAGATATCTATGTTTTATATGCTCAGATTACATTTTGGGCGTAGTTGGGCAGACCTGTTTTGAAAAATAATTGCGGCAGGTCTTATTTTTATACATATAGATCTTTAAATTATGATAAATTGTGTAGGAATGCTTAAAAACAGTATAAAATTATATTGCTTTTATAAAATGTAATTGAATATCGACGGATTTTAATATATAATAAAAGCATCAAATTTATGTATAACTTATCTCTTTTACCACAGAATACTGATTCTGTGGTTTTTATATTATCAGCTGCATTTTATCCAGTATCCTGTCAAAGTTCCTATAGCTGGATGCAACATAAATCCTCGTTGTTTCAATAGAAGAATGGCCCAGAATATCCGCTAAATGGGATAGATTTTTTTCTACTTCATAAAAGCTTCTCGCAAACAAATGCCTGAGATTATGCGGGTATACTTTTTGCGGTTCTACTCCTGCCGCGTTAGACAACTTCTTCATTTCATGAAAGATGTTGGACCGGTCTACCGGATTCCCGTTTTTTGTTATAAACACACACCCTTCCCTAATATTTTTATGGTTTATATATTCTTTGAGCTTATCCTTTAGCTCGTTGGGAAGAAGGATTACTCTGTGCTTGCCTTTCATATTTATCTCCGCCCGGCCCTGGCTTACTGCATGAACCGTGATATATTTCAGCTCACTGATTCGGATTCCTGTCCCGCATAATGTAAGCAGAATATAATATAGCCGGGTTTTCCCTGTCTTTTTGGCGGAAATCAGCAAAGACTTATATTCCGCGTCTTTTAACTCCTTTTCTTCCTCTACAAACGATTTCTTTTGGACTTTAACAAATTTTATACGGCAGTCCGATAGGCCTGCGAATTCCAGGAACGCATTAACAGCCGACAGCTTTACATTAATCGTCTGTGCCTTGTACTCCTCCTGCAGAGATTCTCTGTATTCTAACAGTCTGCTTTTACTCAATTCCCCGTCACCAAGAAAATCAAATAGATTTTGTATTTCCTTTAAATATTTTTTTATAGTAGCCTGAGATTTTTCATTCAAAACCAGGTTTCTTTCAAATTCTTTCACTTTTTTAATACATAATTTTTCTGTCATATTTTTTTCCTCCGTTTATTTATTAAAATACAATTTTGACAGAAAACTATACATTTTGAAAGTATTTTTTCTTTTTTTATTATTGAAATGAAAGCATTCCCATTACGAAAAAAAGCTTCACGGAACTGCCACCCTCTGGCATCAGTCCTGTGAAGCTCTCTTTTATTGGTTCTCATTCCTCTGCGGCAGCTCTTACGATATCCTGCCGATGTACAACCACACTTTCCCCTTTATCTGTTTACGGATAACAGCACCAAAATCCCTGGAGTCCATAGACTCCTCACGATTATCCCCCATTACAAAAACCTTTCCGTCCTCAACAGTATAAGGGAACTCAACCCCTCCGACCTTCCTCTCGGTCTCCCCATTCACATAGGGCTCATCCATCTCCTCGTCGTTAACATATAACTTTCCTTTCCTGATGTCCACCGTATCACCGCCAACTGCAATGACACGCTTCACGTAATACTCCCCGGAAGGCATTCTCACAGACAGCACATCCCCCCTGTCAAAATGCGGAATAATTCTGGTATAAAAGGCAATCTCATTATTATGAAGCGTTGGATACATGGATTTTCCTTTAACAAACGATACTCCTATAATAAAATTAAATAAAATAAGAACTACAAGAAAAATTATAATGATCTCAATAATATCATGCAGCCACTTCTGCTTATTACCGTCATATTTGCTTAGTATTCTCTTTGACATGGAATTCACTGCTTTCTATATAAATTATATATCCCTATTATACCTCGGATTGGGAATATTGCAAAGGGGTCTGACCCCTTTGCGTACCGTTTTCAGAATATTCTAAAAAAGCCCCCGGAAGGTTACTCCCAGGGGCTTATTGTTTTTAATAATTATGTTTTACTGTCAATCTCTACTGTATCGTTTGTGTAGAGTTCGGACAGCTGATCTTCCAGATCGTTTTCCTCTTTTTTCATGTTGTGGTGTTTTACCGCAAATCCAACGATAACAACAATCAAAACGATTAATGCAGGAAGATCCCACCAGCAAAAACCAAGCACGGTGTGTGAAAAGATATATGACATATTGATTCCTCCTTTTCATTTTGTGCTGTCCGCCGCCGGATGGAACCGGCGGCGCCAGCCTTTGTTGTTATGCCTGCACGGGCTCCTCGCCCGCTGTTCCTTCTTTGATTGCTTTCATTTTTTCTTCCAGCTCATCTTCGAAGTTGCTCTGACGTTTCTTCTGATTATGCTTATGCACTGCGAATACGACTATCATGATGATTCCCACCAGCAGCGCCGGTAAATCCCAGAAGCATAACCCTAAAGTGTTGTGTATGAATTGATATAAATTATACAACATATGGTTCCCTCCTTTTCGGTCTTGCGCTGCTTTGATTATTCAGCGTCATCTTCCTTTTCCTCTTCGCCTAAGCCTCTTCTCGCCATTTCAAGCTCCAGCTCTTCTCTTAGTTCGAAGATTCTTGCCTGCCGTTTCTTCATGCTTCTAGTGTAGAATGCCAGCACAATCAGTGCGAGCAGCATCAGTAAGAAGTGAAGGATGCAGCAAACGTGGTCATCGAGGTTCTGTTTCGCTAATGGTGTTTCCTCGTCCTGGATTGGTGTTAAATCATAGTCGCCTTCATCGTTTTCTGTTAGTTCAGCGTCAATCGGTGCTGCAGGTGTCGGTGTCGGCGGTATAATTGCCGTTGGTGTGGTTGGCGTTACCGCTGCCGGTGTTACTGGCGTTACTGGTGCTGCCGGTGTTGCCGGAGTTGCCGGAGTCGTCGGTGTTACCGGCGGTACGATTGGTACGATGACCGGATTCGCTGTGTAGGTTACTGTTACCTCTACATCCGCTGCCGGCATGCCGTCCGCGCCACTGTTTACGGTTGCGTAATTCGGTGTGTAGCCTGTGACTGCCGGTGACTCGATGGAGAATGCTGCACCCACCTCGTATTCGCCGGTATAATCCGGTGCTACCGCTGTTCCGGCTGCATCTACATAATGAATGGTCAGTCTGTAGATATTTACAACCGGTGTTTCCTCTGTCTCGTCTTCACGTGGAGTCTCACCCGTTTCATCTGTTCTTACACTTGCGATGTTGCTGATGGATGCTCCTGCATCTTCTCTGACGATCAGGTATTCACAGTTCAGTACTATTGTCTCACCGATGCCAATTTCATTAATTATTGCTTTGTTTCCTTCAACGGTGTAGTCTCCTGCATTTGTAAATGTTACGCTGCCGGATGCTCCCTGAAGGTTATCACTTACAACTACGTTGTGCAGTGTCACATTTCCGGTGTTGCTTACCGCGATCTGGTACTGGATTGTATCGCCAACCCTGTATTCATCCTGCGGTTCCACTACGGACTTATTCACTGTATATGCCGCATCTGCCGGCTCTGTCGGAGTTACGACTTCATCGCTTCCCTTAGGCCCTTCCGGATCATCAGTGGATGCTGCTGCCGTATTAACTACCTGGCCGTTTCTGATATCTGCTTCTGTTACGGTATATTCGTATGTGAATTCTCTGCTCTCTCCCGGTGCAAGGCTTGTGATAATATTCTCTGTAATACTTACCAGACTATCCTCAACCCTGATATTTTCAACCGGTATGTTGCCGTCGTTCGTTACGGTGATTCTGTAACTGATCGTCTCACCGAGTGCGTATGCCTCACCGTCAGCCGGTGTGCTTGTAACTTCCTTAACTACTGCTACACTTGGATTCGGATCTACTGTCGGGTCTTCTTTCTCTCCCGGGTCTACTCCTGGGTCTGGTTTATCCGGATCCGGAGTCTCTCCGCCGGCTGTTGCCACGTTGAGAACTGAGCCATTCAGGATATCCGCTGATGTTACTGTGTGCTCTGCGGTAAATGTTTCGCTGCTTGCTCCAGGTGCAAGTGAATCTATGGTCCACTCATCTCCGGTCAGTTCATCTCTTACCACTACATTCGTTAATGTCAGGTTACCGTCATTTGTTGCAACAATACTGTAAGTGATGGTTTCGCCAAGGGCGTAAGTCTCACCGTTGGCCGGTGTACTCGTTGTCTCCTTGGAAATGCTCAGGTGCGGGGTGGAGCTCTCTGTTACAATTGTCTCCGTACCTTCTCCTGTTACTTCGCTTCCGTCAGGAGCCGTACCGCCTGCTGCAGCAACGTTGACTACCTGGCCTGCCAGAATGTCAGCTTCTGTTACAACATAGTCTGTTGTAAACTCCTGCGTACCATTTGGCGCAAGGCTGTCAATTGTCCACTGCCCGCCTGTCAGATCATCATTTACTGTAATGCCGCTGATTGTTACATTACCATTGTTTACAACTTTGATTGTGTAAGGTACTGTATCGCCAAGGCTGAATCCGCCTTCCGGACCTGCAGCTGCTGTCTTTTCTACAAACAGGCTTGGCTGCGGAGTCACTGTAGGATCTTCCTTCTCGCCCGGATCTACTCCCGGATCCGGTTTTTCCGGATCTGGACTGTCTCCCTTAGCGGTTGCTACGTTGAGTACCGTTCCGTTCAGGATATCCTGCTCTGTTACTTTGTATTCTGCGGTAAATACTTCGCTGCTTTCTCCCGGTTTCAGGGAATCAATCGTCCACTCGTCTCCGGTCAGGTCGTCTGTTACCACTACATTTTCCAGTGTCAGGTTTCCGTCATTTGCTGCCACAATCTTGTAAGTGATTGTTTCTCCAAGAGCGTATGCCGCTCCGTTTTCTGGTGTACTTGTTGTTTCTTTAGTTACGGTCAGATGTCCGTTCGGATTGTCGGTCGGATCCTCTGTCTCTCCCGGGTCTACTCCTGGATCCGGTTTATCCGGATCAGGGCTTTCGCCTGCTGCGGTTGCTTCATTTACTACGGAACCTTTCAGAATATCCTTCTGTGTTACCTTGTGGCTCGCGTTAAATGCTTCGCTGCTCTCACCAGGTTTCAGTGAGTCGATGGTCCACTCGTCTCCGGTCAGTTCATCGGTTACTACTACATTTTTCAGCGTCAGATTTCCATCGTTTGTCACGACAACCTTGTAGGAAATCGTCTCACCCAGAACATAAGACTCTCCGTTCGCAGGTGCACTCGTTGTCTCTTTGACAACGGTCAGATGCGGATTAGAAATCTCTGTTTCTACGGTCTCCGTATCTTCCTTGCTTACCTTTTCTCCTTCAGGATCTGTACCCTCTGCAGTTGCCACATTGACTACCTTGCCAGCCATAACATCTGCTTCGGTAACGGTATACTCAGCCTGATACTCCTCGTATGCACCAGGTTCAAGCTGGTCGATGGTCCATTCGTTTCCTGTAAGATCGTCGGTTACTGTAATATCTGTTACGGTCACATTCCCATTGTTAACCACCTTAATCATATAAGGAATGGTATCGCCAAGGCCATACGCACCGCTCTCTTTTACAGCCGCTGTCTTTTCTACAAACAGGCTCGGCTGCTGTGATGCTGTTGGATCTTCTTTTTCGCCTGGGTCTACTCCCGGGTCCGGATTTTCCGGATCAGGACTTTCGCCGGCGGCTGTTGCTACATTAAGTACCCTGCCGTTGAGGATATCCTGCTCTGTTACTTTGTAGCTTGCAGTGAATACTTCGCTGCTCTGTCCCGGTGCAAGTGTTCCAACTGTCCACTCATCTCCGGTCAGTTCGTCTGTTACTACTACATGATTCAGAGTCAGATTTCCGTCATTCGCTGCGATAATCTTGTAAGTAATCGTCTCGCCAAGATCATATGCTGCTCCATTTGCCGGTGTACTTGTCGTTTCTTTTGATACGGTCAGATGGCCTGCCGGATCTACTGTCGGGTCTTCTGTTTCGCCAGGTACGACTCCCGGATCCGGATTCTCCGGATCTGGACTCTCTGCGGACGCTGCGGCTTCATTCAATACAGATCCTTTCAGAATATCCTTCTCTGTTACCTTATGCCTTGCGGTAAATGCTTCACTGCTCTGTCCCGGTACAAGTGTATCAATTGTCCACTCATCTCCGGTCAGTTCATCTGTAATTACAATGTTCTTCAGCGTCAGGTTTCCGTCGTTGACTGCCGTAATCTTATAAGTGATGGTTTCACCAAGAGCATATGCTTCTCCGTTAGCCGGCTTGCTTGTTGTCTCTTTTGAAACGCTCAGATGCGGATTAGAGTTTTCTGTCACCGTTGTCTCCGTATCTTCTTTTCCTACTTTACTTTCGTCAGGAGCTGTTCCTTCGGCTGCCGCTACATTAACAACCTTGCCTGCCATGATGTCTTTTTCTGTTACAACATACTCTGTAGAATATGATTTCTCAGCATTAGGTTCAAGGCTGCCAATTGTCCACTGATTTCCTGTCAGATCATCTGTTACTGTAATATCGCTTATGGTTACATTTCCATTGTTCACAACCTTAATGGTATAAGGAATGGTATCGCCGAGGGCATATCCGCCATTTGGTGCAGGTGCCGCTGTTTTTTCTACAAACAGGCTCGGCTGCTGGGTCTCTGTCGGATCTTCCTTTTCACCAGGATCTACTCCCGGATCCGGTTTATCAGGATCTGGGCTTTCCCCCTTCGCTGTTGCTACATTGAGTACGCTTCCTTTGAGAATATCCTGCTCTGTTACTTTGTATTCTGCGGTAAATGCTTCACTGCTTTCTCCCGGTTTCAGGGACTCAATTGTCCACTTGTCTCCGGTCAGCTCATCCGTTACCACTACATTTTTCAGGGTCAGGTTTCCGTCATTGGTTGCTGTAACCTTGTAAGTGATTGTTTCTCCAAGAGCATATGCTGCTCCGTTTTCTGGTGTACTTGTTGTTTCTTTAGTTACGGTCAGGTGGCCGTTCGGATCTACTGTCGGATCCTCTGTCTCACCAGGTTCTACTCCCGGGTCCGGTTTATCAGGATCCGGGCTCTTGCCCGCTGCTGTCGCTTCGTTTACTACGGAACCGTTCAGAATATCTTTCTGCGTTACTTTGTGGCTCGCTGTAAATGCTTCGCTGCTCTGTCCTGGCGCAAGTGAATCTATGGTCCACTCGTCTCCGGTCAGTTCATCTGTTACAACTACATTCTTCAGCGTCAGGTTGCCGTCATTGGCGGCTGTGATCTTATAGGTGATCGTTTCGCCAAGAGCGTATGCTTCCCCGTTTGCCGGTGTACTTGTTGTTTCTTTTGTTACGGTCAGATGGCCGTTCGGATGATCTGTCGGGTCTTCGGTATTGCCAGGTACGATCTCCGGATTTGGATTCTCAGGATCTGTACTCTTGCCTGCTGCCGCAGCTTCATTAAGCACTGTGCCCTTCAGGATGTCTTCCTCTGTTACGGTGTATTCAGCTTTGAAAGCTTCGCTGCTCTGTCCCGGCTGCAGTGTTCCTACTGTCCATTCATCGCCGGTCAGCTCATCTGTTACTACCACGCTGTTCAGCGTCAGATTTCCGTCGTTGACTGCCACAACCTTGTAAATGATTGTTTCGCCAAGGGCGTATGTTTTGCCGTTTGCGGGCTTGCTTGTTGTTTCCTTTGTTACGGTCAGATGGCCGGCTGGATCTTCAAATTTGTCAACCGTGTCGTCCTTCTCGTAATCTTTGTTTTCGTCTGAAAACTTCGCTGTAACGGTATTTGTAAAGCTTCCGTTCAGGATGTCTTCTTCTGTTACTGTGTAGGTGGCAGTCGTTGTTACTACTTCACCTGGCGCTACATCTTCGAATACGTCATTGCCGGTGATGGTTACGCCATCCTGCTCTATGATGGTAATTGTCTTGGCTTCATCATAGATGTTCTTGACTGAGATATCGAATGTTACGGTATCTCCCAGCTTATAGGTCTTATTATCATCATGTGTCTTGGTGACTACGTCATCAACATCTACTGATTGATCCGTTACAGTCAATTTGCCTTTTGCATAGGAAATGGCGTAGTTCGGTGTTACATCATCTCTGCCCAGAAGCGTAACAATTTCGGCATCCTTAACGATATTGTCACTTGTGCCTACGTATGTCTGACTGCCTTCCACATTTGCCGTGTAAGTATGCAGTGGTAATAACTGTCCAAGTCCGGCTGTACTGACTGCCTTAACCAGTGCTGTTCCGTCATAGGTCTTATCAGCGCTTGCCGCCGTAATCAGAATCGGACGTTTTTGAACATCCAATACTCCAATTTGGGACTCTGCTGCGTTAACAATATAGTTGCTCTGTTTTGCGGTTCCGTCCCAAACGATCTCATAGGTATTATCGCTTGTTCCGGCATTTGTCTGGCTTCCGGTTAATTTTAATGTTGCTGTTTCTTCATTTATCAGGCCGTTGATTGTACCGCCGGCTGTCAAAGGCTTCGCATCATATACCTTTTCTGCGCCGTCTGTAACAACTATCAGTTCCGCCGGAGCCACTGCGATTGTGTCTGTAACGATTATAATGTTCAGCTTATCCGTTACATCCTCACCCTGTGCGTTTCTGATTACCAGTGTATCGCAAGTTGCTGTTACTGTTCCGTCCTCTACGTCAGTTACTGCTGCGCTGGATTCGGCTGTCTCTAATGTATAGCCGTCCGGCAGGTCAGATACGGATACAGTTGCTTTGTGAGGCGAGCCTGTATAGGTGAAGGTGCCGCCTGTCACTGTTACTACGATTTGTTCTGCGTTTTCTTTTACAATCAGTTTTTCTACAGTTTCATTGATTTTGTAATTCTTTTCTTTGGCCGTGCCATTCCAGTTGATCACGTAGGTGTTATCGCTTACTCCGACCTCTGTCTGGCTTCCGGTTACCTGGAAGTCTGCGGTTTCGTTGTTTACAAATCCTTCAATTGTTCCTCCGGCTGTAAGCGGCTCTCCGTTGTATACTCTCTCCGCGCGTTCTGTCTTAACGGTCAGCACTGCCGGTTCTACGATGATCTCACCATCCACATAGCTGATATTCAGTCTCGAAGTTACATCGACTCCCTGCTTATTTCTAATGATGAGAGTATCGCATGTTGCTGAAACCGGGCTATCCGTTACATCTGTAACGCTTGCACTGGATTCGGCCTTTTCTAATTCGTATCCGTCAGGAAGATCGGATACGGTTACATCTGCCGTGTGTTCGGTTCCTGTATAGGTGAAGGTTCCGCCTTGGGTGGTTACTACGATCTCTGCTTTATTTTCTGTTACAGTCAGTTCTCCAACGGATTCGTCGATCTCATAGTTTTTGGCCTTTGCGGTTTTATCCCACTCAATATGATAGGTATTCGGACTATAACCAACTTCTGTCTGGCTTCCGGTTACGGTAAAGGTTGCGGTCTCGCCCTCAACAAATCCGTCAATACTTCCGCCTGCTGTCAACGGTGTTCCGTTATATACCTTATTTGCAGTCTGCGTAACCACCGTCAATTTTGCCGGGGTTACTGTAATAGAGCCATTTTCATAGCGTATTTTCAGACGTTCTGTTACATCTTCACCCTGCGCATTTCTGATAATCAGCGTGTCGCAAGACGCGGTTACTGCTTCTGACGTTACATCTGTTGCGCTTGCACTGGACTCTGCCTTTTCAAGCTCATAGCCATCCGGCAAGTCGGATACGGAAACTGTTGCTCCGTGGGCTTTACCGGTATAAGGGAAGCTTCCGCCTGTTGTTGTGACTACGATCTCTTCTTTGTATTCACTTACTGTCAGTAATCCGATATCTTCTTTGATCTCGTAGTTGTCTTTTTTGGCAGTATCGTTCCAATTAATTTCATAAGTATTCAGGCTATGTCCGACTTTCGTCTGACTTCCGGTTACCTGGAAGTCTGCGGTTTCATCATTTACAAATCCTTCAATACTTCCCTCTGCCGTCAGCGGCTGGCCGTTATAAACGCCATTGGCTGATTCTGTCTTCACTGTCAGTTTGGCCGGAGTAACCTTGATATCATCATTGACATACTGAATCTTCAGCTGTTTGGTTACATCCTCTCCCTGCTTATTTCTGATGACCAGCTTATCACAGGTGGCTGTTACTGTACCGTCCGCAACATCTGTTACGCTTGCGCTGGATTCGGCTGTTTCTAATGTATAGCCTTGCGGCAGATCAGATACTGTGACAGTTGCTTTGTGAGGCTTACCTGTATAAGTAAAGCTGCCTCCCGTAGTTGTGACTACGATGCTGTCTTCATACTCTTTTACTAACAGTGTTCCCAGTTCTTTCTCGATGGTATAGTTGCTTTCTTTTGCCGTTTTATTCCAGATGATCTCAAAGCTGTTCAGACTGTCTCCGACTGCCGTCTGGCTTCCTGTCACGCGGAACTCTGCGGTCTCATTATTTACAAATCCATCAATCTTCCCCGGCGCTGTCAGCGGCTCACCATCGTAAACCTTCTCCTTACCCTCAGTTACTACTGTCAGTGTTGCCGGCACGACTGTAATCTCACCGTCAATATATGTGATATTCAGATTCTTTGTAACATCATCCCCGCTTGCATTTCTGATGACTAATTTGTCACAGCCTGCCTTTACAGGTTCTTCGGTAACATCTGTTACTGCTGCATCAGATACGGCTGATTCTAATTCATAGCCGGTCGGAAGTTCTGATACTTCTACGGTTGCTCCATGTGGTGTTCCGGTGTAGGTATAGATATCACCTTTTGTCGTTACTACGATCTCGGCAGTATTTTCGTATACCTCCAGCAATCCCAGGAACTCCTCAATCTTGTAGTTATTCTTATCTGCAGTTCCGTCCCATATGATCTCGTAAGTATTATCGCTGTATCCTACTTTCGTCTGTGATCCGGTTGTTTTTAATGTTGCTGTTTCACCTTCGACAAAGCCTGTAATCATTCCTTCTGCTGTCAGCGGCGTGCCGTCATAAGGCTTATCAGCATTGTTTGTAACCACTTTCAGCGTTGCAGGTTCTACATTGATCTCACCGTCTACAAGTTTAATGTTCAGTTTATCGGTGACATCCTCTCCCTCTGCATTATAGATAACCAGTTTATCACAAGTTGCTGTTACAGCTTCTTTTGTTACATTCGTTGCACTTGCACTGGATTCGGCTGTTACTACTCTATACCCCTTTGGCAGATTGGAAACAGTAACTTCTGCACCATGCGGTTCACCTGTATAAGTGAAATCGCCGCCGGCTGTAGTTACTAAAATCTCTGCTGTCGACTCTTCAACAATCAATTTCCCGATCGTGTCCTGAATCTCGTAGTTGCTCTCTTTAGCCGTTCCGTTCCATTCAATCTTATAGGTGTTATCGCTCTTGCCCACCTTCGTTTGACTTCCGGTTACACTCAACTTAGCTGTCTCATTGTTTACCAGACCGGTCATCTCTCCATCTGCTGTCAGTGGTGTTCCGTCATACTCTTTGGATGCACCTTGTGTCACAACCCTCAAAACTGCAGGTTTTACGGTTATCTTGTCATTGATATACTTGATATTCAGCTTTTCTGTTACATCTTTGCCTTCTGCATTATGAATAACTAGAGTATCACAGTTCGCCTCTACTGCCTCTGTTGTAACATCTTTGGCACTATCATTGGATTCCGCGGTTATCAGTTTGTAACCCTCGGGAAGTGTCGATACTGATACCATTGCTTTATGAGGAGTTCCTGTATAAGTGAAGTCTCCTCCTGTGGTTGTTACCACGATCTCAGCAGTGCTCTCTTCAATGGTCAGTTCCCCAATAGTGTCTTTGATTACATAGTTGCTTTCTTTAGCGGAACCATTCCATACCAGCTCATAGGTGTTCTTGCTTGTTCCTACTTCAGTACGGCTTCCAATTACGGTAAAGGTTGCGTCCTCATCGTGAACAAAACCAGTAATACTTCCGTTTGCCGTCAGTGGTTTGCCATTATACTCCCTTTTTGCAGATTCCGTTACAATTGTCAGAGTTGCCGGTTCTACTGTAATTTGTCCGTCCACATATTTAATATTCAGACTGGATGTTACATCTTCTCCCTCTGCATTTCTGATAACCAAATTGTTACAGGTTGCCGTAACCGGTTCTGCAGTTACATCTGTAACTGCTGCATTGGATTCTGCGGTCTCCAGAGTATAACCCTCCGGCAGATCAGATACGATTACCTCTGCACCATGTGGTTCCCCTGAATATGTGTAGGTTCCACCTGTTGTTGTTACTACAATTTCTTCTTTGGATTCGGATACTGTCAGCTGGCCGATGCTCTCATGGATTGCATAATCTGTTTCGACTGCTGTCCCGCTCCATTCTAGTTCGTACTCGTTATCACTGGTACCTACTTTTGTCTGGCTTCCGGTTACTTTAAATCCGACTGTTTCATCGTTTACAAGACCTTTGATTTCACCGTCTCCTATAAGAGCTGTTCCGTCGTATACCTTCTGATCAGTAAAGGTTACTATATCCAATGTTGCAGGGGTAATGACAATCGTGTCGTTTACATATTTAATTACCAAATTGCCCGTTACATCTTCTCCGTCATCGTTCTTAATAACCAGTTTGTCACAGCCTGCCTCTACGGCTCCGTCTGCGACATGGGTTGCTGTCGCATAGGATACTGCTTCCTCTAAATGATATCCCTTCGGCAGATCGGATACGGTTACCTCGGCCCCAAATGGTTTGCCTGTATATTCGTGGGTACCACCCTTTGTAGTTACAACGATTTCCTCGGCATACTCTTTCACATACAGGAATTTAAGTGTTTCTACAACTACATAGTTACTCTCTTTCGCATTACCGTTCCACTCAATCTTATATGTGTTTTTACTGTGCCCTACCTTTGTCTGTGATCCGGTTACTTTGAAGTCCGCTGTCTCTCCTTTGACAAAGCCTTCAATCTTCCCGTCTCCCAATAGGGCTGTACCGTCGTATACTTTCTCCGCCTCATAGGTGTGTACATACAGTGTTGCAGGATTTACGGTAATCGTGCCGTCCACGTATTCGATGTTAAGATCCTTCGTTACATCTTCTCCTGCGGCATTTACGATAATCAGTTCATCGCATGTAACCTCAACCGGATCCGTTGTGACGTCTTTTACGCTTGTGTTGGATACTGCTTTCTTCACTTCGTAACCTTTTGGCAGTGGTGTAGATACCGTGACCTCCGCACCATGTTTGGTTCCATCGTAAGTGTATGTGTCTCCCTTTGTTGTGACTGTGATCTTCTGTGTATTATGAACAACTTCCAATTTACCAAGCGTCTCAGAGATTACATAGTTATCAATCAGCGCTGTCGCTCCCTCCCACTTAATCTCATAGGTGTTCGGAATTATGTCTACATCTGTCAACTGACCGGTTACTATAAATTCTGCTTTCTCACCATTTACAAAACCGGATATACTACCGGTTCCAACTAAAGGTTCACCGTCATAAACCTTCCAGCCGTTATTGGTCTGTACTGTCAGCGTTGCCGGGGTGATCTTAACATAGGATTCCATGATGGAAGAATATTCATCCCCATTTTTCACCCTTACGTATACCGGATAGCTTGTAACCTCTCCCTTGTCATCTTTTACAACATCTTTATAGAGAAGTTCTTCAGAATCGAAGTTTTCTCCGTCTGTGGAATATTCAATCATATCTCCCTCAACGGTTCCGGTTACTGTAACTCCGTGGCTTTCACCATCGTATATCTCATGATATGGCGCAACGGAAATCGTTCTGAAGTCTCTGCTCCAGCTTCCGGTGATTTCCACATCCTCGTCCGGCATTGCAAAATCGCTCTTATTCCATCCGCTGAATATATAATCCGGCGCTGTTGCCGCGTCCGCCACTTTCACTTGTTCGCCATATTTGTATGTTTCTGCTGAAGGCAGCGCCGTTGCTCCTGTAGGAACCTTGCCTTCATAATTATAGGTTACCGTATGGCTGTTGCGGGTATAGAACAATTTCAATACAAGCTTGCCGTCTCCGGTGATCGTTCCTGTCTGAACTGTGCCTTCCACGCTGCCGTCAAAAGTAAAGCCCTTATAGGTATTCGGCTTTGCGGTAGCAGTAGCCCCTGTAATTCCGGTCCATTCTTTTGCTTCTTCCCGGGTATAGCTGTTGCCGTCCAGATCCTGCAGATAATGCTCTACCGTATAAATTGTATCGTTTCTTGCAGTAAAATGTCCCTTGATCTCTACGTTCTTATCCGGCATAGTGAAGCCTTCTGTCAGGCTCCATCCGCTGAAATCATATCCTGGCGCTGAGGCCGGTCCTGCAATATTGACAACTTCGCCAAACTTATAGTCTCTTGAAGCAGGAAGGTCACTTGCGCCATCCGGAACTACCCCCTCATAGCCGTATGTTACAGCATGTATATTACGGTTATAGTAAAGTCTTAACTCAAGCGTTCCATCTGCTTCGATTATACCAGTCACTTTGGTTCCTGCTACTTCCGGATCCCACGTAAAGCCCGGATAGCTTTTTGCAATTGCTAGTGCTTCTTCGTCTGTAACTCCGGTCAAATTCTCTGTATCAGCTACTTCATATTTGCCTTCAAGTTTTTCTTTATAATGAATCACAGTGTATTTCGTATCGGTGTCAGCAGTAAAGTAGCCATGAATATAAACCGGTCCAGCCGGCATTATGAACTCAGCCTCTTTATCCCAGCCACGGAAAGTATACCCAGGCGCTGTTGCCGCCTCTGCGGTCTTAACGGTAGCTCCGTATTTGTAAGATGCCTTTGCCGGCAGTTCGCTTGCGCCGTCCGGGACTTTATATACATAGGAATATTCTACAGGGTAGCTGTTCCTTGTATAGTATAATCTCAACTCAAGCTTGCCGTCGCCTCTTACTGTGCCTTTTTCAACTGTGCCATCTACGGTGTTGTCAAATGTAAAGCCGGTATAGCTCTTAGGCTCTGCAGTTACTTCGACGCCTGTTGTTCCTGTCAGGTTCTCTGTCTCATGCAAAGTATATTCATCATTGTCAATGTTCTGCCAATAGTGCTGTACGATATATTCTGTATTTGTATTTGCAGTGAACGAACCCTGGATTAAAACATCCTCTGCCGGCATTGTAAATGTGCCGTTTTTGTTCCATCCGCTGAATGTGTAGCCCGGTGCTGAAGCAGCCTCTGCTACGGTTACCTGAGCGCCGAATTTATAAGTCGCTTCTTCCGGAAGTGCTGTTGCTCCCTCAGGAACAGTACCGGTATATTCGTAAGTTACCTTATACTGGTTCCTGTCATAGAAGAGCTTCAATATAAGACTGCCGTCTGCAGCAATTGTTCCCTCTGCTACTGTATCCGCTGCATCTTTATTCAGTTTAAACCCGGTGTAGGACTTCTCTTCCGCTGCTGCTATTGTTCCCGTGGTTCCGGTTTTTCTTACCGTCTCTACCCTCGTATAGTCATCGTTGTTCACATTCTGCTGATAGTACTCTATCTGATATGGCGTCTCTGTTCCGGCAGTATAATAGAACACGATTTCTTTATTATACTCATCTAATCTGAATGTTTGTGTCTTATCGCCAACGAGGTCATAACCCTGAATCGTTTTTGCTGTCTCTGTTATTACCTTATTAAATTCCTGGTTATCGACCGTCTTATCAGGTGCAAGGCTGTTTTCTGTGTCCTGCAGATAATAGTGCACTGTATAACTTACATCTTTGTTTGCAGTATAATAGAACGCAATTTCCTTATCATATGCATCTAACTTAATTGTCTTTTCTGTAGGAGCCACTGCGGTATAACCAGTAATGTTTACCGCATTCTCCGTTACTTCTGAATCAAAGGTCTGCCCGTCAACTACTTTGTCATCTCTCACCTTAACCGCAGACCCTTGCAGATAGTAATGTACGGTATAACCCACATCGGATTTTGGCGCCCATTTTGCTTTGAGAATTACACTGGATGCCGGCATCGTAAATGTCTGCCCCTGTGTATATACGTCCCCGTCATATTCCCAGCCTTCAAATGTATAACCGTTCTTTTCCGGTGTTCCGCGCTTAATAGTAACTTGATTCCCGCTCAAATAGGATGCCGCATCTGTAGGAACCGTCCCTCCCGTATTGCCGTTACCGTCATAAGTAACTTTGAACGTATTCTTTGGCACATATTTCGCGTAGAAATTCACAGCGGAATTAACAGTGTATGGAAAAACTACCTTCTCGCCTGTTAAACCTGCATTTGTATACCAGCCGTCAAACGTATATACATTCCCGTAAGCGTCCTTCTTGGTAGCAGGATAATTACCTGACTTTGGACTTGTCGTTTCTCCAATATATACCATGGAACTTTCAACAGGTGTGAATCCGGTTGAATTATAATCCCAAAGGTGATAGGTTGCACTTGCCTTTTCTTTTGTAGTAATAGAAACTGTCATGTCTACATGATAACAAGCTCTTCCCCCATCATGGCCTGTGCCATTCTCATCCACCCACCCCATCGGGTAGGTGATTTTATAAGGGCTATATTCAATGGCAACTGCACTTACATCTACACCATAAAGAGCTGCAATCCTGGATTTGATCGTTGCTTCATTCGGATAAGAAAGTATACGGTCCGCAATATTTAAAGCAAACTGACCTTTTCCCGCCTGAAGGTTTAGTCCTGCAGTATCAATTGAACCTGTTCCAACATAAAGCCATGCATCATCCGTTAGATTTCCCGGATCCTGTTCCGGCCGCTGAATATAAAAATATGCGGTCTGAGAGCTTACTGCCCGGCCAACTTGTATGGTAAACTCATCTTTCACTCCACTACCATCGGCTGCAGTAGCGGTGATCTTAGCCGTACCAACATTGACCCCCGTCACCCTGCCTGAACTATTAACAGTGGCAACACCCGTATTCGAAGACTTCCATGTCACGTTTTTATTTGCTGCATCATTGGGACGTACCGTTGCAGTTAAGGTGGTGCTCTCGCCAACGTTAACAGTATTGTTGCCGCTTATTGTAATAGATGTAACCTTCACATTATTCTGCGTTACCTCTACATAAAACTTCTCGTAGCTGCTATTGTTATAGGTGATGGTTGCCTTTCCTACACCTTTTGCCGTTATTTGGGCATACCGTCCATTATTGCCGGATAACTTTGTTACAGCTGCTACTGCTGTATTGCTGCTATTCCAGCTTTTGTTTTTTGAACTAGAACTTGTATATACCTCGACAGACTCTCCTACTTTCAGCTCATACCGATAATATTCGTACCGACCTGCGTCTGTGTATCCGCCGACAACATAGATTGAAAATGCTTCTGCAGCAAATTCAGCCCCTGTAGAAACGGCCTCTGCAACCTTCTCCACATTCTCTGCCTCATCCACATGGTAAACAGCAATCTCGTCACCCGCAACGCTTGCTCCCGTGATTGAAACATTTACAATGCCGCCGTCCGCCGGCTGTATCTCGTTGCCGTCTGCATCCTGGAATATAATATCGACCGCCTGCGCAGATACTACTTTCTGGTTATCATCCAATGCTTCCTCCAGCAGGCTCTCTGCTTTGCTGTCCGAAACACTCGTGACCTTCATGGTGGTTCCCGCCGGGAATACCCCCTCGTCTACCGTTGCCGTAACGTTCAGTCCGTTAGATGCACTGCCTTCGAAGTTTGCTGCCGGCATCTCTGTATGCTCAGCATCTTCATTATTAGCTTCACCAACCGTATTTTCCGTTTCCTCTTTCTTATCTTCCGAAGGAGTTGGCTCTTCTTTATTCTGAGAAACTTCCTTATATAATATATTTATTTCCTTGTTCTCAGAAACGGACATCTGATAAGTAAAGATATTTCCTTCTGCAGATACAGGAGCGATCTCTGCCCCGTTCTGATCCGTAACTTTCTCAATAGAATACTTTTCATCTACCGTGATCTCGAAATTTAACAGAGCGCCCTCTGTTATTTCCTCTGTATATTTCTCTTCTCCATCATATGTAGCGTCTTTCTTATCGCTTCCATCTTCCCAAACTTTTAGGGAACCGCCCTCAACCGCAGGCTTATGAAACACAACACTAAACTTCTGTGGCGTTGGTTCTTCCTGCATATCTCCGGTCTGTTCCTGTTCGCCGCCTTGTTCTGGGGTGACTTCTTCCTTCTCTTTCTGCTCCGGATTCTGCGCTTCCTGATCCGAAGTTCCCTGATCTCCCTGTGGTTTTTCCAGTTCGATCACTTGCTTCGACTCGGTCTCACCAGTTTCCTGGGTCCCTGCATCCGAGTCAGGCGCCGCCGCATCCGCGCTGCCCGTTCCCTCATCCCCGGTCTGAGGTTCGCTCTGCTGGTCACTCTGCTCCACATTCTCCGGATCACCGGTGGCTTTGAGAGACGTCCCGGATGAATACACGGCACTTGTCGCTACCATCGCAACCGCTAAGAGAAGAGCAAGCCAGCGTTTAAAATTCTTCTTCATAATCTTTCTCCTTCCTCTTTAAATCTCCAATCATCTATATGCCAAAATCCAATCCCTTGAATTGTCCTAGAACCATTCAACATTAAGGACTTGCAGATTTAGACGTTACATATATAAAGAGGGCCTGATAAGGGGAAAAGGGTCATTTTTATTAGTCTTTTTTTATTTTTTTCTTAACTTCATATTATCTGCATTAACTTCATATTAAATACTTGTGCAATTTTATAGCATAACTATGATGTACACAAATTATAACTTGAAAAAATATAGGTATATTTCTTATAATATGATATACTTATAATGTTTACTGAATATTTTCAGTATTAGTAACGGGAGGTTCCGGGATTTTATCCAAAGGAATAAGGAGGCTTTATTTTATGAAAAAACTAGATATTTTCAAAACAATACAACTGATCATCTATGTCTTTTTGACAGGGTTCTGCATATACAAGATTATGATGGATCCTGAGGTATATCAATATATAGCCACTAACCCGTCCATCCGGCTTATCTGCGGCCTGTTATGGGCTGTACTCGGTTTGTCTTTCTTATTTCTGTTTCTTGACTTTAACTTTTTCTCATCCTTTAAGAGGGATTACCGGGATCTGGACTTTGCCGTACATTCAGACCCTCTTTCCGGTATACCAAACCGTTTCAGCTGTGACGCGTTGATTGAGAAATATCTTGACCAGCCGCTGCCTTCAGATATTGGCTGCATCATGTTCGACCTTACAAATGTAGGTGATATTAACCGCCTGTATGGACACGCTGAAGGAAATGCTCTGATAAAAGATTTCTCTAATATCCTCAAGATGGCATCTGTAGACCTTTGTTTTATTGGCCGTAATGGAGGAAATAAATTTATGGCTTTGTTTGAGAATGGAAGCAATGAGAAACTTGATAATTTCCTGGAGCGTGTTTATACAAAGGTCGATTCACACAATTCGGGATCGGGAACACATCCTATTACATACAAATACGGCCGCGCTTTCAATGAAGGAAGCGGAGCCAATACGATTACAGATCTGATCGCACTTGCAAATAAGCGGATATACAACGCTTAAATTTTAATGTTTTGTGACTAAAAATAGGAAGTAGGTGAATAGATGGCAGAATTAGATTATGATTATATATCGACCCTGGTCAGCCGCGCCCGTACCGGTGACAGCGATGCCTTTGCCGAATTATATGCTGCCACCTATCAAAAAGAATACAGGTTCGCATATAATTATCTGAAGGATGAATATCTTGCGCAGGACGCCCTCCAGGAGACTTATATCCTTGCACTGAAGAATCTCTATACGCTTCGGGATTCCAAGCTTTTTATTTCCTGGCTCAATCAGATTAATTTTCGTGTCTGCTTTAATATGCACCGCAAGCAGAACCGTTTTGACCAGGAACTGTCCGTCTATGCCAAGGAAGACATGAAGGGAAATAAGCGCCATATGAAGCATCATCCGAATCCGGAAGAACAGGTCATCAGGGTAGATGAACAAGAGTATATCATGAAAAAGATTCTGGATCTGTCGTTTACCGAATCACAGGCTATTATCATGAAATATTATCAGAATATGAAGCTGGAAGACATCGCCGATGTGATGGAAGTCAGCAGAAGTACTGTAAAGAGGTATCTTAACAGCGGACGTACAAAGCTGGCACAGACACTGGAACGCTAAGGAGGTGAGTTTTACCGTGTTAACTGACAAGTTTAAAAAGCCAAAAGGCCCTGTGCTGGATGAATCCTTAGCCAGCCAGATGCTTGAAAATATATTTGACGCATGCGAGGTAGAACCCAATACTGTTCCTCTTTCCGTGCTGACATCGTACAGCAATTACCGCAGGGAGCGCTTTCTTCTGCAGAAAGTCCTCCTCGTAATTATCCTGCTGTTTTTCTGCCTGGCGCCTCTTATGTTTATCGCACCGGATATAGACCTGAACCTCAAGGATCAGGGGATTAACGGCAAACCCGCATACGAACTGGTAGTCGATACATTTATACCAGTCAGCAGGATCACCGCCAATATAGGCGGCAGCAATGTTCCGGTATATGAAGTGGCCGACAAGACCTATTCCATTGAACCCACACTGAATGGAACCATGATTGTTACCGTTACCCTAAAAAACCGCCAGTTCGCTTCCATTACCTGTGAGGTGAGCGGTGTGGATACCACCTCGCCGGTGGTTCTTTCTGACAAGCAGGTGGGAGACCAGATCTATCTGTATCTCTCCGATCCCGACTCCGGCGTTGACTATGATAATATATCTGCTTTGGATATAGACGGAAAAGAAGTAGAACCCGTCTCCTTTGATGAGGAGGGGAACTACATTATATTTGATTATCCCGAAAAATCACTTAATATTTATGTGCCGGACAAGGCCGGCAATACGCTTCACCTGATTCTGACAATCAGGGAATAATACAGAAACCCTGAGAGGAGGCCTGATGTAATGAGAAAGAGTTCACGGTTATTAAGTGCAGTTCTGTTCATTATGATTGCGGTCTCCTCTTTTTCCGGCTGTTCGAAGGGAAACGGCGACATTTCAAGCGCCTCCGCTTCGACTGGTAAAAAAAGGCAGAGCGCGCTCCAGATTCTTAATCCGCAGGCATCAGGTTCAGTCGTTTATGGAAATGAAATTATTTCTATTGATGCATCCAATACAGGCGAAGGCTACGTTATGGTACAATACGGCGGCAGCGCCTCTAAGGTCAAACTGCAGATCACGATACCTGACGGAACTGTTTACACTTACACACTGGGCGGAGGTTCCTATGAAACATTTCCTCTTACAGGGGGAAACGGCTCCTATCACCTGGATATCCTGGAAAATGTCCGGGACGACCTCTATGCTCTCGCATTTTCCCAGGATATAGAGGTCAATATCAGTGATGAGTTTAAGCCTTTCCTCTATCCCAACCAATACGTATGGTTTACAGAGGATTCCCAGGCCGTTAAGCTGGGACGGGAGATTTCTGATAAGTCCTCCGATGATCTCAGTTATGTTCAGAATGTGTATCATTACGTCATTGAGAATATTGTATATGATGATAAGAAAGCGGAAAACATTCCGACCGACTACCTGCCCAACCTGGATCAGACCTTAAAAGATAAGACGGGCATATGTTTCGATTATGCCTCGCTGATGGCCGCCATGCTCCGCTCCCAGTCGGTTCCGACCAGGCTGGAAGTCGGATATTCGGGGGAAGCATACCACGCATGGGTAAGCGTTTACCTGAAGGAAAAAGGCTGGGTTGATAAGATCATTCAGTTTGACGGCAAAAGCTGGTCCCTTATGGATCCGACTCTTGCCGCAAATAACAGCAGGAAGGCAGTCGGCAAGTACATCGGTGACGGAAGCCATTACACAGTAAAGTATTCTTATTAGTAATTTTATTCGTGGCTGTTCATGGTTTTTGTACGGACTGTGCAGTAAATGCACAGTCCTGTACTGAACAGTTACTTTTATGCTAATAATCATGTTTATTCCTATTCAGAAAATAACGGAGGGCACACTATGGAGAAGCAAGTACAGGGAAAACCATTTACAAATATGGAGGTTTCTTCCTTCTGCGGGCAGATTGCCCTGATATTAAAGTCGGGCATCTCCTCTCTGGAAGGTATTACAATCATGCTGGAGGACGCTGCCTCTGCAGATGAAAAAGATATCCTGCAGGCGATTCTGGATCACATGCAGGAAACCGGAAGTATGTATCAGGCGCTTGAGAATACGGGGCTTTTCCCGTCTTATATGCTGCATATGATACAGATCGGCGAGGAGACAGGCACCCTTGACGAGGTCATGTCTGCACTGAGCGAGCATTACGACCGGGAGGACTCCATTGCCAAAAGTATTAAAAATGCGGTAACCTATCCGCTTATCATGGCCGGTATGATGGTGGTGGTCATTATTGTACTTCTTGTGAAGGTTATGCCCATCTTCAATCAGGTATTTATCCAGCTGGGCACCGAGATGACCGGATTTTCCCGGACGCTCATGGGGATTGGCAATGCTATCAACCGTTATTCTATCGTATTTGTTGTCATTCTGGTCGTCATTGCGGCCCTGATTCTATTCGGTACCAGAACGGCCGGCGGAAAACAGATGTCCCGTAATATTGGTTATAAATTTAGGTTTACCCGTGTTATTTATGAAGAGATTGCTGCCTGCAGGTTTGCCAGCGGTATGGCACTCACGCTTAGCAGCGGACTGAATCCGGAGCGCAGCATGGAACTGGTCAGCGCCTTGAATGACGACGTGCATTTTCAGAAAAAAATTGATGCCTGCCAAAGCCTCATCGATGAGGGGCAGGATCTGGCCGAAGCTCTGCACGGCACAGGCATTTTAACCGGAATGTATGCCAGAATGGCTTCTATCGGCGCTAAAACCGGTTCTATGGACCAGGTAATGGACAATATTGCAGGGCTTTATCAGGATGATATTGATACCCGTATGAATAACAGCCTGGCCGTACTGGAGCCTACACTTGTCATCGCGCTCTCTCTGATCGTCGGCGTAATTTTACTTTCTGTCATGCTTCCTCTAATGGGAATCATGTCCAGTATTTAAACGGAGGTTCTTATGGCACGTTTTGAATATCAGAAAAAACAGCATACATATCGGAAGTTTATCATTTCAGTCTGTGTTTTTCTGCTGATTGTGCTTCTTTTCTATCAGGGCATTGAATCGCTGTCCTCCGGTTCTGTGCGCCGCCAGAAAGAAAGCCTGGAAAACGCGCTGAACCGCAGTATCACTTACTGCTATGCCGTGGAGGGCAGTTATCCGGAAAGCCTGGAATATCTGAAGGAACATTATGGTATTACTTATGATGAAGATAGATTTTTTGTTGATTATAAAATCGTCGGCGCCAACATCCTGCCCGATGTGACAATCATTGAGAAAGGAGACTGACTATGCGTTTTCGAACCCGGAAGAACCACATGATTGATTTTTTATTTCCAGTGGCGCTGTTCTTTGTGTTTGCAGTGTCCGCACTGACAGTCATCCTTCTTGCCACCAATATATACCGCTCTGCCACCGAACATTCGTCTCTGAATTATACGGCCGGCACATCACTGTCCTATATCAGCGAAAAGATCCATCAGAGTGATGAGAACGGGAGTGTTTCACTGGGGACATTTGACGGGCTGGATGCGCTTATCCTGGAGCAGGAATACGACGGGGCATCCTATTTTACTTATATTTACACCGATGAACATGAGTTAAAAGAGCTGTTTGTAAAAGAAGGCGTACAGGCTGATGCCTCCCGGGGCAGGCAGATCCTGCAGGTAAAGTCCTTTGAGATGGAGGCCGTAAGTGATCATACCTTCCGCTTCACCTGTACAGATGATGCGGGGCAGAATGCCACCTCTGTCGTAACGGCAAGAAGCACCGAAGCACAGTAATATACAGTAAAGGAGAGCACTATGACACGCAGAAACCGGGCCAAATCTTCCAGTCTGTTCCTCTTGGAACTGATTCTTGCAATCTTGTTTTTCTCAATTGCAAGTGCCGTTTGCGTACAATTTTTTGTAAAATCACATCTGCTGAGCCAGGAATCGCGTGAACTCCAGGTTTCCGCCAATGAAGTATCCAGCATTGCGGAACTTATGAATGCCTCTTCGGATCAGCAGTCAGCAATCGATTTGATTTGTTCGGAATATCCGGATTCAGAAGTCATCGGTATGGAGAAGGTGACAATTTTTTATGATAAGAGCTTTTCCCGTACCGGACAGAATGATGCTGCCTACACTCTGGATATAGCCCTTTCCCAGGAAGATTTTATGCTTCACGCCGAAATAAACATGAAGAGACAAACCGACGGGAAGGTCATCTATTCACTGGATAACTCCCATCATCTGCAAAGGAGGGATAAATCATGAATGGAAATAAAAAACATTCCCCCGTTGTAAATATCGGTTCCTCCTTGCTGCTGGTTATTTTTCTGGTACTGTGCCTGGTAACATTTGCGACACTGTCTCTTTCCAGCGCCCGCAGCGACTACGGCTTCAGCAGCAGGCTGGCGGAACGCAAAACCGACTATTACAGGGCTTCGAGCCAGGCCGAAACCATACTGGATCAGATTGATACCGTTCTTGCGGAGGCTTACAAAGATGCCCCCGGAACTTATTATTCAACAGTAGAAAAAAAGCTCTCTGCACTGACGCCGGTTGTGGATACCGATGATGTTGTGCTGGAGGTGAACATTTCTGCTAAAAAACCTTCCGTGTCTTACCAGGTGCCTGTTAATGACAAACAATTTTTATCTGTGGTTCTGGAACTGCTGCCTGCCGACGAAGAAGACGGCTTCTACCGGGTTACACAGTGGAAAGTCGTTTCCCAGGCGGAATGGAATGGTGATAATACGTTAAAACTCATTAAATAGTGGAATTGAAGTAACCGTCGGCTCCGCCTGAACTGTTACGAATTAAAGGAGAATAGATCTATGGACGCAAAAACAATACTGGAACAGGCTGTGGCCAATGGTGCATCTGATATTTTTATCGTAGCCGGGCTGCCCGTCTCCTGCCGGAAGAACGGTGTCATCAATCGTATATATGAAGACAGGCTGCTCCCCCCGGATACGGAAAGTTTGCTGGTGGAGATATACCGCCTGGCAGACAACCGGGATATCAGCCAACTCCACAAGCACGGGGATGATGACTTTTCCTTTGCCATCCAGGGCGTTTCCCGCTTCCGTGTCAGCGCTTATAAACAGAGAGGTGCGCTCTCCGCGGTCATCCGCGTCATCACATTCACCCTGCCGGATCCTAAAGAGCTTGGGCTTCCGGATTATATCATCCAGCTCGGCAGCAGCGGCAAAGGCATGGTTCTTGTCACCGGCCCCGCCGGGAGCGGCAAGTCTACCACGCTCGCCTGCATCATTGATCAGATCAACAAGACAAGGGATGAGCACATCATCACCCTGGAGGATCCGCTGGAATTCCTGCACCGCCACAACCGCAGCATTGTCAGCCAGCGCGAAATTAACGTGGATACAGACAATTACGTCACCGCCCTGCGCGCTGCGCTCCGCCAAAGCCCCGATGTGATCCTGCTTGGGGAAATGCGCGACTACGAGACGATCAACGTTGCCATGACCGCCGCAGAGACAGGGCATCTGCTCTTCTCTACTCTGCACACCATCGGCGCCGCGAATACCATCGACCGTATTATCGATGTATTTCCGTCGAATCAACAGAGGCAGATCGCTGTGCAGCTTTCCATGGTGCTCAATGCCGTCGTGTCTCAGCAGCTGGTTCCTACGGTGGATGGAAAAGTAGTGCCGGCATTCGAGATAATGACCGTTACACCGGCGATCCGGAACATGATCCGGGATAATAAGGTGCATCAGATCGATGGAATTATTTATAGTTCTGTTAAGGAAGATATGGTTTCAATGGATACAAGTCTGCTGAAGCTTTATAAAGATGGATTAATATCCCGGGATACTGCACTGACTTATGCTTCGAATCCGGAGATGCTGGGGAAAAAATTAACCCCATAGGCCACCCCGTAACTCATGACCTGCGCGCGGATCCTCAGCCAGCTGCGGAAGAATGTATAAAAGGGGTCTGACCCCTTTGCGAAATATTGTAATATAGACAAATAAGACACGCTTTCCTGCGAAAAGCGCGTCTTATTTGTATTTTACGGATATATCCGTTCTTATTTAGCCCCATCCGCCTGCGGGCTAATTTTTTTGTTTTCTGAAGCCAGTTTTTGTTTGACACTGGCCGACCCAAAGTGTGTCACTCCCAGCAGCACGAATATCTCATGCGCCAATATCGGGAATGCAGACAGGATAATCAGGGATACCCATTCTCCGAGAGACAGAGCCGCTGTCCCGAACATAGCTGTAAGATAGGGGATCTCGGTTACTGCGGCCTGCAGGACGAACCCCGCTCCAAAGGAAGCAAGCATCACCACATTAAAGTCCCGTTTTCTGGAAAACACGGAAGTATGTATGTCTTTCATTCCCAGTGCATGGAACAGTTCAGACATTCCCAGTACGGTAAAGGCATAGGTTTGTGCTCTGGCCAGCAGATCCGCGTCGGCAAATATAACCGAGATGTTGGCCAGGGTAAATGCTTTTTGCTGGGAGGCAAGTATATCCCAGGGAACTTTCAGGAATGCGGTCAGGCTTATGGCCGCAATCAGGCAGCCGTAGAAAATGGTACAGGCGGTTCCCCCATTTGAAAATAAGCCTTCATTTGCCTTTCTGGGAGGCATCTTCATCAGGGCTTCCTTATCGTTTTTATCGACCCCCAGCGCCAGCGCCGGCAGGGAGTCTGTGATCAGATTGACCCATAGGATATGGCTGGCTTTGAGGGGGGATGCAAGCCCGAGGATGACGGCAGTGAACATCGTGATGATTTCTCCAAAGTTTGAAGACAATAAAAACAGTACCGTTTTCTTGATGTTTTCATAGATACTGCGGCCTTCTTCTATGGCTTTTTCAATTGTAGCGAAATTATCATCTGTCAGAATCATATCTGCCGCATTTTTGGCTACGTCCGTCCCGGTAACCCCCATTGCGATCCCGATATCCGCCATGCGGAGTGAAGGAGCGTCATTCACGCCGTCTCCGGTCATGGCTGCAATGTTTCCGGTTTCCTTCAGCGCCTTCACAATCCGAACCTTATGCTCCGGTGAAACTCTTGCAAATACGCTGGTTCTTTTTAATTTCTCCTTCAGCTGGACATCGGATGTCTTTTCCAGCTCCTCTCCTGTCATACATTCATCCAGCTTCTTTGCGATCCCAAGCTCTCTTGCAATTGCAAATGCGGTATCAATGTGATCACCGGTGATCATAACGGTACGCACAGATGCATTTTTAAACCGCTCCACCGCGGCCTTTGCCTCCGGCCTAACGGGATCGATCATCCCGGCAAGTCCGACAAAGGTCATATCCTGTTCTTTTACTTCCTTTTCGCCCTTCCTTACTGCAACTGCCAACACACGCAGCGCCTGGGCTGAGAAGTCGTCTACAGCTTGCCGTATCTGTCTTCGGTGGGCATCTGTCAGGGACTGTACTTTTCCATTGATCAGGATCTTACTGCACCTTCCCAATATAACCTCGGGGGCGCCTTTTGTGTAGGCCTTAAGCCCCTGTGTGCTTTGATGTACCGTGGTCATCATCTTGCGCTGGGAATCGAAAGCCTTCTCGTTTACCCGCGGCATTCTTCCCTCCAGCGCTTCTTTCTGGGAACGTCCCGAAGACTGCGCGTCGCCTCTGGAACGGTATCCCTGAGCGAAACGAAGCAGGGCAAGCTCGGTTGGATCTCCCAGTTCTTCCCGTTCCGTTATAACCGCGTCATTGCAGAGCGTCATTCCTTCCACGAACTCCTCCGGCATATTGGGCGCCGGTTGGCTGCTTTTGTAAACGTTTTGGTTTACAAAATATCTCGTAACTGTCATTTTATTTTGAGTCAGTGTACCGGTTTTATCCGAGCAGACTACATTAACAGCACCAAGAGTCTCAACGGAGGGGAGTTTTCTTACAATTGTGTTCACCCGGACCATCTTCGAAACACTCAGCGCCAAAACGATGGTTACAATAGCCGGCAGGCCCTCCGGTACAGCAGCTACAGCCAATGAAATAGCCGTAATCAGCATTTCCAGTATGTTGCGTTTCTGGAAGACCGCAATAGCAAACAGGGCGGCACACAGAAGAACCGATACGATACTGAGCATCTTTCCCAGTCCGGCCAGTTTCTTCTGAAGCGGCGTGAATTCTTTCGGTACATCGCTGATGATTGCCGCGATTTTCCCAATCTCCGTATCCATGCCTGCTCCAATTACAACGCCTTCCCCTCTACCGCTGGTCACCAGGGTGGACATAAACGCCTCATTTTTCCTGTCCCCTACAGGCAGCGGTTTGTCCGCCTGAAAAGCCGAATCTTTATTCACGGGCAGCGATTCTCCTGTCAATGCCGACTCTTCCACCTTCAGATTCCAGGTCCTAACAAGCCGCAGGTCCGCGGCCACCTGGACGCCTGCTTCCAAAAGAACAAGATCCCCTTTTACCAGTTCGGAAGCCGGAATTTCACGTATTATACCGTCTCTTCTTACCACCGCCTTGGGGCTTGTCAGCTTTTTAAGCGATTCCAGGGCTTTCTGGGCCTTCCCTTCCTGAATCACGCCTACCGTTGCATTTACTACAATCACAATAGCGATAATAATTGCATCGCTTACTTCCTTCAGCAGAAAGGAAACAAGAGCAGCCACAAGGAGCACACAGATAAGCGGGTCATTCAACTGCTCCAGAAAAGACTCCACGGCCGTTTTTTTTCTTCCTTCTTTTAAAACATTTGGCCCGTCTTCCCCAAGCCGCCTCGCTGCCTCCGCCTCCGACAGGCCCTTTCCCCTGTCCGTATGCAGCAATTCTGATATCTCATGTAGTGACTTTTCCTCAAACAAAATACCCTCTCCTTTCACGCTTGTACAATACATTAGTACTGTATATTATGCTTGAAAGAAGAGGATTAGTCCTTTTTCTAAAATATGGTTATTAGGAATTTTTAGACTGGATTTTCCTCGCTGGCGGATAGTGCTTAATATATAATTTCCTTTTATTTAGTAAAAAACGTGATTAGCATTATTGGGAAGATATATTGTATTTGCATAAAAAACCAGCTATAATACAAGCAAAAGAAAGTATTCGAAAGCACCCGCAATCTACCACCTATTCTATTGGAGCTAATAAAACAATAGTCAGTAAGATTGAAAAAACTTTTTAGGAGTAAATTACTTTAAGGGAGGATTCAACATGGCGAATCAAATTGATAAAGCGATTGATATTCTAATCACGCAGTACCCCAAGCTTCAATTTACCCAAAAGAATGTGAAGAACATTAATGAACAGATTTTTAAAATGCCGGTTCCTGTACTTCCGCATAAACGTGGTGACATCATTTTAAGTGCCCATGGGGAACTTCATAAGGGTGAGCCTTACCACCGCCATGATTATTTTCTAATCAACTACTCCTACCGCGGTGACTACACCCAATGTATAGAATCAGAAAATATGATTCTCCATCAGGGAGAAGTCCTGCTTTTTCAGCCCTATGTGGCACATTCCCTGCTTCCTCATGCAACGGCCGGGGACAGCATCCTGTCCGTCCGCATCCGGAAGGAACTGATCTTCCATTCTCTTCTTCCGCTGATGCCCAAACACGAGGCTTTACTGCATTTCTTTCTGTCACCATTAAGCGGATCTCCTGCAGATACCCATAAATACCTGATTCTATCGGGTGATGATGTACTCAATGCCTCCATGCACTCGGTTTTTGAGATTCTGATTCTGGAATATGTAAATATGCTTCCCGGATATGATACTCTGCTGGACAGCGCCCTCTCCATGCTTTTTTCTCTGTTTTCCCGCTGCTACTGCGCAGACAATTTCAAGAATCCCAGCAGCCAGTCCGAAATACTAATTGACAACATTCTGAAGTATTTGAGCCGGAACTGTGCTACCGCCACCTTAAAAGATGTAGCAGAGAAATTCAACTATCATCCTAATTATTTATCGACGATTCTTCAGAAGGAAACCGGCAAAACTTTCTCCGAGTTAATCCGTGAATTCCGTCTGAAACGCGCCTGTACACTCCTGCAATATTCCCTGCTTCCGATTGAAGAAATTGCTGTGTTAGTCGGCTATCCTCATAGCAGTAACTTTTATAAAACCTTCAAAAAAGAATATCATATTTCTCCACATCAATACCGGATACAGTCAAAACCTGGAAACGGATAATAAATAGTTAAGCGGGCAGGTTTCTTAATTTTATATAACCTGCCCATTTTACCCGCTGCCTTAATGCCGTTTTTGGCCGCATACATTATCACCGGAAGGTTTAATTTCTATTTTTCCGCTGTGTCATTGCATCAATGAATACTGCAATCAATACCACCATTCCCGTCACGACCGTCTCCAGATACGAGGATACACTGAGCAGTGTAATGGATACTGAGATAACGCCCATCAAAAGGCCGCCCACGATCGTCCCCGTCATGCCGCCCTTTCCTCCGGTCATAGAAGTGCCGCCCAATACAGCTGCGGTCACGGAAGGCATGACCCACTCGGAACCAATGCTGACTTGAAAGGAAGCCAGGCGAAGCGTCATAAGAACCCCGGCAAATGCGGCGAGCAGACCGCTGAGCGCATAGGTCAGAAGCTCCACTTTTTTTACTTTTACCCCCACAATGGCCGCAGCACTGCGGTTCCCGCCAACTGCAAATATATGTCTGCCGAATACCGTATATTTAAGCACTGTAGTCAGCAAAAGCCAGGCAATCAGCATATAAACCAATACATACGGAATTCCGCCGAAAAGCATGCCGCTTCCGATGACAGATGCTGATTCCCGGATACCGATAATAGGTGAGCCCAGTGTAATGATGTAAACAATTCCCTTGAATATCTCCCCTGTAGCAAGTGTAACGATGAAGGGCGTAATTCGGCAGTAAGCCACAAAAAAGCCATTGATCAGCCCGCATATAAAACCAATCAGGCAGGCAATCAGCATTGCCAAAATGGCTGGTATACCGGTTCTGGTCAGCAGCATTGCCGTCACCATACTGGACAATCCGCCCACACTTGCGACCGAAAGGTCAATCCCCCCCGTCAATAGGATAATAGTCTGTGCGAACCCGACAAGTATGCTGATAGATGTCGATCTTAAAAATGTTCCCATGTTGTACACTGTGTAAAAGTTTCCAGTCAAAATATGTACAATAATTGTAATCAGCACGGTGATGATAAATACTGCTGCAGCCGTTGATTTCAGAGAGGCCGGCAGCTTCCGTGCAGTTGTATTTATTTTTTCCCATCCATAGATATCTCCTTTACCTTCCTGTATAATATAGACCGGTTATGAATCCTGGAAAGCCACTTTTAAAATGTCGTCTTCCCGTACCAACTCTACCTGCTCAATCTCTCCCTGCACTTTTCCTGCATGCATGACAATGATACGGTCTGCCAGTGCCATGACCTCTTCCATCTCGGAGGAGATCACTACGACCGTCACTCCCTGATCCGCCAGTTCCGTTATCAGATCGTGGATTTCGTCCTTGGCGTTTACATCAATTCCCCTTGTAGGCTCATCAAAAATCATCATCCTGATTCCTTTCGCAAGCCATCTTGCCACGATCACCTTCTGTTGGTTCCCGCCGCTTAAGTTCCGAATTAAGGTACCCAGAGATGGTGTCTTAACCCTTATCCTGTCTACATACTCATCTGCTGTCTGATGTACTTTCTTATATTGGATCAATCCGGATCTGACATACTGCCTGTAGGCCGGAAGCATCATATTTTCAGAAATGTCCAGGATCGGAAATATTCCCATCAGCCTGCGTTCCTCGGGTACATAGCCTATTCCAAGCCGTATTGCGTCCCTTGGGCCGTCTATGTTTACCCTTTTACCTTCAAAATAAATCTCTGCTTGGGGATCCGGCTTCGTCAGTCCGTAAACGGACTGGAAGAGCTCCGTCCGTCCGGCTCCGATGAGCCCTGCAAAGCACAATATCTCTCCTTTACGCACCTGGAATGACACATCTTCATACTCCGGCTTTCTGCTCATATGTTTCACCTCGAAGAAAACCTCATCGAATACCTGCCGCTTAACCTTTTTCCTGCGTGTTACCTGCCGGTTTGCCATGAAAGAAATAATCTGGTCCTTTGTAATCTCTGTCTTTTCACATACATGAACCAGCTGTCCGTCCCGCAGAATTGTCATTCTGTCAGCCTCTGCCATCACCTCATTCAGATGATGGGTAATGAAAATCATCGCCGTGCCTTTTTCTTTCAGTCTTCCCATCGCCGCAAACAGCAGCTTCGCTTCCTCCTGTGTCAGCGCAGCAGTCGGTTCGTCCAGAATCAGTACCTTAGGATTATAGGCCAAAGATCTGGCAATCAGAACGAGCTGCTGATAGGATGCGCTGAGTTTTTTCACCTGCATCCCGACATCCATAGAGACTCCAAGCCCTTCAAGCACCTCTGTTGCCTTTTTCTGTACCTCACTCCAGCGGATCATCCCTCCGGCCGATCGCTGTTCATTTCCAAGGAAAATATTTTCCGCAACCGACGCCTCCGGCACTAAATTCAGTTCCTGTGGAATCATAGCAATTCCCAGCTTCAGCGCCTCTGCCGGCGATTTAATCTGCAGCTCTTTGCCTTCATACAATATTCTGCCTTCATCCATAGCATAGACTCCCAGCAGAATATTCATCAGCGTACTTTTCCCGGCGCCGTTTTCTCCCAGTAGCGCATGTATTTCCCCCTTTTTTATCCGAAGATCCACCCCGTCCAGTGCCCTTGTCCCCGGAAAGTTCTTTACGATCCCCTGCATATCAACAATATACGCCGCTTCCATGAAACATCCCCACCTGCCTTTCTTTATAGCAATCAAATCGGAATGCCGTTTCTGACATTCCGATTCAGCTGTTACGTACGTTAGTCGTAAAACGTTCTATGATTCTCCATATAATTTCTGAATCCATTCATCCGCATCATCCTGGAAGATAATCGTTGAGCCCGTGTCATAGACCTCCGGATATGTATCCGCGCCCGGTTCCAATCCATCCGCCATCATAACAGCGGTTTTGACCATCCAGTACCCCATATCTATACAGTTTTGAATAACAGAGCAGTAAATGACGCCCTCTTTCAGCGCTTCCAGCGTACGCCTGTCATGATCATATGCCCCTATCAGAATTTCCCCTGTCTTTCCTGCATCCTTGACTGCTACTGCTGCTCCGACCGGATTAGACATGTTGTTGCACAGAATCGCCTTCAGATCCGGATATTTCTGGATAAAGGTTTCCGTAATCTGTGTGGCTTTCTCTACAAAGTCTTCATCTCTCTGGGAATCGACGACTTCTATGTTAGGGTGTTTTGCCAGTTCGCTGTCAAAACCATCCAGGCGGAGTTCATGGTTTGCAGCTCCGATTGTTCCGCTCAGGATAGCAATCTGGCCTTCGTCGTCAATTGCCTTACATATCTCTGCTGTAAGTGCCTCAGCATCCCCCACATTATCATTCGTTCCTATAAACGCCGTCCTTTTACAGCCGGCTTCCGGTGCCTCATCCGCCGATGCGTACAGAAGAACCGGTATTCCAGCATCCTCAGATTCATTAATTGCAGACACCGCAAGTTCCGGATCGGAAAGATCGACTGCAATCACATCCGGATTTTTAGCGATTCCTGCCTCAATCCGGTTCACCTGGTCTTCTCCGGACGGTTCTGTCGGCGCATTCCAATCCAGCTTGATCTCAATCCCCTGTTCGGCGTATTCTTCCACCGCTTTATCCACCCCGATCTTAATGGTGTCATACCATGCATGAACCAGCTTATAGGTACAATAAATGTAATAGCTGTCTTTCTCAGGCTCATAGGATGCAATCGGCTCGTCACTGCGGTCGAGAACCAAATTTGTCGTTGTTACATCAGTCTGCAGATTTTTATTGGAACCGGATTCAGTGCTGCTGCTTTTTTCCTTTCCGGCATCGACGCTGTTTTGTTCCCTGTCAGATGCACTCCCGCATGCCGCAAGTCCGAACACCAACGTTACACATAAAAATAAACTCATTATCTTCTTTTTCATATCGGCTTTCTCCTTCCGCCATCAGCTATTCGTATCGTATACCCTGCCAAGGAATTCATAAACTTCATCCCTTGTAAGTTCCATCGGCAGAAATGCATAGCAGTTGTCCTTTCTCACATCATCCACAATGCTCTGGAACTCTTCTCTGGTAATTCCATAATCTGAAATCTTCTTAATCTTTACATCTCCCAGACTGTTATAGAAACTCCGGATAAAGTCAGCTATTTTCTGCCCTTTTTCCTCAACCGTATCGTTTTCATCGAACGTGAATCCCAATGCATCGGCAATTTTCTGCAGCTGGTCCATGCGGCCCTTCGCAGCATATGCCATGACCTCCGGAACAGACCAGGCACAGGCTATTCCATGCGTCACGTGAAATCTTGCCCCGATACACTGTGCCATCGCATGTCCCAGATGGCTGCATGTGTTCGTGTTCGCCGTTCCCGCAAAGTTACTGGCAATCGCCATGTTTTCCCGCGCTTCCAGATTGTCAGGCTCTTTTACCGCAATAGGGAGCCATTTGTAAATCCGTTTGATTGCGTCAATGCCAAGAGCGTCAGTCAGCGGATTTAATACATTGCAGGTCATGCCTTCTACAATATGCGAAAATGCATCGATCCCTGTGTAAGCCGTGATATCAGCCGGCAGCCCGTACGCCAGCTCGGGATCCAGGATTGTCAGGCTGCCCACCTCACAGACAACTCTCTTTCGTCCCGTCTCCGTACAGCTGATTACACCATATAAAGTATTCTCCGCACCGGTTCCTGCTGTAGTTGGAATAAGGATAAGCGGAAACGCCTTATTGTAATCCCAGGACTCATAGTACTGTGACAGAGGCAGGGGATTATGGGTCAGAATATTCATCGCCTTGCTGGCATCCATCACACTTCCACCGCCCAGCCCGATGATACCGTCCACTTCATTTGCCACCGCAAATTCGGCCCCCGCCACACAAGTTGTATCCAGTGGATCCGGCTGTACTTCATCGAAGATGACTGTCTCAATCCCCGCTGCCTTCAGATACCCTGCAATCAGCTCTGCAATCCCGGCTTTTGCAACACCCTTGTCTGTCACAATCATGGCCTTTCTCATCCCCAGTTTCCCGGCTTCTGCTCCAACATCCTTCGCCGCTCCCTGGCCTGCCAAAACCGGACTTGTCATGAAATACTTTACCTTTTGCATAATGTTTTCCTCCTTTTCTTTGCTGAATAACTATAGGTCTGTTAGTGATAGCCTAATTATATCAGTGCAGTTTTATATGAATAAGGCGAAATTCTAAGATGTCATCTGTTAAATTATTGGATCATATCGGTAAGGAGGGACAACAACGGGGGCAGACCTCTTGATCTGCCCCCCGTCTCTATATCTTTCATATATAAAAAACAACTAATCCTTGCTTATTATTACAGCCCCAGGCAGCACCACCCGGGCTAAAGGAAAAAGCAGGGCCCCTTCACCCCCAGCTCGCGGAATTCTTCATTCCGTTCCTGATATCTCTTCACCATCTCCGAATCCGGCTCAAATACTTTTTCGACCTGTACCATCTTTTTGATTGCCTCATCATAATCCGCATAAGCCCCAATCCCGACTGCTGCATTAATAGCAGCTCCCAGGGCGGATGCCTGCAGGTTGGAGACCCGCTCCATAGCAATATTCATGACGTTCGCTTTCAGCTGCACCCAGTTGTCCGCTTTGGCCCCGCCTGCGCTGATGCGCATGGCCTCAAATCGTCTTCCTGTGAGGTTTTCAAACTGTATCAGCATATCCTTCATCGGAAAGGTAACGCTTTCAATCAGGCCCGTAAAGACATCGGAAAGTTCGTCCGTCAGTGACAAACCTGAGAAGACTCCGCTCCCTTCCATCGGATCCTGTTGCAGGCGCACATGACAGGAACCGTCATACACGGCTTTTTTACTGAGCTCATTTAAGCCCTCCCTGGAAAATGTCCTGATAAACCAATCAAGCACCGGCCCAACTGCACCCGCAGCCTGGTAATAATAGCTGCCCCGGACGGGACCGCACCCCGGCGTCAGTTTCGACGCATTTTCCGATACATCCACAAAGTGGTTATAATATAGGTTCATTAAATTCCATGTCCCCGAATTATTTCCATTCAGAGTCCCATCGTTCTTCGGATGGATCCCCAGGCCCAGAGCGGAGCTGCAGGCGTCATGCGCCCCAATCACAACCGGCACCTTATGCGGAAGTTTTACCCGCCCATAATGATCCAGCTCGTCTATTGTTTCTGCTGAAGGACCCGCCACACCCAGCTGTTCCGGCGCTATTTCCAGGAACCGGGTGATCTCTGTTGACCATTCATACCGCCTCAAGTCATACAGCATTTTTCTGGAGGCGAGGGTGTAATCGTTCATTGGGTGAGCACCCATTTTCCTTAGAATATATTCCTGGAGCGAATAAAAACTTGCCGTCTTTCCGAAGATCTCCGGCCGGTTGTTCCGAAGCCACAGTATCTTTGAGGCCGCGGCAGAGGGCGCTATGTTTCCTCCTGCGATCTGACTGTAATCCGGGACGCCTTCTTTAATCTGCATACTTTCCCTATTGGCTCTGATATCATTGGATCCAATGATCGGATATAAATGATTCCCATCCCTGTCAACAGGCACGATCGTTTCCCCAAAGCACGACAATACAATGGCACAGATCTCCACCTCTTGAAAATCACATCTGGCGATCACTTCCTCCGCCGCCCTCTGGGACACCTCCCACAACTGCTCCGGGTTCGTCTCCATCCAGTTATTTGCCTGAACATCCCACTTGTATCTGAACTCAGAATCCAGCAGAAGCTTTCCGTTCTCTATACAGGTAAGTGTAGAATTGATTTTTGAAAGTCCAAAATCGACTCCCATTATTGCAGATTTTTTCATCCTTACTCCGCCTTTCACTATACGATGCCTTTATCCAGCATGATATTCGCATACACCGCAGTTTCTCCTGTCTGTATTATAGCATATGCGTCTGCGCATGCTTCATAAAAAGTGTCCCTCTTCAGTACCCCGACAGCATCTGTTCCGCGGCTGTCGTATTTCCCTACGATATCTTTGTAAGTATCCCAGATGGGCGTCTCCACATTCTGATCCGCCGGAACCGCCATCAGGTTAACCGGAGTCCGGACATATTCATCCAACGGATATAATTCCAGAACCGCCTCCAACAGCTCCGGCGCCCGGATTCCATCCGCCCTAAGTACAATGACACCCTGTTTTGCATAACGCTCCGCCGGGAAATTGGCGTCACCAAGCACCAGTCTGTCCTGGTGCCCCATCTCTGCCAGCAGTTTTAATATTTCCGGGGATAATAATGGTGATATTTTTTTTAACATAACCTGCACTTCCTTTCCGAAACTCCGTTTCTAAACACTCCTTGCTCAGCTCTTTATTCAACCTGCATAAGGCGGGATAATATCAATCTCACGCATGGTATCAAACAAATCCACCACCATTGGGGCCTCAAAGCATCCGATCCGATCACACCCTGCCTTAAAGAAAGCAACTGAATTCTGAGGTTTCGGAAAAACAACCCCTGCCTTTACTTTTACATTCGTTCCCTCCACAGCCTTTTTGATTACCAGAATCTGTTCCAGGGAAGGACCTTTAGACTGTCCGGTAGAAGTTTTTGCAAAGGTTGCCTCTGCTTCAACAATAATGTCGCACCCAGCCTTGATTTCGTCATCGGTTAAAAACGCAACTTCCAGTATCGGCTTGGTAACCGCGCCCTCTGCTGCCTTCACGTGTTCTTTTAATTCATTCAGGCAGTAATCATATCTATGTTCCCTGAGCACTCTTATATTGAACACCATGTCAACAGAGGTTGCACCCAATTTTACCGCATTTTGGGTAGCTTGAATTTTAGTTTTTGTATCCGAATATCCAAAAGGAAAATCTATAACAGTCCCAATTTCACAGTCTAAGTCCTTTAGCTCTTCTGCTACGATAGGAACCATTGCAGCTCCAGTCATAAAGCAGGCAAACTTATACTTTTTCATTGTTTCCAGGGCAGAGTAAAGTTCTGCAGTTGTGGCTTCCTTACGCCCTAGAATGTTATAGTCAAATAATTTAGCGAATTCCTCTTTGTTTGCAATTTTTGAAAGATCTACCATTGTCATTTCCTCCTATAATGAATCATTGTTAACTGAGCTTGTAACAATTGTATTCTAACAAAGGAAAATTCGCCGCGTAACGCAAAAAGCACAGATTCCGTATGGCAAAATGTAAGCAATTATTGACACTACTTTAATCCGGCTTCTCCACCGGCACACGTACCACTTCTTCTCCCACAAAAAAGAGCAGCCCGCTCACATTTTCATACTCAGCCATCTCGTAATTATACCCATACGCCCGGTACTCCGTTCTTTCTTCATTGGTAAAATGTCCACTCATATGGAGAAGTACATTTTCACGCACACTCCCATCCTCATATACAAGCCCCATAAGCATTGGCGGGTTCTTGACATGTTCAAATTCCACCTCCACACCTGTGTTGGGATCAATACCCGACAAAGTCTCTTTCTGATACGTCCATTCCATATCCAGAGTATAAGAGATTGAGGATAAACGAAGCGATTTGGCGACTGCTTCACTTCCAGGTATCTTCTGGTTGACCTGGTATACCTTTCCGGTATCCTCATTATCCAGATTCAGTGTAAGCTCCCAGGAGGTATCCAGCAGTACAGGCGGCGCGGTTCTGTTTAATTTTCCTGTGTACGCATCTGTTATTTTGTGAAACGACAGCTTAATAGGTTTGTTTAACAACCCTTTTTCACCGAGATCTTGTACGGTAATTTCATATTCCACTCCATCCGACCAGTCATCGGTCACCTCTTTGAGGAATCTCCCCTCCCAGCCGATCATTTCATTCCCTTCCACCTGCACATCAATGCTCTCAAACCCCATGTGGCTCTCAAGCGGGAACTCTTCGCTTCCCCGGATCATCAGAACAATATGAGCCGCATAGCTGTCTGCTACGGATTGCACTGCCTCTATCCTGATGCCGTCATGTTCCGTATACTGGTTCATTTCCTTCGCAGAGTTCGCATCATTCAGCTTTTTCTCTGTTTCAGGATCAATGTTGTATCTTTTGGAAAAGCTGTCGTTCCAGTGAAAATATTTGGCTGCCCCAACTGTCAATGTACTGACCATAAGCACTGCCGCCGCAATGATAACTGCGATTGTCCTCTTGCTACGCCTGCGTTTCCTCTTATTTGTACGCCTGGGAATCTCCCTGTAAGTTTCTTCTTCCCGGATTTTTTCAAAGGTCTGCTCAGCCTTTTTCCATACGACTTCCGGAATTTCCGCCTCTTCCTGCAGCTTTCGCAGCCACTCCCGTTTTTCGTCCATGCGGTTTCCTCCTTCCTGATTTTTTTACATATACATCCTGCATCTGCTCCTTGCCCCGTTTCAGCCTGGTCCGCACCGTATTTTCATTCATATCCAGGATCTGGGCGATCTCCCCTGTCTGAAACCCTTCCACATAATACAGCACCATAATCAGACGGTATTTTTCATCCAAAAGCCCAATGACTTCTTTCCATTCTAATTCCTCAAAGGACTTATCACAGGCCCCCTGCTCCGCGGTTTTCCCGTTAAAATCAATGACCTTCTGGCTCTTTAAAATATCACAGCATTTTCTCATTAGTATTTTTGTCATCCATGTTTTGAAATATTTATCGTGTTTCAGCAGCGGAAGCTTTTCATAACAGGTCAGAATCGTCTCCTGCACAGCATCCGCCGCATCCTCGTCTGAGGATAGATATGCCCTGGCAACCTTATACATGCTCTGCATGTGTAACCGCATCAGCTCCGTAAATGCTTCCGGATCTTTCTGTTTTGCTTTTCGAACCAGCTCTTCCACTCTTTTCCCTCCCCTCAGCCTCTTTCTACTCATTAGACACTGTAATTGGACTTCCTGTTTCAACTTTTTAAACATTTCACTATTTATTCTTATCCATTCTGCTTTACCTGCGCCCAGTACATTTTTTCATGAATAATACTGCTGATTTTCAAATTCCCCTCCTTAAACGAAAAAGAGGCTTCCAGTATTATGCTGAAAACCTCTTTTATATAACTGTTAATCTTTAAAAAGAACAAACCTTTCGGCAAAGGGGTCAGACCCCTTTGCGCTACTTAATATCCAGTTCCGGTGGTTCATCCAAATGCTCTGAAACGTATTTCCCATCTTTTTTTCTCTGCCTTACGCATTCTGTCAGAAGGTATTCGATTTGTCCGTTCACAGAGCGAAAATCATCTTCCGCCCAAGCGGCAATGGCATTGTACAATTTTTCGGATAACCTCAGGGGAACCTGTTTCTTCTTGGAATCTGCCATACTTAGTAGAGGCTTCCCGTGTTAACGATGGGCTGCGTATCATGATTGCCGCAGAGCACCACCAGCAGATTGGAAACCATGGCCGCTTTTCTTTCTTCATCCAGTTCCACAATCTCTTTCTCGTTCAGACGGTCCAGAGCCATCTCCACCATGCCGACCGCACCGTCCACGATCATCTTCCTTGCATCGATAATTGCGGAAGCCTGCTGCCTCTGGAGCATAACAGCTGCGATCTCCTGTGCGTACGCCAGATAAGTAATACGGGCTTCGATCACCTCCAGCCCTGCATCCGCTACTTTCTGCTGGATCTCATCCCGGATTCTGGAAGCAACCACTTCACTGGAACCACGCAGACTTCCCTCATCCGCAACGCCATCACCAGTAGTATCTACATTCGGCGCCACATCGTATGGATAAATCCGTACAATATTGCGGAGCGCACTGTCGCATTGCAATGACAGATATTCTTTGTAGTTGTCTACATTAAATACTGCCTTTGCGGTATCTGTCACCCGCCACATAACTGCGATCCCAATCTCAACAGGATTGCCAAGGCAGTCATTGATCTTCTGCCGGTTATTATTCAGCGTCATGATCTTCAGGGAAATCTTTTTGCTGGATGCTTCCCCAACGGAAATTTCATTTTTAACAGTGACTGCGAAGGCCTTCTGTGCTCCGCCGTCCACATCGCCGCTCTGGTTCAGCTTTGTCTTGGCTGCCGGGTTCACGCTGGTGCAGAATGGATTCACGAAGTAAAAGCCGTCATCCTTTAAGGTGCCCACATATTTACCAAAAAGCGTCAGTACCAGCGCTTCCTGCGGTTTCAAAACCTTTAGCCCACAGAATGGAAGCCATCCGATGCAAAGCCAGATTATGCTGATAATCAGCAGAACCGGCAAGCCGCCGTCGTTCACGATCACCCCGCCGAATATGCAGCCTGCGATGGCTGCTGCATAGAGCAGTATTGTAATAATTAAAACCAGCATGCCATTCTTTTTTGTACTAAGGATCTTTTCATTCATAATAATCCCTCTCTTTCACTTCCTAAGTAATTGGTAATTCTTGTTTATATCTGAATGATATCATAATGATATCATTTTGTCAATTACCAATATGATAGAAAAAAAACAAAGCGTGCCGGGCAATTCCCTATTATAATAAAGGTTTATCGGTCAGCTAAGCCGACCGGTAAACCTTCTGTGATGTAGTCTTAATATTCATTTAGAATCATGTGCCTGCTCTTGTATTCATCTTTTAAATGTCGTATATGCCATAAAAATCTTCTGGATCATGGGTTTATTGTGACATCTGTTTATTTTAACTGATCTAAAATCCAGTCAACAGCATATGCACATGCTTTCAGCTCTATATCATTTGCACAATGCATACTTCCTTCGTGTTCCCAATACTCTTTCACTTCGCTTGATGACTTATGATAGAGCGCTTTTGCCCCTTCTGTTCCAATAATGGGGTCTTTTTCCGTATGTTGGACAAGTAATGGACACTTGATCTTATAAAGTTTATCCTCTATGTCCATCTGATGGCTTATGGCCGCTGCTTCTTCCGGGTCTGTGACATGAAACTTCGGAAGAAAGCCGTTAAGGTAGAAGTTATCGATTCCCGCAAACGGATGCATGGTGAGCTGATCCGTTTTGGAACATCCCCCGCGTGATACCAGCGCCTTGATATCATCGCCGCAGTAGATAGCGCCGCTGGCCGCTAAATATCCACCATAACTCACTCCCATAAGTCCAATCTTATTACCAAATCTGCCATCCTCCTTGATAAAGTCAACGACTGCCTTAATAGCCCTGTCATAATTATCTGCCGTTAAATACATATTTCTGTTTAATAGGGCCTCTCCCTGGCCCGGGCCGTCAAAGATGATGGATACTGCTCCGCGTTCCCATAGTTTTTTTGGTGCGGTGTAATTTTCCTCCTTAAAACCGGTTGCTCCGGGAACATAAATGATCACCGGCGTCTCTTTATCAATATGATCCGGCAGCACAAGATATCCCGGCATGCTGTTTCCCTCAAACGGCACCTCAACAAATTCAACTTTTTCATAGCAGGTAAGTTCCTTACTTTTATGAAAGCTATCTACTAATTTTCCATATATTCTAAATTTTTCTTCATTCACTCCGCGTATACCATAATCTGCGATTCTGAAAAGAGAACATGCATTAAAATAGTAGTCGCTTGCTGTTTGTTTATGACCAAGTTTCTCGTGTTCTTCGGCATAAGCAATTGCTTTGTCCCCGAGTTCTTCACACACTGCTACAAAATCCTCTGCATCCTCGGGGGATACCTTTTCAAATGTTTCACAGTTAAGCTCTGTGCGGTTCATTAACACAATAAAATCCTCTGCTGCCATTCCTCCGGCAAGAATTCTCCCCATGTTTTGGGCTGGCGGACGTTTTCTGATTTCCATTTTTCTACCTCCTGTATGTAGTTTTAATTTGTTCTTTACTTTATAGTACACTGTACTATTTTATTTGTCAATCATTATTTAGTACATTGTACTAAATATTGTAGATTTATGATAACAATTCAGGATTGTTTGAACTGTTACACTTTGTGGTTACCGTCCGGCTTTGCCTGAACTCTTATGCATTTACTTTCTCCGGGTCTTTTGATAGAATAGGGATTATGATGAAAAAAGGTGATGTAGAATGCGTATCAATAGAAAAGAGGCCATCTGTGATGCAGCGGCACAGCTATTTAATGAAAAAGGATATGATCAGGTAAGTATGCGGGAAATTGCTAAGCAAGCAGGTACAACGATTGGAAACTTGACATATTATTTCCCTAAAAAAGAAGATATTGTGATACAGATCGTTTCAGAACTTCATGAAGATTTCCAGATATATCTCAATGCAGAGCTCTCCGGGGTGGATTTGTTAAAAGATTTGATCTCGTCATTTAGAAAAGTAGAAGAGAATGAACAGCATTTTCCGTTCTATTTTAAAAATCTCAATGATCTTGTAAAAAGCTCGGATTATTTTAAGAGTAAGGGATTTAACTTCCAGATAAAGCTTTATAATTACTATAATTCCTGTTTTATTACGCTTCAAAATGCCGGCATTATCGATAAAAAATTTTCTGCTGAAGAGCTAAATATCCTTTCACTATCTTTTACAGCACAAACAGCCGGCTGGCTTATGGAATGCATGCCGTTTTATAACGAAGGGCTTACACCGGTACCTATTTCGAAAAATCTTTCCGTACTTTTGAAACCATATATTGTTAAGGATTATATGGACTTATATCAGGAATTTTTAGATGAGATATTAAGTATATCTTAAACTTTTATAGAATGTGAGGTTCTCCGCCACATCAAACACACACTAAAGCACCTTCCGCTGAAATTATACTAATGATAAACATAATTTCAGCGGGGGTGCTTTTGTGCATTTAAATTGCTGCGAACCAAATGTAGGCATCAGCTCCCAAGAAGCATACCGCTCCTTGCAAAAAACAACAACAAATAACAACAAATCTTCTAAATCACACCAGAATGAGATTTTTATAGTATTCTAGGAGAGTAAAACTATGTCCGGCAGTCCTGTGAATATTTGATTTAGGGGAGAAAATCGGGGAGAACAGATTCCCGGGACCTGTTAGGAAGAATACTAGGAGGAAGGACAATGGAATTGAAAAAGAAAAAAGGAATAGGGAAACGACTGTTCAGCCTGCTCGCCGCTGTCATAATGGGAATTTCTCTACTTGGCGGAATGGGTGCAGCGGAGGTAAATGCTGCAGATAAGACGGATGAGGAGCTGCTTACTGAAGCATTCTGGATCGTGGATGGTTGTATCAGCAGTATCCCTGATCCGGTTACTAATTCGACAAATGAGGAAACTTTTTTAAATGCATGCCGTGGGCAGGTGTCAGATAAGGTCACACTTACCTTTACAGATTTCCGAAAAACTAATGCTACTACAGAACGTGAAGGAAAGATTCGGGCAACGTTACTTATATGCGTAGGTAACCAATCGCAAAAATACCCCTTTGAAAGAACGATCCGGATTATGACTCAAGATGAACAGAATTTTGAAAATGCACTTTCAAAGTTAGACGACATTAAGGCGCAAGTTGCCATGGAAATGTCTAACGAAATGATGCCGGAAGACATATTAGGCGCTCTCAGCCGTTATATTAATGGTGTGGAATTCAGTCTGATTGACTGTGACAAAAAAGAGTCCACACTCACGGAGGAAGGCACATTTGATATAAACTTTCGAATGACAGCAGGGGAAGACAACAGTCAGAATTTTGCCTGGCACTTTACCATCCCCAAAAGGCCTATGACCGATGCAGAGCTCCTGGAGATTGCAATAGCTGATGCAACAAGGGCCCTAAAAGCTATAGAACCTTCGAATAACGCCTATGCTCCAGGGATTCTCCAATTAGTAAAAAATGCGATTGGTTCTGCTGCCGATGCAGATTGGGCCACAGAAATGAAAATCCAGCAAGCTACTACAACAAAAGAAGGCGCTGTCACAGGCGAGATACGGTTATCCGTAGGAAGTGAAAGCACGATACTTTCCGTAAATTTGATAATCCCTAAACTTGACGAGCCCCAGAATAATCCGAACGCAGACCAGGAATATATTGAAAAAGCAAAGCAGGCAGCATATGACGCTTTAGATGCATTTGTACCATCGAACGATACAACGAAAGATGATATTTATAATGTCGTAAAAAATGCAATAGGTAACGATATTAATATCGAGTGGTATGCTGACTTCAAAATGATCAAAGCCCAGAAAAACCAGGATGGCCTGATTGAAGAAGGATCATTAAGTTTAACAAAAGGTGATGGGTTGGGTTATGTATCTATTAACTTAACAATACCGGCTCTGAAAGATGAGACGGGTAATAAACCAAATGACAAACCAAATGACAAGCCAAATAACAAACCAAATAATAAACCGGATAATAATAAACCAAGTCAGAACGATGATAAGGGGAAAACGGATAACACAACAAAACCTCAGACTACTGAAAAGCCTAAAACTACTGCAAAAGCCGTCAGCCCAAAAACAGGCGACAGCAGTATGATGGTGTTCTACATAATTGCATTGTTCGCAGCATGCGGGATTGCTGTTGTTTCTGTGAAGCGCAGACACAGATAATTTGATATTGATATCATTCATATTACACTGCTTGTCTAAATAAAAATTAATAATCGAAAATTAAGAAGCCTACTTCTGTACTTTGCAGTACTAAGTAGGCTTTTTACTAATCAGAGGCTAACTACTTCGCAGGCGGTTGCTCCTATTTCTATTTTCATTTAGCATATCTTTTTGTTGTAAAGGAAGATATATATAACCATGAATACTTAGTACTCTATGCCCGTTTTGTTGCTACAGATATGCAGCGATACTCCGTTTTTTCTTCTCCCTCCTCTTGGGTAGGATCTATATTGACAGCCTTGTCTTTTTCCCTGCTTTCCCTTACAGCACAATAAAAATGATACAAGGTTCCATCCTTTTCTATAACGCAGGGTTTATGTGCATGCAGTTCATCGATCTCTCCCGCATTCCCATGTTTTAAAATCGGGGTATCCACCTTCTCCCAGCGGTACAAGTCTTCTGAAAATGCAATCCCCTCCTGTGCATGCTCTCCATCATATCCGTAATAATACATCAGCCATAATCCACCATCCTTAACCACACAGGGGTCAGCGCAAAAGTACGAATCCCAGCCAGGTTTTGTATTACAAATAACCGGCTGCCCGGATACCCGTTTCCATTCCAGCATATCATCGGATACCGCCATTCCAATTTGTTCATGCCATTTCCATACCTCGCTGTCTTTGGCATTATAAAACATATAATATTTCCCACGGTCCTCAATCAGGCAGCCTTTATATAACCCTGCCCGTTCCCAGTCATCACCATCTTTCCAGCTCAGGATCGGTTTGTCCAGACGTGTCCAGTGATGCAGCGACTCGTCCTCAGTATAAGCAAGTCCGATTTGGGCAGGACCAGCCTCATATCCCTCATCCGGATAGCTATGGTATATCATCCAGTACTTCCCGTCCACCTTTTTTAAGGACGGTTTTTTGAACAGATCATTTTCTTTCAGGATCCACATGCCTGCGACTCCACCTTTATCCCAGCCTTCCTGTTCTCCTCTTTTGAATATAATCGACTCTTTTTCCCAGTGAAGCAGATCCCGGCTTACTGCGAGACCTGTCTGATATCCTTTTCCGTCAAAACCTACATGCATCATATAGTATTGATTATTGTGATAAAACACGAAGGGACAATCCACAGCCATCTCATCATATGCGCCAGGGACACCTGACGGCCCCATAACCTCTGTCCCATATTTTACATCAGTCTTATATTTTGCTAAATTATACTGCATATTCTGTTACCCCTTAACTGCACCTGCTAATAGTGCGGATTCTATTCTTTTTTGAAGCAGACAATAGAGCAGTATACTTGGCAGCACTACGACAAACGATGCCGCAAACAGCTGACCATAGTCGCTTCCAAACATGCTCAAAAACTGCGACAATGCTACCGATACATTTCTCGCATTGTTGCCTGATGAAAGCATCAGGTTGTAAATAAAATCATTCCAGCTCGCCATGAAGATCAGTATCGCAGCCGTTGCCATGGCCGGCTTAACAAGCGGAAGCATAATAGTAATAAAGGTTCTTAAAAACCCGGAACCGTCAATTCTCGCCGCCTCTTCCATTTCCCTCGGGATCGTCAGGAAATAACTTCTTAAAACAAACAGTACTGCCGGCATCGCAATTGCCATATATACAAGCACAAGTCCGCTTTTCGTATTATAAAGGTTCATGGCATTCATCAGCTTGTACACCGGAAATATCAATGCCGATGTAGGTACAAGCATTGACATGCCGATTAAGGCAAATAAAAAGTTTTTTCCTTTAAACTCGAACCTTGCAAACACATATGCCGACATGCTGAATATGATTAGCCCAAAAAAAATACAGAAAACGGTGATTATAAATGTATTCCAAAAGTATGTACCCAACGGTGAATATTTAAATGCCATGATATAATTGTCAAGGTTGATGGAAACCGGTAAGGAGAATGCGGAATCCATAATCTCTTTATTTGTTTTGAAAGAAGATACCAGCGTCCATAAAAGTGGTACCGTCGAAATTGCAATTATAAATACCAAAAATACAATTCTTCCTAATTTTCCGATGATTTGTCCTGCCTTCATAGCTACTCCTTAATCTTTTCCTATGCGGAACACTTTTGTTATCAACAGCATTGCTGCTGCTCCAATCAGAATTGTTACAAACGCGATTGCATTGGCATATCCATAATTGGAATTATTCATTGCCGTCCTGAAAATCATAACCGGCAGATTCATTGTTAAATTACCCGGGCCTCCGCTCGTGGTCAGATATATGACTTCAAACGTTTTCAGGCAGTCTACCGTTGCAAGAATCAGGCATGTTCCCACGATATTTTTGATCAGGGGCATCACAATTAATCTGTTGATTTGGGATTCTGTCGCTCCGTCCACTTTTGCCGACTCATATACTTCTGCGGGGATTGCTGCTATCTCTGATGAGATCAGCAGCATAAAAACTCCCCCGTAAAAAATGGTCGTCACAGTAACCGCCACAAATGCAGTCCTTGCGTCCTGAAACCAGTTTACATTAAAATTCTCAAATCCTATTTTGCGGATAAAATCATTTACAAGCCCAATAGATGGATTAAACATGAAGTAGAATAAAAATCCGATTACTGCCAGCGGCATCATTTTCGGGATCAGATAGATTACTCTCACGGCTTTTGATAAGCGTGACTTTTTTAACGTTGCCAATGCCACCAGAAGGCTGGTTCCTACTAATATGACCCAATGCAGGGCCATCCATATAATTGTATTTTTAAAGGATATATGGAAAGTGGAATCCTGAAACATTTTTATAAAATTGTCAACACCTGCAAATCTTATGGGCTCCCCCAGCTTCCAGTCCGTAAATCCGGTAATTCCGACCGTAATAATGGAATATGCGTAAAACCCCAAAAAGAGGATCAGCGTGGGAGCCAAAAAGGCTGCAAGCCAGATTTTAGTTTTTTTAGATTTCATTCAGACTCCTCCTACAGGGGTGCGTTTAGTTTGATGCTTTTGTTAAATTCTCTGCAAACTGTTCGGGCGTGCTTTGGCCTGTTCCCAATGCTGCAAGTTCCTGGGGTATGATGGCCGTCACTGCGGCAGGATACACTCTCCAACAGGAACTTACTGTGTAATTAACATCGTCTTTCATTTCCAAAATTTCCATCATAAGTGGTGACAGTTCCAGAGATTCATAGTCAATATTTGCGGAGGCCGGAATCAAACCTAACTGTTCCAGGCGGATGGCCTGATCCTCTTTGTTGTTAAACCATTTAATGAATTCATAGGAAGCCGCCGCCGTTTTCTCATCCTTAGAGCCGGAGAACCATGCATACCCCGGGTAAGATACAGCACCCTTACCAGGAAGATATGCTTCTCCCACCTTATCTCCCATAGCTTCCGTTAGTTCGGCAATCCTCCAGGCCCCATCCAGAACAATCGCTGTTTTATCGCTTGTAAAGTTATTCAAAGCAACGCTAATATCCGAACCCGGAGCATCTGTGGTTGAATATTCCATAAACATTTTTTGAAGCTGTGAAGCGGCCTCGATGAATTCCGGCGTGTTATAATCTGTAAGCCCAACCGTTTTCGCCATCTCCTGCCCTTTCTCGCTTCCGCTGGCCAGTGCTGCCAGAAGTGTAAGGCTTGAATACCAAGCTGTCTTTGTCTCCAGAGCCATAGCAGCTACTCCGTCTCCTTTTAATTTTTCACATAAATCATAAAGCTCATCCCAGCTCTCTGGAAATTTTTCATATCCAGCCGCTTTTAGTATTTCTTTATTATAGAAAAACCCAAAAAAATCTTTATGAGAACAGGTGCCATATACCTGGTCCGATCCCTCATTCCACGACGCAATGTCCTCCATATCCAGCTCATCCTTTAATTCAGCGTCTGCATCCAATTTATCCTTAAAGTCATAAAGTAAGTTTGACTTTTTGGCCAGATCAATAATACTCTGGTCATTGGTATAGAATACATCCGGAAGTTCTCCAGATGAAACCTGCACTTTTAATTTTGCATCCATATTGGCTGTTGTAGAACCTGCTATCTCTTCAACATTTACATCGATCTCCGGATGGGCTTCTTCAAAACTTTCCACCCTCTCTGCGAAATATTTTGCATATGGATGTGCTCCTACCCATTCACTGAAAACGGTAATGCTTACCTTTCCGTCTTCCTTTTCCGCTTTTCCTCCTGCTTCCCCGCCGCAAGCCGTTAATCCCACTGCCATACTAAATGCCAGCATTAACGATACGATTCGTTTTGCTTTCATATTCCTTTTCTCCTTTTTATTTTTTGTATTTGATGGATTTATTATATCTTGGCATAATCTATAAATAAATCAGTGGATTTTACTTGTTTTTATATATTTTTTACATTATAATGCTTTTGACCTGGAAACATGTAAAACATTTTTATATTATGTAATTATTTTACCTTTTATGGGGGTGTCCAATTTGCTGCCGCATACGAAAAAACCTGTATCACTTTTTGTTATAATAACCCTTATTATTTCCTTATGTATGATTACGCCTTGTATGATTGCAGGTATTTACTTCTATGCCACTCTGAGGAACAGCACCTTTGATACAATTGAGCGAAATATCGATTCATCCGCCGAAAGCTCCTTCAGCTCTCTTGACTCTACTCTGCTCTCTGTAAAAAATGCTTATTACTCAATCATCAGTGATCCGGTAATCAATCCCGAGCTATATAATTATATCTTTCCAGGCAATGAAACTACATTCAACGAATCTGTCGATGAACGCCTTACGAAAATGATGTTTTATACCACGATTTGGAACGAAAATATCCTGACTTCAATTACCCTTACGAATGATTTTAATACGTATCATTATATAGGTAATCCAAAATATGGCGTATATCCTGGCAAGGAGGATTCTTCCGCCCTTAACATGATTACCGATAATCGGGAAGCTCTCAGCAAATCACTGGGTACCGAAAGAATCCACACCCTTATGCATTCCAGAGATGACTCCGGCAGCCTGTTTTATATACGGGACTATTATGGGTATCCCGATGGCGCTTTTAAAGGCCTGCTCAGTTTCCAGTTAAGCGAGGAATCACTCATGTCCAATTTCACCGACTTTGATAAGTACACGGACACGCTTTGTTTTGCCTTTGATGAATCAGGAACTGTCATCATGAGCAGCAAAGAGGAACTGCAGGGCGAAACCATATCCGCTTTATCCGTCCAAGGGGTCTCTTTAAAACATATGATGGAAGATCCAGACAACTATCTGGCCAAAACGAAGACTTTAACGAATTATCCGCTTACTGCCTGCGTACTGATTCCGCTGGAGCCCATCTATCAGGAACTTCATAGTCAATTAAGAGGTTATCTGGTTATCTTTATCTGTTTGCTGCTGCTCGTTATCGTATTTGCCCTCGCAGTTTCCCGGTATGTAAGCAGATATATTCACTTACTGATCAAACGCATGACCCGGTTAAGCCAAAGCGACTATTCACAAACCCTGCCTGTATACGGAATTACAGAGCTTGATAACCTCAGTACAGCTTTTACTACGATGTCCTCTCAGATCAAAAGGCTTTTAAATGAAAAGTATGCCAATGAAGTCCTTTTAAAAGAGAGTGAACTCAAGGCACTGCAGGCGCAGATTAACCCGCATTTCCTATTTAATACGCTTCTGTCTGTCAGCTGGAAAGCCCGTGCAAACCAGGATATGGAATGTTATGAGATGATTACGGCACTCAGCAGTTTACTCAATGCCAATATTTATACTCCTGCAACAAAGTTTATCACTTTGCAGGAAGAGCTTCAGAATGTCCGGTACTATCTGCAGATACAGAAGGTGCGCTTTGGTCCAAAACTATCTTACGATATTGATGTAGATACAAAATTGATGGATCATTCCATTCTGAAGCTCTGCCTGCAGCCGCTTGTAGAGAATGCTGTTGTCCATGGCCTGGAGAATAAGGTGGAGGAAGGTACAATATTAATTACGGGAGATATCGTAGATGAACAGGAAATGCTGCTCCAGATCATTGATAATGGAATTGGGTTTCATCCAGAAGAAATGAATAGACAGCTGAATGAGCCAGATGCTTCAGTGTTATCCCAATCCGAGGGAAAAGGACACCACATTGGTCTGATTAATACACACTTACGCTTAAAATACACCTATGGCGAACAGTATGGGATTACCATTGCCAGCACGCCGGGCGAAGGAACTACAATATCTGTCAGGCTGCCGCTGTCATGACAGAGCAAAAAGGAGGATGTTCTATGTATCGAATCATGATTGTAGATGATGAATTAATTATCCGGGAAGGAATCAGCACTTTTATAGACTGGGCAGGCCTGGATTGCCAGATTGTACACTCAGCATCCGACGGTCTGGAAGCTATTGAATTTCTCCAAACCACCTGTGTGAATATCGTAATTACGGATATCCGCATGCCCGGAAAAAATGGGTTAGAGTTAGCAGAGTATGTGCAGAAATATGCCCCTTCCACCAAATTAATCATCCTGTCCGGGTATTCCGATTTTAAGTATGCCCAGGAAGCCCTGCGTCATGGGGCATTCGACTTTATATTAAAGGATAATCCCTTAAGTAAGATAGAAAATGCTGTCCGCAGGGCAATCAGTGCCATACAGGAGGAGCAGAAAAAGCAGCGCCATTTTGACAGTATACAGGAGACAATTATCAAAAATCAGGAAGAACTTCAGATAAAATTCTACCAGGATCTTGTCTACGATGTTCCGCTTTCTCCCGATGAGATTATCGATAAAACACGGCTTTATCAGGTATCCGGCAATAATTTTTACTGTATCCTCATAAAGATCCGGATCATCGACGACTCCGCCCAGCTTAAAGAAGATTTTATCAACACAGTTACCCGATTCCTCAGAGGAATTTTCTCCTCTGTAAAACCTGTTATTTTTCCGGTGCACTCCAAATACTTGTGCATTGTATTAAATGATACCAGTAAACTGGAGCATACACCCATCGTGCCTTCCTTAAATCAGATTTTTACTTTTGCAGAAAATTATCCGGCATACAGATTAAAAGCTGCAATCAGTACTCCCCATTCTTCGATCACAGAACTGAATACAGCTTATCTCGAATGCTGCTATTGTTTCAAACACAAAGCAAAAAGTGAAAAGAAAATCCTGTTTTACAGCGCCGAAAATAATACATCTTCTCCCTCACTCAGCCAGAATCTGCCTATAAAAAAAGCTGTACAATATATCGAAAACAACTTTAATGAACAGATTGGGCTTAACGACATTGCAGACGCTGTTGGTCTTAATGCCAGTTATCTTAGCCGTTTATTCAAAAAAGAAACGGGTGAATCTATCACAGAACACCTTACTCAGTTTCGGATCGAAAAGGCAAAGGAACTTTTAAAGGATGAATCCTTAAGATTACGGGATATTGCCATGGCAGTTGGATTTAACGATGTAAGCTATTTTTCTAATACATTCAAGAAAATAGCCGGTATGTCTCCTACGGAATTTAGAATGATTTCGGAGATCAATTAGATGATTTGCTTTTAAATTGTGCTTACATATGTCGAAGCTTAGCATTTTATATATTCAACTATTGTATTTGAATCCTACATAAAGACAAGGCATTGCATCACCAAAAGGATTCCCTCCCCCTGCCGGGCGAGTCCTCAGCAAAGCTGAAAAATAAGATATACCCAAAGGGCATAAGTTGCGGAGTGCCCTTTGGGTATATAGTTTCCCATAATAAACCGCCTATTCTCTCGCCACTTGCGAAGGCAGGCAGTCAAAATATTTTTTAAAGGTTTTTGAAAAATGCTTTTCACTAATATATCCCACACGTTCCGCCACTTCCTTAACTGATAAAGACGGGCTCTTCCGGATAATTTCCATTGCCTTCTTCATCCTTACTGCGGTGACAAAGTCAATATATTTCTCCCCTGTTTTATTCCGGAAAATTCTGCTGATATAGGAAGGGCTGATATCAAATCGGTTCCCCATCTCCGCTATGGTCACATCATTCATGTAATTTACCGTCACATAATCCTTAATCTGCTGAACAATATCATGATTTTCGCTGTTCTGTTCCCACGTGGCATTTTGCAGGAGCTTTCGGAAATGCCGTAGCAGATCTGCATATTCTTCTCCCTCAAAGCTGCTTTTCCAGATAACGGACAAATAGGCGCGCAGGGGACGGCTGTCTATTTTTTCAAAGCTTTTTCTCAGTTCGTCTTCACGCTCCATTTCCTGCAGCAATTCGTTTGCCAACCCATAGTTTCCCGTCATATAGCTGGCTGTAAGCATTTCTATTTTCTCGCATAAATACTGTTTTTCCATCAAATCTTTTTGATCATTTAATGCCTGTAAAGATATGGTCTTATAATTTTCCTCCAGTATACGGACGCTTGCCAGCGCCAGCATAATCTGCTTATTCATATACATCTCCCGGAAGTCCTTTGCCACCGCACTTACTGCCACAATTCTCGTATTTTTGTCAAACAGATCCTGATGGTGGCGCAAATAGGAATGAATCCTCATATATTCTTTTCCCTCAATGACCAGGCAAAGCTCACTGGTCTGCAGAAAGAACAAGGCATAGCGGTCCCTTTCCTCTATAGTTTTGCTCAGATATACGGAGAGATGTTCGTACAGCTCTGCATATAGCTCCTGCCTTTTTCTGTTCTCATCCGTATCCAAGAAGAACACATACATACTGTAAACCGCGTCCTTCCCTGCCGGCTGCATCTGCTTGACACCCCCTGCCATGTCCGCCAGGGCAATGGCCTGGCTCACTCTGTTTTCGAAGAGCTGATTCTGGTTCTGAAGCTTTTGCTGCTTTCCTTTTATGATCTCACCCATGAGCTGCTTTAGTTGGTCAATATCTAATGGCTTCAGCAGATATTCCTTGACTCCAAGGCCAATCGACCGCTTCGCATATTCAAACTCAGCATACCCCGTTAGAATACACCACTGGGTCTCAGGAGCCTTCTGACGGCATATTTCCAGAGCATCCAGTCCATTAACTTTCGGCATATTAATGTCCAGAAAAACCAGATCGTAGAATGATTGTTCCACCATACGGATCATTTCTTCCCCATCTTTTGCCTGTGAAATGTGATGAATCCCCGGATACAGTTCCTCCAGCATAGACAGTAAACTCAGCCTTATCAGCCTCTCATCATCTGTTATTAAGATATTCATAAATTTCCCCTGCCTTCCTCAATACTGGTACAGACTTTCTTCTTTTGCAATCAACAGGTTACAGACCGTTTGATATCTTCCTTTTCTGTCATACCAAAAAAAGGAGTTCGGATATGTAATAAAAAGGCGATCCCGAACACTCGTAATTCCTACCCTGTCCTTGGTATAGATATCCTGCTCTTTATATGGGATTCCGTCATTAGCTACCTGAATCCATACAAAAGCCGCTCCATTTGTGCTCTTTACCTGGCAGACCCGCAGCAAAATGCTTAAGGAACTTCCATCCGGCGCCATTCCATGACGCATAGCATTTTCAATCAAAGGCTGAAGCAAGAGCTTGGGAATGGTAAAGTCCATTAGCTGCTCCTCCACTTGAATATCATAATACAAGCGTTCTTCAAACCGGATTTTTTCCAGCATAAGATAACTTTCAATAAACTGGCATTCCTTCTGAATGCTTGAATCATATCCCGGTTCACAGGTATAACGAAACATCCGGGAAAGATTTAAAATCCCCTTTTCCAGATTTTTCGTATCCCCGATCCGATTCAGCGCCTGAAGGGAGTTCATGACATTATAGAAGAAGTGAGGATTAATTTCCGCCTGCATAGCCTTATATTCCGCCATCTGCTGGTTCATTTTCCAGATGTACTCGTGCTGTACAAGATCCGTGATCCGCTCTGTCATCTCCGTCATTGCCAGAGAAATCTCCGAAAACTCCTCTATGGGGATTGCAGGCATATTCCCGCTGCTCTCCTCATCTCCCAACCGGTACTTCTGGATATACGAGACAATCCTTTCCGTAGAAACAGATATACGGCGGCTTAAATTCATAAAAATAAAAAATGCCGCTGCCATCGCACAAAACCAAAACAGCAGGATCACAAATGAAGTATGGTTGGCCTCCCTTAATATGGTGCTGTGCGGCAGCACATAATCAATTTTGAACCCATATTTCTCCTCCTTCATATGGTACAGATAATGTGTATCTCCTTCTATCCTCACCTTCCTGCCCATGAGCTCCTTCGTGTCCGCCATATCATCCTGCTCTGTGATAAACCTTTCCTCTGTGGCATAGGCCGGAGTCCCGTCCGGAAAATAAATAACCAGTCCCGCTCCCTCAGGCAGCGTAATTTTTTCATTCAGGTCTGAAAATACCGATTGGGACAGTTCCAAAAACGCATATCCCTGCCGTGATGCCGTTTCCAGATTGCTCACCGGACACAGCATCGTAAAGACAGGCTGCTCCTCATGATATTCCTCACTTCCGGACATAAGGCTGCCGGGGAAAAATCTCACCTCACCAGATAACAGCTTTGTCAGCTCTTCATACAACGGCTCTGCATTCTCCTCATACCGCAGGATTGATCCGCCATACTTATTCAAATAAAAGAAATTTCCCTTATTCGCATTTTCCGGCAAAAATCCAATCCCTCTGTGAATGGGATCCGACACGGTCAGATACTTATTCAATGCGCTTCTGTACTTGACCGAATATCGGATATAACCATACAAATTCTCCTGTGAAGCATCAATTTCAGTGTTATTTACATATTGATAAAACCTGGCAATATTCGTATCCGCCAAATACTGCAGAAAAAAATGCTCTCCATTCTGCAGGGAACTGTCCAGCTGATTTGTAAGGGTCTGAAGAATAATCCTATTGTTAGTATTGTAACTGTTTAAGAGTTGATGGTTAAAAAAGTTCAATAAAATAAAACTGATTATAATGAAGGGCATAAACACAGAACTGGCAAATGCCCGGTACAAAGATACCTTCAAAGAATATTTTTTCATTATGCCCTCCCCGATAATGTTCAGAATATTCAGAAAATGGTACGCAAAGGGGTCAGACCCCTTTGCGCCCCATTCTTTATAATTTCAGATTCTGCATTTTCTCACAGTAGTATTGAACCACCTCAAACTTAGCATCCGGAGCAATTCTATGGTCCGGACATGGGATATATCCTCCCAGTTCAATCAGCGTCTTTAACCTTTCTATCTCCTCGTCGACCGCCTTATTATCACGGGCAAATACTGTCTTGTTCATGCCGCCCACGCCGCGGAGCTCTTTGCCATACTGCGCTCTCCATGGCCCAATGCTTGCATTCCAGGTACCCACCTCAATGGGAAACATGGTATTAACCCCATTCTCAAGCCAGATAGGTACCAGTCGGTCAATACAGCCGTCACAGTCCACAGAAACGATGTCAATATCATGCTGCTTCAGCAATGCCGTATACTTTTTATAATGAGGAGCCACATAATCCTCAAAAACGGTTGGTGTAACCAACGGTCCATTCTTATAACAAATATCCTCCCAGAAATGAGCATAATCAAACTTTGCTCCCGTCTTTAAGACCTCTTCCAGGCATTGATACCCCAGTTCTGCGATGGTGTCAATGATCTCCACATACAGATCCTCATCATCCACATACAGATAGCTTAACTGCTCAACCCCCAGCAGATTTCTCATATACCCAATCAGAGAGCCGCAGTGCAGGCCAATGGGGATTTCCCTGCTGCCCTGAGAAGGAAGATTTTTGAAAAATTCCCGGTCTACCCGTGTTTCCTTCCACTCAAGCTTTGGCAGATAGAGTTCTTCCCATGCCTTCCGATCCATAAGAGAAGTCCCAATTTCCGCCGGAATTGAAATGGTGTCCAGTTTTTCCAGAACAATCAGGCCCTGCTCATCCCTTACAATCCTGCTGCCATCTGGTTTTTCCTCCAGAATCTTTTTTTCAAAGGCTGGGAACATCTGATTTTTTGTGCTTATACAGGAATTCCAGTTAAAATCAAATCCCAACCTCTTCATGACAGACTGATCAGCGGAGGAATTGTCCCCTTCCCTGCGGTATCCTTCTGCCTCTTCCTGGGTAATGTGGCCTTCCTGCGCCCATTTGTCCAAGGTTTCTTCCCAATACCCGAAGGAAACTACCGGGAAGTGTTCATATTTTTCATAATGCAGGATCGCCAGTACGTTCTCACGAAATGTCATGCTATAATCTCCTCTGTATTTATTCGTAATATTTGAATTGCGGCAGATATTCTTTATTTGCTTCAAACATTTCCCGCACCATAGATTTAATCTCTGCAAGGCTTAAGACTGCGGACGTCAATGGGTCAAAATAGCAGGCCTGGTAGATCTTCTGCGGATCTCCGGTAATTGCCCCTTCTACAGCCAGCTCCTCGATTCTGGAGCTCACATTATTTAGAAGCGCGAGATGAGGAGGCAGCGGACCTACATGAATCGGTTCCAGCGTGCCTTTGGAGGCAAGCACCGGCACTTCCACGCAGCAGCCTTCCGGAAGGTTGTCAATCAGGCCGAAGTTTCTTACATTCCCGTTGAATTTATACAGCGCGCCATCACCAAACATGGCATTGAAAATATTGGCGGCATACTCATTTCCACGTTTCAGATTCACCGGATTGTCGGCCCATTCCAGAAATTCTTTCTTCCAGGTATGTTCTCTTTTTTCGTACTCGTCCTTCACCATGAAATAGTGTCCGGGGTTCCAGCCTGTTCCGTGAGTACAATATTTTTCAATAAGATCCGGACGTTTACGGAACCAGGCCACATATTCTGAGGCATGTCCGCTGGACTCTGTCACATAGTAGCCAAGATGACGGAGCATCTCATTTCGCACGATCTCCTCCTGATAATGCTCTTCTGCCGCCTGTTTAATCAGAGGGTATGCATCCTCCCCCTTCCATTTATAATCCAGATAAAAGGCCTGATGGTTGATGCCGGCGCAGGTATATGTAATATCCTCCATATCGGCTTTGATCCACCGTGCCAGCATTTCCGCAGTCCCCTGGACGCTATGGCACAGTCCCGTCACATTCACCTTTGTCTCGCTCTGCATCCCTCTGCACAGCATTGCCATAGGATTGGTATAGTTCAAAAATATGGCCCCGGGACAGTAGGTTTCAATATCCTTACAGATAGCAAGCATCTCCGGCAGGGTCCGCATCGCCCGGAAGATTCCGGCCGGTCCCCTGGTATCCCCCACATTAATGTCTACACCGTATTTCTTTGGAATCGTAATATCATTTGCCCAGACAGCAAGGTCTCCTATATTAATGGTGCTGACAACGCCGTCAGCATCCTTAAGAGCCTCAATCCGGCTTTTCGTAGAAATCACTTTTGCCGGATAATTTCCGGAACCAATAATTTTCTCTACAGACTTTGCAGCATACATAAGTTTTTCATCATCAATATCCATCAGGGCAATCGTGGCATCCTGGAATGCCGGAAACGTCATCAGATCCCGCACCAGGCTTCTGGTAAATACAACACTGCCTGCGCCTATAAATGCAATTTTTTTCATCTTATTTACTCCTTGTGTCTTGTCTCATTGTGGCGGCTCATGGTTAGGAACACTTACCTCTTCCCTACCCTTTTACCGCACTGTCCAGGCTGCCCTGGATAAAATATTTCTGTAAAAACAAGTAGGCAATCACCACCGGAACAATCGCAATCACCGCACAGGCAGCTGCACCGTTTAAGTCCTTCATCTGCTCCCCGAAAAACTGTTTTACGGTCAGGGTGACATTATACATCTCCTTCTTCTGCAGAATATAGAGTGAATATCCATATTCATTCCAGGTTGAAACCGCCTGCATCAGCACAACCGTGGCCGTCACCGGCTTCAGCTGCGGAAGGATAATCTGAAAAAATGTCCTTAAAATTCCGGCGCCATCCATATAAGCTGCTTCGTCCAGAGACGTCGGGATTGCCATAATAAAGTTACTGTACATATAAATGGATACCGGCAGTCCAAACGCCGCACTCACCGCGATAATTCCCCAGTAGGTAGAAATCGCGTGGATCGAAACCAGGGTGGAATAAATACCAACAACCATAGACATTCCCGGCACCATCATCACGCCCAGCACAAAAGTCTTCATGGTCTTACTGAGCCGGTTTCTATTCCTTGCCATTGGATAAGCTGCAAGGCAGCCTACTATCACTACAATCATAACTGTTCCAACTGTAATAATAAAGGAATTTTTAATGGCATTTAATATGTTACTGTTTTGAAATGCCCTGATATAATTCTCCCAATGAAGTTCCATGGGCGGCAGCAGTCTGGACGTGTGATCTGTCATAGGTTTTAAGGATGTAACCACTACCACATAAATTGGAAGCAGATAAATAATCAATATGCCGGCCGCCACCAGATACTTCCACCAATTCTGTTTGATCTGTTTTTTTAATGTTCCTGTTTTCATCTGTTAACCGTCCCGCTTTCTCTACGCTTCGATACTCTTTTTCTCTAAATAGTGATTGCTGTACAGAGCGACCACCATAATCATAACAAAGGTGGTAATACCTATGGCAGATGCATAACCCGCTTTCTCCGCCAGAAAATACTGGCTGTTCAAATACGTCATCATCGAATGCGTGCTGTAATTCGGCCCGCCGTTTGTCAATGATATAATGCCGTCAAATATTTTCAGTCCGCCGATCAGGTCGATCATTACAGCACTTGTGATGGCCGGAATCAGCATGGGCAGGGTAATGTACCGGAAACGTGCAAATGAGCCTGCTCCATCAATTTCTGCCGCCTCAATATATGTTTTCGAGATATTCTGAAGCCCGGAAAGATATATGATCATACAATATCCCGCGTACTGCCAGGTATTAATTATGGTGATGAACAATACTCCATTCTTTCCGTCTGCCAGCCAATCTACTGCCCCCTTGCCAAATATCCCCAGAATATCGTTGAGCACACCATTGTCATAGGTTAAAAAGAAATACATGATGTACCCCATAATCAGGCTTGATATCATAATCGGCATATAGATCACCACACGGATCAGGTTGTTGCCCTTAAAACGGGAATTGACAAACAATGCCGCCCCCAATCCGATGATATTCTGAAGCACAGTGGACACAAAACCGTATATGAGTGTATTAATAAATGCCGTCAAGAGACGCTTGTCCGAAAACATTGCCTTGTAGTTTTCAAGTCCTATGAAGATTTTTTCCGGCGAATACCCATTCCACTTACACAAAGATACATAAACCGTTTCACAAAAAGGCCTCACTACAAAAAACAAAATCAGACAAATGGCCGGTATGTAAAAGCAGCTCATTTTTACTGCTCGTTTCCTCACTTTGGTTTCACTCCTTTACATTGCTTACTCTGCTGCTACATATTTATCCTGGAACGTACTCTTTAAATGCTGCAGTCCGGCGTTAACCCCTTTTTCTGTTGGGTCCATAAAAACCTCGATCACTGCATCCGCATCTGCATTAAACATTCCGCTTGGGAAATATTCCCGGTCGAACAGATTATCGTAGAAGATATCACCTTCAAAGATTTCCTGGCTTTCTGAAAAGGCCTTGTAGCTTACATTTTCCGTGTTCATATCCTTAAGAGCGGGCAGCCCTCCGTCCAGTTCCATGATCTTGTCTGCCACTTCCGGTTTTGCAAGGTAATTTAAAAACTGTTTTGCTTCCTTCATCTTTTCTGTGTCTTTCCAGATTCCAAAGCAGCTTCCTTCCCCGATCATATACTGGGATTTACCCTCCTCAGTCGTACATGGAATCGGCATGATCCCAAGCTGTGCATCCGGAGCTACGTTTAATACTTTCACAATCTCAACCTCGGTACTAAATCCACAGGCATCTTCCCCCAGAGCTGTCAGGGTTGCCGCATTATCAGCGGTAACAAGGTCTTTATTAAAGTATCCGGCCTGTACCATATCTGCGATTTCTTCCAGAACACAGCTTCCTTTTGTATCCCAGTCGAAGGTTCCATCTTTCAGCTCCTCACCGGATGGGTATTTACAGCCTTCTGTGGTATAGAATGCCGGCGCCATCGCATTATAGAGAACCGCTGCAGTCCAGGTGTCTTTTCCTCCCACGAAAAATGGGGTAACCCCGGAAGCTTTAATCTTCTCACAGGCATCTTTAAAATCGTCCATAGTGCGGATATCACCGACATTTACTCCTGCATTTTCAAGCACCGTCTTATTATATACAACACCGTTTGTCACCTGGCTGACAGGCAGTACGTATATGCTGCCGTCGTCGTCAGAAATAATGGGCAGAACCGGATCATCAATTCTGTCGTACCACTCCTCGTCATTCAAGGCTGTCAGGTATTCCTTATACCTTGCAATAGACCAGCCGTGTGTCACAAAAACATCCGGCATTTCTCCTGATGCCATCCTTGTTTTCATAACAGCCTCATAATCTGAACCCGGTGTAACCAATTCAATTCCAATTCCTGTCTCTTCTGTGAATCCGTCCAAAACTTCCCGGAACTGATCCAGCGGCTGACCCGTGTAGATAACCTCTACCTCCAGCGTATTCTCATTTTTTGCTGACTTATCCGCTTCTTTGGAATCTGTTTTTTCACTGTCGGCCTGTCCACTGCCGCAGCCTGCCAGCATACCAGTTGTCATAACTGCTGCCAAACCAAATGCAGCTAATTTTTTTAATCTTCTTTTCATGATGAACCCTCCCACGTACTTTTCACTTTTTCACTGCTAAATGAGTTTCTTCTTCGGATATCCTGAATCTATTATATACGGATTCCATTTACCTTATAAGAGTCGTTTTTTATACTTTAGGGGTGTATTTTTATACTCTCTGCCGGCCCCCTGCTATTTATTCCCATAAAATATGCTCCCTCCTGAGCCGCAAGTCCTAATTACTTCAACTTGCTGCCCGGAAGGGAGCATATCAAACCTTTTCTATTGTTCTAAAGTATAAAATTTTTCTCATTTCTACCTGCAGCCGAAAAGCCCCGGATCCTGCATCAGCTCTAAAGGATAATCTCCCAAATGTTCAAGTTTATACCCGTTTTCTTTATATCTGTTATAATCAAAGCTGTTCAGTTCATCGCACGCAAGTTTATGAAATTCATAAAAATTGGGCCACCACTCATACCCATCACCCAGATTATTACTCAGATACGCATCTGCAATATCGCATCCCATCTTAGGAGCTACATAAAAAGCTCCCATTGCCAGTACATTTACTCCGTTCCCTGTAATCGCACGAAGTGCCGCCGGTACACTTTCCACAACGCCGGAAAATACTCCCGGACACTTGCTTGCCGCAATATGGATCCCCATACCTGTTCCGCAAAAAATTAATGCGCGTTCGAATTCTCCTTCCGATATCATGGAACCAACACGAAGTCCAATTCTGTGAAACATTAATTCTGTACTGCTGTCCTCCTCTGACTGAACCCCTACATCTGTTATGGTCCATCCATATTCCTTCAAATGAGCTACAACCGCCTCCTTTAATGGAAATCCCGCAAAATCTGCTCCAACAAGAATCTGTTTGTCTTTAATTGTTTTCATTATAATCGCCTCTACTTTCTATTCTGCAAAATCAAAGATCTGATCCATGTCCTCATAAAATGCTTCCTTGCTTGAAGCTGAATATTCTGTAAAACAGGGGCGCGTAAGTTTCCACCACTGCCTGGTTACTTCATCAGCTTCCATCTTAGCCATATCTGCCTCATAGTCGTGTCCAACATATTCAAAATATCCAAAAACTAAATCATCTTTTATAAAGATTCTGTAGTTCCGTATATTGCAGTCATGAATCATGCGCAGCACCCCTTCCCAATGCGGTGTATGAACATCATCCATATGCAGCTTTCTATACTCCTGTATTTTATCTTTTTTAAGCCGGCCAATCTGCCCAAATACTTTTCTGCTCATAGTTATTCTCCCATGCTATTTTACTTTTTTAGGACGTGCACTAAAATAGTCTATTACAAGAGCCAGGATTAAAACCGCGCCCCAAATCAGTGTTACATAGTATGTGGAAACACTTCTGAAACGGTTAATACCTGATTCTATAAATTTTAAAAGAATGATTGCCGCAGCCACACCAGATAATCTGCCTTTTCCGCCATTCGGGCTGACGCCGCCCAACACAATCAGCAGAATTGACTGCATGGTATAATTACTTCCATAATCTGCTCTTGCAGATGCGTATGTACTAAGCATCATCAGACCGCCTACAGAGGCACAAACAGCTGAAGTCATATAGGTTTTAAAAACCAGTTTCTTTGTGTTTATTCCGGAAAACTCCGCCACATGCGCGCTTGATCCATATAACCTTAATTTCGTCCCATAGGTACTTCTCTCCAGCATGAACCAGATAATAACAGCCACCAGTATGAAGACAAGCACACGAACCGGAATAATGCCAAACAAATTCGTAGAAAAAATATCGCAAAATTGTTTTGGGAAGGAAGATACAGCCGCTCCCCCCGTAATGACAATACACAGACCGGTAATCAGCTGATTTACTCCTAAGGTGGCCAAAATAGGCGGCACCTTTAATTCCGAAATCAAAAAACCATTAAAAGCCCCTATCACACAGCCGGTAAGTATGGCAATCAGAAATATCACAACAGAGAATCCTGCCGGCATTGTCCCGTCTACACCAAAAATCCAGTTCAGCACATAGACACTGATAATCGTTGTCATATTGGCTGTTCCAACTACCGATAAATCAATTCCTCCGGTCATCATGCAGAGCATGCCTCCTAATGCCATCAGGCCATACTCCGGGAACTGTCCAGCCATAGTCAGGAAATTTGCACCTGTAAAAAACTTTCCGGCCTGTGTCAGCAGCATAAATATCAGCCAAGCAATCATAATAATAAAAAGACGGCTCACTTCCCGGTTTTTTGAATAAAAACTTTTTACTCTGTCCATTATGCTGCCTCCTTTACCATCTTACTTTTTACTTTTTCAGTCCTGATAGACTGGTATGCACTTAATGCCACGCCCACAACAATTACGATTCCAACAAACACATTACTCCAGGTAGTCGGCACGCCCAGGAGAATCATGGAGTTCTGAACCAGTATAATCAAAAATGTACCCAGTATGCATCCAATCAGGGTTCCGGCCCCGCCAGTCAGAGCAACTCCGCCAAGCACAACGCCTGCAATAATATTCATTTCCATTCCAAGCATGTTGGTCGGATGCATCTGCTGCATCATGCATACACGGCAGATACCGCCTGCTGCCGCAATCATGCCAATGATAATATACATGAAAAATTTTGTTCGTTTTACATTAAATCCTACCGTATGTGCACTAACCGGATTTCCTCCGATCGCATAGATACCACGTCCAAAAATCGTATACCGCAGGATAAGGAACATGGCTGCACAAACAATCAACAGAATAATAAAAGTGTAGGGCAGGATGGAAGTCAGATTATTCGTTTTGTTCGTTGCCGTGATAAACGAATTTGTACCGAACTCTTTCATACCAGCTGGTATAACAGACAACTGTTTTGCCCGCAGTGCCCCCTGCATGAATCCCTGAAATACGCTGGAAGTGCCTAATGTAACGATCATAGCATTGAGATTCAGATAACCAATCAGAAAACCATTTACAGCGCCTAACAGAGCGCCAATCGCCATGGCAATCACAAACGCCAGAACCACATTGCCGTCATAATTCTGGTCCAGTAAAATCTTGGTGGATGCATATGCAGACAGAGAAGCCAATGCCGGAAAAGATACATCAATGCCTCCGGCAATGATCGCTAAGAATTCCGCCACAGCAAACATTCCGGGTACAATCATCGCACTTAACAAATCCACCATATTATTTCCGGTAAAAAACTGTCCCGAGCGAATCTGCACCAAGATTCCTAACGCAATTATAATGAAAAATATGTATATTTCATTGGATTTAAATGTTGATTTTAATTTTTTATTCATTCGCCTGTCTCCTTACATCATTGCATCAATAATCATCTGTTCTTTTACCTGCTGAGTATCATATTCGGCAACTATAGAACCTTCTTTGATGACTAAAAGGCGTGAGCAGTTCTGTATTACTTCCGGGAGATCATCAGAAATAATAATAACGCCCAGGCCTTTTTGGGCTAATCGCTGAAGGATTGCATGAATATCATGTTTCGATCCAATATCAACACCGACCGTCGGACCATTTAAGATCAGAACATCCGGATTACATGCCAGCCATTTTGCCAAAACTATGCGCTGCTGGTTTCCGCCTGATAAGGTGGTTGCGGGATTATCCGGATTCTTTGTTTTTATCTCGAATTCTTTTACCCATCGGTCTACTTCTTCATCTCTTTTTTTCAAATCGAACTGGCCATTTTTCTTCTTTAAAGAATCTATCTCAGAAATAATAATATTGTCACCAATGGATCTCTGTAAAAACAACCCTTCTGACAGACGGTCTTCTGGTACATATCCTATTTTGTTAGCAATGGCCTCTCTCGGATTTGTGATTTTTACAGGTTTTCCATTTCGGATTATCTCCCCCGATGTAGCGGGCTTCAGCCCAAACATAGACAGCGCAAGTTCCGTACGGCCTGAGTCCAGAAGACCTGTAATCCCCAGGATTTCACCGCCTCGTAAAGTAAGGCTGATATTTTTAAATGAACCTTCCAAAGAAAGATTCCTTAGTTCAAAAATAGGTGTATCTGTCACTTTTTCAGGAACAAAAGTTTTATCTGCGAATTCACGTCCTGTCATATAGTAAGTAAATTTCTTATCATCTAATTCATCGGTTTTTCCGGTTGCCGCCATCTCTCCATTTCTAAAGATTGTAAACCGGTCTGATATTTCAAATACTTCATTTAATTTATGGCTGATAAAGAGAATTGCAATCCCTTGTTCTTTCAGTTTTAATATGATCTTGAATAGTGCATCTACTTCTTTTTTAGTCAATGCAGTCGTAGGTTCGTCCATTATAATCAATTTTGCATTGAACATGAGCGCTCTGCTGATTGCTACCATCTGTTTTTGGGCAACAGATAAACGGCTTACTTTTTCATCCAAATCAATATCCATATTGATTTTTTTAATTGCTTCTTCCGCGATTTTCCTTACGTTCTTCCAACTGATTGTTTTTTTGCCTGATGCTAATTCTGAATTTAATGCCAGGTTTTCTGCTACAGTCAAATTAGGGAATAAAGAGAAATCCTGATAAATAACCTGAATTCCCATATTGATTGCGTCAATTGGTGTAATCTTTTCCAGTTTCTTTCCATCAAATTCGATGGTGCCCCCGCTGCGCTGGTGTACACCCGAGATAATTTTAATAAGTGTAGATTTCCCGCAGCCGTTTTCACCTGCCAGACAATGAATTTCTCCAGGAACGATTTCCAATGAAACATCTTTGAGTGCATGAACATTTCCAAATGATATTTGAATATGTTCTGCCTTTAACAAACACTCTGACATATGCGTCCTCCTCTTCGCTTTTAAAAGAATCGAACCGCCGCCGAAACGGCGCTCCGATTCTCAAAGTTTATTAGAAACCAAAACTATCTACATTGTCTGCATCAATTGTGATCCAGCCCTGGCCTTCCAGTACGGTTTTAGAACCTTCTCGTTCGGACATCTCTGTATATCCGTCTACATTCAGGTTTAATGGTGTTGTGATACTCTCTCCCGCCAGGACTTTACAAGCCAGTGAAACCATAGCTTCGCCGGACATGGCCGGATCCCATAATGTGAGAGATTTAATAATACCTGATTTAAGCAGCTCCGCATTATCTGCCGGCATGCCTGTCCCTGTAGTAAAGAATTTATCCTGCAGTCCCAGCTCCTGGATTGCTCTTGCGACACCCGGCGCGTCGTAGGACGAAGTACCTAAAATACCCTTCAGATCCGGATAGGTCTTAATCAGTTCTTTTGCTGCATTGTATGCTGTGTCTCCATTATCATTAGATTCCACACGCGGATTTTCTTCCAGCAGCGTCATCTTAGGATAGTGTTCTTTCTGATATTCAACTGCAGCATCCGCCCACTCATTGTGTGAGCCGTTTGTCAACGATGCCACCATAGTGGTATACACACCTTCTTCTCCCATCGCTTCTGCAAGATTCTGCATAATAAACGCGCCATACCCTGCATTTGAAAAAGCCTCAATGTCATAGTCTACATTTTTCAGTTCTGCGCCTTCATGGGCGATTACTACAATTCCTGCATCCTGGGCTTTTTTAAGTACCACATCCATAGACTGCACATCTACAGGAACCACACAAATTGCATCTACACCCTGGGCAATCAAATCTTCGACCATCTGAGCCTGATGCGTTGCATCAATTTCACCTGTATCAATCTGGTAGCAGTTGACACCTGTCTGATCCGCAAATTCTTCTACTCCTGTATTCATTCTTACGAACCATGGGTTTGTAGAATCCTTCGGCACTACGGCGATCTCCCACCCCTCATCTGAGGCCTTTTTTACAGCCTCGTCTGACGCCAAAGATGACACACTTTCTGATGCCGCTGTTTCTTCTGTCTTTTTCTCTCCGGACGTTTCCTTTGTATCAGATCCACAAGCCGTTAGACCCAATACCATTGTTGCACATAATAATGCTGCGATACCTTTTTTCATTTCCTGTTCCTCCTTTAATATTTTTGGGTTTCTATATTAAAACGTTTCAAAACGTATACAAAAAATAATAGCTGACATACCCGGTAAAGCACATCTTGAAACGTTTCAATATTTTATAAAAATAAATGTACCGCTTACGCAATACATATTATTTTAACAGGATTCCCTTTCAACTAATTTTTGTGGAATTACCAAATGTTGATTCTCCTGTGTTTTAACCAGCTTCTTTGTTACCTTCCATAGCATTTCGCCGAACAGTTCCTGATTCTGCTCCACAGTCGTAAGCCTTGGGTTTACATACCCTGAAATATCCAGATTATCAAAACCTATGATCCCAAAATCATGTGGAACACGGTATCCCAATTCATTCATTGCCCGCATCATACCAATCGCCAGGTAATCCGATGAGGCAATCCAGGCATCCGGCAAATCTTTTTTCTTATGATTTTCCAGAATTGTTTTCATAAAAATATAACTGCTGTGTAATTTATTAAGAGCCAGACTTTTATCCGTAAATACATTATCTAAAGGATTTTTATAGCCAAATTTTTCGGAAGCCTTTAAAAAATGTTCATATCTTTTCTGTAAGTTCGATAAAGTAACAGGTTCTATAAACAAGCCAATTCTTTTGTAATTCTTTTTCTTTAACATTTCTACAATTGTATATAACATATCCTGGTTATCAAATGATACACTGGATACATTTAAACCCTCTGCATTCCGGTCGGCTAATATGACATGGATATCATTCTGCATAAGCCTCCTGATCTCCGCTTCATCTTTACTGCCATTAAAGATGATTACAATGGTTCCCCGTTTGCAGTTTTCAAGAGCAGCCAATTGCTTCTTTTCCACTTCGGCAGAGTATTCGTAACCGGAAATCTGTACCGTATATCCCGCCTGGTACGCATATGCCATATAGGAACTGATAATCCGCGTGTAAAATGTATTATTCAGGTTTGGCGTCAGGATATATATCGTCTTGCTGTTCTTCCTCCTTAAAGAGCTTGCAACCGTATCCGGGGTATAATGTAATTTATCGATCGCGGCCTGGATATTCTCCGCTTTCTGTGGGGAAACCTGAGCAGTTCCATTCAGATAATTTGAAACAGTTCCAATTGACACACCTGCATGTTTTGCTACCTGAGTGATTGTTGTTTTTTCTTTTTTTATTGCTGACATTCTTTACCTCTATGCTTTAATTGAAACGTTTCATTTATAAGTGGATTATAACTCTTTGTATTTAAATTTGTCAACAAAATTTTATATTTTGTCCATTATTCACAATAATAATCGTTCTTTTTTAGTTATCTTTACTAATTAAATTCAAAAGCAGAGAGCAATCAAGCCCTCCGCCTCTTCGCCTTCATCTTACAATAAACCATAGCCACCACCGTACTCACCGCCGTGGACTTAATCACATTCCCGAAATTACCTCAGCTTCCAATGCCGGTAATTCCTCCAGCCTAATCTCATAATCCTCGACCGAAGACGGAATCACTACTCCTTCTTTCAAGGATATTTTTAATGAGTCGTGCACTTTGGCTGCCGAATACTGCCCAATTTTGTTATTATGTTTCCACCAGTATACGCTCACAACCTCCATACTTCCGTCAGGTCTTGCAGCAGATGCATCGTTTACAAAAAGTGTACAAAGCGTCTCCTTCAGCTTTTCGGCATCCTCCTCCGAAAATCCAGTTTTTTCTGCCAGCTGGACATTTACAGAACCTTTAATTCTATACAGGCCAAATTCAACCAGATGTTTCGTCCCCATTGTGTCAGAGCTTCTCTTTTCAGATGGTTCCCCATTAACGCTTTTTGTGATCTGCATGCTGTTAATATCTACCGGTGAACAGCTTAAAGCCTGGTGAATTGACACAGGCCCCCTCACCCCTACTGAAACACCCTCTTTTTTATCTTTTGTTTTAAAGGCAAATACCTGCCCAAAGGTACGTACATCTATCCATTTTTCACATGCCTGTTCTGCATAGTCATCATCCGACTGGTAATGGGTTATATTTTGGGAAGCCCTTTCACTCAGAGATGTATAACCATCATCACTGCGTTCTGCTGACTGTACAAAAATATTTTCTCCCATATCCTGCAGACGGTTTCTGATTTTCCGTTTTATACATACATCGGATATTTCTCCCTGACCGCTATACGTCGTCCTTGGACGGTTTCCATTAAGCGGATCACCATTTGGGTTTGCATTGATGACCTTAACTAACACTGTAAAATCAATCTTATTCTGTAAGATGCTCATTTTCTCCTGCCTCCTCATGATCATTTGTATTTTGTTTTCCTGTCTTTATATCTACACGCTTATTCAATTCTGCCCGCTGCAGATAATATCCAATCAGATATGTTTCTTCTAATCCCCTGTTCAATTGCTGTTCATCCTTTTCCTCAAGGGCAGTAACAATATCGGTAATCATATCCTTATATTTCTTTCTCGCCTCTGGGTGCAGCTTCTGAAGATATGGATTCAACTGATCTGTTAATACCTTCCACGTCTGCATTGGATGATTGACGTAAGCCGACTGCAGACGGATCGCATTGGGCTCACGTTTTTCATCCCTGTCGTAGGTCAGCCTCTCCACTTTCTCCAGCACAGCCAATAATCTTCCAAACAGATAACTTCTGTCATGGTTTTCTAAATTCAGCTTCATATACTCCTCTTCCCCTTTCTTTTCCGTTTCTCTCTCGTAATAGTATTTTCTGATTATTGCACACGCTGTCGATAAGACTCTTTCCCTGTTTCCTCTTGTGTAAGCCATCGGCGTGGATGCACGTACCGCCAGCGCCTGTACCAGATCGTACGGGACAGGCCGCTTTTCTACCATGCATTTCACCAACCTCTGTATCTGTTCCTTCAGGAGCTTATCACCTATTTCAATGAATCTGCTCTTCCCATGGGAGCTATCCCTTTCGCGTCCAAACGCACATTTTACAATTCTTTCAAAAGTAGGCGTCTCGATACCGTAATAAGGATGATTTTGCCCGTCAAACTTCAAAAGCAACCAGTTACAAGTCTCTCCCCAGTATGTAATTCTATCGAAAAAATCGGAGGCCATTAACTGATAATAGTACGTAACAGAAAGGCGCCCCGTGGTGGCCGCATCCAGTCCCATGATCACTACGGAATCTGATTCATCAAACTGATTTCTGTATCCCTGAAATGTCTTGATCAGCTTTTTCCGGTAGTTCGGTTCCTCAGCCTCCACAGAATCATCCCCCGTAAGTCCCAGATCCCCAAAAATGGACGGTACCTTTTTCCCCTCAGGATTCCAGCAGATAAAAAGCCTCTTGTCCTGCGTCCCCGCATAGGCTCCGTGTTGCTTTGCAAGCCATGTCAGCGCACTGTGTATTTTCTGAGACGCCTCATAGCTAAATGCAAGGGCCTGCTCTTCATCTTGAAACCTTCCCCTGTAAGTATAACCCTGCTTATCATTTGCAGTTATAAGTTTCGCACCATAATTAGCCGCCACAATTCCCTTGGGGTGGTTTTGGGAAATTGCGCTTTCTTGTCCCAGAAAATAACAGATATCCCTTTTCCCATCCTGGTTGGCAAAATAATATTCCGTATAGGCCTGAATCAGTGATGCATCCTGCCATGTGCCGTCAGCTTCCTTTTCTGTGCTCAGTACTCTGAATCTGACCAGTGCTTTTTCATAAGGCTTCCCGCTTAATTTTTTATTTTGGAATGTACCATCCTCTTTCAGCTCAACTACTCCCGCTTTCACCAAATCCCGAATCAGCTCTTTTCTTAACAAATATTGGTGTACTGTCTCAACTTTGGGATGGCTGTATTTTGACTCCCTCCACTTTTTCAGGGCTTCCATATAGAGTTTATACTTGGCCTCAGCGCTTTTCCTCTCCTTCTCATTTTCACAATAATGACAATAATCCCCCCCAACATAGGAAAGCGTATCACACAATGCATGGGGCGTCTTCCCCGAGCTTCTTCCGGCAGATGCTTCTGTGACGGGAATCAGCGTAACGGCATCTTCTTTTTCTACCTTTACTGCGCCCAGAAACTCTCCCCGCCAGCTCAGTGTAACCTCAATCTGTGCATTTGCGTTCATATGCGCCACCGGCGTCATCTGTTCGTCCGGATTCTGTCCCTTTCCTACATTTTCTTCATACGTTTTATAAATCTGGCTCATCCAGGACATCTGTTACATCACCTCTTCCTCTTGGATCACAGAAAAGTTCTCCTGCTTCACGCCAAACTTTTTGATATTCATCTCACGTACCGGCCTGTGGATGCATTTCCAGGGAGGTATAAATGCAATCACCCCGTTATTCATGACAGCCTGCCAAAAACGTACAGACATCTTTCCTCTTGTCTCCTCCGAATATGCCTCGTCACTATATGTGATCCCATGATACATTGTACCGAAGTTGATCTCGGAAATATCGTCATAAAATCCCTCTCCCTGGCCAAACACACAGGGTTTTACATACCCCTGGCACTCTCTCGCTCCAAGAAAGATATCCCTCCTGCCGCCCCTTTCAATCATGCGTCTGGCAATATTATGATGCTTGTGCTCATTGCGGTCCTCTTTCAGCTCCGGTCGGTTCTCGTTCATTATAAAATGTGCCTTCACCTGATATCTGCACTCTTTTAAGTATGTGTAATAAGAAAGATCATTTTTATTATTATAATATTTTATAGGACGTATGCCCTTTGTCTCTGTCTGAATAGGATTCATGACGCGCACACTGTCAATGATCCAAATCAGAGTCGGCTTCCAGTATACACTATGTAAAATCCCCTTCAACGCTTCATAGGTCGGAACCTGATAACTAAACTTTTCTCCGCCGACCCGGGTGACGGGATCTGCAAACATCCCGTACTTTCCCGTCACTTCAAACTCTACTGAATTTCTGTGCTCCATCTTTTCCTCCTTTATTCCCCGTATTCTTCCATGTCCATCAATCCATAGCTTTCATGATATGCCTTATCATCCAGAACAAAAATTCTGTTCTCCAGTATACCATGCAGTACGCCTTGTCTCTCAAGCCTTTCTTTCTCATTCTCAAAAATGCTGACCGTATATTTTTTTGCCTTCTGCATAATTTCTTTAAAGTTCTCCAGATGAAACTGCTTTTCCTCCATACTTTTGAGCTGCTCAATCAGCTTCTTTCCCTGTTGATACGGAACCAGCACGTCTATGGTATCCTTATCAAATACTTCAAAAATCTGACCGGCCGTCTTAAATGGCTGATGCAGCAGATATCCATCGTTTTCTTTCCCGTTAGCACTCCCATTATTGTTTGACAATAGATCCATAAGATATATCTCCGTTCCGTAAGACTTCACCGGATACCGTACTTTGCCCCGAATCTCTTCAAACAGGTATTGATAATATCTATGTACTGCCTGCCCGCTGATTGAGGAGGTTTCACCAATCTGCTTCCTGAATTCCAACACTTTCCGGGTACAAATCTGCCGGTATTTGATATCCTGAAGCATACCCAGGTCCTCATTTTTAAGATGAATCAAATAGACCTTTCCTATATTTCCGTACTCATTGCTTCGGTTGCATCTTCCAATAACCTGTACCAGATTATCAATTCCCGCAAGAACACGCACTACTGCTTCAAATGAAATATCCATTCCTGCTTCGATTACCTGTGTGGAAACACAAATCACCTTCTGCTGCCCACCTCCATTTCTTACGTCATCCTGCAGCAGAGATAATTTATTTTGCAGTTCTTTCAGGTCATTTGAACGATGTTCCTGGCACATGGATGTGGAAAGATGTAATATATAGCCGCCTAACTGTTTGGCTTCCTTTTGCAGCCGCCGAAACAGTTTTCGTGCCTGTGATTTTGTATTACATACGATCAGAACCGAAGAGTGCTTTTTTACCAAATTGCCGCAAAATTCTGTACACTCATCTAAGTCCATCCCGTAAGGGCTTGTACAATCAATCACCTGTGCCCGGATAAATGTCCGAAGCTGTAATGAATCCAGATGAACCATGTCTGGCTCCTTTGCCAGATGGATCGGCCACTTCAGCTCTTCAAAGCAGGGCTGTGTCGCAGAAGATAAAATAATCGTTGCATTACAATACTGCTTCAGAAAATTCATCGCCATATTAAACATTTCCGTTACCTTCACCGGCAATGACTGAACCTCATCTATCACAACCACGCTGTCACATAATGCCTGCATCCGTCTTATTGCAGAGGTCTGGTGCTTAAACAAAATGTCCAGCAGCTGAACCAGTGTTGATACGATAACCGGGGCACCCCAGCTTTCCTTCAGCAGCTCATATGGATCCAGCTCTTCTCCCTTGTCTTTTTCATGCACTACATTAGAATGGTGTTCCAATACCTTCTCTTTATCCGGAACATAATCACGTATTACCCGGACATTCTGATCCAGCACACTGAGCAGCGGAATGCTATAGATAATCCGTTTTTTATTAAATTCTTGTGCATGTGCCAGTGCGTATCTCAGCAAACTTAATGTCTTTCCGCCACCGGTTGGTACATTCAAACGATAGATATCCGGGGGATTGCCTGCGAAAGCAATGCACTGTCCTGAAATATCATGCCTGATACGGTTAAGCGTAGATGACGTATCCAGCTTTGATAGTTGGTCTTCACAGTAGGCCAGCCACTTATCCCAGTTTATATCTTCCCTTTCATCCTCCTTCCATTGACTCATGAATTCAGCAGTATTCCTTCGATCCCCTTCTATCACTGAAGACAGAATCAGCCTGGACAGCATACTTATTTGAAAAAATGTTTTATAACCATTATTATTGTATGTTATTCTTGCCTCTTCGAAAAAGTCCGTAATCTCTTTTACAGCCTTTTGGAAATACATCTGCACTTCGCTTTCATCAGCTACCTGTTCAAAGAAACTACTGACAGCCTCATCATAGCACAGCGATGACCTGTCTTTCCGCAGCCGATGTATAAAACCATTGTTACCATCCAGGTCAACACAGTCAAACAGCCCATGATGGGAACCTATAGCCGTTGCGGTAATTTCACATGTCAGCTTTTCCATCGGTGAGTTAACATCTGTATGGAACTTTTCAAAAAGATAAATAACACCTGCAAAAGTATGGTTTACACTGCCACGCTGTACCTTTTCTCCCTGGAATGCTTTCTCCAAATACTCATTGTAAAGCTGGGTTGCCTTTCCTATGTCGTGCAGAAGGCCTGCAAGATAGGCAGTATTTGAAAACTTTGTGTTCAACAAACATTCTGAAGCGTACTTGGCGGTCTTATAGCTGTGTTCTTTTAAAGACTGCTCTTTCCGCTTGCCTTTGTATGTAGTAATATGTGCCAATAATTTCAAATGGGATATACCTCCAGGATTTCTTTTCTTACAACTGATGGTATCACATTATAAATATAATTTCAATACTTACCTCTTTTTATGAATTTATTTAATTTTATGCTTGTAATATAATGTTAAGTATTTTATAATGGCCAATAGTTATAGTCATTATTTGAAGTTCACATAATAAAATATTTTAATAGTGTGGATTGAAAAATAGTGTGGATTGAAGAATAAATAGAGGAAAGTCAATAAAACTCCAAACAGGGGATGTTATAAAATATCTATTTTTTAATTGAAATAGATTTTATAACATCCCCTGTTACATCTTTCGCGATCATATTAATTATATCTAATCCATGACCCTAACCTATGTTATTTTAATGTCTTAGCGGGTACCCTCGGCAAATTTTGATCCTTAATGAAACATTACCAGGAATTATTCTCATTTCTACTTACCAACATCCTAATAAGTTATCGGAATATTGGTAACTATAAAAAGTAGTTTATATATGGTAAACCAACTTTTGGGTTCTATATCTTTATAAGTGCCTGTCTATATCTCGCTTTCTGTATATGAGCCGCCGAACTTCCATAACATCATCTATAACAACATAATAGACTACATAGTTTCTAATATAAATCCGATAATATAAAAGTTCTCTTTCCTTCGCCGAACGAAACGGCTCAAATGCAAGTGGATTTGAAAGCCTCTCTAATATAGCGGCTTCCACATCATCTGCCAAACGCAAGGCAGCATCTGGATTTTTCAGTACATACGTAATGTGATGAACTGTCTCAATTAAATCCTGCTCAAATAATGGCAGATACTGCAGCCTATACTTTTTATTTTCCATTAATCACATCCCTGACATGTCCAAAAACGCTTTCATGTGAAAGTCGTTCATCCGTATATTCGGCCATTTTGTCGGCTTCATCCAATTTTCTTTCGATATTGTCGGTTAGATTCGCATACTGCTCTAAACTCATGACCACCATTGCGCCATAACCATTTTTCGTTAGATAGACAGGTTTTCCTCCGTTTACAATTTCCTCAATCTCTGGAAATTTATTTCGAAGGTCAGAAACAGGACGTATCTGTATCATATGTGATGCTCCTTTATCCTTTTATTTTATCTTAATTTTATCATAATATTATCATAGATGCAATAATTTATCTAATTTCTCCTTATATTTAATTGAGTGATCCTTACTTTTCACACTCCAACCAACAACTAAATCGGAGGTTAGTCGACGAGACTAACCTCCGATTTACTGATACTGGCTGGATTATAAAAAGTAACGAGCGGTCATTACTTTTCACGCCTGCGTTATCGGAATGTAGGATTAAGTGCATTTGTAATCTCCACATATTTTTGATAAGCTTCCGCATAAACCTCTGCGTTTTCTGTATTAGGATAATAAGTCTCCTTAATCTCCACAAACTTCTCCGCCGCATCTTCTACTGATGCCCATATCCCATTTGCTACTCCGGCAAGTATTGCGCACCCCATACATGGAGTGCTGCCGCTATTTTTAATCACCTTAACCGGAATCCCGAGTATATCCGCCTTAATCTGGCACCAGGCCTTTGATTTAGAGCCGCCGCCGAGTGAACGGATTTCATCCATGGCCGCCCCGAGCTCTTTTTCACATTCAAGCATCCTTTTCAAAGCAATTGCAAGCCCTTCCATAATAGCCCTGATAAAATGCCCTCTTGTATGTCCTGCATTTATACCATAGTAGACACCGCTTGCTTTCTCATTAAGCTCTGGAATTCCCGACCCTTGGAAATATGGGAGCATAATCAGGCCATCCGCACCCGGAGGCGTTGATTCCACTAATTGATCCATCTGCGTATATGCATTGAGCCCTGTCTCCTTTTCCAGCTCTTTTTCCTGCTCACAAAATGCATCCCTAAACCATTTTGTAATCATAGCCCCTGTACAATATGGCTGATATATATATTTCCCCGCAATGCCACTGCAGAGTGTCGGTACATCACCTTTTGAATCAGGGCTTAATTCTTCAATGGTCGCAACAGTTACAAGCGCCGATCCTGTGCTTTCAGAGGCGATTCCTGGCTACCAGGTTGCTACGCCGTACCCGCTGAGCACGAGGAATGCATCTAACATTCCATACTGACGTTCTGATCTGCGAACCGGCAGTGTGCCAAATGTTGCTTCTTTTGTATATTGATCATCTGAACTATTTCGATTCTTTGCCATTTTATTCCTCCTCATATACAGTAAAATCCCTTTATATTACATCCAATATCCGCCAATAAGCAGTGCTCCGGATACTATAATTGTTGCAATTGCCAGAATCCAATCTAATTTACTGAATGGAGTTGGAAATTCATAATTGGGATCTTCCATTTCCTCAAGTCGTATCTCTGCTTCCTGGAGATATTCTTTAGAATATCTGTTGTTACGAAGAACGAGAAAAAGTGATATTAGATTTACTTCAAAAGAATGGCAGGATAACTGTTGCTGAAGCAACCGAGCTCACAGGCTTGTCCGTTTCTACAATACGCCTTCCGTTCCAAAGTATGCATGAAAAAGGATTACTATTGCGCACCCACGGTGGCGCAATCAAGGCGGATTATCCAAAAGATTTTAATACGAGAACGGTTCAGCCGGATATCTTTGATGGGATTGTCAATTTTAATAAGAAGCAGGAGATTGCTGCCGCCGCAGCTGAAACGATTGAAGACGGCAATTTTATTGCCATCAGCAGTGGGTCTACGGCTCTTCTTCTTGCGTCTAAAATTACAAATAAGAAAAATTTGACTGTCGTTACGGACTCCATCCCTGTAGCAAACCTTCTTCTGTTCCATCCCAACATAAAGCTTTATGTCTGCGGCGGCCAGATCCGCGAACGCAACGGTGCGTGTTTTGGTCCTACATCCGAAGCCTTTTTTAGCACTGTGAAGGTGGACAAAGCATATTCCGGCTGTGACTCTGTGAATCTTGATGTGGGAATTACCTCTCTCGATATTGATCCCAGAACAGAACAAAGCCTGATTAAGTGCGCAAAAAAATGCTATATCCTGGCTGATTCAACTAAATTTTCTGTAAAACCGTTCATCGAAAAAACAATAGATATCAACGAGATCACATGCCTGATATCTGACAGCGGCCTGGATCCCACTTATGTAACCAGACTTAAAGAAGCAGGTGTAGAGATTATCCTTGGTTCTCCCGCTTAGCAGATAATACATGTTTTATTTCGCTTATTCATCTTATGCCAATATACTACAATGACTGCTCCCTGATCATGAAAATCAATTCAGACAGCAAAATAGTAGTCATACCGAGTGTGCCACATCTATTATAAGAGGACGATACATAATTGGTTACTACTCCGTAACAAGTGATCTGTTTCGTCGTGACAGGTGGGCTAATCAAAGTAAGCCCTTTATAAGCCGGCTGTAAACATATCTGCATAGCAGGTGGTTTATGAAAATATATGATTACAAAAGCAGAGGGCAATCAAGCCCTCCGCCTCTTCGCCTTCATCTTACAATAAACCATAGCCACCACCGTACTCACCGCCGTGGCCACAATTCCCGCCCCGACAATTCCCGCGGGATTCACGCTCCCGTACTGGCTTCGGTAAGCGATCACATTCACCGGTATCAACTGCAATGATGAAATATTCATAATCAAAAACGTACACATCTCATCCGAGGCAACCCCTGGCTTCTGCGCTGCACCCGGCGCCCGCCCTTCCTGTCTCTCCCTCTCCAGATCTGCCAGCGCCCCCATCCCCTGCAGTCCTGCAGGAGTAGCCGCCCAGCCCAGTCCCAGAAAGTTTGCAATAAAATTTGTCGTAATATAATCATTCGCCTTATGCCCCTCCGGTATATCCGGAAACAAAAACCGTACCAGCGGCCGCAGCTTCTTAGAAGCAATCTCGATAATCCCAGCCCTTGTTGCAATCTCCATCATACCCACCCAAAAAGACATCACTCCCATCATCGTGATGGACAGGGTTACTGCCTCTTTTGCAGAGTCCAGCGCCGCATTCGTAATATCCGGCATCTTCCCGTTAAAAGCCCCGAAGATAACACCGACTATAATCATGCCCGCCCATAAGTAATTCAGCATAGGTTCCCTCCTAAAATTTTTTATTTTATTCATAATATTACGTACTTTATATGATAGAATAGAAACAATGTATCAGTATATTTAATCGGGGGTTATCATTATGATTCCATATAGTAACTATTTTGTTGAAAATTATCATACTTATTATGAAGATATTGCAGACAGAAATCTGAAAAGCCTGCGTCTTATAACAACTCTGGGATTCTTAATGGGCGTTCCGCTCATTTTGGTCAGCCTTTTTCTGGAAAACTTCCTGAAAGCAACGGTTCCGTATACTATTATTACCGCAGCTTCCGTTTTTCTGAATATCCTGGCGAAAACATCCCTGAAGGCGTATAAAAGGCTAATACCTGCAGCCCTTTATACTATGGCTGCCATCATACTCGGGGTGTCAGTCTATTTAGGTACCATTATGCAGCCGGAGCTCAACGCAGTAGCCTTTATAGTATTTCTTGTGGGGCTTCCCCTCTTTATCGTTGACATACCGTCCCGAATCTGCATGTTTATGGGCATATTCTGCGTGATCTTTTGTATGTTATCCAAAATATATAAGACTCCTTACACTGCCTCTTATGATATTATAAATACCGTTGTGTTTTATCTGCTCAGCATTTTTACTTCACACCAGTTCAACTACCTCAATTTCCGGCAGATCATGTCTAATAACATTCTGGAAATGCAAAGAGATACGGATAAGCTGACCGGTCTCTGGAACAGCGGATTCTGTGAGAGAAAGATTACTTCCCATCTTTCCCTCGCCAATGCCCAGGGTGCACTTTTAGTCATCGACATTGATAATTTTAAACTGGTCAATGATTCCCGTGGGCATGACTGCGGCGATCAGGTGCTCAAAGAAGTAGGGGCCGTACTGCAGGAAACGTTCCGCTCTTCGGATATTATTGGGCGCATCGGAGGCGATGAGTTTTTAATTTTTCTCCCCGACTGTTCAAGTGACGACGTCCCCCGGGACCGTATTGTACAGTTTCTTGAAGCAATCAATGCGATAAACACTGCGGCTGACAGGGAACTCCCCCTAATAGGAGCCAGCATAGGCATCGCTCTGGCCCCGGAAGACAGATGCACTTTCAGGGAGCTGTTTAAGCACGCGGATGAAGCGCTGTACCTTTCAAAGCAAAATGGCAAGAATCAGTATGCGTTCTATCATATTCTTCCATGATTTTCAGATAATGAATCACCGTGGTTTCCGGCTGTTCCTCTAATCAACAGGCATTTTCCACATATATTCTTCCACGAGAGCAAAAGGAGCCGGTCCTACAGACAGCACTGCCTCGTGGAATTCTTTCTGTGAAAAATGATTCCCCTTTTTTGCGGCCCATTCTTTTTTCAGTTCCAAAAACTCTACATAACCGATATAATACTTCAGATAATTTCCCGGCGAACCTATAATAAGTTCATAAATACGTTCTATTGTTTTCGCGTCTTTGATCCCATAATTTTTGAAAAATGCCACCGTGTCAATCCTGCTCCACCCGTCGTAGTGAATCCCCATATCCGCAAGTGCGTAGAGCCCGAGTACAATGGAGCTGTTTTTCTGCAGCAGTGTAGCCTGCTCTTTACTCAGTGAGGACAGGTAATAGCTGCACATTTCCGCATAAGTTGCCCATCCTTCCACGTATCCGCCAAAATTAAAAATGCTTCTTAACGGGTCGGGATCTGTCCCGGCATAGTATACTGTCTGATACAAATGGCCTGGATACCCTTCATGTGCAAGTGTGGTATAGAGTGTCAGGTTGTTGCTCATATGAGATTGGTTCACATAGATTACATTTTCCGCCGTATTATCAATGGCGGGAATCATATAAAATGCGGGGCTCAGGTGTTCTTCCATAGCCTCCGGCACGTATTTGACCTGTGTCACCGTTTCAGGCGGCTCTGGGAATGCCCCGCCCGTTTTGCGCTCCAGTTCATTCAGTATAGTAACCGGATTACTCTCCTCCATGGCTGCTGTCTCTTTTGCCTGGTTTCCGGTTATATTGAGCACTTCCTCCATGGCCTCAAGGTCAGATATAATCTGTCTCCTGGTCAGATCCTCCAGCTCTGGAACAGTCTTTTCTGACCCTGTTGATTCAGCCACGATCTGTTCATAATAGGTCTTTCCGTCGGGAAGGTGGCAGAGCCCCTCCTCGTTTTTTCCAGTACCTTTTAAAGACTGTACGGCTGAAATCAGCTGATTATAAGCAGGCAGGACATAACTTTGGAGCATCTGGGCATTTCTCTTAATATAGCGGCTTTGAGTCTCAGACGATAGTCCAAGCTGTTTGATCCGCTCCACGAAGGTAGAAATCAAATAATTGCTTTCACCCATTTCCATAAAAGCCGTACACTGGGAAATCACCGTATCCGCTGCATAATCCGCCATAAACAGGCCTGCTGCCGATTTTTGCTTTTCGAATGCAATAAGTGACTCAAAATATTCCGGCGTTGACTGCATCAATTTTAAATATGTATCCACATCTTTCTCGTCATAGAACTGGTATTCCGATAAAAGCACCGGCAGCTGCGTCTGGATTCCGCTGACCAGGCCGAGAGGCTCATCGTACAGCAGATAATCCGTATTCTTTTCTGCCATATTCAGGTAATAGTCCAGGACGTCATAGGTCAATTGATTTTCCACCGACAGGCTGTCATAAGAAAACCTGTCAAGTGCCGCACGAAGATTTTCCAATGAGGCCGCCGCTTCTTTCGAATCCGCAGTAAAACCGCCAAAAGTAACCGGTGCTTCCTTGATTCCATACTTTTCCGGCTCCTTCAGTGAATAATGCAGACTGATCGAATTCGAGGAAACCTCCTGGCAGAACACCTCTTTTGTAAATGACTGGAATGTTTTATTCTGGTTGGTATTTGTACTGACGCTGCACCCTGTAAACAAAAGGGCCGCTGTTGTGCTGACGGTAAGACACGCGGCAAGAAGCCGTTTTCTGATATGTTTGGGAATTAGAGATGGCATAGGAACTCCCCCAAAGTCTTTGTTTCATATTATGAGTAAAAATCCCCTGTTATGCTAACGCCAGACATTCCATCCTTTTAATTCATACCCAATGATACCCCGTAAGCTCACGCCATGACGGGCGGATTTGCAGCCCAGCTGCAAAATAAGGTATCGTTTTCTCCGGATAAGCATATAAATAAAGCAATGATATTACAGATTGCCGAGGGATGTTTATGCAGTTTTTTCTGTATATTACGGATTTTATAGTTCCGTTTATTATTCTGGCTATCGTTACTTACGGCATACTTATGAGAACCAATGTATACGACAACTTTATTAAAGGGGCAAAAAGCGGTTTCTTCACCGTCATAAAAATCATGCCCACCCTCATCGGCCTCATGGTTGCAGTCGGAATCCTGCGCGCCTCTGGCTTCCTTGATTTCTTGTCGTCAATCATCGGCCATTTTACCGCATACATAGGCTTCCCCGGAGAACTCGTCCCACTCACCATTGTAAAAATGTTCTCCTCCTCCGCTGCCACCGGCCTCCTCCTGGACATCTTCAAAGAATATGGCACCGATTCCCGGCTGGGGCTTATCGCCTCCATATCCATGGCCTGCACAGAAACAATTTTCTATACGATGAGCGTATATTTCATGACCGCAAAAATTAAAAAAACGCGCTATACACTCACCGGAGCTCTGCTGGCAACCTTAGCCGGACTTGCCGCAAGCGTACTGATCGCAGGAATGATGTAAAGGGGTCTGACCCCTTTGCTCACCGTTTTCTGAATATTCTGAACTTTTCATAAAAACTCCCTTAAAAAACCTTGCCCCCCTTTGCATTGATATACGGTATGTGCTAAAATTGTGATAAGAATAAGCGGAGGTATTTCTATGGCAAGCGTGACATTTAAGAACTTAAATAAGACTTATCCTAACGGATTTATATCCGTTAAGAACGTATCTCTCCATATTAAAGATGGAGAATTCGTTGCCTTTCACGGCCCCAGCGGCTGCGGAAAGTCCACCATTCTCCGCATGATTGGAGGCCTGGAGGATATTACCTCAGGAGAGATATACCTGGGAGATGATCTCCTCAATGACATACTTCCCAGGGACAGAAGCCTCGCAATGGCTTTTCAGAACTATGTACTGTATTCCTATTTTAATGTTTATGATAATATGGCACTTGGCCTAAGGCTTCGGAATCTTCCGCGCGGAGTGATCGATACCCGTGTGAAGACGGCTGCTGAATTTCTCGGCATCGCAGATAAGCTTGATAAAAAGATTAAGTCGATCTCAGATGAAGCCAGACAGAAAGTTGCACTTGGACGTGCTGTTGTCTGCCACCCCAAGGTTCTTCTTGTTGATGAAGATTTTGCAAGGCAGAATGAACAGCGGCGGATGGAGATGATCGAAGATATTCAGAAGATCAATAAAGTGCTTGGAATTACCGTATTATACGTGACAAATGATTACGACGAAGCTGTTACGCTGGGGAACCGGGTAATATTCATGAAGGAAGGGAAGATCACCGAGATCAGAGAGCACATCGGCAGAGATTAAAAAAAGGGGCAGACCCCTTTTTTTAATCCTCCATAATTCCACCTATGCCTCTGTGCAGTATAGGTGTTGACAGCACGATCTGTGTCATCGTATCAGCCCCACGTTTCTGGATTTCATTAATAAACTTATCCAGTTTTTGTGTGTTTTCAAAAAAGACAGATATCACTATGGAATATATTCCCGAAACAAAAGCGCATTCTGTAACATTCGGGCATCTATAGATAAAAGAAAACAGACTTTCTCTGCCTTTTCTATCCGTTTGAATATTAATGATTGCTTTGATTGGATACCCCAGTTCGCTTTCTCCTTCGATAACAGTGTATCCCTTGATATACCCCATCTTCTCCATTCTGGATATCCGGGATGCTGTAGCCGGCGAAGAAAGGTATACCTGACTGGCCAGTTCCTTGATCGAAGTCCGCGCATTCTCCTGTAGTGCTTTCAGAAGCTGAATGTCAATTTTGTCTAATTCGTTCATCCTGTTTTCCTCATCCCAGCATCAAGTGTTCCTGCAAATACTTTTCTAATTCCTCTTTTGTCGGCAATATCTCATTATCGGTCTTGGAGGTAATAATAATAGCCCCCATTGCATTCCCCCTGACAACCGCATCTGCAACCGGCATTCCCTCCAGAATACCACTGATAAAGCCGGATGCAAAAGCATCCCCCGCACCGACTGTATCTACAACATTATCCACCTTAAAACCGTTTACATAACCGTTTCTCCCAGTATATTCCTGATAAAATGCTCCGGATGACCCTAACTTAACAACTACCGTTTTAGCCCCCAGTGACAAATAAAACCGGGCGATTTCTTTTTCATCCTTTGTGCCCGCCAGCACTCTGCCTTCCTCGATCCCGGGTAATACAACATCACATTTGCCTGCAAGGTCATTCAAAGTCGAAATCATTTCTTCCTCGCTGTTCCAAAGCCTCCGTCTGATATTCGGATCAAATACTACCTTCATTCCGCATTGTCTTGCTTTCTCCAACGCATAATAACAGGCATCCAGACAACTTTCAGAGATAGCCGCCGTAATTCCACTGAGATGTAATACCCCTGCGCCTTTAAAGTCCACCTGATCTATATCCTTCCTACTCACACAGGATGCCGCCGAATTCTTTCTATAATAAAAAACCTGCGGATCCCCCTGATGGACTTTCGACTTGATATAAGAACCTGTCAAATGGTCCTTGTCAAATATTACCCCGCTTGTATCAATGCCTTCTTTTTTAATAAAGTCAAAAATATAATCACCATATGGATCCGTGCCTAGCCTGGTTATGTATTTTACATTGTGTCCAAGCCTGGTGATTCCAACCGCAACGTTCAATTCCGCACCGGCAAGGCCTTTTGTAAAGTCAGAAACATCTTTAAACTCCCCTGTTTCCTCAGAAATAAAGACAACCATTGCCTCACCAAATGTAATCACTTCCGCCAAATGTCTCACCTCGCTTTTCTTCAGACTACTCCCGGAAATACAGACACTTAAATGGGCGGTGTCTTCCCGGGAGTATCCCTTAATAAATATATCTCATTCCTATACCCAAAGGGCATGCATTACGGGGTGCCCTTTGGGTATACCTTATTCTGCAGCTTAGCGGCAGACCCGCCCGCAGGGCATAAGTTACGGGGTGCCCTTTGGGTATACCTTATTCTGCAGCTTAGCGGCAGACCCGCCCGCAGGGCATGAGTTACGGGATGCCCTTTGGGTATAGCCTTCCGTGCTCATCCGATTTTCGGAATAAGTGGGGTATCTAAATAATAACACGCGCGGATTTTCAGCGATACCCCATGCTTCTTGAAATACTTTCCGCACATTTCTTCACATACACAGACATTGCTTCTATCCGCGCTTTTGGAAACATATCGATAAATCCCGTTGCGCTTACCGCGGCTATCACATTCCCTCTGTAGTCAAAAACCGGCGCCGCCACGCACCTGATTCCCGCCTCATTTTCCTGTTCATCTACGGCATAGCCCCTGGCACGTGTCCGATCCAGTTCGTCAAAAAAATTCTTCTGGTCCGTACAGGTATATTCTGTCATCATCGGAAGCCCTTTCACGGCCAGGATCTCCTCTACTTCTTCCCTGCTCATCCGGGATAGCATTGCTTTTCCAAGCCCTGTGCAATGAACATAGGCGCGTTTCCCTATCTGGGAATACATCCGTATATTATTAAATGAACTGATTTTATCCAGATAAACTACTTCATTTTCATCCAGACTTCCCAGATGCACGATGAGTCCCGTCTGGTTTCTAAGCTCTTCTAAAAAAGGAAGCGCCTCCGTTTTCAGCTGAAGACTGTTTAAGTAGAAGCTGCACAAATCCACCAGACGCATTCCCAGCCGATAATAATTATCTTTATTTTTTACCACATAACCTTTACTGGCCAAAGTCAAAAGAATACGGCTCACCGTACTTTTATTCAGTGCAAGCGCAGCCGACAATTCTTTGACCTGCATCCCATTCGGGCAGTTTCCCAACGCCTCCAGAATCTCAAATGCCCTATCAATTGATTGTACCGTTGCTGTTGACATAGTAACCCTTTCCAGATCTCTCAGTTTAATGTTTCCTGAAGAAGATGGACTGCAAAACCGCCCGCATCTTCTTTCAGGTAAGCAGCTAAGATATGACCTGCTTCATTTTTTTTGACAGACTCCGTTTGAATACCAAAACCCTTCCTTTGCAGATAGAATATTGCCCGCCCGATATCACAGGTTCCAACCGCTATATGCCCATTTTTCCCCTGTCCTGCGGTTTTTACAGCCTCAACATAATCTCCGGTGAAGCCGGAGGTCTGCCCCCAGAGAGTCTGTACATTCAGAATCTGCTCCAATGTTTTCGCTGCCTCCATCCCATAATTGATCCCCAGATGTGCAAACCGCAGCCCGAGCATTGCCGTTAAAGTCCGGTTAATATCGCTTTTCAAGCCTTCCAGGTCGCCTTTTCTCAGCTTTTCTTTTTTAATCAGCCAGCTGCCCCCGCATGCAGCCATTCTTGGAAATGCAAGGGACGAGGCTAAATTCTCATCATTGATTCCTCCGGTTGCCAAAAATTCCATTTTGCCAAAAGGGGCTGAGATTGCTTTGAGCATCGGGATCCCGCCCAACTGCATAAACGGAAATATCTTCACAACCTTAAGCCCCAGGTTCTGCGCCTGTCCCAGATCTGTTGGAGTCATACACCCCGGAAATACAGGAATTTCCTCCTCAAGGCAATATTCTATCATGCCGGGATTCATACCAGGCGCCAGTACAAACTGTGCTCCCGCTTTGATCGCCCGCTCCGCCATATCCGCATCCAGCACCGTCCCTGCTCCGACCAACATATCCGGATAGGTGCTTCTGAGAATACGGATTGCTTCCTCCGCCGCGCCGGACCGAAACGTAATCTCCACAATGGGCAGGCTGCAATCCGTCAGTGCTCTGCCAAGTACATACGCATCCTGCGGATCATCCAGCGTAACAAGAGGCATCACTCCGTACTCGCGGATTTTTTCTAATATCTTGTCCATAAAACAGCCTCCTGACTATTCTCTTCCTTCAAAGCAATAAGCATATGGTTTACTTGGTATGAACTCTCCCTGTCCCATTTCGCCCACAAATTGTGCATGTTCTACTACTTTTTTACCGCGCAGCAGTACGGTTTCCACCTGCCCGATCTGCTCTCTTCCTTCATAAATATTATAGTCTACGCCATTCGGGTTATCCGCAAGTTTTATAACACCTCTGTAGTCCGGATTGAAAATGACAATATCCGCATCTGACCCAACTGCTATGGTACCTTTTCTTGGATATATGCCATTAATCTTTGCAGGCATTTCCGAACATACCTCCACAAACTTCTGTCTGGAAATCCTGTTTTTAGCCACGCCATTTGTCCAGATCATATGAATGCGGTCGGCTGCCCCGGGAGCCCCGTTTGGTATATCCACAAAATTTTCCCTTCCCGTCTGCTTCATTTCTGCAAGGTCAATTCCACAGTGATCCGATACCACAGCGCTTAATACACCATCATATAACGCCTGCCACATGGCGTCAATATCACTCTCATCACGGAGCGCCGGCGAACATACGAATTGGGCGGCAATATTAAAGTCCGGATCTTTCAGGCGGTCCTTTGTCGTCGTAAGATACTGTGTACATGTCTCGCCATATACTCTCTGTTTTTTATATCTTGCCTCTGCAATGGCGTCTGACGCCCCCTTGCAGGAAACATGTACGATAAAAAGCGGTGCGTCTAACTGATCCGCTATGTAGATGGCTCTCTGGGCAGCCTCTGTCTCAACAAGCGGCGGGCGGGATACCGCATGGAATTCCGGCGTTACATTCCCGGCTTTTACACACTCCTTCTGCAGCATATCGATGATCTCTCCATTTTCCGCATGCACAAATACGGTTACCCCCACCTTTTTACTTTCCTGGAGTACCTTATATAAGGTATCGTCCCCTACGTGGAGCGGGGAACCAATATACGCCATAAACACCTTGATACTTGCAATGCCATAGTCCGGCAGCTGTTTTATCTCGTCAAACATAGCGTCCGTCACTTCGGTTACCAGAGAATGCAGGGCAAAATCAACGCATGTCTTACCCTTTGCCCTCGTGTTGATACGGTACTGTGCAGATTCAATCAGCCCGCAGCCCGGATCCTGGGGCGCGTAATCTATAATCGTAGTAGTCCCCCCTACGATAACTGCTTTCGTTGTCTCGTATCCTGCGGTATCCTTATCGCCCGAATTACAAAGTGCAGAAAAGTGGGTGTGCTGGTCGATTCCTCCCGGAAATACATATTTTCCCTCTGCATCAATCACCTCATCCGTCTCTTGCCCTATATTCTGTCCAACCGCAGCAATTTTTTCATCAATGATTAAAATATCGGCTTTTACCTCGTTTTCCGCTGTCAATACGGTTCCATTCTTTATTAAAATACTCATATGTATGCCCCTTCCTTCTTATTTCTTTTTCATTCTCTGGATGGATGTTATGGTGACAGCCAGAAAAATGACAAGCCCTTTCGCAATGTCCTGGTTGTAATACTGAACGTTGCAGAGGGTCAGTCCATTTGTAAGAACTCCGATAATCATAGCACCCACAAAGGTTCCCGCAATATTAGGTTCCCCGCTCTTAAATGCCGTTCCCCCAACATAGACGGTGGCCAGCGCTTCCATCAGATAATTATCCCCCGCCGTAGGATGTGCGGTTCCAAGCTTAGACGCCAGGATCAATGCGGCCAGTCCTGCGCCGACACCGCTGACAACATAAGCCCAGATCAGATTCGCCTTTACATTTACACCTGACATCAGGGATGCCTCTTCATTACCGCCGATTGCATAAACATGTCTTCCGAACCTTGTAAAGTTAAGCAGTATAAAAATAATAACCAGAAATACAATCATAAAAAATATGGAAGTCGGTATTCCCTTAACAAACTTAGCGCCAAATATGCTGAACTCCGCCGGGAGCCCTGAGATCGGATGCCCTTTTGTATAGGACTGGTTAAAGCCTGAAATCAAAAATCCCAAGGATAAAGTCGCAATAAAATCAGGAATCCCAATTAATGCCACAGCAATACCGCTCAGGCTCCCCAGTATGGCCCCCGCTATCAAAGTCAGGATCGCTGCAGGCAGAACAGGAATCCCGAAGTCTACCATCAGCGCACCTGCAACAATTCCAAGAAAACTGGTCGTATAGCCTATCGTCAGGTCAATGCGGTTTGTAATCATAACAACCGTAAGGCCTCCGCCCAGTATGCTCAAGATTACAATCTGCCTCAGTACGGTCAAAAGATTGCCCACACTTAAAAATGTGCTTGGCCGTAATACCGAAAATGCGATGCACAGAAGCACCAAAAACATCAATGTCCCGTATTTCATCACAAATTCTGAAAAATGCACTTTCTTTTTCATTTGCACCTGTCCTGTCATATTAGCCTCCTATAGAATATTTCAGAATGGTCTCCGCATCCTGGAACTCTTCACTGCCCAATACTCCCGTAACCCGGCCCTCCCGCATGACTGCAACCCTGTCGCAGATTGACTGCAGTTCCGGTATTTCGGATGAAATAATAATGACAGATGCTCCCCGTTCTGAAATTTTCTCTATCAATGTATAAATCTCGCTTTTTGCCCCCACATCTATCCCTCTGGTCGGTTCATCAAATATAAAGATATCCACCGGCATGTCTACAAATTTCGCCAGGACAACCTTCTGCTGGTTCCCGCCGCTTAATGCACCGGCCGGGCTTTCAATGCCGGGGCAGGAGAGCTGTAACTCCTCCCGCAGTTTTTCCGCGCTTTCCACTTCTTTACTCTTATTCATAAATCCGGCTTTACTGAATCTTTTCAGCTTCGTAAGCGACGCATTCTGGCGGATAGACAGATTCATAACAAGTCCCTGTTTTCTTCTCTCTTCCGGGATTAAAACCAGCCCCGCAGCCATGGATTCACGGATATTTTTAAACCTGACCCTGTTTCCTTTATAGGTGACTTCACCGCTCTTCATGGGATCAATGCCAAGAACTGCGCGTATCATCTCTGTACGCCCAGAACCGACTAGTCCATAGAAGCCCAGAATTTCTCCTTTTTTCAAAGAAAAATGTACATCCGCCACCATTCTTTCGCATGACAGTCCCTCGACCTTCAGGATCTCTTCCCCGAACTCTTTTAGATTCTTTTTAATATCCAGACTTTCCGAGGATCTGTTGACCATCTCTTTAATCAGCTGGTCAACCGTGATATCCGCGGTCCGATGGGTTCCGATCGCCTGACCGTCGCGCAGTACTGTGATTTCGTCACAGATTTCAAAAATCTCCTCTAATTTATGGGATATGTAAATAATGGTTTTTCCAATGCTTCTCAAGTATTTCATGTACTCCAGAAACTCCTTGATTTCCTTAACGCCCAGCCTGGCGGTAGGTTCATCCATAATGATCACTTCTGCATCCAGCGACAGCACTTTTGCAATTACAAGCATTTGTTTGTCTGAAACACTCAGTTTACCGGCAGACGTTCTTGGATCCAGATGAATCTTGAGTTCTTTCAGAATCGTTTCTGCTTCTTCAAACATTTTGCTGCGTGATACCAGGCCCGGCCCTTTTACCTGCTCACGCCCCAGATAAATATTTTCGGCTACGGTAAAATAATCTACTAATGCCAGTTCCTGAGGCACAATCGCAAGCTTATGATCCTGGGCCTCTATCACAGACCTTATGTTCATTTCTTTTCCGAACAGATAAACGGACCCCTGTTCTTTCTTAATAATTCCGCAAAGTATCTTCATTAAGGTGGATTTTCCCGCCCCATTCTCGCCAAGCAGGGCATGGATAGTCCCCTTTTTTATCTGCAGGTTTACGTCATGGAGTGCGCATATGCCATTGAAATATTTACTGATATTTCTCATTTCTACTGCCATTTCCTGCTCTGCCATATTTACTCCTTTCCGGCTTAAAACAGTTTTTGTATTTGAGTATTGGGCGCCTGCAAGCGCCCTTTACAATTCTTATTCGCTTTCTTTCAGATAGGACTCTGTCCTTTCAATCCATTCATCTACATTTTCCTCTGTGATCATAATAAATGGCATCTCATGGAACATCTTTACTTCCGCTCCGGAAGATAAATCAGCCACCGTCTGAATAACATCATCGGTCGTTGCCTCCAAGTCAGCTACGGATGTCGCAATAATATATTTTCCGTCTTTTATCATACGGAGCACATCAATTTCTCCGTCGGCTCCTACAATTTTGATATCCTTCTTGCCCAGCGCTTCGCATGCCTGTGCCGCCCCCAGTGCCTCCAGGTCAAAGGTACACCAGATTGTCTTAACGTCCGGATTCTGCTGCAGTGCGCTTTCCACGCCGTTATAAGCAAGTTCTGTCGTTCCCGGATATCCCGTTGTTACGCGGTTTACCAGTTTAATGTTGGCATATTCCTTCAGCATTGCTTCCTGGACATTTACTCTTGCCCGGATAGCAGGATGATCATTATGCCCGGTTGCTATAATTTCACCCTCATACCCCATCTCTCCTGCAAGCATCATATACATTGCGGATGCCAGGGCAAAATCGTTTTTTGCAAAGTAAGCAGAAATCCCCGGAATATATCCTGATTCTACGCTGATTACGTATACACCCTTTTCAGATGCCTCTTTTACCGCATTGGTCAGCCCTTCTGTATCGCCGTTCAAAACAACAATCACATTGCATCCCTGCTGAACCAGATTCTCAATATCCGTGGACTGCTGGGTTGCCGTGCCGTTCGCATTGGTCGCAACGTATTCATAACCGGCTGCCTCTGCCTTATTCTGCATCATTTCAAATACCTGGCGGTTATTAATCGCATCCAGCGCATTGATACTGATACCGACCTTAACATCGCCGGAATCCAATACCTTAGCCGGCTCTCCGGACTCTTCTTTTGTCTCCTCTGTCTGTTCAGCTTTAGGTTCAGGCTGTTTTTCATCTTTGCTTCCCCCGGAACATCCTGCAAGAAGTGCGGAACATACGATTACACAACTAAGTACAAATGCTAACAATCTTTTCTTTCTCATACATATTTCCTCCTATTTACCACATATCATCGGTTTTCCTGGCATCCATGTTACCGTTTCAAGATCATAACCTGCATATTCTTTTTTCTCAGGATAACTCCAAGTATTTGATTTGCTGGTGCCAAGCCCCATTTCCACAAATGCTTCTGCAAACTTTACGGCCGGCATAACCCCGTCGAGCACCGGAACCCCCAATTCCTTCTTTATCTTTTCTACAAAATCAACAAACCCTGCACATCCAAGAAGAATACACTCCGCCTTGTCCTCACTCACTGCAAGTCTGCTTTGATGCAGAAGCGCATCCAGCCCTCTTTGCGGGCTTTCTCCAAATTCCAGAACACTGAGTCCCGTGGAGCGGATGGATCTGCAGAATTTTTCTGCTCCATAATTGACAACCACATCTTCCGTCACCTTGATTGAACGGTCCAGAACAGATACAATTGAAAAATACGGTGCAATTACTTTGGCAGCGGCGATGGCGGACTCTGCAATTCCTAAGACCGGTTTGTCCGTGATTTCCCTTGCTGCCTGTAGGCCGGGATCTCCAAAGCAGGCAATGACATACGCATCGGCCTCTTCCTGCTCCCCTTTCTGGACTTCCCGCAATACTCCGGGAATCGCCAGATATTCGTCTACATAACACTCGATACTGTTTACACCGACAGTTGGGTTGACCGCATATATTTCAGTATCTTTTCGCGCATACTTTTCTGCACAGCTTTGAATGCTCTGTGTCATAGCCACTGTCGTATTTGGATTGATCAGTTTTATTTTCATACTGCCTCCCCCTCATCACTGCCGGTCAATCATTCGAATCGCATCCAACAGTATATTACTTCCTTTTATGATATCTTCCGGTCTGCTTTCTTCCCTTATATTATGGCTGATTCCGCCGATACTCGGGATAAAAATCATTGCTGAAGGTGTGAATAATGCCATGTTTATCCCATCATGACCAGCACCACTTGGCATATGGCAGAAGTTTGTTTTTCTTCCAAGACAGCACTTTTGAAAGACTTCCATTAATTCTCCATCCATATTTGTCGCTTCCTGCCACAGAAAATTTTCAATTGTAATATCTTCACTCTGAAACTCTGATTTAAATTTATGGATGGCTTTTTTGATATCCTGCGTATCCATACATCTTAGTTCAATCATAAATTCCGTTAATCCGGGGATTACATTGACTGCGCCGGGTTCCACCCGGATTTTCCCTATGGTGCATGTCATATCGGAGTTTATATCCCGTGCGATATCCATCATTCCCGTGATCATGGGAGCTGCTTTTACCAGAGCATCATCGCGCAGATTCATGGGAGTACTGCCGGCATGATTGGTTTTACCTGCAACAGTCACCCTATACCTTGCAATTCCTACAATGCCCTGCACAATTCCAAAGGGGATCTGCTCTTGTTCCAGCCGTCCACCCTGTTCAATATGTAATTCCAGATAGCATCTGTAATCTTCCGGATTCCGCCTGGCATTCAGGATATCCGTTTCCGTAATATTGTACCTGACTGCCCTTTGCAGCGAATCTGGTTCCTGGGGCTGTCCGGTAAAGGCTTTACTTCCAAATGTGCCGCCAACCACATTCCCCTCTTCCTCGGTAAATGCAATCACTTCTATGCTGTGTCTGCTGCGGTATCCGGCTGATTTTAATGCCCTTACTGCTTCAATCCCTGCCAGAACTCCCAGGGCGCCGTCATAGATTCCGCCTCCCGGTACTGTATCAATATGGGAGCCTATGGATATGATTTTGTCGGTTTCCCCTTTCAGCACACCGGTAAGATTACCGACTTCATCAACCCTTGCTGCCATCCCGCTACTTTCCATCAGCTGCTTCACATAATTCCGCCCCTGGTTAAATGTTTCGGAATATGCCATTCGGCTCGTTCCAACACCCTCTTTATATCCTATATTTCCAAGTTCTGTAAGCTCCTTGAGGAGCCTGTCACCATTAATATCCATTCAGGTTACCTCCTGGCTGTTAAAGAGTTTTTACAAATTCTTCGATTAAATGCATGCCTCTTTCAATCGTTTCCAGGGAAGTTGCATAAGACAGCCTGATATATCCTTCTCCTCCTTCACCAAAAGCAGTTCCCGGAACTACCACCACCTGTTTTTCTTCTAAAAGCCTGTCTGCAAACTCTTCTGATGTCAAAGGAAGATTCCTGATATTCACAAATGCATAAAAGGTACCCTTTGGCGCGCTGCAGGACATGCCGGGAATTGCATTCAGCCTTGTCACCATCACATCGCGCCTTTCCTTATACTTTTCCACCATATATTCCTTGTAATCCTGCGGGCCGGTCAAAGCTTCCAGGGCCGCATACTGGCTGGGCATAGCTGCGCATGCCGCCACATTTTCCTGCAGTTTCGTGATATTGCTTATCACCTCTTCCGGCCCTGCGGCATATCCCACTCTCCACCCTGTCATGGCATACCCTTTTGAAAAACTGTTAATCACAATGGTACGTTCTTTCATTCCTTCCACGGAAGCAATGGAGGGAGCTTTGGTTCCATTATAAACAATGGTTTTGTATACCTCATCCGAGATCACCGCAAGCCCGTGCTTTTTGGCTGCCTGTGCAATTGCTTCCAGACTCTGCATATCAAGCACTCCTCCGGTCGGATTGGAAGGGGAATTTAATATGACCGCTTTGGTCTTCTCCGTAATCGCCTTCTCCAGATCATTTACATCCAGCATAAAGTGATTCTCTTCTCTGCATATGACGAATACAGGAACTCCATCACACATCTTTACCTGCTGTACATAATTCGTCCAGTAAGGCTCACTTATAATGACTTCATCCCCCGGATTAATGAGTACTTTCAGCGAAAGATATAAAGCCCCCATAGCCCCTACTGTTACCGTAATCTCCCGATCCGCATCATAGTTCTGCCCAGTCTCTTTATTTAGGGCTTCACCAATCGCTTTTCTAAGCGGAAGCAGCCCTGCATTTGCGGAATATTTTGTATATCCCTGCCGGATGGCCCGGCATCCGGCATCTACCACATTTTCGGAAGCTGTAAAATCCGGCTCCCCCAATGTAAAACTAATTACATTATCATACAGCAATGCTTTATTAAACATCTTCCGTATGGAGGATGGTTTTATACCTTGCGTATTTCTGGATATTTCCATATGATTCCTCCTTTGTCCCGCATTGTGAAACACCATCTCATTTTTAGGTAATAAGTGTAAAATGCAGGACTTGCATTTCATATAATGAATCGCGATTTCATTTTTTAACATTCTAGCATTGCAATTGTGCATATTCAACATTTATTATCTGTTTTATTTCGTTTTAATTATATTTTTATACTAATTTTTATCATTCACCAAATTTTATTAGTGAATTTTTACCATTATTTATACTATTTAAGACTTTTAATATGTTTATCTTGACGAACTTTTTTTATTTCTTCTTATTTTAGCTTGCGTTTTTTAAGTTTTATAAAAGAGAGAGCCTGAAATATTTACTAAACAGCCTTATCTTCGTAAAAACGGACAAAAAAAAGGGCCATACCCTTTTTTCTTTTTCCTCAGCTATTCTATTTTCCCCAATAAATCTGTAAATGAAAAGGCGCATTACATAAAATGTAATACGCCCTAACATAGTTCAATCCAAGTCTGATGCTGTATATTCCGGAACTCCTGTCATGCTCTGCATGGATGCCTGATCCGATGTCTCTTCAAGATGCCTTAACTGATGTCTGTACCTGATGTCTGTCCTGCTGTCTTACCCGATGTCTGTCCAAAATGTCCTGTCCGGAGATCTTAAAAGAAAAAGGGCCGCCTCTAAATGCGACGCCTTTGTCTGCCTGGTTTTCTTGAACTTGTAATTTATTCTATACTTTCCTTCCCAAATCGTCAATGTTACAATTTTCTAAAATTCAGGTGGAAATTTTTAATCTCTCTGTCTATGTTGACTAATTCTTAACAATATGATTATTTCTGACGTTCCAAATAATTGTAAATCTCCCGTTTCTGAACTCCACGGTCTTTTGCTACCGTCTTCATAGCCTCTTTTTTTGCCATTCCCCGGGAAGTATAATATTCCATATGTGCCTCAATGCTCATCTCTTCCCATTTTTCCTGTTCTTCACGGACAGCCTCACTGCGGCTGCGGCCCTCAACCACAAGCACACATTCCCCCTTTGGCTCATGCTCCCCATAATACAAAGCAGCCTCCTCAAGGGTCGTAGTAAATGCAGTCTCATACTTTTTCGTCAGCTCTCTGCAGACGGTAATCCGTCTGTTCCCCAGACGCTCCAGAAGAAGCTTCAGCGTCTTCACAAGCCTGTGCGGCGCCTCATACAAAATAATCGTCCGAAACTCTCCCTCCAGTTCTTCCAGCACCCACTCCCTCTCCTTCTTGTCCGTGGGAAGAAAAGCTTCAAAAGCAAACCTCCTGGTAGACAGACCGGATATTGTCAGCGCCGTAATGCAAGCCGACGCACCCGGAAGAGAGGTCACTGTTATCCCTGCTTCGCAGCACATCCGGACAAGTTCCTCTCCCGGATCTGAGATCCCGGGTGTTCCCGCATCTGTAATCAGCGCAATATTCTGGCCGTCCAGCAGCTTTTCCACAAGTTTTCGGCCCTTCTCAAACTTATTATATTCATGGTAGCTAGTCATAGGAGTCCGGATCTCAAAATGATTCAGCAGTCTGATACTATTGCGTGTATCTTCCGCCGCGATCAGATCCGCCTCCTTCAGAGTCCGGATCACCCGAAACGTCATATCCTCAAGATTTCCGATCGGGGTAGCGCATAAGTATAATATTCCTGACATAACTCCTCCTTATCAGCCACAGATATCCCACCCGCTGTCTATTGGTAACCGTTCGGGCAAGTCTGAACGGTTACATCTATTTGTACATAATAACAGGAGGTTCGATTTTTACCCTGGACTTTCCGCCCTTGATTCCTTCAATCAGAACCATCGTCGGCTCTTTATCCACATACGGGTGGATAAACTGGATACGCTTCGGTTCGATCTTATACTGATTCATCTTGATAATAATCTCTGCAAGACGAAACGGTTTGTGAATCATATAAAATCTACCTTTGCTCTCCTGCAGCAGCTTCCCGCTCTCCCGCAGTATATCATCCAGCGTACAGAGCACCTCATGCCTGGCAATGGCTTTGGCATCCCCGGGATTCTGAAGTCCGTGCTCCGCCAGCATATACGGGGGGTTTGTCACGATAACATCAAAAAAGGCAGGCCGAAATATCTCCGCTGCCTCTTTGATATCTCCTGTTACAATATCAATCCGGTCTCCCAGCCGGTTGTGCTCCACACTTCGCACCGCCATATCTGCGCTTTCCGCCTGTATCTCCAGCCCCGTAAAATGCTTTCCCTGCGTCTTTGCCGCGAGGAGAATGGGCAGGATACCCGTCCCAGTCCCCAAATCCAGAACCGTCTCCTCTTTTTTTACTCTTACAAAATCGGAGAGCAGAACGGCATCGATCCCAAAACAGAACCTCTCCGGATTCTGAATAATCTCATATCCGTCCAGCTGGAGATCATCCAGCCTCTCTCCCGGTCTTAACTTAGTTGTCATCTAACTTCGATGCTCCTTCACCTTTTTCCAGCGCGGCCAGCTTCTTCATCTCTTCCTTGGACACCTTTGCCTTTTTACGCCGCGGCCTGAACTTCAGTTCCTCCGCTCTGTATTCCCGTATCTCTTTTTCATCGTTTTCCAGCACCACTATAACCTTTACAAGCTTCCGCAGTACGCTCAGTGAATGAACCGTTCCTGAAAGCCCCTCCGGCGTTGTAACGGTATCTCCCAAAGTAGGAAGCTGGCTGTTCAGCTCCTCGTATGTCTCTTCCTCGTTGGTCAGGCAGCACATCAAACGGCCGCAAACGCCCGATATCTTCGTCGGATTCAGGGACAAATTCTGCTCCTTCGCCATCTTGATAGAAACTGCAGCAAATTCAGATAAATAAGTATTGCAACACAAAGGTCTCCCGCATATGCCGATTCCTCCGCGGATCTTTGTCTCATCCCTCACACCGATTTGACGGAGTTCGATCCTGGTTCTGAATACTGCTGCCAGATCCTTTACCAGCTCCCTGAAATCGATCCTGCCATCCGCCGTAAAATAAAACAGCACTTTATTATTGTCAAATGTATATTCAGCATCAATCAGTTTCATATCCAGGCCGTGCTTGCGGATCTTCTCCAGACATATCTTAAAGGCATCTTTTTCCTTCTCACGGTTCTTCTCCTCTACTTTGCGGTCCTGCTCAGTAGCCACACGGATCACCGACTTCAGCGGCTGCACAACTTCCTCGTCCTTCACCTCTTTTGGTCCGCTTACAACACGCCCGTATTCTACGCCTCTCGCTGTCTCAACAATTACATTGTCACCCTGTGTGATATCAAACTTCCCCGGTGCAAAGAAGTATATCTTTCCTGCAGTGCGGAATCTCACACCTATTACTTTCGTCATCCCGTTAATTCTCCTTTATTGTCAATAAAAGCAATTCCATAGTCAATTCAAAGTTTACATTCGCCTTCAGGCGGGACTTTGCCTTTTCCAGTGCATCCAGAATAATCTCGATTCCCTCATAAGAACTCTTGCTCGCCCGTTCTTTAATATACTTCAGCTGATCCGAAAATACAACCCTGTCCACATTTCTGGTTGCCTTATAAATAAGCACATCCCTGTACCATACTGCGATCACATCCATGTAATCCGTGATCTCCAGCTTATAAGACATGCATCTCTTCACTGCCTCGATCAGTTCATTCAAATCCAAATCATTGATATTTCTCAGCAAATGAACCGCTTCTTCCTTAATCTCGTTAAAATGTTCCGAAGTGGCCAGCATAATGGCCTTTCCCATATTGCCCTGAGCAAACGCCACACAGACATCCGCTTTATAATCCGGCACCTGCATCTGTTCCATCAAATACTTTTTCACAAGCTGGTCCTTAATATTCCGCAGCTTGAGCATCACACATCTGGACCTGATTGTGGGAAGCAGCGTCTCCGCATTCTCCGTAAGCAGCATAATAACCGCATATTCCGGCGGCTCTTCAATCGTCTTAAGAATCGCGTTCTGGGCCTGTACGCTCATCATATCCGCATCTGCTATAATATAAATCTTATATCTGCTGCTGTATGGTTTGATCACAATATCATTATTTACCTGTTCACGGATATCGTCGATGCTGATCGTATTGGGTTTCTCATGCGTAACCTTAATGATATCCGGCTGATTCTGATTCAGCGCCTGTTTGCAGGACTGGCATTTGCCGCAGGCATCTCCGTCTTCCTCCCGGTTCCGGCACTGCAGGCTCATCGCAAATAAATTAGCAAGCAGCTTCTTGCCTGCCCCTTTTTCCCCATTCATTATATATGCATGTGAGACCTTGTCCGTCTTCACTGCATTGCCTATATATTGTATAATATTTTTGTGTCCGACTACATCCTTAAAACCGCTCATTACATCACCTGCTGCCTCTCCGTATTCCTTTGTAAGTTACCATCTGGTTACTGTACTTGTTCAAAGTATGAACAGTTACGTTTATTGTACAATAGGTTTCTTACAAAGTTGTGAACTACTCATTAAGTATATCATAAATTTTCATGAAGATATAGCCCATAAATACGGGATTTCTTCGAGAATTTATCACTGGTTACTGTTCACACCCTATGGGTGTGCACAGTAACGGCATCTGCCCATTTAAAGTCGCCTACGGCGAAGGGCAGATGCCCCGAGACCATCACTTCATCGGCTCCGATGCCGTGCAGCGAGGTGCACGGCACGGTCTGAACAGTAACTATCACTGCCCTATCACAGTCAATTAATTTATTATCGAATTATTTTTTAAGAAACAACTTTCAGCACAGTGAGTCCGTAAAACACTTTTCAATGTCCTTAAAACGCCCCAAAATCAAAAAAATAAAGGGAAAGGTGATTTCCCTCCGCCTGACTGCTGTTTTGTCCCAAATAGGGCATGAAATGTTTTTTGAATCATCACTCTTTTTTCTATTTTTCACTCATAATTTATCTCCGATCCGGACATCCTATACTGAGGTGAGAATATGGCATCTTATATAGCACCGGAACTCCGGGACAAGTTTGAATCATTACCGATCAACTTGAAAGACTGTATACTCGAAAGAAATGTCCAATTAAAGAACATTCACGACCTGATTCGTGTACTCGAGGATATAGTAGCAGAGGGAGAAGCAGAGTAATCTGTTTCTCCCTCTTTGTATAAATAAACTATCCCTCATCCATCTCTCTCTCCAGATACATCTGTATTTCCTGAATACATTCTTCCATATTATTATTTTGAAACCGCCTTATAATTCCTGCATTTTCCAGGTTTTCTTCTGAAAAATCTTCCTGGTCTGCCAGAAACCGTCTGCACATCTCGGAATACTTAGGCTCACTTTGCTGCTGCTCTCTCATAAGCGCCCTTGAGAGCCTTTCCCCGTCCTCCACTTCTATATAAACAGGTACCAGCCTGTCCTTCCCAAAATACAGGCGCATTTCCTCATAAGACTGCAGCGTCCCAATGACAATATAGTCATATTTTTCCAGATCTATCTGCCCGTCGTCTGCCGTAAAATACTTCCATACGCCGCATTTTGTATGATAGGCTCTCATCTCAATGACAGCCCCCTGCTTCTCCAGACTTTCCAGCTTTGCCTCATCAGTGAAATAATACTCCACCCCATCCGTTTCCCCTGCCCGGATCGGCCTTGTCGTATATAGAATAATCGTTCTGAACTGAGGCAGTATCTCCTTCAATTTTTTAAAAATAGTATCTTTTCCGGAGGAACTTTTTCCCATAATGTAACATATCTTACCCATTGATCAACACCTCAATTTTTCCTTCTTCTTTCAAACCTTCCACAGAAAATCCCAGATTCCGGTATTTTTCAAGTAAAGCGGCTGCTTCTTCAGAAATCTCTTCCCCGGGAACAATTAACGGAATCCCAGGAGGATAAATATAAGCATATTCTGATGAAACTCTACCAACAGATTTTCCCCATTCCAGGCTTTGGGTTCTACGGCCGCTTCCTCTTCCCACAGCTTCTTTTGTCTCTGCACTCGTATATATCTGCCTAAGCGGAGGAAGTGCAAAATCTGCAGACACCCCTTTTTCAGCTGACAGGCCCGCATCAATTTCCAGCAGCGCATCTGTGAGGCGCTTCATGCCCTCTTTTGTGTCTCCCATCGAAGTCATGGCAATCACATAAGACCCGGCCGCCATCTCCAGCTGCAGATGGTATCGCTCCAAAAGAGTCATATAGAGCTGCCGTCCCGTTATACCAGTCCCTTTTACTGAAATCACTATCTTAGATTTATCATATACTTCTGTTTCAAGTAGTTTCAAACAATTTAATTTTCGCATCAATTCACGTGACTGCTTTAATAACACTGCATATTTATCAAGATACGTATGCCCTTCATAGGACATCATCTCAACGCATACATCTATACCTGCCATCAGTACATAGGAAGGACTGCTCGTCTGCAGCATATGCAGATACTGCGTGATCTCCCCACTGATATCCAGATTTTCTTTTAAATTCTTATTTTCATTGATATGGATTAAGGCTGTCTGTGTCAGTGCAGGAAGAGTTTTATGAAGGCTGTGTATAACCACATCGGCCCCAAGGGATACTGAATTTTTCGGAAAATATGGATGAAACCCCAGATGGGCTCCATGAGCCTCATCGACAATCAAAGGAATCCCCTTCCTGTGAACCACAGCCGCAATAGATTTTATATCCGATACAACTCCGTCATATGTTGGAGACGTAATTACCACCGCCTTGATATCCACATACTTATCCAAGGCATTTTCTACATCCTCTGATTTAACAGGTCCGTTTAATTCCATATCTGTATAAAATTGCGGGTAAATATATACTGGTCTCAGTTCATGCATTAAAACTGCATGGTAAACTGATTTGTGGCAGTTTCTCGCCATTAAGATTCTGTCCCCTTTTGCCGTACACCCCATTACAGCGCTCAAGATCCCTGTTGTACTGCCATTAATCAGGTAATGTGTCTCTAAAGAATGGTACAATGCAGCAGCACGCTCTTCTGCCTCCTTTAAAATACCTCTTGCATGGTGCAGATCATCAAATCCTTCTATCTCTGTAATATCGATTGAATACGGCAGATCACAACCTGTCAGGATTCCTTTCCGCTTGTGCCCCGGCATATGAAATCCATAATAATCAGAACGGCTGTATTCCCGCAATTTTTTATATAAATTGTCCATTCATACTCCTATACTCCGGCTAACGCCGTAAATTCCATTTCTACGTCTAATTTTTCCGTCCAATAACCCTCTTATATGGTACCATAAAATAAGGGATAACCACAATCTTTTTAGCTGTCTTGGGAGAATGAAACCAATGCGCGCCCGCAGATTGTGGATAATTACAATCTGCATAAAAACTAAAATACCGCAAACCCTCTGTATTTTAAGGATTTGCGGCATTTTTTTGAATGAGCGTGCGGGGATTCGAACCCCGGACAACTTGATTAAAAGTCAAGTGCTCAAAGTGCCGCGAACGCCCAGTTTTAGGCGTTTTCTGGATTTGCCTTGGACATTTTTTGGACATTATGATTTTATAGACTTTATAGGACGCATCCAAATTGCACAAAAACACCACCTACGGCGCATTCGCGCTTTCAGTGGTTCACCTGTATTTTCACATTTTTGCTACCGATTGTCAAGTCAGTGAGACCTGGTCATTTCTGCCCGGCCCACCAGCTTATATGCCGTATGGAGTATATTGTGCATCATATCCGTTGTCATTGTTGACCCATTCCGCATTTCGACATCCATTTTATTTCCGGGAATGCTCCGGAATTCCTGGTATAGATGCCAGGTATCTATGGATTCATATTGTACATAAGGGGTTATTTCCATTGTCCAGTCCTCACTTAGTTTCTTCTCTATCTATTCCTATTATAAAAAGAGAGCCGGTGTATACTCCCGACTCTCCCTTGCATATGCACCTAATAGTAAAAACTATCAATGCCCTATAGATAAATAGTTTTTTTCAATCCACGGCTGTACAAGTACTTATACAGCCGACTGGGCAACTATTAGACATGATTATTATACTATAATGGATTAAAAGCGTCAATTATTAATTGCATCGGACCATAATTCATAGAATGGTATGTATTCACAATATTCTATGTACCCCGATTTATCTGTTAAATCAAACTCCTCCTTACCGCAATCTATAACTGCTATTATTTTACATATCTCAATTCCTTTGAGATACATATTGCAATAATAATTACGGTCATCGTAATATCCTGATCTGGATTTATATATTTCCCCCATTACTCCTAATTCTTTCAGTCTTTCGATTTTCTTGACTGATTGTTGGCAATATGGGAAATAGAAGTCGCAGCATGTAAGCATATTGTAAATTTCACAATATTTTTCTGGTAATATTTTTATTAAATATCTCATATAAGGCATATAATATACAGTCCTGTCAGTACGATCATTGTCTGCAATCTTATATTCACTGGCGTTTTCATTCTCTTTGAAAATAGATATAGAATGAAAATTGTATATTCCATCGTCAGACGAAAATGCCTCTAAAATTGTGCCAGATGAAATGTCTTTTTGTTGATCTGATCTTTTTAGGGCGCCATTTTCCTCTAAGTACAAAATTGACATAGCTTTTAATAAATACAGTTTTCGCTGTTCATCTTTATAAAATCTAGTTAGTTCGTATTCTCTTCGGTTATATGACTCTTTTTTCATGCGTCCACAGTATTTTGCCGCATGATTTATTTTTCTGACACAATTTAATATGTTAATATTCTTCATGGTATATCCCTCCTGGAACTGTTTATTTACTCTTCTTGACATTTTTTCGTTTTTTGTTATAATATAATTGTTATACACAGTAACAGACGGGTTACTGCGGTCACTGGGGCCATCTCCCCGGTGTGGATTGGAATACGTTTAGTTTTACCTTTATAAAGAGGAGCCTCTATTTAGGATGGCTCCTTTTTATTTTCAATTTGTGTTAATTATATGCAACAAATCCATGTTCAACCAGGGATTTTTCAAGCGTTCCGCCTTCCCTGGCGTAACAATAGACAGTAAGTGTATTTTCTACGTAGTCGTCTCCGCTCCATTGCGGATATACGTCCCATCCAAAAACAAGACCGCCGCAAGTTGTATATTCAACCCCAAATGCAGATATGTCAATCCCGCATTCGCCCCACCCTACAGAGTTTCCGGTTGTTCTGTCAAACAGGACATTTCTTGCGAGGGCGTCAACTACAAACCCTTCTGTGCAGAATTCCTCTAACTCTTTTTTACACCATTTTTTATCTGGTTCATCTACTTCTACTATGTACGCGTTTGTATCTGCATTCTGAAATACAGAATCATTCACACTATAGCTTGCTTGCATAAGTTTCGCAAAAACTTTTGCAAAGTTATCCACGCTGTCATTAATTTCATATTTTTTCATCATATTCTCCTTCTTTCTCCCGGCTTTTCCCGGCCGGGGCGGAATTCCTTGATTACCACACCAGATGTCCATTCTCCACATAATACCAATCATCCCCGCCCCAGCATTCGTCAAGAAGGTCTTCTCCAGTACAATAGTGTTCGTTTTTTACTTCTTCATATCTCACTTCTAATCCAAGCGCCTCAGCAGCTTCTTTTCTATGATGTCCGTCTATGAGGATAAAAAGGTTATTTCCATTTAAATCCTGCATTTCTGCATCTATGATCGGAAGTGTTATAAATTCATCATTCTTGATTTCTTCTATTTTCTGTTCTACTATTTCCTCATCAATGTATCTCTGACTGCTGATAATCTTCATCTTCATTTCCTCCGTTTTGTTTTCTTGTTTTCCTTACCTTGTAACTATATTATATCACTATTATTCGTGATTGTCAATAGCTTTTTCTCCTTTTTTAGAGATTTTTTGATTGACTTTTGTCGAGATTAGAGTATTATTATAGGTAGATACGATAAAAAGGAGGTGCTAAGATTGCTGGAATACAAAATAGATATAATCACCGCATTAAAAAAAGCCGGTATAAACACTACTACCGCCAAAAACACTGGGCTGTTTAGCCAGTCAACCATGCGGAAATTCCGTGATAATGATACAAGCATATCACTGGATAACCTTAATCGGCTGTGCTGTATACTAGAAATGCAGCCACGGGACTTGATAAAGTTTGTAGAGACTGAGGATGATAGGGAAAACATTTTATCTAAAATTAGTGATTAATGATTGACATTCACTAATTTTAGTGATATAATAAAGATAGTTAAGGAAGGCAAGTAACTTAACAATATCGGAAGGGAGAGCATATGGAAGAAATGGATAAAAAAGAAATCAAAGAAGTAATTGAATGGTGTGACGAAAAAGGTCATTCGGAACACGAAATACTGGAACTGATAAGACGGATTGTAGACGCAAAGCCAAGGAAGGAAAAAGAAAAAACAGAATAGGGTTAACAGGGAGGGCGGGCTTGCCACCGCTCCCCATCAAAGAAATTATAGCAACTTAGCACTCCAAAATCAAGGAGGATATGATTATGAATACAATTATCGGATATGCAAATTATGACGTTTTACGCCATGAAAAACGGACTATCTTTACATTTGGCTGCCCTCACAGCCAAGCGAGCATAAGTGAAAAAGTGGAAATAGAACTTCCTGCAGGATTTGAAATTTGTGAAAACACTGCCGGCGAAACGATGATCGTAACGCCAGATGGCGCTACTTACTTGGCGAATGAAATCTTATTAAGTTTCGGCGGCTCTCCTGTAATGGAGTGGTACGATGGTGAGAAAGTGCACCGCGTTACATGTAGCTTTAAAATGGTATAACCCACCATTAAGGAGGAATAAGCATGAAAAGTGAAATTGTAGAATATTATGAATCATGCGGTTCTATACGTCAGACCAGAAAAGCATTCTCCATGAGCTGTCAAAAAGTCAGAAAAATACTGATTACAGAGGGCGCTTTTGAGTCTGACACAAGCAGAGCTGTTAACGATTTATATTCTAAGGGATTATCTATTGACGATATATCACGTAAGCTCAAACTTACCAAGACTTGTGTAAATAGTTACCTGCCCTATACAAAGGGCGTCTATAATTCGGATGCTCCAACAAAAAATGCAAAAATTTTGAGAGAGTGGAGACGCTCGAAAAAGGAAGGCGAAAAAAATGAATAAAATAGAAGACTTAATCATCGATGCTTTACAAGCAGATGATTATAAACTTAGGATAAGATTTTTAGTTGCAGGATTAATGTCTTGCGAAAGTAACGACACTCCTGAAAAGATTAAAAAAAATAATGAATGGCTTCATGATATTATCGCATTTATTGATAGTTATCACAATGATGACCAAGAAATAAATGCTTTTTTATGTAAAATATCTGAATCAATAAATTCTTATCTTAATTATAGCCCGGAATCCTGATGGTCCCGGGCTATAATATTATTTCTGTGTTCTCTTGATCGCTGCCTGCAGCCTTGCATGCCACGGTGCCTTACTCTGCCAGCTAAAACATGGTATATCCTTGCCGTTGTTTGCCTTGTAAATGCTGTTCAATACGGTCATTTCGTCCGGATGCGAAAGCGGATGAAAATTCAATCCATCAAAATAAATCACCGGTCCCTTGCCATCTACTGTGTAAAAACATTGCATAGTTGTTTCTCTCCCTTCATTTCTGGTTTCTTTTTTGTCAGTTACTGCGCTTCCCCCGCCCGCTAGGCGGTTCTTAAAATCATTCCAGATGCTTTCATTCCCCGGCAGCCAACCAGCCCAGCCAGGGCAGCTCTTACCACACACATCCCAGTGACGCACCACGCGTTCGGTTGGGATCCCGTATCTTTTCATCAGACTTTTTGTCAGACTTACCGCATTATCGATTGTCCGGTCAGAAATCTTCCCGCCTGAGGAACACATCTCAATGCTGATGGAATTGTAATTGGTACAGAGTCCAAACAGGTTCCCACCATAATCTACACCCACCGCCCAGGCTGAATCATTAAGTGATACAACTTCATACACGTCTGATTCATCCACAAATAAATGAGCCGATGCACCTCGTTTTGTATCCCGGAAGTAGTTTGCATTAGCTTTTGCGGTATCTGTCAGGTTGCCAGTATAATGCATGACGATATAGAGCCTGCCTGAATTACCTGGGGTATAGTTGACATTGGTGTGATCTGTCACATAGTTATATCCCATGCTTACTCCTCCTGTCCTTCCATGACACCCATTAATTTTTCGATTCCGACCATTCCGAAATCCTCTACCACCTGCGGGGTAAATACCTCTTCTGTCAATACTTCTTTTTCTTCTGACAT
>NZ_CYZU01000005.1 GCF_001404335.1 Faecalicatena contorta
CATCGGCTGTTCTAGAATCACTTAGCAGCATGGGTGCATATCGCAACGGCATATACAGCCCCAGCACCTTCCCGGCCTCCCTGTCATGAAGCGTCCCCGTCCGTCGACAGGACTGAAGCCTGTCAACTAAATCCCGATTTATATGATGCCCTGCGCCGTCATTGCGTCTACTACTTTTTCAAATCCCGCAATGTTTGCACCTACCACATAGTTTCCTTTTACATCATATCTTTCAGCAGCATCTGCCATATTATGACAGATGTCCACCATAATTCTCTGAAGCTGCGTGTCTACTTCCTCGAATGTCCAGCTAAGACGCTCGCTGTTCTGGGACATCTCCAGGGCTGAAGTTGCAACACCGCCTGCATTTGCAGCCTTTCCAGGTGCAAATAATACACCGTTTTTCTGCAGATATTCTGTCGCTTCCAGAGTTGTCGGCATGTTAGCGCCCTCGGCTACTGCAATACATCCGTTTGCAACAAGTGCCTTTGCATCATCCAGCAAGAGTTCGTTCTGGGTTGCACATGGCAGCGCGATATCAACTTTTACTGACCAAACCCCTCTTCCTTCGTGGTACTCGGAATTTGGACGGTAGTTCTTGTATTCTGTCAGTCTTGCACGCCTAACTTCCTTGATTTCCTTCAGCGTGTCTACGTCAATCCCATCCGGATCGTATACCCATCCGTTGGAGTCACTGACTGTCACTACTTTAGCCCCCAGTTGATGAGCTTTCTGTGTTGCGTAAATAGCAACATTTCCTGAACCTGATACTGCTACTGTCTTACCAGCAATATCAATTCCATTCAGCTTAAGCATCTCTTCTGTCAGATAGAGCAGACCGTATCCGGTAGCCTCTGTGCGGGCCAGAGATCCGCCGTAGCTTAAGCCTTTTCCTGTAAGTACACCTTCTGATAATCCGCGGATACGCTTGTACTGTCCATACATATATCCAATCTCTCTTGCACCGGTGCCGATATCACCTGCAGGTACATCTGTATCTGCTCCAATATATTTACATAATTCCGTCATAAAGCTCTGGCAAAAAGCCATAACTTCTCTGTCTGATTTTCCTTTCGGATCAAAGTCAGAACCGCCTTTTCCCCCGCCGATCGGAAGCCCCGTCAGGGAATTCTTGAAGATCTGTTCAAATCCCAGAAATTTGATAATGCCAAGGTTTACTGAAGGATGCAGACGAAGACCGCCCTTATATGGCCCAATCGCACTATTGAACTGAACCCTGTACCCTGTGTTAACCTGAACCTGACCGCTGTCATCTACCCATGGTACACGGAACTTCAGCTGTCTCTCAGGCTCTACAAGCCTCTCCAGAAGAGCATCTCTGCGGAACTTCTCCTCATTTGCCTCAACAACGGCTCTCAGAGACTCCAGCACTTCCTTTACCGCCTGGTGGAACTCCGGTTCTGCAGGGTTCTTTTTCACAACTAATTCAATTACCTCATCAACGTATGACATCCTTTTCTACCTCCTGAAATAATATAAAAATGGCGGGGTGACAACCTGCCCCGCATCATGACAACTTTGTCTACTCGTTTATTTTAAAAGCTGCCTGCAACTTTGTCAATCATAAATTTCATAATTTTTACAACTTTAAAACTGTATAGTATTAAACCCGACAAAGTATACGGCAAAATGCTTTTATAACATTTTAAATATCATCCGTGTTTACTGCAATATTAGCTTTAGTTTAAACGATGACAACTATGCGGACAGTCTCATCCCTTGTTTTATGTGATAATGACATTTTTGCAGGAAATCTGTTTGTATTATTCATTTCTTATATTTTCCCATTCCTTGTAAAAGATATCGCCAAAATATTTCATTCTTTCCTGATGAACATAGCTGATATCTCCTGTTAAAGTGCAAAAAAACGCCATAGACCTATGTCTATGACGCCTTTGTCATTTCACTCATTTAGTATATACCAGTTTTTTCCTAACGTCAAGTAAAAATTCTAACCGTATACCCTGGTATCAGTACTGCGCGCGCCCGCAGGGGGAACAGTAACGGCCTCAGCAGCCATCTAACGTCCGATCAAGTTCCGAAAGCTGTTCTTAATCTTACTGAACGAGACCGGCAGGTTCTCCCGCTTCTCTTTATAAAAAGAAGAGGTAAAATCAATAATATAAACCAAGATCAGTAATGTACCTGCAATTCTTCCAATATGGAAAGGTATCGCATTTACAATCCGCTCAACAAACCCGTGCAGAACCCCAAACAAGATCAAAGTGTACAGTCCCCACGCCAGCGTGCTTTCCAGACAGAGAATTCCTTTATAATTAAACGGCTTGTCCGTATAATCCCACCAGACCTCACCGAATATCCGCTCCATAATCCTGGCTGTCACCCATTCGATTGTTGTAGCCAGTATGGCTCCCAGAAAGAAAAGCAGCACTCTGTTGTGACTGTAAGGACTCAGTACAAAATATACTGTCAAAGCCCCCACTCCATAGATCGGGCAGAACGGTCCTTTTGAAAATCCCCGGTTTGTCCACTTTTTATTACAAATGGACATGTAAATAGATTCCACTATCCACCCAAGAATACTGTACGTAAGGAACCACAGTACCACATGATATAAATCTCTTCCAAATATCACCTTATCCCACATATTCTCATCTCCATCTTATGTTAATGTCCCATCAGTTTCCTTTGGTAATCATATCACAGCTTCACAGACATTACTACGAACTTTGGAAAGTCTTAAACAAATCTTAAATAAATAAAGAAAATACAAAGCTAACCCGTATTCCGGCCGTCCTTGCCATTCGCATCCTCCGCTGTCCTCAAAACACAAAAATAGAGTGTTTTTCAACACTCTATTTATCTGCACATATTAATTATATTTACGTTTTCTAGCAGCTTCAGATTTTTTCTTACGTCTTACGCTTGGCTTTTCGTAATGTTCTCTTTTACGAATCTCCTGCTGAATGCCAGCCTTTGCACAGTTTCTTTTGAATCTGCGTAAAGCGCTATCTAACGTCTCGTTTTCTTTAACGATTACATTTGACATAGTCTCACACCTAACCTCCCCTCCAGCCTTGTATTGTGCATCATACGACTGTTCGGGTATATTTATTGCACTACAAAAGATTATATCATATTTTCACTAAACGTCAACTGTTTCCGGCAAAAAAACTAAGAAAGTTGTCCTTCCAGTGCTTCAACAGCCTTTGCAAGCGCATCTTTGATGCCTGCCGGGTTCTTTCCGCCTGCCTGCGCCATGTTCGGACGGCCGCCGCCTCCTCCTCCTACGAGGCCGGCAATCGCTTTGATAAGGTTCCCGGCATGTGCGCCCTGTTTCATCGCACCTTCTGTAGCGGTTACCATAAGACTGACTTTCCCCTCATTTCCTGAGGCAAGGACGACTACGCCCTCTCCCAGTTTTTCCTTCATCTGGTCTCCAAGGTCGCGGAGTCCATTCATATCAACGCCGTCCACCTCTGCCGCCAGAAGCTTTACGCCTTTCACTTCCTGCACCTGATCCATCACATCGCCCATGGCATCCTGTGCAAGTCTGCTCTTCAGGCTTTCCACCTCTGAGTGAAGAGTTTTGTTCTCGGACATCACATGTGTGATCTTCTCCGCCAGGTTATCCGGCGATGCCTTTAACAGCTTCGCCGCCTCATTCATCTTCTTCTCCAGAGTATCATAATAGTCTAAAAGTCCCTGCGATGTCAGTGCCTCAATGCGGCGCACGCCTGCAGCCACGCCTGTCTCGGAAATAATCTTAAACGCCATAATTTCGCTCGTGTTCTTTACGTGGGTACCGCCGCAGAACTCAATCGAGAATCCGCCTATATTAACCACCCTTACGATGTCCCCATACTTTTCACCGAACAAGGCCTGCGCACCGGTCTTTCTGGCCTCTTCGATCGGCATATTCTGAATATCCACAGGCAGAGCCTCGGCAATATGCTCATTAACAATTTCCTCTACCTGTTTGAGTTCGTCCTGGCTCAGCGCAGAAAAATGTGTGAAGTCAAAACGGAGCCTGTCTTCATTCACACTGGAGCCTGCCTGTTCTACATGAGTGCCCAGCACTGTCCTGAGCGCCTTCTGGAGCAGATGGGTCGCGCTGTGGTTTCTTGCGGATAAAGAACGCTTTCTGGCATCTACGGCCAGCTCTGCCTTATCCCCTGTCTTGACCATACCTTTGACAACCTGTCCCACATGGCCGATTTTACCACCCAGGAGCTTGATTGTGTCTTCTACCTTAAATTCCCCTTCCGGAGTGCGTATAACGCCCGTATCGGCCTCCTGTCCGCCGCTGGTGGCATAGAAAGGCGTCTCTTTTACAAATACAGTTCCCCTCTCGCCGTCTGACAGGGCTTCTGCTACCTCCGTCTCCGTCGTCAGCACCGTAATCTCTGATTCATATACTAAATTATTATATCCCAAAAATGTGCTTGTAATACCCGGATCAATGGATTCGTATACGGTCACATCCGCCCCCATATAGTTCGTAACGCCGCGGGCGGCGCGAGCTGTCTTTCTCTGGACTTCCATCGCAGCATGGAATCCCTCTTCATCCACATCCAGTCCCTTTTCTTCCAAAATCTCTTTTGTCAAATCGATCGGAAAACCATATGTGTCATACAGTTTAAACGCTTCCTCTCCGGAAAGCGTCTTTTCAGCGCGCTTCTCCATCCCGTCAATCATATCGGATAAAATAACAAGTCCCTGATCAATCGTCTTGTTAAACTGCTCTTCTTCCTTTGCAATCACTTTCAGGATAAAATCTTTTTTCTCTTCCAGCTCCGGATAACCGTCCTTAGAGCCTTCGATTACAGTCTCGGCCAGCGCCGGAAGGAAATTGCCTTCGATATTCAGCAGTCTTCCATGGCGGCAGGCTCTTCTGAGCAGACGTCGCAGCACATACCCTCTTCCTTCGTTGGAAGGCATAATACCATCGGATATCATAAATGTTACGGAACGTACGTGATCCGTTATAACGCGGATAGAAATATCCGTACCTTCTTCTTTCCCATAAACAACATCCGCCATCCTGCATACATGGCTGCGCAATTCCTTGATCGTATCCACGTCAAATATGGAATCCACATTCTGAACAACCGAAGCAAGTCTCTCCAGACCCATGCCTGTATCGATGTTCTTCTGCTCGAGCTCTGTATAATTTCCCTTGCCGTCATTTTCAAACTGGGTAAATACGTTGTTCCATATCTCCATATAGCGGTCGCACTCACACCCAACCGTACAGTCCGGGCGGCTGCAGCCGTACTCTTCTCCCCTGTCATAGTAGATCTCCGAACAAGGACCGCAGGGACCTGAACCATGCTCCCAGAAATTATCTTCCTTACCGAACTTGAAAATACGTTCCGCCGGAATCCCCATCTTTTTATTCCAAATCTCAAATGCTTCATCATCGTCCAAATATACAGACGGGTACAGTTTGTCGGGATCCAGCCCTACCACCTCTGTCAGAAACTCCCATGACCATTTGATTGCGTCATCTTTAAAATAGTCACCAAAAGAAAAGTTGCCCAGCATCTCAAAAAATGTGCCGTGACGCGCTGTCTTACCGACATTTTCAATATCTCCTGTCCTGATACACTTCTGACAGGTTGTCACCCTTTTGCTCGGCGGGTTCTCCTGTCCTGTAAAATATGGCTTCATCGGCGCCATTCCCGAATTGATGAGAAGAAGACTCTTATCATTGTGCGGTACTAATGAAAAGCTCTTCATTGCAAGGTGCCCTTTGCTCTCAAAAAACTCCAAAAACATCTTTCTTAATTGGTTCACTCCATATGGTTGCATAACCCTATTCCTCCCGGTTTCTTTATCTGCGGCAGCCATGATGATTCTGCCCTTATACGCTCCGGATATCCGGAACGATGAGTATATGGTCAACAGAAACAGAGTGGATGCGGATCCACTCTGTATTTCTAACCTATCATACCATAGCTGGTACGGTTTTTCAAATATTATTTTAGCTCGATTTCTGCCAGTTCTTTCGGCGGAATATTGTTGGAAGAATTCTTTACATAGTTGGCAAGAGCTTTCTTTGCTTTTGAGACCGGTATATTCGTTCCGGCGCCTGCTATGCAGCCTCCCGGACAGCCCATTCCCTCGATCAGACAACCGTTCATACGTCCGGCTTTTGCCAGCGTCAGTATCTTTTTGCATTCGGCAAGCCCCTCTGCATGCTCAATGTTCACTTCCACATCCGGATAATACTCATTGATGCAGTTCTCGATGGCCTCTGCCACGCCGCCGGCACAGGCATAGCCGCGGCCCGCTCCCGTCGCGTCGTGGAATGAAGACTCTGCTTCGTACTTCTTCAGGTCAATGTTTTTCGCGTCAAACATTGCCTGCACCTCTTCGTAAGTCACAACAAAGTCCACATCACTGCGCACGGTTCTTCTCGACGCTTCCAGCTTCTTAGCCGCACACGGCCCGATGAATACCACTCGCGCGTTCGGATGCTCCTGCTTAATGGTTCTGGCTGTCGCCACCATAGGGGTCAGCTCCTGCGAGATCTGGTCGATCAGGTCAGGGAAGAATTTCTTTGCCATTACTGCCCAGGACGGACAACAGGATGTCAACAGGAACGGAAGTTCCCCTGATACCACTTTATCCACATAATGATGCGCCTCAGCTATGGCTCCAATGTCTGCTCCCAGCGCCACTTCATAGACTTCTGAGAATCCCAGCTCCTGCAGGGCGGCCTTAATGTTTCTCGGCGTAATATTATCCCCAAACTGACCGACGAATGCAGGGGCAATCTCGGCCACAATCTCTCCGCCCTCCTGCAGCGCGTTCGTCAGCTGAAAGATCTGGGACTTGTCTGAAATGGCGCCAAAGGGACAGCTTACCATACACATACCGCAGGACACACATTTCTCTGTATCAATATAAGCTCTTCCATATTTGTCGGAGACAATCGCATTAACGCCGCAGGCATTTTTACAAGGCCTTTCCTTCTTCGCGATCGCATCATACGGACAGACCGATTTGCATTTACCGCACTTGATACATTTTTCCTGGTCTATAAAGGACTTGCCGTCCACGAAAGAAATGGCTCCCTTCGGGCATACTTCCTGGCAAGGATGGGCAAGGCATCCTTTACAGATATTACTCACTTCATATTTGTTCTCCTCGCAGCTCTCGCAGGCCGATGGTATCACCTGCATCAGCGGAGGCTCATAATACTTTTCTGAAATGTTGCTGGCTTCCACTCCGGAAGTCAGGTGCACCGGCTTATTCTCCGGCCGCAGCGACAGACCCATAGCCAGCCTCAAACGCTCTCTCACGATCGCGCGTGAACGGTAGGTACTCTCGCGGTATTTTTCCGTATCGTCATTTACAATCTCATAGGGTATCGCTTCCATATCCGCCAACAGCGTGTCCGCGTTAGCCTTAAATCCCAGTTTTGCAACTTCCGTAAACACTCTTCTCCGTATTGCACGGACCGGTGTCTGCAGTCCTCTCATCATAGGTTCTCTTCCTCCTGAATTTTCTCCAAAAAGGCAGCTGTCTGCCATTCTGTTTCATTTGCATTACCACTATACCCTTTTGTTAAAATTTAGTCAATATGGTTTCTTGTATAAAAAAAGGTACATTCCTCACTGATTCTTAAGCAGCTTCTGCGCATAATAAACAGACTGCATCGCATCCTTCCCATAGAAATCCGCTCCGATCATATCCGCATACTCCTGATTCAGGACAGCCCCGCCGACCATGACCCTGCATCCGGGCGCTTTCTGCTTCAATTGCTTGATTGTCTCCTCCATGCTCACAACGGTAGTCGTCATAAGTGCACTTAGCCCTGCCAGATGCACGTCCTCCTTCAGCACCGTCTCCACAATCCGTTCCGGCGCCACGTCCTTTCCCAGGTCAATCACATCAAAACTGTAGTTTTCAAGAAGAACCTTCACTATATTCTTTCCGATATCATGAATATCCCCTTTCACGGTCGCAAGCACCACCTTCTCCTTCTTCTCCTGATCCTGTCCGGCTGCCGCGAGCGATTCTTTTAGAATTGTAAAAGCCGCTTTTGCCGCCTCAGCGCTCATCAGCAGCTGGGGCAAAAATACAGTTCCCTTCTCAAAGCCTTTCCCCACATTGTCCAGCGCAGGAATCAGATACGTATTGATGATATCCAGCGGTTTCTGCTCCTTTACAAGCAGGCCGGTAATATGATGCGCCTCTTCTTTCAGCCCCTTTTCGATCGCCTGATCCAGGGACATCTCCCCGGAAACAGAAGGAGGCGCCGGGGCGCCGGTATCCTGTCCGGCATATTTCGCAATGTAATCTTCACAGTTACTGTCCAGGTTCATAAGCGCATGAAAAGCATAATAGGACTTCATCATTTCCTCGGAGGAGGGATTGATGATCCCCGCACTCAAACCATTGTGCATGGCCATTGTATAGAAATTAGCATTGATAACCGGGCGGTTCGGCAGGCCAAAAGAGATATTGGATACTCCCAGCACCGTGTTGACTCCAAGTCCGTCACGCACTTTTTTCAATGCTTCCAGCGTCACCCTGGCCCCTTCGGGATCCGAACTGATTGTCATAGCCAGAACGTCAATGACAATGTCTTTTTTCTGAATTCCGTATTTTGCAGCTTCCGCAATGATGCGGCGGGCTATATCCACTCTTTTATCCGCGGTATCCGGAATGCCGCTTTCATCCAGCGTAAGACCGATGACTACACCCCCATACTTCTGGATCAGTGGAAATACAGCGTCCATGGATTCCTGTTTGCCGCTGACGGAATTCACCATGGCTTTTCCGTTGTAGATCCGCAGTCCGGCTTCCATGGCCTTTGTGTCCACGGTGTCAATCTGCAGCGGCAGGTTAGTCACGCTCTGCAGGTTAGACAGAACATCACGCATCATAGACACCTCATCGATGTCCGGCAGCCCCACATTGACATCCAGTATATGCGCGCCTTTATCCTGCTGCGCGATGCCTTCCCTAAGAATATAATCTATGTCATGTTCCTTTAGTGCCTGCCGGAACTTCTTTTTCCCCGTCGGGTTGATCCGCTCTCCGATAATCTTCGATCCTGAACCCAGGCAGACCGATCTGCCATAAGAAGATACGATCGTGATCTCCTTCTGCGTAACCGGCCGGAGTTCCATTCCCCGGCACAGATTTGCCATCGCCCTGATGTGTTCCGGCGTCGTGCCGCAGCATCCGCCCACCACGGACGCGCCGCGGTCCACAATCATCTGCATGACAGACGCAAAATCACGGGGAAGCACATCATAGACCGTCTCTCCTTGTACTTGTTTTGGAAGCCCTGCATTCGGCTTCACAATCACGGGAAGGGACGTATACTCCAGGATCTGATCCAGAATCGGAAGCATCTGTTTTGGCCCAAGCCCGCAGTTAATTCCCAGGGCATCCACCCTCAGGCCCTCCAGAAGCGCCACCACCGCCGGTACATCCGCCCCTGTTAGGAGTTTGCCCCGCTCGTCAAAAATGGTGGTCACAAATACCGGAAGGTCTGTATTCTCCTTCGCAGCAAGCACGGCAGCTTTCAGCTCATATGTATCACTCATTGTCTCAATATGAATCAGATCCGCTCCGGCCTCGGTTCCGTATCTTACAACCTCCCCGAATGCCTCGTACGCTTCCTCAAACTCCAGATCCCCCATGGGCTTTAACAGCTTTCCTGTAGGTCCGATATCCAGTGCTGCATAAACGCTCCGCCCCTGCACCGCCGCCTGCGCAGACGCTTCTTTCACGTGCCTTACCGCGGCAGATACGATCTCCTGCAGCGAACAGCTGTCGTCATGAAACTTCAATGCATTCGCCCCAAATGTATTCGTCAGTATAATATCGCTCCCTGCCTGGATATAATTCCGGTGTATCTCCGTAATCTGTTCCGGATGTGTGATATTCCATGTCTCTGGAAGCTCCCCGGGCTTTAAGCCGCCCGCCTGCAGTAATGTGCCCATTCCGCCGTCAAAAAACAGCAGTTCTTTTCCTAATCTGTCTAAAATCATATTTTATCCCTTCTGTATATACAGTCTTCTTTTTCGCAGGCCTCACAGCCTTTGATATGGCATTTTTCTTCTGTTGTGCCTGCTCCTATCACCGCTGTCACAGACTTTGACGGAGTCATCATACAGCTGTCAGTCATTGTCAGGCCTATCGTCTTTGCACAGTCCAGCATCTGCATCAAAGGCGCCTGGCAGCTTATGTCAAAATCACCGTATCCGGGACTAAACCTTGGCCGCAGATATAGTCCTTCCGCTGAGACCTGCGCAGCGATATCCGCCTGGCACGCATCACAGTATTCTTCCAGCAGAGCAGCCGCGCAGGCCTGCATAACCACCGCCTTCGCCATATCCGTTAAGGAAAGGCGGGCAAGCATCCGGTCTACCGCTGTTCCCAGCGTTGCGCCAAATAATATGATCTTACGGCACCCTTTCAGGTTCCGCCCAAGACTTCTGCTCTGTATTTCTACTCTGCCTATCGTAAACCTGTCATCCGCCGTCTGCTGCAAATCAAAGATGCGGTAGATGGATCTTCTGCCTGCTATGTCCTCGAGATTCCTGAATGAATCTTCCACCATTGCCAGCGTCTTATCATCTACCGCATGTTTTCCATATCCCAGATAACGGATGGCTTCTTTTGTCATATGATCCATCTGTTATTACTCCTAGCATTTAATAATTTCCGATAAATTACTCATGATTGCCTCTGCCACCTCCGGTTTATTCATGGAATAAATGTGGATATTCCTTACGCCGTTGGCAAGCAGGTCAATAATCTGGTCCGTCGCATATGCAATCCCAGCCTGCTCCATTGCGTCCGGACAGTCTCCAAATCTGTCCAGTATGGCCTGGAATCTCCGCGGAAACACGGTTCCCGACAGTTCGCAGCTGCGTTTCATCTGTTTTGCGCTTGTAATGGGCATGATCCCCGGCAGAACTGGTACTGTTATGCCAGCTTCCCGAATCCGGTACAGAAAGTTGTAATGGATGTCATTTTCAAAAAACATCTGCGTGGTCAAAAAATCCACACCGCTGTCTACCTTCTGTTTCAGATACTTTATATCATCTGCTTTATGTTCGTTCTCTACATGTCCTTCCGGATAACAGGCAGCGCCGATGCAGAAGTCTCCATGCTTCCTGATCTCTTCCACCAGCTCATAGGCATAGTGAAAACGATCCTCCGACGGGAACTGCATATCAGCCGGAATGTCTCCCCGAAGAGCCAGAATATTCTCGATTCCAAGTTCCTTCAGGCTGCCTATTACGCTCCTCACCTCGTCTTTCGTTGAGGACGCGCAGGTCAGATGTGCCAGGCTTTCGATTCCCAGATCCTCTTTGATATGCTCCGCAATCTTTGCGGTATTTTTACTGGTTCCCCCGCCCGCTCCGTATGTAACGCTTATAAAGTCAGGGTTCAGGGCGGCTATCCTGTCGGTTGCTTCCTGTACCTTTTCATATCCCGCGTCTGTCTTGGGCGGAAACACCTCGAACGATATATGTATCCGGTTCTCATTCAGTCTGTCTTTTATTTTCATATTGTACTTCTTCTCCCATATACGAATGCCTGCGGCCGCCCTTCATAAAAGGGCAGCCCATACGCTTTATTCGTAACAGTTCAGGCAAGCCTGAACTGTTACGCATCCAGCCCATTGAGATTCGCCTGCGGCGAAGACCTGGATGCCTGCAACCACCATGTTTTCGTACGGTCTGCGCAGTAAATGCGCAGACCTGTCTGGACGGTTATCTTTATTCGCCAATCAGGCTTTTGTATAATTCATCGTATTGCCTTGCAGAGTTCTTCCATGAAAAATCTTTGTTCATGGCGCGCTCTACAATTTTATTCCAGTCACGTTTCTTATCGTAATAGATCCGTTCTGCATAACGGATGGTATTCAGCATCTCATGTGCATTATAATTCGTAAAGCTGAATCCCGTTCCGGTTTTTTCAAATTCATTGTACGGTTCTACTGTGTCCTTCAGTCCTCCTGTCTCCCTAACGATAGGAATCGTTCCGTATCTGAGGCTCATCAGCTGGCTCAATCCGCACGGCTCAAACAATGACGGCATCAGAAACGCATCGCAGGATGCATAAATCCTATGAGATAAGTCCTCGGAATAAAAGATATTCGCTGATACTTTTCCCGAGTATTTCCATGCAAAATGACGGAACATGTTCTCATATTTGGCATCTCCGGTGCCGAGTACGACAATCTGCACCGCATCCTGACACAATTCATCCATAATGTAATCTACAAGGTCAAATCCTTTTTGATCGGTAAGTCTGGATACCATGCCGATCATCATGGTCCTGGAATCTTTATCCAGTCCCAGTTCTTCCTGGAGGGCCAGCTTGTTTGCCACTTTATTCTTACGGAATGTATCAACCGTAAACTTCTTGGCAATCCGGGAATCCAGAAACGGACAGTATTCCTCATAATCAAGTCCGTTTACAATTCCGCACAGTGCATTTTCTCTCGCCCTCATCAGGCCGTCAAGGGCCTCTCCGTAAAATGGTGTTTTAATCTCTTCTGCATAAGTCTGGCTTACAGTTGTTACCTTGTCAGCATATACGATCCCGCCCTTCAGAAGGTTCGCATCTTTGTATGCTTCCATCTTGTCAGGAACAAAATAGTACTCCGGCAGCCCTGTGATACTGCGTACGGTCTTCGTATCCCATACGCCCTGAAACTTCAGGTTATGTATCGTCATGATTGTTTTGATTCCCCTGTAATACTCGCCGAGATAACGGAAATTATCCAGATATACCGGTATGAGGCCGGTCTGCCAGTCATGGCAGTGAATCAGGTCAGGGCGGAACCCAATCACAGGAAGTATACTTAAAACGGCTTTAGAAAAAAAAGCATACTTCTCGATGTTCCACTTCGGATCGCCGTCATATGGAGCATAACCGCCGAAATAATGTTCGTTGTCGATAAAATAAAATGTAATATTGTCATGGACACATTTTAAAATTCCGACATATTGGTCAGTTCCTGCTATATCCATGTAGAAATGATCAACATATTCCAGCATATCTTTCCATTTTTGCAGCATACAAGTGTATTTTGGCAGCACCACCTTCACATCATACTTTTTTCTATCAAAATATTTGGGCAATGAGCCTACAACATCTGCCAATCCGCCAGTTTTAATAAATGGAACGCATTCTGAAGATGCAAATAAAATGTTTTTCATAAACAAACCCTCCACTTTCCTTGAGTCCTCTTACAAGCCTTATATACTGATTATTATAACTCATTTTCTGAACAAAGGAAAGAATTATCTGTGCTTATATTCTAATTGGATGGTATCTGCAATCAGTGCTATAAACTCAGAATTTGTCGGCTTTCCTTTGCCGGTGCTCACGGTATAGCCGAATAATTCGTCCAGAGTGTCCAATTTACCGCGGTTCCATGCAACTTCAATTGCATGGCGTATTGCCCGTTCTACTCTGCTTGATGTCGTCTGGTACTTTTTGGCAACCGTTGGGTATAATACCTTCGTGATTGCGTTCAGGACATCCATATCTTCCACTGCCATCATAATGGCATCCCTCAGATAATGGTATCCTTTGATATGAGCCGGTATCCCAATCTCATGCAGCATGTTAGTGACACGATTTTCCAGGTCCTCTTCTCTAATCGAGGTATTTCCAGATAATTCTTCATTTTTCTTCTCGTGATTTCGGAACACTTTTCTTACAGTTTTTATACGATTCAACAACATTTCATTATTAAATGGTTTCATGATGTAGTAATTTGCGCCTTTGTTGAAAGCGTCTTCTGTAATTTTCTCCTGTCCTACCGCTGTTACGACAATGAAATCAGGGCGTTTTGTCATGGTCTTGTCTTGATTTATGCGTTCCATGACGGTTAAACCGTCCATTTTCGGCATAATTAGATCAAGAAGAACCACGTCTGGCTGTTGATTCTTGATGATTTGACACATCTCCTCACCATTTTTAGCCTTTCCCACCACATTCAGTTCTTTGTCCATGTTGATAATTTCTTCGAGCAGATCTAAAATTCTCTCATTATCATCAGCGATGGCCACGTTTAAATGTTCCATAATCCCTCTCTCCTCTAAAGGACCCGGACTGAGAAACGCCACTCGATTATTATATCTTTGAATCACACCATAATCAAGGATAATTTGTTGCTCTAATTCGACAAAGTCTGATCTCCAACATTCTCCAGCATATTTTCGATGAAAATGCCGTAACCTTTTGTGGAATCCTGTACGAAAACATGGGTTACCGCGCCTATCAGTTTCCCATTCTGCAGGATGGGGCTTCCGCTCATGCCCTGTATGATTCCCCCAGTCTTTTCAAGGAGTCCGGGGTCGGTCACCTGTATGACAAGCCCCTTGTTCACTTCGTGTCCGGAATAGTCGATATCTGTCACCTTTATGTTATATTCTTTGACTTCATTGTCGACAAAGCAACGTATCGTCGCGTCGCCGATTTCTATCTCTTCTTTGGCTGCAATCTGCACAGGAATCTGTTCTGTAAATAAGTCGTCTATCTTATCTATCGTACCATAAATCCCTGCGTCAGTATTCTTTTTTATACTTCCCAGCTTATTGTATCCGTTATAAACTATGATGCCCTCCATGCTGCCAGGAATTCCATTCTCGCCCTTTTTAATCGAGTGGATACTGGTTTTGTAAAGTGTTCCATCCGCAATGGACAAAAGTACATTTGTATCGGAATCATGAATTCCATGTCCCAGCGCGCCGAATTCGCTGCTTCCTGTCAGAAAGGTAATGGTCCCAAGTCCCTGCACATTGTCCCTCACCCAGATGCCCAATTTATATTCATCGGGTTCGCATTCCACTGGTTTTATTTTCACATCTATGGTCTCTTCCTCTCTTCGAAGGCTGAGGACCACCTCGTCTTCATTCAGATGGGCGAGGGCTTCCATCAATTCCTTTTTATTCTCAACTGTTTTTCCGTTGATTCCAGTTATATAATCCCCGCATTTAACCAGATGGCTGGCCGGCTCGTATTCCACCCCGTCTATTCCTTTTATGTGTTCCGTATCCAGTACCATAACGCCATCTGTCTCCATATAGATTCCCACCGGCATTCCACCGACAAGAACCGTGTCTTCGCTGATTGTCTCTGTACTTACTTCCGTCTGCTCTACCGCATCTGCGGCTATCCAGCCAAAATAGCCTGAACAGGCAGACAAAAGCACGGCGGACAAAAGTACAAGAACTCTGTTCTGCCAGCGTTTCTCCATGCAACCACACCCTTTCATTTTTAATTAGGAATTCATGAAATAGAAACCGCAAAAATTTCTCTTATTTCACAAAAAATACGATCCTATTAAACAAAAAACAGATACCAACTTGGTATCCGTTTTTAGTATGTGACTGCATGTTCTTTTTCACACTGGTATTATATTTCACGCTTTGCCATTTCTTTCATCTCTGCCGCGCTTTCCATTATTTTTCCGGTTACTTTCGCCCCGCCCAGAAGCCGTGCCAGCTCTTTAACCGATTCCTGCTCATCCAGACATCGTATTTCCGTTTTGGTACTGTTAGAGGTTGTATCTTTTTGAATCAGATAATGTGCATCAGCCATCGCCGCGATCTGGGGAAGGTGTGTGATACAGATTACCTGTCTGCTTCGCCCGATAACATGCATTTTTTCTGCCACTTTTCCTGCCGTGATTCCGCTGATTCCCGTATCTATCTCATCAAAAATTAAAGTCGGCGTATCTTCCTTATCTGCTAAAACTGCTTTTACCGCAAGCATAATTCTCGATAATTCACCGCCGGATGCTACATTGGCAAGCGGTTTTACAGGTTCCCCAGGATTTGTGGAGAGATAAAATTCCCCCTCATCCATGCCATTGGCAGTAAAAGTTTCCGTCTTTCCCAATCTCAGTTCAAACTTAACGTCCAGAAAATTCAGGTCAGCAAGACCCTGTTTTATCTCCGCCGCGAATGCCCGGGAAGCCTCAGCTCTGGCTTTGCTTAAAGCATCTGAGTGCTTCTTTAGCTTTTTTTCGCTCCGGCTGTATTTTTCTTCCAGATCAGCAATATAACTTTCGTAATCTTTTAGTTCACTTAGTCTCTCTCTTTTTGTCCTGCAGTATTCCAGGACATCTTTGACAGTATTACCATATTTTGCTTTTAAATGATTGACAAGATTCAGCCTGCTCTCGGTTTCATAATACTCTTCCTCGGAAAATTCAAAGCTTTTCGCATATTCCGCCAATTCCCGGTTAAAATCATTCAGAAGACTGTCTATTTCCAGCAGCTGCCCATAAAGACCCGCTCCCTGCTCATCACATTCTTCCACATCCTGAAATGCGCGGATGGCCCGGCTCAGCAGATCGCTGGCATTGCCATGGGCTGATTCACTCGTATACTGATACGCCTCCGCTATGCTCTCCGTAAAACGGCGGCTCTCTGTCATACGCTGGTATAACGCCTCCAGTTCTTCATCTTCGTGGTCCTGCAGGCCGGCCTCTTCAATCTCTCCGATTTCAAATTCCGCAAGCGAGATCTCCTTTTTCCGGCTTTCTTCATCCATCCCCGACTCTTCCAGTGCTCTGCGGCAGCCTATATATTCTTTATATGCCGCAGATGTAGATTTCTTTAAGTCTTCCACCTTATCCCTGGCATAGACATCCAGAAGCGCCAGATGGTTTTTTTTGTGCAGCAGCGTCTGATGCTCGTGCTGCCCGTGGATGTCAATCAGCATACTTGCAACATCTTTGAGTACACTCATGCTGACCGTCTCCCCGTTAATTTTGCTGACACTGCGTCCCTCCATCAGTTTCCTGGACAGAATGAGCATGCCTTCTTCCGGGTAGATATCCAATGCCTCCAGCTGTCTTAGAAGCGCTTGGTCCTCTACGGTGAAGGTCATCTCCACCAGTCCGAACTGTGCGCCCTTGCGCAGCATATCTGCGCTGTACCGGCCCCCCAGGGCAAGGCCTACAGAGCCCAGAATAATTGATTTCCCGGCTCCCGTCTCACCAGTCAGGATATTGAGTCCCGGCTGGAATTCTACTTCTATTTCATCAATTAACGCTAAATTTTTCACATGCAGATTTTGCAACATATTTTTATCCTAATTCCCTTTAGACACAATCTTTCGAATCTTCTCCATTACAGCAACTGTCTCATCCACACTGCGGACCGCACACATAATCGTATCATCCCCTGCTATGCATCCCACAACTTCTTTCCACTTCATCGCATCCACGGCGGCTGCGACTGCCATAGCCATACCGGATACCGTTTTGATCACGAGGATATTCTGGGCCATATCCATGGATATATAACCGTCCCTTAAAACACGGATATACTTCTCGCTCATCCCGTCTTCCTCCGGCTTCAGAACCACATACTTCTGCCTGCCGCCGTCCACGGACACCTTGGTAAGCTTCAGATCCCTGATATCTCTGGATACCGTTGCCTGTGTCACTTTAAAACCCGCATCGTTCAGACGCTCGGCCAGTTCCTCCTGGGTTTCGATATCATTCTGGCTGATTAATTCGATTATTTTTGCATGACGACTGACTTTCATATTACTAGTTTCCTTTCATTTTCTTGCGCATAGTCTTCATAAAGCTTTCCTTGCTGAGCTTAATCAGCTTTGTAGTCTCACCCGACTTTTCGATCGTAATTCTATCTCCTGTCACCAGCGGCACGGTACTGGCGCCGTCAAACGTAACGGCAGCATGCTCCGTCTTGCCGTAACGCCCCTCGCAAATCTCCACTTCAATGATATCTTCCGCGGACAGCACAATACTGCTTGTATTGAGAGCATGAGAACAGATCGGGGTTATGACAAACATGCTTGCCGTGGGCTCCACAATCGGTCCTCCGGCTGAAAGGTTGTACCCGGTTGTCCCGGTAGGAGTGGAGATGATTACCCCGTCAGCCTGATAGCTGTTGAGCAGTTCACCGTTTACCGAAATATTAAAATGAATCACCCTGAGCCCGCCTTCTCTTGTCACTACAATATCATTCATCGCCACGTCGTTCAGCCGGCCCTCCACACAGCCATGCATCATCATGCGTTCCTCTATCTCAGGTGTTTTATCAAACAGCCTGTCCAGAGCGCCCCTGAAGTCGTGCAGTTCCACCTCAGTCAGATAGCCCAGTGTACCCAGGTTGATTCCGAGCAGAGGGATATTATATCCCTCCAGCTCCCTGGCCGCGCGGATCAGCGTTCCGTCTCCGCCCAGCACAAGGGCACACTCCATCCCTTCCGGGACGGTTCCCGGTATAATATGCCCATCCGGGTCCTTCTGGGAGAGTATCCCGGTTTTACCATGCTGTTCGATATAATCCAGGATTTCATTAGTTATGCTGTAGTCAGCATCTTTTAGCTTATTCGTAATAACGTAAAATTTATCCATGGTGCTTCCTCTTATTTTGCCAGCGTCTCAAAAGCCCTCTCTACTACAGTCACCAGATCCACCGCAATTGCCGGGGCGTCCCCTTCACATTTACGCAGGTGGATCAGGTATTCAATATTGCCTTCCGGCCCTTTGATCGGGGAAAAGTCAATATTCAACACTTCAAATCCAATGGAATTCGCATACTGCGCCACCTTTTCGATCACCTCATGGTGGGTGCTCTTTTCACGCACCACTCCCTTTTTTCCTACCTTTTCCCGGCCGGCCTCAAACTGCGGTTTGATCAGCGCCACGATCTCCCCCTCTGACCGCAGATAGCCGCGGATTGGTCCCAGTACTTTTGTCAGAGATATGAAAGATACGTCTATCGAAGAAAAATCAACAGGCTCCCCAATGTCTTCAGGGGTCACGTAGCGGATATTCGTCTTTTCCATGCAGACGACCCGTTCATCCTGACGGAGCTTCCAGTCCAGCTGGCCGCGTCCCACGTCTATGGCGAAGACTTTCACAGCGCCGTTCTGCAGCATACAGTCCGTAAATCCGCCCGTGGAGGATCCCACATCTGTACAGACTTTCCCCTCGACAGTGACATCAAAATTGGCAAGAGCCTTCTCCAGCTTCAGCCCGCCGCGGCTGACATAGGGCAGTGCATGTCCTTTTACCTCGATCCGCACATCCACCGGAAAAGACGAACCTGCCTTATCCTCTCTCTCCCCGTCTACAAAGACACTTCCAGCCATGATAATGGCTTTTGCCTTTTCTCTGGATTCCGCCAGATTCCGTTTTACCAGCAACACATCTAATCGTTCTTTCATTTTACTCATTCCTTATCGTCACATAGTCTGTAATTACCTGTTTTACGATTGTTTCACAGTCCAGCCCGACCTCATGGCGCAGTACATCCACGTTGCCGTGTTCCACATAATCATCCGGTATCCCGATATTCAGCACATGCACCCCCAGGCGCGCACGTGACACATACTCCAGCACACGCTCTCCGTAGCCTCCGGAGAGGACGTTCTCCTCAATCGTAACGAACAGCTGGTGTTCTTTTGCCATCCGCTCCAGCATTTCCGTATCCAGCGGCTTTACAAAGCGTGCGTTTACCAGGCTGCAGCTGTATCCTATGTCTTTCAGGCTGAGGCGTACGGCCTCAGCAACCGCTGCCATGTGTCCTACAAACAGAACGGCAATATCCTCTTCCTCAAAGAGAACTTCACTTTTACCATAGGTAATAGGAGCACGGAATTCCTTCAGCCCCTCATAAGCCGATCCTCTTGGATACCGCAAGGCTATGGGATACCCAAAGCCCACTGCATATCTGACCATATCTGCCATCTCCCAGCGGTTTTTTGGCGACATGATCGTCATATTCGGGATCGTAGCAAGAAAAGACAAATCGAAAAGCCCCTGATGCGTCTCTCCGTCACTGCCGACAAGGCCTCCCCTGTCCACCGCCAGCACAACCGGCAGCTTCTGCAGGCAGATGTCGTGGATCGCCTGGTCGTAAGCCCTCTGCAGGAAGGAAGAATAAAGCGCCACTACCGGCTTCATTCCCCCCGCCGCAAGACCTGCTGCAAACGTCAGCGCGTGCTCTTCCGCAATTCCCACGTCAAAGAACCGGTCCGGATAGTACTTCTGAAAACGGTTCAGCCCGGTTCCGTCTGCCATGGCCGCCGTGATCGCCGCCACCTTACTGTCATGCCTGGCAACATCACAGATCACCTTGGAAAATACATCTGTGTAGCTGTCCTTGGCCGAAGCATCCCTGGCGGCCCCGGTCTCTATGTCAAAAGGCCCGGTTCCATGAAATCGCGCCGGATTCCGCTCTGCAGGCTCATATCCTTTTCCTTTTTTTGTCAGTACATGGACGAGCACCGCATGGTCTACACGCTTTGCCTCATTCAGCGCCTTATATAATTTTTTCACATCATGCCCGTCAACCGGTCCCAGATAAGTGATCCCCATGTCCTCAAAAAACATACCCGGTACAATGAGCTGTTTGATGCCGCTCTTAGTCTTTTTCATCTGGTTGACAATTTTCTCGCCCTGAACCGGAATCTTCAAAAGCGTATCTTCCACGCCCTTTTTCAACCCCACATAGGCTTCTGCTGTGCGCAGGCCATTCAGATACCTGGACATGCCGCCTACATTCTCCGAGATAGACATGTTGTTGTCATTTAATACAATAATAAAATTGCTTTTCAGCCTGGAGGCATTGTTGAGCGCCTCATATGCCATCCCGCCTGTCATTGCACCGTCCCCGATAATAGAGACGACATGGTGCTCTTCACCGAGAATATCTCTGGCCGCAACATAACCCAGCCCGGCGGAAATAGAAGTTGAGCTGTGCCCGGTATCAAATGCATCGCACTCACTTTCTTTGCGCTTCGGAAATCCGCTCATGCCGCCGTATTTACGCAGGTCATCGAATCCTGCCCTGCGCCCGGTCAGCAGCTTGTGCGTATATGCCTGGTGCCCCACGTCCCAGATCAGCTTGTCCTGAGGCAGGTCAAAGGCCAGATGCAGGGCCATTGTAAGCTCCACAACGCCCAGATTCGAGGCCAGATGACCGCCTGTCCTGCTGATCTTTTCAATCAGGAATTCACGGATCTCCTCCGCCAGCAGATCCAGGTCCTCAGGCTGTAACTCCTTTATATCATTTTCCTTTTGGATCTTTTCTAATATCATTAGGAATCCCTCTCTATCTGCTTCTGTTTATCAGAGACTCCAGCAGTTGTGCGAGATACTTGTCCGGAGCCCCCAGGCCTTCCATCTGCTGAAGCGCCTCGCGGGAAAGCTTGTCAACCAGTGCTTTTGCACCGTCGATGCCCTTCCATGTCACATAGGTCGTCTTTTCGTTTTTTTCATCGCTGTGGATCGGCTTGCCCAGCTCTTCTGCTGAACCCGTCACATCCAGTATATCATCCTGTATCTGGAAAGCCAGCCCCACCTTAGCCGCAATCTCCTCCACTGCTTTCACCTGATCCGAGGCCGCACCGGCCAGTACTGCCCCTATGGTCATAGAAGCTTCGATCAGCGCACCTGTCTTCAGCTGATAGATAAAGTCCAGTTTTTCACCCGAAATCATCTTTCCCGTGGATGTCACATCTACCACCTGACCGCCGATCATCCCATATATCCCGGCCTTTCCCGCCAGGATCTGCAATGCCTTCCCAATCCGCAGGCTCTCCTGCGGTTCCACGTCAAAAGCCCTGGCCGCAGTCTCAAAGGCGCAGTTCAGCAGGGCATCCCCAACCAGGATTCCCATGTCTTCTCCATAAACCACATGCGTCGTCTTTCTGCCACGGCGGTAATCATCATTATCCATAGCAGGCAGGTCATCGTGTACCAGCGAATAGGTATGAATCATCTCAATAGCTGCCATAAACGGCTCAATGATTCTGCCCTTTCCTCCGAACAGGCAGTATGTCTCCTGCATCAGCATCGGACGGAGACGCTTGCCGCCGCCCATAAGGGCGTATTCCATCGCCTCCATAATGACTGCCTGATAGCCCGTCCGCTCGGGAAGGTATGCGATGAGTATCGCTTCAATTGCTTTTACCTTAGCCTGATAAGTTTCACTAAAATTCATGGGCATCTCCATCCTCATCCAGAATCTGTACTTTTTTCTCTACGGTATCTATCGTCTCATTACATTGCTTGAGCATGTTCATCCCCTTCTGGTAAAGCTGAAAAGACTCTTCCAGGGTAATCTCCTCTCCTTCCAGTCTGGCAACCACTTCGTCCAGGCCTTCAAAAAGCTCTTCCAGAGAAGGCTGTTTTTCTTCTTTTTTACTCTTCTTTTCTGCCATCTGGTTCCTCCTCGATTTCCCGGACTTCCGCCTGCACACTTCCATCCGTCATATAAACTTTGATTTTGTCACCGGGCTTCACCTGGCGGACCGATTTGATATTGGCGCCCGTCGCGCCCGCCACATAGGAATATCCCTGATTCAGTTTGGCCAGCGGAGAGAGGCCTTTCATCTGCTCCACATAGATCGCAAACCGATGTCGTCTATTCTCCAGGCAGGCCTCCATCAAAAGACGGAGCCTTTGCTCCAGATCCGCGGCTCTCTGACGCTTTTCCAGCAGCTTCTGGCGGGGATGTGCAAGCTTCAGCTTCATGGCCGCCTGCCTGCTCTTTACGCGTTCCTGGGTTATTCTCTGCATCATGGATCTTCTGAGCCTTGCCTCATACTCCCTCATGGCGCCGGCCGTACCCAGGTACTCATAAACGGCAAGTTCCGCCGCTGCAGACGGCGTCGGTGCGCGCAGATCTGACACATAGTCTATAATTGTCGTATCCGTCTCGTGTCCCACCGCCGAAATCACCGGCACACGGCAGTTAAATACAGCCCGGGCCACCTCCTCTTCATTGAACGCCCACAGATCCTCTATAGACCCGCCCCCGCGTCCCACAATCATGACGTCAACGCCCTTCTTCTCCAGCATCTCTATGCCGCGGATAATACTAGCCGCCGCGCCTTCCCCCTGCACCTGGGCAGGATAAAGGATCAGCTGTACATAAGGATTCCGGCGGGATGCTATGTTGATAATATCCCGAACCGCCGCTCCTGTTGGAGCCGTCACAATCCCAACCGTCTTCACATAGGCCGGGATGGGCTGCTTATACTCCTGGGCAAACATGCCCATCTCCTGCAGCTCTCTCTTCAATGCTTCAAACTTTTCATAGAGAAGCCCCGCCCCGTCCAGAATAATCTCTTTTGCATAGAGCTGGTATTTGCCGTCTCTTTCATACACACTGACGGATCCCAGCACGATCACCTGCTGGCCTTCCCGCATACGAAAAGAAAGCCCTGACCGTGAGCCTGCGAACATAACACAGGCCATCGTGCCGGACTCATCTTTCAAAGAAAAATATATATGCCCTGAAGTATGATATTTACAGTTGGAAACCTCACCCTTCACGTAGATTCTGTTCAGCATGAAGTCCTGGGTAAACATATTTTTGATATACGCATTTACCTGCTTTACCGTGTAGACATTACGCATGTCCAGCCTCCTGGTCTGTCAGTTTTGCAAGTACTCCGTTTACAAAAGAGGGGCCCTCTTCCCCGCTGAATCTCTTCGCCAGCTCGACGGCCTCGTTGATCGCAACGCCTTCGGGTACATCCGCGTCCCATTTCATCTCATAGACCGCAAGACGCAGGATCGTCAGATCTACCTTGCTCATTCTTGTAGTCTTCCACCCCGTGGTCTTCTCATTCAATTCTATATCAATCTCCGGTACTTTTTTTACAATTGCTTCAAACTTATCCTTTATGTATTTTTTATCTTCTTCTGCAGCACTCGGCAAATTTTCAAAGTATAGTGTCAGATGTTCCGGCATATCTTCCATTTCATTAAATTCTATCTGAAACAGCATCTTAAAGATATGCTCCCTAAGTTCTCTTCTTACCATGTTGGCTCCTTTCCATTGGCATTCCCAGACTCCATGTTTTCCCATAAAGAAAAGGATGCCTTGCGACATCCTTTATTATACTACACATCTGCTATTCTTTGCAACGAAAAGGTTATTCCTGGTTCTCCATATCCACGCCTGCAACCTTGATGTTCACGTCGGCCACTTCCAGGCCGGTCATGTTCTCAACCGCATTCTTGACCTTTTCCTGCACCTTAGTGGAAATCTCCATGATGCTGTAGTTATATTTCAGGTTCAGTGCCAGAGAAACCGTAACTACGCCTTCCAGCACGTCCACCTTTACACCCTTGGACAGATTCTTCATTCCCAGCTTGCTGACCAGCTCGTTGGTGATATTACCCGCCATAGACGCCACGCCTTCCACCTCTGTAGCCGCAAGCGCCGCGATAATAGCGACCACTTCATCTGCAATCTTGACTTCTCCCATGCTGGAATCGTTCTGTATTGTATAAGTATTTCTTTCGTCCTTTGCCATCGTAAAAACCTCCTGTTGGTTTAATCTCTTAAAACATTATAACAAATATCCCCCTGTTTGCAAAGGGAAATATCAGGAACGCCCAAATTCGGAGAGCTTCAGGTCTTTGTTTCTGTCAAGGGTCATGCGGATACTCCATTCGTGCACAAAAAGCAGCAGCGGCCTGTCCTTTAAATCTTTGATCTTCTTCATATCGGAGGTGCCGACCAGCCTGTCCATATCCACCTCTTCATTTTCAATCCACCGGATGTGTTCGTAAGGCAGATTTTCCAGTCTGATCTCCACTTTATATTCATTCTCCAGGCGGTATTTCAGGACGTCAAACTGCAGAACACCGACTACACCCACGATAATCTCTTCCATTCCGGTATTGAATTCCTGGAAAATCTGGATGGCGCCTTCCTGGGCGATCTGGTTGATCCCTTTTACAAACTGCTTCCTTTTCATCGTATCCACCTGGCGCACTCTTGCAAAATGTTCGGGTGCGAACGTCGGGATGCCCTCATAAGCAAACTTTTCTTTGGAGGTAGTCAGCGTATCGCCGATGGAAAATATGCCCGGATCAAATACGCCTATGATATCTCCGCCATAGGCTTTCTCGATCATCTTCCGCTCGCTGGCCATCATCTGCTGCGGCTGGGACAGGCGCACATCCTTTCCCCCCTGGATATGGCAGACGGACATGCCTGCCTCGAATTCACCGGAGCAGATCCGCATAAAGGCGATCCGGTCCCTGTGTGCCTTATTCATATTTGCCTGTATCTTAAATACAAAGGCTGAGAAGTCTTCCTCTTTCATCGGGTCGATCTCCCCGTGGTCAGACATTCTCGGCAACGGAGAACTGGTCATCTTTAAGAAATGCTTCAAAAACGTCTCTACTCCAAAATTAGTCAGGGCAGAGCCGAAGAAAACCGGTGAAAGTTCGCCTTTGCTGACCAGCTCCTGGTCAAATTCCGCTGCAGCGCCATCCAGGAGCTCGATCTCCTCCTCCAGCGTAACCTTCGCCTCTGTCCCGAGTATCCAGTCCAGTTCCGGATTGTTTGCTTCTATCTTTTTGACTTCCCCCACGGTTGTTCCCTTATGTGTATCAGAGAATAGTTCCACTTCCTGCTTCTGTCTGTCATATACGCCTTTAAATGCTTTTCCCGAGCCAATCGGCCAGTTCACGGGGCACGTTGCAATCCCCAGTTCCTTCTCAATATCATCCAGCAGATCAAATGTATCCTTGGCTTCTCTGTCCATCTTATTGATGAACGTAAAAATCGGGATATGCCTCATAACGCAGACCTTGAAAAGCTTCCGCGTCTGGGCCTCCACGCCCTTGGAAGCATCAATCACCATCACCGCAGAGTCCGCCGCCATCAGTGTCCGGTAGGTATCTTCAGAGAAGTCCTGATGTCCCGGAGTATCCAGGATATTGATGCAATATCCCCCGTAATTAAACTGAAGAACCGAAGAAGTAACCGAGATACCTCTCTCTTTCTCAATCTCCATCCAGTCTGACACCGCATGCTTCGCCGTTGCTTTTCCCTTGACGGAACCAGCCTGGTTAATCGCCCCGCCGTACAGCAGGAACTTCTCGGTCAGTGTCGTTTTACCCGCATCCGGGTGGGAAATAATCGCGAAGGTCCTTCTCTTTTTTATTTCATTTGTAGTCTCTGACATATCTGTAATCTCCTGTTTTCATCTCTTTTATGTAACCTGATCTTATTCCGATGTATTTCTTACAATTAAGCACATTAAATAAGTTTACCATAAGAAGGTATCGCCTGCAATTGTTTACTGGAAATATTCTTCCCACATTTTCAGAATAATACTGCCTGTTTCAAAAAATCTTATTCTCTACAGGCAGCATATGTATCTGCGCATGGGGCACTTACTCCCCTTCTGGTGTTCCGCCCTCGTGGATCGGCGTAATTACAATATTTTCAGGTGCAATATCGGTCTTTCTCGTAACGATATCTTCGATCTGGGCACGGTTTGCATCCGTCAGCTCTGCACTGTCCACTACGATGTCCGCGGAATCTGCCGTAAGGCTTACAACCGCCTCTGAAAATCCTTTGGAAGCCATCAGTGTCTCCACTGCCACCTCCTGCTCAGACAGCTCCGTCATCTTTACCATCTGCGCCACTGCATCCTGCTTCTCTTCGTCGCTGATATTGGTATTATCAATGATCGACTGCAGCGTTTCTTTATTCTGTGCACGCACCTGTTCCCTTGCTACTTTCGCCTGTGCAACCGTGGTGTCTGCTCCGCTGTTTGTCAGCACGGCCTCGCCGGGCGTCCCTTCTATTTCGGAATCATTGCTTGCAATGTCGCCGGAGCCTGTTTCCAGGTCTTCCTCCGAAATATCCAGAAGCTCCTTGTTTGCCAGTTCTGCATTTGCCTCTGTCGTACCTTTGTCTGACTGTCCAAACAGCCGTCCTGAGTAATTCAGGTATCCGGCGATGGCAATCATAACTGCCAGTGTGGTAATGATGATCTGATTCTTCTTAAATAAACGCTTCACTTGGAATCCTCCTTTTATGTATCAGTCCTTTTCATTATTTTTATTTTATGCGCCTCTACACCGAATAATGCCTGGATTGCCTCAGTTATATTCTGCACTACAACCGCATTGTCTCCCCCCTCCGCTACTACGAGCACTCCGGCTATTTCCGGAGTCAGTTCCTTGCTCACATAAGGTGACTGTGAACCGTCCGATCCCTGCTCATAAATGCTCGTCTTATCCGTTGTCCTCTCTTCCACGCTTCGGGTTCCCCCGGAACTGTCTTCCTCATCCGAATTCTGGCTGCTGCTCTGCTGGTCCTTCTCCACGATCTTCTGACCGGAAGATTTCAGCGTAATCATCACTTCTGCCTTTCCAACACCCTGTACGTATTCCAGCGCTCTTGCAACCCGCTTTTCAAGGTACTGTTCGTATTCCTCATCTGTATTCACATAGGAGGCCGTACTGCCCTCCCCGCTGTCCCTGCTCTCATCCGACGCGCTTCCTTTCTTTTTATTGGATGTAGGAATTGCGATCACTACCAGAAGAATCCCGACCAGAAGAAGGATCAGCAGCTGGTTTTTCTGTGGAAGCATTTTCTTACCCTTTATTTTGCCCAGGATATCTTTCCATTTATTCTCCAACCTGTATCTCCTCCACTTCTATTCCCTTTTTGGTATTCTCCGCCTTTTGTTCCTCCTGCCCGTATTCTTCCGGGAGAAAATCCAGGATATCCAGGCCTTCAAAATAATCTTTCTGTTTTTCTATTTCTTCCTTTTCCATCTCGTATTCCTGGCTGTGGTACAGATCATAAAACCTGTTTTCTATTCCCGTCAGCTTCAATATCGGCGTCAGCATCAGCAGGATCATCACCATCCCGGAAAAAAACTGCACATATTTCTTATACCCTTTCCCCGGTATGATCTGCAGCACCGCGGTAACGATCACCAGATAGAAAGCAAGGTTCTGTATCCACTCATATATAAAGTCAAACATCCTCTCTCCTTTATCCGGCTTAAGCGCAGTCCTTTATTTTATGATGTACTGGCAGTAACAACTGCTATGGTCAGCAGAAACAAAAGCCCCGTAGAAAATACGACCTTCATCAGAAGTTCATACCCCTGGCTGACACTGCTGATGCAGCCGGTAATCCGTTTATCCGACACCGGCTGGACCAGTGCGGCGGTCAGTTTGTACATCAGGGTCATCAGCGCCATCTGTACAATCGGTATGGCACAGATGGCGATCATAACCGCGGCTCCCGCCATTCCGATCCCGTTTTTGATCAGCACGGCCGTTCCCAGCACGACATCCGTTACCCCTCCGATTGCGTTGCCGATTCCGGGTATGGCCTCGGCAGTCTTTGTCAGTGCGCTGCGCTTCAAAGCGTCAATGGCCGGAGCCAGCATCCCCTGGATTACATTGATTCCAATCACGCAGGTTACCAGCGTTTTTAAGATCCAAGTCACCATCTTGCTCAGAAGCTCCGCAAACTGCGACAGATACTCCTCCCCTGCCAGGTAGTTCAGCACCTGCACCATAATATAGATATTTATGACGGGGAGCAAAAATCTTAGAATCAGCACCTCCACCACATAGATTAGAAATAGCACAATGTTATAAAAAATCAGCGAGCTGCTGCTTCCCGAGGCGATGGCGACTGCCAGAAAATAACTGGGGCACAGCACCCGCATAAAATCCAGAAGCGTCTCCAGATGCCCTTCGATGCCGCTCATGGCAATCCGGAAGGCATTCAGGCACATGGTAATCAGCAGTATGTATAATACGTAAAAGCTGATTTCCGACACCTGCCTGTTCTGAAACGCATTTGAAAAATTAGTGAAAATTGCGGCAATTACTGCAATCAGCAGCATATATGCCAGATTCTGGCGGTTATACCTGAATTCATAGGCAAACTGATCCGATATAAACTCCATAATCAGTTCTCCTGCATTTTTTCCGTCTCCTTCAATCAGAGAGGTAACCAGGCTCTTAAAATCCATTTTTTCTTCCGGAAATATTTTCTGCAGGCTGTTGTCAATCTCTGAAAAATCAAACTCCGAGAACAATTTGCTCTCGGCGCCGCTTTCCACGGCATCATAATCTACCGTATCCTCCGCTGCATATACCGTCATACAGCCTTTCCCAGCCCCTGCCAGGCCGCAAAGAAGTACTGATATCAAGAACCCCAGGGCACCCAGCCATATCCTTTGCCCCCTTTTCATGCCAGAAACTCCCGGATTGTCTCCAGCAGGGCGAGCAATACCGGCATTCCGAGGGCCAGTATGGTCAGCTTGCTGAAGATCTCGATCTGAACCGCAATGGTCTGATATCCGGCATCTTTGCAGACGCTTGAGGAAAATTCGGCTATATAGGTGATACCGATCATTTTCAGCATAGTTGCGATATAGCTGGTATCTATCTTGATATACTGATTGACCTGTTCCACCGTCCTTACAAACAGTTCAAGCCTGTCTACAATACAGGCGAAAATAAGGATACTGATGGCCACACTCATATAGATTCCATATTCCGATTTGCCGCTTTTAAACTGAATCGACAGCAGTGCGCCTATTACGCCGATAATTCCGATCTGAATCATGCTCACATATAAGCTCCCCTTTCCTATACACTGCCGCTGTTACAGAGAAAACAATTGTTTAATGGATGTAAACAAATCGTATATGTATGGCAGTACCCATGACAGTACCAGTATCAGCCCCGCAAAGCTTGTAAGAAATGCCTGTTCATCCCGCCCGCTGTGCTTGAGCACCTGGCTCAGAATAGAGACCAGTATTCCGACAGCCGCAATTTTAAATATCAGATTTATGGTCATGGAATCCTCCCGTGAGTTATATTAGTATGACAACCAGAAAAATTCCTCCCATCACGCCAAGACAGTTCCCGATCCTTTTCTTTGCTGCCATCCCTTCTCTTACTTTTTCGATTTCCAGCTCCAGCCTGTTCAGGTAAAGCTGCATGGTCCTGCTGGATGTGTCCCCGTCCAGCTGTCCCAGAAATGTTCCCAGTTCTTTCAGCTGTATAGAATGAACGCTCTTGAGATGAAGTTCACTCAGGTTACGGTCTACGGACCGGTTCCATATTTTTGCAAACTCATCCTCCTCGCGCTCTTCTACCTGCCGCTCCATCACACGCAGCCATTTACGGTAAGGCTCTTTTACTCTTACCGCTACTCTTCCGAATATTTCCCCCAGCGGTGCATTGGAGTACTCCAGTTCTCCTTTGAGCATATAAACGATATGCCGGATATAGAGGAGTTTTTCCAGATACCGCTGGAGCTCTGTTCCGTAGGCGATCCCCGCCCCCGTTGTTGCCCCTAAGATCAGCAGGCATCCTATAAATCTCTGCATAGCAGGCTCCCCCGTTCGTCATATACTTCCCGCACCTCCCCGGGCCTTTTCTCATTGCCGAGTATGATATAGCGCTCAAACCTGCGTTCCCTGATCATCCTGCCAAGCACCGGCTTATCCGCCGCCTCAGCCATTGACAGGCCGTGTACGCTGGCAATCATTTTACACCCGCACTGCATGGCATACTCGATAGCATGTACATCCTCCGGAGAACCGATTTCATCTACCGCAATCACCTGGGGGGCCATGGAGCGGATCAGCATAATCATCCCCTCCGCCTTCGGACAACAGTCCAGCACATCCGTGCGCATACCCAGCTGGTTCTGGGCGACTCCCAGATAGCAGCCCCCGATCTCTGAACGTTCATCCACAACACCCACCGTACAGCCCTTCACGTACCTGTTTCCGTCCGATATCTGCCGGATCAGATCCCGTATCAGCGTCGTTTTCCCACAGCAGGGCGGTGAAATCACCAGAGTATGGCATACCTGGCGGTTCTTCGTAATATAGGGCAGGACCTTGTCCGCACACCCCAGAATCTCATGGGACATTCTTATGTTTACAGAAGAAATATACTGCAGATTCTTCACTTTATTGCCTTCCAGTATTGCCTTTCCCATCACCCCCACGCGATGCCCTCCTTCAATTGTAATAAATCCCTGTCTCATCTCATGTTCATATGCATACAGTGAATAGTGGCTGATATATTCCAGCGTCTCACGTATCTCCTCCTTGGTGATCAGGTACCCCGCAGGCTCTCCCGAAGGAAGCAGCCTTTCCTCATTGTCATAAACCAGAATAAGAGGCTTACCAATCCGCATCCGGATCTCCTGTACCTTTTCAAAATCCAGCCCTTCCGCCTCAACGGCAGACCGGACCGGTTTCGCAAGCACCTGCAGGACCTGCTGTTTTCTGTTGGCTGTATTCATCTTGTCCACCTCTTTAAACAATATATGTCCCCATCTCAAATTTATGACTTGAAAATCTGGAGTTGAGTGGCAGGGGGGTCGCAGATGCAGGCACACATGGGGCGGAAAGACTGTGTTTGCGGGTAAGGGGGAGTAAAGGGAAAAAACAGAAAAACCGGAACAACCTGCACACATCACGTCAAATCCTGATGGATTTCACGCGCTGGGTACAGGAAAATGCGTGATTCGGAATCACGCATTTTGTCCCGGTTTTTCTGTTTTTTCCCTTAACTCCCCCTAACCCGCATCCAGAAGCCTTTCCGCCCCATGTGTGCCTGCATCTGCTTTTGTACTCAAATCAGATGGGTTTCTGAACGGAAATGGCTGGGGAGCGTGTCCGACTTATAGGAACGCTTTTTTTGTTGTGTCTTGATAATTTTCCTTTCCTAACCAAAAGCGGCCTAACACTGATACAAATGTCCGCTTCAGGCAGGCCACACCCGCCGCTCCCGCCAGAGAGCTCCCTTGTAGCCGAATCATTTAACGCATGATGCGAGCAGCCTTCCCGGATACACCTGACAGTTTCCGGGGGCTTCATAGTGCGCGGCTGGAAGTACTTACGGTAAAAAAGCAGAAGCGTATAGCTGAGGATTGATTCCGAATCAATCCTCAAGGCGGCCTGAGCTGAGAAATCATCAAGATTTCTCAGTGAATGCCGCCGGGCTATACGCTTCTGCTTTTTTACCGTTAGTACTTCCCCGCAAACGGCCAGCCCCCGGAAACTGTCAGGTGTATCCGGGAAGGCGGCCCCATACCAGCGAACTACTCCGCTACATCTCTCATACTGAAACTAAATCTGCCCATTTTGTCTTTTCCTAAGCAGACTACTTTTACTACATCGCCCAGTTTGAGTACGTCTTCTACTTTGTTGATTCTTTCTTTGGAAATTTTGGAAATGTGTACCATTCCTTCTTTTCCTGGTGCAAATTCGAGGAATGCACCGAATTCTTTGATGCTGATGACTTTTCCTTCGAATACCTGGCCGGCCTCGAAGTCTGTGGTGATGGTTGCTATCATCTTCATTGCCGCATCCATGCCTGCTTTGTCTGTTCCGCAGACGGATACTGCGCCGTCATCTGTAATGTCTATTTTTACGCCTGTCTGCTCAATGATCGCATTGATTGTCTTTCCGCGCTGGCCGACTACATCGCCGATCTTCTGCGGATCGATCTGCATCTGTACGATCTTAGGAGCGTATGGGCCTACCTCCGGCCTTGGCTCTGCAATTGTCTTGTTCATGACTTCATCCAGGATATAGGTTCTTGCCTTCTTTGTCGCAGCGATTGCTTCCTCGATGATTGGCCTTGTGAGTCCGTGAATCTTGATATCCATCTGGATTGCGGTAATTCCCTTGTGGGTTCCGGCAACCTTGAAGTCCATGTCGCCGAAGAAGTCTTCCAGCCCCTGGATATCTGTCAGCACCAGATAATCGTCGTCTGTATCTCCTGTCACAAGACCAGCGGAGATACCGGCTACTGCTGCTTTGATCGGAACGCCGGCAGCCATCAGCGACATACTGGAGGCGCAGATACTTGCCTGCGATGTGGAACCGTTGGACTCAAATGTCTCGGATACCGTACGGATTGCGTACGGGAACTCTGACGCATCCGGAAGTACCGGTATCAGTGCCTTCTCAGCAAGAGCACCATGGCCGATCTCGCGGCGTCCGGGTCCTCTGGATGGTCTTGTCTCGCCTACGGAGTAGGAAGGGAAATTGTAGTGGTGCATATACCTCTTAGAGGTCTCAGCCTCGTCCAGTCCGTCGATTCTCTGTGCATCAGACAATGGCGCCAGAGTTGTCACGGTACAGATCTGTGTCTGTCCGCGGGTAAACATAGCGGATCCGTGGACTCTCGGGATCAGATCAGTCTCTGCAGCCAGGTGGCGGATCTGGTCGATTGCCCTTCCGTCGGGACGCTTCTGATCTTTCAGTATCATCTTTCGTACCGTCTTTTTCTGATACTGGTATACCGCTTCACTCAGCACTGCAAGCCATTCTTCGTTCTCTGCAAAAGCCTCTTCCAGTTTTGCTGTGATCACACGGATATTCTCTTCTCTGGTCTGCTTATCGTCTGTAAATACAGCTTCTTCCATCTCTGCCGGTGTTACAATCGTTTTGATCGCAGCAAACAGCTCTTCCGGCACTGCACAACTCTCATAAGAGTGTTTTGGCTTGCCGCACTCTGCTACAATAGTCTCGATAAATGCGATCACCTTCTGGTTCAGCTCGTGTGCTGCAAAAATGGCATCAATCATCTGAGCCTCCGGCACTTCATTGGCGCCAGCCTCAATCATAATCACCTTTTCCTTGGTAGAAGCAACTGTCAGCGTCAGATCTGAGATATCTTTCTGTTCTGCTGTTGGATTAAATACAAACTCACCGTTTACAAGGCCAACCTGTGTTGTAGAAATCGGGCCGTCAAACGGGATATCTGAAATACTGGTTGCAATTGCGGATCCCAGCATAGCTGTCAGTTCCGGACTGCAGTCCTGGTCTACGGACATAACCAGATTTTCCAGAGTCACATCATTTCTGTAATCCTTCGGGAACAGAGGTCTCATCGGTCTGTCGATGACACGGCATGTTAGTACGGCATTTTCTGAAGCCTTTCCCTCTCTCTTATTAAATCCTCCAGGAATCTTGCCTACAGAATATAATCTTTCGTTGTATTCTACGCTCAGAGGGAAGAAGTCGATCCCTTCTCTCGGCTTCTCGGATGCAGTTGCAGTACAAAGCACTGTTGTATCCCCATAATGCATCAGAGCAGCTCCATTCGCCTGTTTTGCGACTCTTCCGATGTCTACACGCAGAGTTCTGCCGGCAAGTTCCATTTCAAACTTTTTAAACATATCATTCTCCTTTTTTTCTATTCACATAATTCGTGGCAGGAGACTCCGAAACTACTGAAAAACACATTAGAATCCGCTAATATCCTTTTCAGTGGTCTCGGGTTTTACTTTCCTGACCACAATCTTAAATATTATAGCATAGTCGCCCTCTTAAATCAAGAATGAAGTTTTGGGAATGCGCCTGGGAATGCGCTTGGGGGTTGGCGCGGAGGGGGACGCTGAAGTCAAGGATCTTCCGGCTCCTGGCGGAAGATAAGGCGTCATTCCTTGGAGGGCTTCTTAAGGGGGGCAGCGGATTTGTCTTGGCTTACTTGAGCTATATTTATGTTAGAAGTATGTATGTTGGAGACAGAAGCATACAAGTTTCATTTTGGCCTTTTAGTATGAATGGAAATCCCTTAAACAACACGGAATTCACTATCCTTACCAATCAAATCCCGTGAAGCCAATTCCATACGCTGCCCCCGTCTTAGAGGCATCGGGTCGTTTTTTCATTCTGGTCGGATGAGCATAGCCGAGGGGGCTGTAAGCCGCAGGCCTTCCTGCCTGTATGGTCGGTTTAAAACTTCCGTATAGCGGACGATTAGAAGATCTTATAGAGCCAGAGGCACCCGGAAGGGATGAAACTTGATTCACCGAAATCAAGTTTCAATCCGGCCTGTGACGAAAAAATATCAATTTTTTCGTCGCATGCCGGATGTGCCCTTCCGGGTGCCTCTGGCTCTATTAGATCTTCTTCGTCAAGCGGTCAGGATTTTAAACCGACCATACAGGCAGGAAGGCCTGCGGCTTACAGACCCCTCGGCGCCCCTCCTTCAAACATAAAAAAAGGATCCCCCCTCCCGGGAAGATCCTTGTGGATTTGAGATTATTTTCTTAATCCAAGTCTTTCGATCAAAGTACGGTATCTTTCGATATCTGACTTTTTCAGGTATGCCAGCAGACCACGTCTCTGTCCTACCATCTTAAGAAGTCCTCTTCTTGAGTGGTGATCCTTCGGGTTAGCTTTGAAGTGATCTGTCAGTTCGTTGATTCTTGCTGTAAGAATTGCGATCTGTACTTCCGGAGATCCTGTGTCCCCTTCACTTCTGCCATACTCTGCAATGATTGCCTGTTTCTTTTCCTTTGCGATCATCTTACGTTTCCTCCTTTTATTTTCTTTTATAAAACCGCCTGGCATTAAGTAATGGTTGGAGTGTTCCTATTACCGAACACCGGCTGAATTCATACTTAAATAGTATAGCATAACTCAAATTCTATGTAAAGCAATACTTTTTTAAAGTTTGAATTATTCTTCGTGAAACAACCATGTACACTATTGTATTCTTTCCGTTCTTTCTAACTATTCTTCTTCGTCTTCAAACTCATCATTGTTCTGCGGTTCTAATATAGCAAATGCAATATTGGTCGCATGATCGGCCACACGTTCCAGCCCGGATATAGTATCGGAGAAAATCATGCCTGCCTCTGGCGAACACTTGCCCTTTGTCAGACGCTTTATATGTGCTTTCTGAAGCTTCTTCTCTCTATCGTCGACCTCATCCTCCAGAGCCATGACCTCCTGCATGTGTTCCTGGCTGCGGTTGGAAAACATCTCTAAGGAGTATACCAGTGTTTTTTCCACCAGATCCATCATATCCTGGAGCTGCCGGATTCCTTTTTCACTGAATGTAACATGTCTGTCGATCCTCATCTTTGCAGAATCCGCAAAGTTCTCCGCATGGTCCCCGATCCTTTCGATATCGTTTACAACGTGGAACAGACCGCCTACCAGCATCGCATCTGCGGTAGGAATCTCCATGCTGTTAATCCTGACCAGGTAGTCGGTAATCTCCCTGTTCAGATAATCAATGTACGCCTCCTGCCGGTATACCTCGGCGATCTTTTCCTCATTCAGTGTACAAAGCGCATCCATACCTCTTTTTAGGTTCTCAATCGCCAGGCAGCCCATATGTTCCAGTTCGTAGATACCTGATATAACCGCCGTGGTAGGTGTAATCATCGTACTGTTCCCGATATACTTCAACTCGTACTCATCATCCGGCGAAGCATCTTTCCCCGGTATAATGAAATAAGTTACCCTGACTACCCATTTCATAAACGGGAAGAGTAAAATCACCTCACATATTTTAATTAGGGTATGGGCATTTGCTACTGCCCTGCCCATATTGCCCCCGGATACCTTCATAATTGCATCCGCAATTGGCTGCAGCGCAAACAATAGTACAATGAAAATTGCGACAGATCCGATGATATTAAATAGGAAATGGATCCAGGCCGCCCTTTTCGCATCTTTTTTGCCTCCCAGGCTGGCAAGCAGCGCAGAGACACAGGAGCCCATGTTGCATCCCAGAATAAGATAGAAGCAGATCGTAAACTGTAGAAATCCCTGGGACGCCAGCAGGATTACGATACCTACGGTAGCCGATGAGCTCTGCAGAATTGCTGTTATAGCAAATCCAACCAGGATCGCCGCAAAGGGATTGCTTAATGATTTGAGCAGGCCTACGATATGCGGAGATTCACGCAGGGAAGACATGGCATCTCCCATTGTACTCAAGCCCATAAACAGGATACCAAATCCAAGGATCACTCCGCCGATTTTCTTGGTATTCTGTTTTTTGCTGAACATGAACATTACAACGCCGGTGATCACGAACAGAGGTGCAACATCTGACAAATTAAATGCAATCAACTGTCCGGTGATTGTTGTACCGATATTGGCGCCAAGTATTACCCCGGCAGCCTGATAAAGGTTCATAAGCCCGGAATTCACAAAGCTTACAACCATAACTGTCGTCGCGCTGGACGACTGCACAACTGCAGTGAACAAGATACCGACCAGCATCCCCACAAATCTGTTTTGTGTGAAGAACTCCAGAATTGACCTCATCCGTGCGCCGGCAACCTGTTCCAGGCCGTCGCTCATCATCTTCATGCCGAACAGGAATAATCCCAGTCCTCCCAGCAGCAGAAATATTGTCGTTACACTCATTTGTATTTCCCCTAACTCTTTCTCTAGTTTGTCAAGCTTTTCTCCCGAAAATATGCTTTTCCGGATTGGATATCCCGGTCCACCTGCTGTTTCAGTTCTTCCACAGAACAAAACTTAGTTTCCGGGCGCACGAAAGAACAGAATTCCACCGTAATCTCTTTGCCGTAGGCATCGCCTTTGTAACCAAATACAAACACCTCCGCCAGGAGCCTTGGCTCATCTGTCACTGTCGGCTTGATCCCTACATTTCCAATACCGTGATACCACATGCCGTCCACCAGGATTCTGCAGGTATATACTCCGAATCTGGGCATAATTTTTCGTTCTTTGGGCGCAATGTTCATCGTGGGAAATCCCAGTGTACGTCCCAGCTGCCTCCCATGTTCCACGATCCCCGTCATGTGATAAGGGTAACCCAGCAGCTGATTTGCAAGCATGGCATCGCCTTCTTCCAGAGCTTCTCTCACATAGGTGCTGCTGATTTCTCTGTCCCCATACAGCTCTTTCTCCACAACACCCAGCCGGTAGCCGTACTTTGGGGCCAACTCCGCAAGCATGCCGGCATCCCCCCGCTTGCCATGTCCAAAGTAAAAATCTGTACCCACGACAATATGGGAGGCGTGAAGCGTATTCACCAATATTTTCTCAATGAATGTCTCCGCTTCCATCTCCCTGATTTCCTTCGTAAAGGGGCACTGTATCATACAATCTACCTGCTCTTCCAGATGCTGTCTGCGCTCCTTGTTTGTAAGCAGCGTCTCTTTTTTCATGTCAAATGCAAATACAACGCTTTTTAATTTTTCTTTCTCCGCGCAATCCCTTACCCTGCTGATCAGTTTCTGATGGCCTCTGTGAAGGCTGTCGAATTTGCCCAGAGTAACGGCTGTTTTTTCAGTTTCCTGATAAGAATTAATATCTGTATAGTACCGCATGTCTTTCCCCGTAATTCTTCCTTTATCACTTGCATGGATATGCCTGCTTATTAATCCGATATGAGGAACATCTTCTCAAGCCGGTATTCCTGTTTTTCAGTAAAGTAACGGTAAACACCTATAAACTGTTTGTTTCGGTCGTATACTCTTACAGATTGCCCGTCCGTAAAAACATTCTCTTTTGTCATAAACTCCCGGCGCAGCGGATTTCCGTTATAGGCCAGTGCCTCATACTCCTTTGCCACCACTAATTCAGGCAGATTCAGGAACATGGCATCTACAGGCGTTACAATATCCATAAGCTTTCCCGTTTTTTTATATTCTTCAATCTGAGAGAGCTTCAGGCTGTCTTTGATCTCAAAACAGCTTACCTTTGTCCTTCTAAGGGCTTCCATACAGGCACCCGTCCCTGCTTTTCTGCCAATGTCGTGGCATAGTGTACGAATGTAGGTGCCCTTTGAACACTTAACTTCCATATGTACTCTTGGAAGATCAATTTTGTTTATCTTTATATCGAAAATATGAACCCTTCTTGTTTTCCGTTCTACTTCGATGCCTTCCCGTGCAAGCTCATACAGCTTTTTCCCGTTTACTTTCAGCGCAGAATACATCGGCGGAAGCTGTTCATATTCCCCAATGTACTTTTGTATACACTCTTTTGCAAATTCATCTGTCAGTAACGATGTATCCTGTTCTTCCAGTATTTTCCCTGTAATATCCTGTGTATCTGTCATCTTCCCAAACAAAAGTACGGCCTCATAGGTCTTATTCTTATCTGTCAGCATATCACAGAGTTTTGTCGCTCTGCCCAGACATACCGGGAGAACCCCTTCTGCATCCGGATCCAGAGTGCCGGTGTGCCCTATTTTTTTCTGGCCCACGATCCCTCTGAGCTTCGCAACTACATCATGGGATGTATAACCCTTTTCTTTATATATGTTAATAATACCGTTTACCATAAACCGTTATACCTGTGTCTCTTCCTGATCCAGCTGACGCGCAATCTGGATGCTGACGTTATTGATCACATCGTGGAATGAGCCTTTCATCGTGAATCCCGCCGCTCTTGCGTGGCCGCCTCCCCCAAAATACTGGGCGATTATGCTTACATCCACCTTTCCTTTCGAACGCAGGCTTACTTTATAATTCTGCGTCTCCAGTTCATACATAAAAAGCGCCGTCTCGGTCCCCTGGGTCAGCTTCATCTGGCTGACAATCCCTTCCAGATCGCTCGGCTTCGCTCCGTAAAATTCCATTTCTTTCTTGCTCACGGCGCTTACTATACATCTTTTATCCAAAATCAGAATACTCTCCAGAAGGGCTCTTCCCAGGATCTGATTCTGAATATAGGTCTTTTCATAAAAAGTCTTCTCTATAATATTGTTCCCGTCAATTCCCTTGCGCAGCAATTCTGCCGCAACTTCCATCGTCTCCGGTGAGGTGCAAGAATACTGAAACACACCGGTATCATGCGCGATTCCCATGTAAAGAGCCTCCGCCGCAGATTTTTCAATTTTTTCCTTATCCAGAAGTCCAAATACCAGCTCTGACGTGGAACTGGCATCCGGTACTATATAGTTGATATCCGCAAATGCAGCATTGCTTACGTGATGATCGATGCAAAATGTCTGTTTTGCATTCTGAAACAAGGGCGCGGAAAATCCAAGGCGTTTTTCATCGCCGCAGTCCAGGCAGATGAACAGATCATATTGTTTTCCATCCGGAATGCAATTTCTAGCCTCTTCCGTCTTCTGAATCAGGCGGTAGGCCTCGGGAATTTCCTCCAGAAATACGTCGGTTTCTATTTGAGGATACTGTTCCGTAAGATACAGGTAGAGGCCCATACTGGAGCCCACACAGTCCCCGTCCGGACGGATATGCCCGCCCAGCGCTACAGACTGTTTTCCCTTCAGTATCTCAGATAACCCAACTCCCAAAGAGTCGTCTGCAGAGTCTGCCTCGCCGGCAGATCCGCATTTTACTGTGGAATAATCTACGCTCATATTATTCAGCCTCGTCTTTCAAATCTCTGGTCAGCTCATCAATCTTTTTACTCATATTTACGCCGTACTCAATAGACTGATCCATGATAAACCGGATTTCCGGCGTGTTTCTCATATTAATAGTCCGGGCCAGTTCGCGCCTGATATAGCCCTCGGCGCTCTGGAGTCCCTTGATTGTATCCTCCTGTGCCTTCGCGTCTCCCAGCACACTGATATATGCTTTACAGGTCTTCAGGTCAGGAGCCACTTCTACTGCTACAACGGAAGTCATCGGCGCCACACGCGGATCCTTGATGCCTCCCCGCAGTATGTTGCTCAGTTCACGCTGAACCTCTGTATTAATCCGTGTATTCTTAATGCTGTTTTTTCTCATAATTGCTCCTTCACATAGCCGCCGTAAACGAAACGGTTTTATTTTCTTTCAATTTCCACCATCTTGTATGCCTCTACAAGATCGCCTTCTTTAATATCATTAAAGTTCTCGAATACAAAGCCGCACTCGTATCCTGTCCTTACTTCCTTCACATCATCTTTAAAACGCTTCAGAGATGCCAGCGGTCCGTCGAAGATTACGATTCCGTCGCGTGTAAGGCGTACGGAACAGTTTCTCTCAAATGTTCCGTCCAGCACGTAGGAACCGGCAATGGTTCCTACTCCGGAAGCCTTGAATGTCTGACGCACTTCTGCGTGGCCGAGTACTTTCTCCTCAAAGATCGGATCCAGCATGCCCTTCATGGCAGCCTCCACGTCTTCGATTGCATTGTAGATGACTCTGTACAGTCTCAGGTCTACGCCCTCGCGGTCTGCAATCTCTTTTGCGGTAGCATCCGGCCTTACATTGAAGCCAATGATAATTGCATTGGATGCGGAAGACAGGATTACATCAGACTCATTGATGGCGCCTACTCCGCCATGGATAATTTTGATGACCACCTCATCGTTGGAAAGCTTCAGCAGGCTCTGTTTCAATGCCTCTACAGAACCCTGTACGTCTGCTTTTACAACGATATTCAATTCTTTCAGGTTTCCTTCCTTAATCTGCGTAAACAGATCATCCAGTGACATCTTCGCCTTGGTATCATCCAACAGCTTCACTCTGTTCTGGGAAATAAATGTTTCTGCAAAATTTCTTGCCTCTTTTTCGGTCTCGCATCCCACAAATACTTCGCCCGCATTCGGCACATCGTTCAGACCGAGTATCTCAACCGGCTGGGAAGGTCCGGCTTCTTTGACTCTGCGGCCCTTATCATCCATCATAGCCCTGACTTTACCGTGTGCGGAACCCGCTGCGATAGCGTCTCCTACATGGAGCGTCCCCTTCTGTACAAGTACAGTTGCAACGGATCCTTTTCCTTTATCCAACTCTGCTTCGATAATAAGACCTCTTGCAAAGCGGTCCGGATTCGCCTTCAGTTCCATCACCTCTGCTGTCAGAAGAATCATCTCCAACAGATCTGTGATGCCCTCTTTTGTATGTGCAGATACAGGCACAAAGATAGTGCTGCCGCCCCAGTCTTCCGGAATGAGCTCGTATTCTGCCAGTTCTTGTTTTACCCTGTCGATATTTGCGCTTGGCTTATCAATCTTATTGATGGCAACGATAATCTCAATGCCTGCTGCTTTGGCATGGTTAATTGCCTCTACGGTCTGCGGCATTACGCCGTCGTCGGCAGCTACCACCAAAATGGCAATATCTGTAGAGTTAGCCCCTCTCATACGCATGGCTGTAAATGCCTCGTGTCCCGGTGTATCCAGGAATGTGATTTTTTCACCGTTTGCCTCTACTACATAAGCACCGATATGCTGTGTGATTCCGCCTGCCTCGCGGCCAATGACATTTGTATGGCGGATTGCATCCAGAAGTGATGTCTTACCATGATCAACATGACCCATGACACAGACTACCGGAGGACGTTTTACCATAGCGCCTTCGTCTTCTTCCTCTTCTTTGAGAAGTTCTTCAATTACATCGATCACGACCTCTTTTTCGCAGAGAACATCAAATTCCATTGCGATTTCTTCTGCCGTGTCATAGTCTACTTCCTGATTTACCGTAACAACTTTACCCTGAAGGAAAAGTTTTTTAATAATTACGGCAGGTACTATTTTCATCTTATCAGCGAGTTCCTTGATTGTCAGAACTTCCGGAAGCACTATCTGTTTGATCTCTTCTTTCTTCTCAACTGGTTTTGGCTGCGGTTTTGCAACCTCCACAGCAGGTTTCTGGCGTTTTCCTTTTTTGTTCTTGCTGTCAAAGTCACCATCTTTATATTCTTTTTTCTTATAGTCTTTCTCTTTATCCTTTGCTTTATTCCTCTGCACCTTCTGCTGTTCTACTAATGGTGTTGGAATTGCATCTCTGTCATCCCTTCTGCTGTCACGGCGTTCCGTTCCTCTGGACGGGCCGTTGCCTGTGCGCTGGCCTCCTCCTGCATTTCTTCCGCCCTGGCCGCCATAGTTTCTGTCACCGCCCTGGTTATTATAGCTTCTTTCTCCGTTCTGGTTTCTGCCGAAGTTTCCGCCCTGTCCACCGGCCGGCCGCTGACCGCGGTTGTTGTTGTATCTCTGATTTTGGTAACCGGAATTTCTCTGGTCAGAAGAATTGCCGCCATTCTGTCTTGTCTCCTGTGAAGACATGGAACCAGAATTTCTCTGATTGCCCTGATACGGCTGACGCTGACCGCCCTGATAAGGCGGACGCTGGCCTCCCTGCGGACGCTGGCCCTGTGTATTTCCTGACGGGCGCTGGCCTGATGCTGCCGGGCGCTGTGTTGGTGCAGAACCTGCTGGTCGCTGGCCAGAAGTCGTTCCTGACGGGCGTTGTGCCGGTACGGAACCTGATGGACGTTGGCCTGGTGTTGTTCCTGCCGGGCGTTGTCCCGGTGACGTGCCTGACGGGCGCTGGCCTGCTGTTGCTCCCGCCGGACGCTGGCCTGGTGTTGTTCCTGCCGGGCGCTGCGCTGGTGCGGAACCTGCCGGACGCTGGCCTGGTGTATTTCCTGCCGGGCGCTGGCCTGATGCTGCCGGGCGCTGTGCTTGTGCGGAACCTGCTGGTCGCTGCCCCGGTGCGGAACCTGCCGGACGCTGCCCCTGATGGCCTCCCTGCGGGCGCTGGCCCTGGCGGCCTCCCTGCTGCATGCGGCTCCCGCTCTTAGAATTTTGCGGACGGAACACCTGCACGATATTCTTCTTTTTAGGCGCTTCTTCCACCGGTTTTGCCGCCTCGGCTGCCTTATCTGCCTCCACAGACTTTCCGGCATCCGTGCCTTTCTTTACATTTTTTCTGATGTCATTTACTACATTGTCTTCCAGCGAACTCATATGGGTCTTCACCTCTACATTCTTCTTTTCCAGCATTTCCATCAGTTCTTTATTGTCCATTCCCAGCTCCTTGGCCAGTTCGTGTACTCTCATTTTTGTCATATTCAACTACCTCCCTTATGCAATTGTATTGTCTTTCGTTTCAAAATGTTTTCGAATTCCTTTTGCAAATCCTTCGTCCAATATCGCCAGAGATGCACGGAACTCTTTTCCCATTGCATGCCCTAAGGTATCTTTATCTGCGTAAAAATAAATTGGAACCTTATAAAATTCACACATATCACGAAATTTCTTTTTCGTGTTGTCCGACGCATCGTCAGCGACAATCACAAGAGCGGCTCTTCCCGACTTCACTTCCTTTTCTGTCATAAACTCACCGCTCACTGTCTTTCCTGCCTTAGTAGCAAGCCCGACCAGAGATAAAGCTTTACTCTGTATCAATCTCATTCATCTCCTTTTCCAGGCGCTCATACACTTCCGCAGGAATTGCCTGCTTAAAAGAACGCTCCAGCCCTTTGTTCTTCACTGCTTTCAAAAAACAAGCGTTTGAGCAGCACAGATAGGCGCCGCGCCCATTCTTTTTTCCGGTAGCATCCAGTACAAATTCTTCTTCCGTAGTGCGCAGAACGCGCAGCATCTCTTTCTTCGGCTTCATCTCGCCGCAGCCAACGCATTTGCGCATCGGTATCTTCCTATTGCTCAATTATTCCACCTCTCATAAGGTTATTATTCATCTTCGGTCTCAATGAATTCTATTTCCTCATAGTCTTCAACGGACGGTTCTTCTGTATCTTCCGCAAACGGTTCTTCATAGTTTCCTTCATACTCCTGCGGATACGCTTCCTCGTAACCGCCATCGTAGCCTTCTTCCATCATCGCCATCTGTTCCATATAATCTTCAGGAAGTTCTCCTGACTCAATTGCCTGCGTCTCACTCTTTATATCGATTTTATATCCGGTCAGGCGTGCAGCAAGCCTTGCATTCTGGCCTTCTTTTCCGATTGCCAGCGACAACTGGTAATCAGGTACGATTACACTTGCCGATTTTTCATCCGGATCCGCCATAACAGAAATCACCTTGGCCGGGCTCAGTGCATTTTCAATCAATAAAGCCGGGTTATCGCTCCAGTTGATAATATCGATCTTCTCTCCGCGCAGCTCATTGACAACCGCGTTGACTCTTGCCCCGTTCATCCCGACACATGCTCCCACAGGATCTACATTTTCATCGTTAGACCATACTGCCATCTTTGTACGTGATCCGGCTTCACGGGCAATGCTCTTGATCTCCACCGTGCCATCCTTTACCTCTGCCACTTCCGCCTCAAACAGGCGCTTCACGAGTTCCGGATGGGTTCTGGACACCAGGATCTTCGGACCTTTCGGTGTGTTCTTGACCTCTACTACGTATAGTTTAATTCTTTCAGTCGGTTTAAATACCTCGCCTTTTACCTGTTCATTCTCCGTCAGCATAGCGTCTGCTCTTCCCAGGTTGATACTGATATTTCTTCCCACATAACGCTGGACAATTCCAGTCACAATATCCTTTTCTTTCTCAAAATACTGATCGTACACAACCTTACGTTCTTCTTCCCTGATCTTTTGAAGAATAAGGTTCTTTGCATTCTGGGTTGCGATTCTCCCGAAAGACTTTGATTCAATCGGGATCTGCGCGATATCTCCGATCTGGAGAGCCGAATCAATCTGTTCCGCATCCTCCAGGCTGATTTCCAATGCCGGGTCAAATACTTCCTCAACCACTTCTTTTTCGGCATATACTGCATAATCACAGGTTTCGCGGTCCATGATCACCTTAATATTCTCAGCCGTCCCAAAATGGTTCTTACACGCACTGATAAGAGAATTCTCGATTGCATCCATCATTGTATCTTTACTGATGTTCTTTTCCTGTTCAAGAATATTCAATGCTTCCAATAATTCTGTATTCATTATTATTTCCTCCTAAATTAAAAATCCAAAGCCAAACGGATAAGCGCAATTTCACTTTTATCAAATACCTGTGTCGTTTCATCCTCATATTCTATCGTCACAGTGTCTTTGTCGTAATCCTTCAATATTCCAACGAATTCTTTCTGTCTGTTGATGGCCCGGTATGTTTTTATCTCGACCTCTTCACCCAGACTGCGTTTAAAATCTTTTTCTTTCTTCAGCGGCCTGCCCAGCCCAGGGGAACTCACCTCAAAAATATAAGTATCTTCAATATAATCCTTTTCATCCAGAATATCCGAGAACTTCCTGCTAACTGCCTCACAGTCATCCACGGTAATCCCCCCCGGCTTATCAATATAAGCACGCAGATACCACGTTCCGGCCTCTTTTACATATTCTACATCCACCAGTTCAAACCCGAACTCCGTAACAATCGGTATCATAAGTTCCTCGGTCTGCTGTTCATACTGTTCTCTTCTCGACACACTAAACTTCCTTTCTCTGCACTGTTTTTAATACTTATTGAACTGCTTATGTTCAACAAGGCAACAAAACTGTTATAATAAGCGTTCCGGTCATAAGCGGTTTTGTATAAACTGCAATGCTGCATCTTAGCAACAAAGAAGAGTGAACTTTCGTTCACTCTTCTGCCGGGTTCCTTATGTAACTATCATTGAGTATAACACCTTTTTTTGGTAAATGCAAGGAAGATTTCAAGAAATAACACTGTCCTATTGGCTCCGAGTTACCATTCACGGCCCATAGGCCGCGCATAGTAACGGCTCCGATGCCGTGCAACAGGTACACACCACGGTCTGAACAGTGGCTGCCCATCATAAAATAAGTAACTCTTACAGTTCGAGCATTCTTTCCAATCTATCAACTCTAAGCTTTAAGCTGCCTATTTGATATGACCTGACTTCTGCTCTCAACTGGCTCATTTCTCTCTTTACTTCATGGTAATGTCTTGTACCAATCTCCTGTACTCTGTCTACTTCGGTAAGAACGTTGTTCTCAACTTCCCTTAAGTCGGCTTTGGTCGGCAGCTTAGAAATCACTTTCCATATGCAGGCTATATCGTCCTTCGTCGCCATATTTGCTATGTCGTCTTTCGTTGCCATATTCGCTATGTCGTCTTTCGTCGCCATATTCGCTATGTCGTCTTTCGTCGCCATATTCGCTATGTCGTCTTTCGTCGCCATATTCGCTATGTCGTCCTTCGTCGCCATATTCGCTATGTCGTCCTTCGTTGCTAAATTCATTTTAAATTCATCAAATTTAGCATCCATCATATCCGATATTGCATTTAATAATTCTTTTTCTACCATAAAATAACATCCTTTCGTCGTGATTTTATCCCTTAAATACGCCATATTGTTTGATAAATATACCTTGTACACCAACATATCTTATGTAATTACGCCGTTAGACTCCATCTATGTTTTGACATCCCAACGCAATTACCAGATCATATCCCAAGATCATAAAACAATTATAATATGTGCCGTATTTACAGACAAGCAGTTTGTAGTTCAATTTTATGGCAGTCGCTATAACGTGTTTGTATAAATCAAGTTCTAATTACGGCTCTTTGTCCCCTGAGTATCTCTTCTGGCCTGTCTCAGCCGGTTCAGTGTCACTTCTTTTTCACCATAGACAATCTTCTGTTCCGTTCCTTCTTCAAACAAGTACACGTTCTCCAGCTCATCTTTTTTCTGGAGCTTAATTCCTCTAACGCCAACCGCACCCTTCTTTTTCTCCGGGATTTCATCCGCCGGGAATCGCAGGAAATATCCTCCTTTTGTCTGGAGGACGATATTTTGGTTTTCGGTTACTACGCTGACATGAATCAGTGCATCTTCTTCCTGCAGTTTTGTGGCTGCTATGGTCCGCTTTGCCACCTGGAACTCCGTTCCTTCTACCTTTTTGATCATGCCCTGTTTTGTAGCAAACAGCAGTTTTGCGAAACGCATTTGTTCAGCATCACAGACCATGACGATCTGCTCCTCGCTGCTGGAATAGTTTGTCAGGTTATCAATCGGTATCCCTTTGTCTCTGAACTTTCCGTAGGGCAGGTCCAGAACCTTGGCCTGATGCATTTTGCCCGTATCGGTGAAAATGCAGATTTTACCGGTGTTCATGCAGTGGACTACGTACTTATTCTCGCTGTCAGCCGCCTCTTTGTTCCGTTCGTAAGTAGTGACATCTATGGTTTTTGCATATCCAAAGCGATCCATCAGAAATACCACTTCCTGCTCTTCTATTTTCTTTTCCTCGAAAACTGCTTCCTCCGCGTTCTCGATTGCGGTGCGGCGTTTTCTGCCATATTCCTTCTTATAAGAATCCAGCTCTTCCATAATCAGATTTGCCATAGAGTCGTAATTGTTCAGTATATCCTCATAGAGCATAATATTTTTCAGGGTCTCTTCGTGCTCTTTCTGAAGGGCCTCGATCTCCAGGCCGATCAGCTTGTAGAGACGCATTTCCAGGATTGCTGTCGCCTGACGCTCGGTGAACCTTAGAAGGGCGGCCATTTTTTTGGAAATACTGGACTTGAATTTGATGTTCTCGGTCACACCGCTTACCAGGCAGGCACGGGCATCCTTTACAGATTTACTTCCACGCAGGATCTCTATGATCAGGTCGATGACATCGCAGGCTTTGATCAGGCCTTCCTGCACTTCACTCTTTTCCTGCTCTTTGGCAAGCATGGTGGTGTACTTTCTCGTCATCAGCTCAAACTGGAAATCCACATGGTGTTCAATGATTGCTTTGAGTCCCAGCGTCTCAGGTCTGTCATTGGCTACCGCCAGCATGTTTACGCCAAAAGTATCTTCCAGCCTTGTCTTCCTGTAGAGCATGTTTTTCAGGTTCTCAACATCCGCCCCTTTTTTCAGCTCCAGTACAATCCGGATACCTTCTTTCGAAGACTGATTTGAAATGTCCACAATATCACTGGTTTTCTTGGACTCCACCAGCCCGCAGACATCATTCAGGAACTTTCCGATACCGCTTCCGATCATGGTATATGGGATCTCTGTTATTACCAGCAGCTTTTTACCGCCTTTTTGTTCCTCTACCTCTACTTTTCCCCGGACTTTGATCTTTCCCTGCCCTGTCTCATAGATGTTCAGCAGGTCATCTTTGTTGACGACAATGCCTCCGGTCGGAAAATCAGGCCCCTTAATGTATTTCATTAACTGTTTTGTGCTGATCTGGTCGTTCTTCATGTATGCTTTAACAGCATCCAGCACCTCACAGAGGTTGTGGGTGGGAATACTGGTTGCCATTCCCACTGCAATTCCCTCCGCACCGTTAATCAGGAGGTTTGGTACGCGCACCGGGAGCACAAGCGGCTCTTTTTCGGTCTCATCAAAGTTTGGCCCAAAATCGATAATATTCTTGTCCAGATCGCCCAGATAGGCCTCCTGGGTAAACTTGGCCAGCCTGGCCTCTGTATAACGCATGGCGGCAGCCCCATCCCCCTCGATGGAACCGAAGTTCCCGTGTCCGTCTACAAGAATCATCCCTTTTTTAAAATCCTGTGCCATGACCACAAGAGATTCGTATATGGAACTGTCTCCGTGGGGGTGGTACTTACCCATGGTATCGCCTACGATTCGGGCACACTTCCTGTACGGTTTGTCATAACGGATCCCAAGTTCATACATGTCGTACAGGGTTCTGCGCTGCACCGGCTTCAGTCCGTCCCTCACATCCGGCAGGGCTCTGGCAATGATCACGCTCATGGCGTAATCGATATAAGATTTTTTCATAACCTCGGAATATTCGGTTCTGATAATCTGTGATTCACTACTGCTCATTCTCTATCTCCTCTTACCTATATATCAAGCTCTGCATCCGCAGCATTTTCGTAGATAAACATGCGGCGCGGCGGCACTTCCGTGCCCATCAGCATCTCCGTCACACTGGATGCCATCCGCGCATCCTCGATCTCGACAAGTTTGAGGAGCCTTGTCTCCGGATCCAGTGTGGTCTCCCAGAGCTGCTGCGCATCCATCTCTCCCAGACCTTTGTATCTCTGCAGGGTAAATGGGCCTTCATGTGTCTTTCTGTATTTCTCCAACGCCTTATCGTCGTACAGATACTCTTCGTCGCCTTTCTTCGGCATGACCTTATAGAGGGGCGGCATTGCAATATAAACATGTCCCTCATAGATCAGTTCCGGCATAAAACGGTAGAACAGCGTCAGAAGCAGCGTGGATATATGCGCGCCGTCCACGTCGGCATCGGCCATGATAATGATCTTATCGTAGCGCAGTTTGGAGATATCAAAATCATTGCCGTATCCTTCGGAAAACCCACAGCCAAATGCGTTGATCATCGTTTTTATCTCCGCATTTGCCAGCACCTTATCGATGCTTGCCTTTTCCACATTCAGAATCTTGCCCCGGATCGGCAGGATAGCCTGGTAATTCCTGTCCCTGGCCGTCTTTGCAGATCCTCCGGCGGAATCTCCCTCCACAATAAATATCTCGCACTTTTTAGCATCCCTGCTTTCACAGTTCGCCAGCTTTCCGTTGCTGTCAAAGGAGTATTTCTGCTTAGTCAGAAGATTTGTCTTTGCCTTTTCCTCTGTTTTGCGAATCTTAGCCGCTTTTTCTGCACAGGAAAGTACCGACTTTAAGGTTTCCAGATTTCTGTCGAAGTACAGAACAATCTCGTCTCCGGTTACTTTGCCGGTGGCTTTGGCAGCATCGGGGTTGTCCAGCTTTGTCTTGGTCTGCCCCTCAAATCTCGGATCCGGATGTTTAATGGATACGATGGCAGTCATCCCGTTACGGATATCTGCACCTGTAAAGTTGGCATCCTTCTCCTTAAGAATGCCTAATTCCCGAGCATACTGATTCATAACCGTCGTAAACGTGGTCTTAAATCCAGTGAGATGCGTTCCGCCTTCTGCATTATAGATATTGTTGCAGAATCCCAGAACATTTTCGTGGAATTCGTTCACATACTGCAGTGCGACTTCGACCTCAATTCCTTCTGATTCTCCTTTATAATAAATCGGCTCATGGAGGGTTTCCTTTTTCTGGTTCAGGTCCTTTATGAATCCGAGGATTCCGTCCGGCTCATGATAGACGATGTGCTCCGGTGATTCCTGCCTTTTATCGTCAAATATAATCGTCAGTTCCGGATTCAGGTAAGCCGTCTCGTGCAGACGGCTCTTAACCTCCTCGGCCCGGAACCTGGTCTTTTCAAAGATCGTATCATCCGGCAGGAAATTAATCTTGGTGCCGGTCTTTCTTGATTTCCCGATGACCGGAAGCAGACCATCCTTCAGTTCGATTACCGGAATCCCCCTCTCATATCTGTCATGGTGGATCTGGCCCTCCCTGCTGACCTGTACGTCCATATAGGCGGACAATGCATTTACTACGGAAGACCCCACACCGTGGAGGCCGCCGCTTGTCTTATAGGCAGAATCGTCAAACTTGCCCCCTGCATGCAGTGTGGTGTATACAATCCGCTCCGCAGACACCCCTTTTTTGTGCATACCGACAGGGACGCCCCGGCCATTATCCTCAATAGTGGCCGAGCCGTCCTTTTCCAGTGTGACATGAATCTGTGTACAGTAACCGACAAGATGTTCATCAACAGCGTTATCAACAATCTCGTAAATCAGATGATTCAGACCTTTTGTTGAAACGCTTCCTATATACATACCGGGTCTTTTTCTGACCGCTTCAAGTCCCTCCAATACGGCAATACTGTCCGCATCATATGTATTTTTATTTCCCATGTGTCTCTCTCCTTTTTACATTCATTTCATATTATCACAAAATGTAGGGTTATTCAAATAAAAGTTATTCCGTCAGTACATGATGTAGTGTATCTGCCAGAACTTCCATGGCATTCATCATTTCTTCCACCGTATTTGTCTGTGCTCCCGCTTCAACCAAAAGGGATTTCGGTACCAGATGAAGGTTGTATCTGTAGCCCCCCAGATAGATATGTCTCGCGAATCCCGGATAATTGCTCTCGGAAGCAAGCTCCATCTGCAGGGAGAACGCCAGATTATCCTGTATATAAGGATTATAAAGGTAGGCGATGTCTCCATTTGTCCTGGTTCGGCTCAGCCCATTAAAATACATGATTTTCGCCGTCTGTTTTCCGTTTATCTCCGTGACCAGATGGGTGTCTTCCGCTACACCGTCCCGGTGAAGGTCTATGACTACCTCAACCGACGGATTTGCCTCCAGAATCGGACGTATGGATGCCTCCGCATTTTCATAGGCATTGCTCCTGTCGAGCTGTCCATTGATAATATCATAAACACCGGTATCATGGATCGTCTCAATTCCTTTTTCATTTAAAAGTTTTGTCAGATACTCGCCCACTCCCACGATACTCGTATTCGTGTCCCCAGGCGTGGAGTCAACAAACGTTTCCTGGGAATGTGTATGGAATATCAGAACTTTGGGGCCGCCCGTACTCTGGTCTATCTTCATGCTTCTTCCCAGAAGATCATCCACATTCAGCTGCTCCGGCCCGATCATCGTGGTACTGTCCACGATATAAAAATTGCTGATCAGATAATCAAAATCCCGCAGCCTTTCAATCGACATGTCGATTGGGGACTGCCCCTGCTCCACGGAAGGTTCCTGAACTGCCGCCGTTTTGTTCCCTATCAGATTACCGTTTTCATCGATCATGTTCTCGTCATTGGCTTGATTTTCCAGAATCTTTGCGATCGTCTCCTCATCCTCCATCACAGAATCATAGGGCTGCTTCTGCTCCACATATTGTATCAGCGGGAGCCATGACATCGCATTTTTCTTGATCCACTGAACGGCCGTGGGTCCCGGATCCTCTTTCAGATAAGCCAGGCCTGGCATGTACATTTCCTCCGTATATTTCAAAACAGCCTCCTGGCTGTCGTATCTCCATTCCTTCATAATACCTTTTCCGCTCATGCAGAGCAGGCAGATACATGCTATCCCTCCGATGGCAGTAAGCACCACCCGTATGAATGCCGATTGCTTCATAAACCGCCTTCTTTCAAAAGTAAAACTCCAGTGACAGATGCAAGGGGGTCAGACCCCTCCGTCGGAGGGGTCTGACCCCCTTGCACACTTTCATATATATGAGCCTTGTTTCCTTATTATGCCTGCCCTGCATTGGTAAACAATATGTTCAGCCCCTCCGAGATGGTATAACTGATCTGCTTTACCATTTCATCTACGTCTTTCGGGGTCATAAACATTCCGTTCAGATGAGGGGAAATCAATTCTTTTACCAGCTCATACTTCTCCGCGGCGCTGTAAGTGCGCAGCACATCTCCCACGCCCTTCAACATTTCAGAGGTCTCCAGCGCGTTGATCAGATTCTCCATCGTGTCATTCACGATAGTTGCCGCAGCAACAACCGTCGGAACACCAATACCAATTACAGGAACTCCCAGTGATTCCTTCGTCAGTCCATTGCGGTGGTTGCCCACCCCGGAGCCCGGATGGATCCCCGTATCCGCGATCTGCACGGTTCGGTTCAGCCTTCTGCTGTTTCTGGCCGCCAACGCGTCTATGGCTATTACCAGATCGGGGCTGGTCTCGTCCACGACTCCTTTGACAATCTCTACTGTCTCCATCCCGGTCTGCCCCATGACACCCGGTATTATGGCGCTAACCAGATTGGCATGTTCCATTCCCATAGCATATTTCCCGTATTCTTTCACGATATGCCTCGTCACACATAAGTTCTCCACGACATATGGTCCAAGCGCGTCCGGCGTCACCTGACGGTTTCCAAGCCCTACGATCAGAACGGATAAGTCTTCTTTGTCAAGCAGTCCCAGTTTCTCTATCAGTTCCTTAATGTAACCCGAAAGTTCTTCCGAGATCTCCCTGTGATACCCTTCATCCGGCACACCCAGATTCGGCGCCTCCACAGTAAGGTAAGTACCGACCGGCTTGCCCATGACCTTGGCGCCCTTTTCTGTCTCAATGCGTACCCGTGAAATACGTATTTCACGTTCCTCATCAAATTCCTCCTCGAGAACAACCCCCTGGACCTCCACGTTGTCTGATTCAAACCGTTCTTTCTCCTCAAGCGCAAGGTCAGTCCTAATACTATACTTTTCCACCATCTTCAAGTCCTCACTTTTCCATAACATCATTTGAATTTACAGGTAGTTTTTGCAATATTTTGAGAAATATGTATTGACAACCCTTGTTCCTTAGCATAAAATAAATGAGTATGTTCCGTTTAAACGTCCGTGTCCGATTTTAACGGAATTATGAATTCACTATTTGAAAATTTCACATATTTGGAGGTGTACAGATTGGCTAACATTAAATCTGCTAAAAAAAGAATTTTAGTTAACGAAACAAAAGCTGCAAGAAACAAATCAATCAAATCTAAAGTAAAGACATCCGTAAAGAAAGTTGAGACTGCAGTGGCACAGAAAGATGCAGCGGCTGCTAAGACAGCATTACAGGCTGCAATCGCTGAGATTTCTAAGGCAGGAAGCAAAGGTGTTTATCACAAAAACACAGTTGGAAGAAAAATTTCCCGCTTAACCAAAGCAGTTAACGACATTGCTTAATAGATAAAAGCAAGACATCCGCTCCCGTCAGGCGGGTGTTTTTTGTGATATAGGAAATCCCAAAGGAATTTCCTATATCACAAAAACCCTCCGGGGGATACGCATGTATTAATAAAGGAGGCGCCCATACAATCATGGGCGTCTCCTTTCTGCGTCAATATTTCACTCTCAAAAAGATTTTCGTTCAGATTTATTCAATATCGCTGTTCTCCGCCCCGGACAGGCTTCCAGCCGCCTTTAAAGCTTCGAATACCCAAAACTATTAATAATGCCTTCCAACTTTTGACCGGCCTTGCACATCGGGCATTCATAGGACCTATACACATGATAGTCCGGCAGATCAGAGCTGGTAAAGATGGTCTTTACTTCCAATCCCGCCACCTTTGAGATCGCACTGAATACCGCACAGATCCCGCAGACCGTGCCCCCATAATAAAGCACCGACTCTATCGCCTGATAGGCAAGCGCCCCGGTTGCCAGGGAATCCGTGAGAATCAGCACCTGCTTTGCCTCAATCATTCTCTGATTGTTATCCCGAAACAGGATCTGCCCTGAGGAATCAAATTCCGGCGTTACGACAGAGATATTATTGCCGCCGCTCAGGGATGCATGCACGCTGTCCGACAAAGCCTCCGCCATAAATGCGCCGATCACTTCGGTATTCTTGAGGCAGACAATCGTGTCTATCAAAGTATTCGTCATGTATTCTGCCGCCAGCGTCCTGGCCGTCTCCCGTGCATTGTTGTGACGGGTCTTTACCGTGGACATATCAATATATGTATTCACATGGGAATGTCTCGTCGCAAAATGGCCGCTCATTATTTTAATGCGGGCTTTGGGATTCTTCGTTGACCGAAGATTGGATAGTCTTTCATCCATACTGTCATCTCCTTTCTGATAAAATAGAAAACATCCGTGTTATTGTTGTTTTTATTTTACCACACCGGCCCAAAATATGCAGTATAATGGTTGTATTTCAGGTAATTTTCTGAAAATATTATCGCTATGCACGGCCTATGTGCCGCGCATGATAACAAAATAGCACATAACCGTTCGGCCAGTCCGAAACTGTTATAACTTCGTTTCCTTTTTCTTTAAGGAAGGCCACACGGTAATCAGCATTGTCACGAAACTGGCCGTTCCGCCAATGACATTGGACACTGGCTCCGCCCAAAATACTCCCGCTGTTCCCAGATTTCCTATCAGCGGCAACAGTAGGGTCAGCGGAATTACAATGATTACTTTCCTGAACAGGGAAAAGAAGACCGCCTGCTTTGCCCTGTTCAAAGCCACATAAGTGGACTGCCCTGCAAATTGCAGTGACATCATGAAGATTCCGCAGAAATAGATCCGCATAGCAGGTATACCGGCTCTGATCAGTTCCTCCTCTTTTGTAAAAAGCCGCAGGAAAAATGCAGGCTCGAAAAAGAGAACCGCCCACATCAAAAAAGTAAATACAATCCCGCACCAGGACATGAACTTGATAGCCGACTTCACTCTGTCATAACACTCTGCCCCATAATTATATCCGATCACAGGCTGAGCCCCGGAAGTAAGTCCCATGATGGGCATTGTAATAATCTCCCGGACGGAATTGATTACCGTCATAATTCCCACATACAGATCCCCGCCATAGCGATGCAGCGTAGCATTGCATACGATCTGTACGGCCCCGTTCGTCACAGACATCACAAATCCCGATGTTCCCAGCGCCGTAATCTCCTTTACCAGTTTTTTATCCAGACGCATGGAGTCACGGTTCAGCTTCAAAATTGTTTTTTTACCCGTCAGAAAACGCATCACCCAAAAGGCAGAAAGCCCCTGGGATATCACAGTTGCAATGGCGGCTCCCCGGACACCCATCTGGAATACAAAGATCAGAATAGGATCCAGGATAATATTCGTGATTGCACCCAGAGTGACTGTCAGCATCCCGATCTTACCAAACCCCTGTGCATTGATGAAATTGTTCATCCCCAGGCTGATCATCACAAACAATGTTCCGCACAAATAAATGGTAATATAAGCATCTGCATAGGGAAATGTAACTTCACTTGCACCAAACAGATACAACAAAGGCTTTTTAAACAGCAGGCACCCAGCCATTAAAACCACTCCCGAAAGCAGGAGCATGGAAAAAGAATTGCCCATTACTTTTCTGGCCTTCTCCTCCTCATGGCCGCCCCGCGCAATCGAGCACAGCGGCGCCCCGCCCATTCCAAACAGATTGGCAAAAGCCATAATAATTGTGATCACTGGCAGCGCCAGGCCGATTCCCGTGAGCGCCTCCGCCGAGGTATGCGGGATATGGCCAATGTAGATTCTGTCCACAATACTGTACAGCACATTAATCAGCTGGGCCAGCGTCATGGGCAGTGCCAGGCCCATAATATTACGCGCAATACTGCCCTGGCTGAAATCATTCTTATCAGTCAAAAAAATCTCTCCTCGCCAAATTACAGTAACGGAAAACCCCGGCACGTCTTTAGAAACGCCGGGGTCTATATCCTATGATTACTATGCTGTCTCTTTGATTAGTTATTGATCAACTTATCTTCATCGCTCCAGCTGTAAAGTTTTCTTACTTCCTCACCGATCTTCTCTGCCGGATGTTCTGCTGCAAGCTTTCTCATTGCTCTGAAGTGAGCCTGGCCGCCTGCGTCGGACATATCAAGCAAGAATTCCTTTGCAAAAGATCCGTCCTGGATATCGCTAAGAATCTTCTTCATTGCTTTCTTGGTATCTTCCGTGATAATCTTTGGTCCTGTTATGTAATCGCCGAATTCAGCCGTATTGGAGATAGAATATCTCATTCCTGCAAAGCCTGACTGATAGATCAGATCTACAATCAGCTTCATCTCATGAATACACTCGAAGTATGCGTTTCTCGGATCATATCCGGCCTCGGTCAGAGTCTCGAAGCCTGCCTGCATCAATGCGCATACGCCGCCGCAGAGTACTGCCTGCTCGCCGAACAGGTCTGTCTCCGTCTCTGTTCTGAACGTAGTCTCCAGTACGCCGGCTCTGGCACCGCCGATTCCCAGCGCATATGCAAGCGCTTTATCCAAAGCCTTGCCCGTTGCATCCTGCTGTACAGCCACCAAACAAGGTACACCCTTGCCAACCTGATACTCACTTCGTACTGTGTGTCCCGGTCCCTTCGGTGCAATCATAGTAACATCTACATACGGAGGAGGTACAATCTGGCCGAAGTGGATTGCAAAACCGTGTGCGAACATCAGCATATTGCCCTCTTCCAGATTTGGCTCGATATCTTTCTTATACATTGCAGCCTGCTTCTCATCGTTGATCAGAATCATGATGATATCCGCTTTTTTAGCTGCCTCAGCGGCTGTAAATACTTCAAATCCCTGTGCCTCTGCTTTTGCCCAGGACTTACTTCCTTCATACAGACCGATGATCACATTGCAGCCTGATTCTTTTAGATTCAGTGCATGTGCATGGCCCTGGCTTCCGTAACCGATAATTGCGATTGTTTTTCCTTCCAGCATCGAAAGGTTGCAGTCTTCCTGATAATAAATTTTTGCTGCCATCTTGATATTCCTCCTAATTCCTCTTTCATCAATGTGCTTTCGTGTGCATTAACTGATGATAAATTGCTTTTTATATGAGTTAAAGGCTGTCAGCCTCTAGCTTCCCGTCCCTATGTACTGCATGTCAGTCTATAAATGTGACATCCTTGATCCCACGCGCAAGCCCCGTGATCCCCGTCCTTGCCAGCTCCAGTATCTCATAGCCGTCGAGCAGGTTCAGAAACGCTTCCAGCTTGGACTGGTTCCCTGTCAGCTCGATCATCATAGATTCCTTCTCAACATCAACGATCTTGGCCCTGAATATATCTGCGATGGAAATCACTTCCGGCCGCTGTGCTGCGCTGGCACGAACCTTCACCATGATCAGCTCCCTGTAAACGGATTCACCGTCCTTAAGAACCTTGATCTCAATAACATCCTCCAGCTTGCGGACCTGCTTTTCTATCTGGGACAGTATCAGTTCGTCTCCGCTTGCAACAACCGTAATCCTTGTGAATCTGGGATCGGCCGTCATTCCTGCCGTAATACTGTCAATACTGTATCCCCTTCTGCTGAAAAGCCCAGCAATCCTGCTTAGTACACCCGGATTGTTGTCAACCAGCAATGAAAAAACCTGTCTTCTCATATGCTTCCCTACTTTCCTGTCTAACTTCAGAAATGCAAAAACAGAGTGCGTTCTGTTTTTTTAATAATATCAAGTTCCCATTTCTTTGTCAAGAGATTTTCATAATTTCCTGTGATTTCTTACAAATTACAAATCGTTCTCATCGGTACGGCCGTCTGCGTCCCGCATATGTTCCCATTTCTGCATATACCGGATCACGTCTCTCACCTGCATAAGGTTGCGCACGTCTTTCATGGGAATATCCGTATCAAATCTCTCCTCGAACGCGCATACCAGATTGGCCACATCCATGGAATTCAGCGCCAGGTCATTTACAAACTCGGTGTCCATGGTCAGCTTCTTCACCCCTGTCACCTCTCTTACGATCTCTTCTACAAGGAGCAGCATTTCCTCCTCTGTCATACCGTCACCTTCCTTCTCTGGATTTTCTGCATGGAGGTCTTTTTAAATTCAGACTCGGACAGCTTTACAGACTGGATTCTCTTATAGACCGGCAGTTTTGCATTCAACTCCGCAATGGACTCCTGTATACTTTCCAGTATCCTGTAATTGTCTGTCTCACTGGTCTTCTCCGCGTCCACGCAGACCAGTGCGGAAAGCTTCACCTCATCCAGTGCATTTCCCGTACTTGCACCGTACACCATTACTTCTTTCACAAGAGGAAGTTCCTGGATATAAGCTTCTAGTTCCTCCGGAACTACCTTTTTTCCATTATTGAAAACGATCAGGTTTTTCTTTCTCCCGCAAATATAGAGAAAGCCTTTTCTGTCCATATAGCCAATGTCCCCTGTATGGAACCATTCATCTGTAAAACTTTCCTCCGTAGCGCCCGGATTCTTATAGTATTCTTTAAATACAATGGGCCCCTTCACCAGGATCTCCCCGTCTGCCAGCTTTAATTCCACCCCCGGAAGCGGAAGGCCGACGGAGTTGATTCTGTTTTGTCCCCGGATGCTGTTGCTGATCAGTGGACTGCACTCTGTAATTCCATAGCCCTGAAGCACGTCAATACCATAAGCTGCAAATTCCTCTGCTATTTTTTCATTCAAATGTGCTCCGCCGCAGCAGATCGTCTTCAGCTGATCCCCCAGGATCAGGTCCATGCCGTTGACCTTCACGGGTTTTTTTGTAAAGATTCCTTTTTTATATTTTTCTACTGCCTGGGCTGTCTGCTCACGGATTCCCATATTTTCCTGTATCCGGTGAATTTCTTTGAGCAGATTTTCTAAAATCAGGGGCACCGCCATGAGAATACTCGGCCTGTAAAGCCTGATGTCGCGGAACAGCGTTTTCAGATTTCCGTTGATGCAGATATTCTGGCCGTGCGCGATCATATCCAGAATCCCGCATCCCAGGGAATATGTATGGTAAAGAGGAAGCGGATTGAACATCCTGTCCTCCAGCTGTACCGAAGCCTGGCAGCAACAGGCATCATACATCATATTGTAATGGCTTAGTACAACGGCTTTGGAAACACTGGTCGTTCCTGACGTATAAACAATTGCCAGCGTTGTATCCGGCCCGATGTCCTGGGCAAATGAAAATCCCTGGATCTGTTCCTGCTCCACCTTTCTTCTGCCTTCTTCTATCATCTCCCTGATTCCGGTGTCCATGCAGATCACGCGTTCTTTTTTCCATCCCTGAAATGCATCTTTAAAATCTTTTTGCACTACCGCGTAAGAAGCATCCGCAAATTCAGCCAGATTCAGGATTTCTTTCTCCGGCTGTTCCACGTCGATCGGGACTCCCACGGAACCGATGCAGCCGGCCGCACAGAATGCAGCAATCCATTCGTAAGTATTTTCTCCCACCAGGGCAATGTGTTTACCCGCCATTTTTTTCTGCACCATCATATAGGCGGCTCCCTGCACATCTTTTACAAATTCCCGGTAAGAAACATCCCGTTGGGTACCCGCTCTGTCGAAAGACGTGATAGCCGGTCTCTCTGCATATGCATCCTGCACGTCAAGCAGGCACTCCTGCAGTGTTTTATATAGTTTTACCTGTTTATAAATATTCTTCTGCTCCATAATTTTCGTTTCTTCCTTTATTTTCATCATAAGTCCATCGCAGCTGCTCATTGATTGTATCATAGTCCTTCAGCACTTCCAGAAATACATCCACATAATGGCCGTCAAACTGGGCTCCTTTTCCCTCTTCCAGCTGGCTCACAGCCGCTGCAAATGAGAGTTTTTTTCTGTAATGACGGTCGGACATCATCGCGTCAAATGCGTCCGCAATTGCTATGATCCTGGCCTCCGGCGGAATCTCTTCCCCCTTCAGTTTTCTGGGATAACCCGTCCCGTCATAGCGCTCATGATGCGCACACACAATCTCTCCCGTATTGCTGAACATCTCCATACAGGACAGAATATTAGCGCCCATGCCGGGATGCTTTTTGATCTCTCTGAATTCCTCCTCGCTTAGCCGCTCTGGTTTGCTAAGCACTGCGTCCGATACACCGATCTTCCCAATGTCGTGCAGAAGTCCTGCCACCCTGACCCGTTTCACAAATTCCGCGTCATATTCCAGGCGTTCCGCAAGTTTCACCGCGTAATAGGATACCCGGTCGGAATGCCCTCTTGTGTAGATATCCTTGGCATCCACCAGCAGCCTGAGCGCCTCTACCGTCTGCATATAGCTGTCCATCAGCCGCTTATTCATGCCTGAGAGCCTCTTATTGTTGGCATTTAACAGCATTTTCAGCAGTGTATTGTGAAGGGCTGTGGATACCTGCTCCGCATACACCGACAAGAGCGCCTCCAGCGTGGTATCCGGTGCCGTCCCGGTCTTCGCTCCCATGACACCCAGGATGATCTCCCGTTTCCCAAGAAGAGGCACAAGCAGGACTCCATTATGAAAGATAATCCGCTGCTCCGCCATACTCTTTCTGACGTGTTCTACAATTACCGGGAAATCCTCATTCTCAAACTCAAAAAACGGCTTATCGTAAGAGCCGGCCCCTCGGTATATATCCGCCGGCAATTCGGCATTTCCCGGATCCGTCAGTACACCATCCGGTTTCACCCACACAAAACCATCACCTGTCTGTACCAGAGCCTTCAACTCCTTCAGCACCTGCCCGCACAGCTCATCGACAGGCACCATCTGGTGCAGGTGGGGTATCGCGTCCAGAATGCTGGACAGCCCGTCCTGATACCGGTAGATCGTATTGATATGCCGAATGCATTTCACACAGCTTTCCACAAGAAGTTCCAGCTGGTCATACCGGCTGCTCTTCTCACAGTATCCCTGAATCTCCAGTTCACGGATCGTATTTAACGGCGGCGCCAGCTCTTTATGCCCCGTCAGCATGATTACATAAATTCTGTTATCGAACTTTCTCAGCCGAGCAACCACCTCATCCCCACAGATCGGGGACATGATAAAGTCCAGAATCAGAATATCATAATGGCCGTTCTTCAGCTGTTCCAATGCTGTAAGCGGATTTTCCTGTGTTTCTACTTCGTAGCCTTTTGTGCGGAAATTGGCACTCAAAGCATCCAGAATATTTCTGTCATCGTCCAGAATGAACATTTTAAAACCATTTTTTTCTTTTCCAGCTCTGTTCTTCCGCATTCCCTTTATCCTCTCTCTTCTTCCTCTATTGGAAGCTCGATATAGAAGGAGGCTCCTCCTTCTGCGTGATTCTCACCCCATATTCTGCCGCCGAACCGTGCCCGTATAATCTCCGCCGAGCTATACAGGCCCAGTCCGGTTCCTTTCGTTCCCTTTGTTGTGCACATTGAACGGAACAGTTTTTCCCTCACATCTGCAGAGATGCCCGTTCCATAATCCTTCACAGCAATGTAGACACTGCCGTCCTTTTTCCAGGCCTTAAGTTCAACGTCTCCGCCCTTCCCCTCCATGGCATCACATGCATTGTCCAAAAGATTATTGACTACCTGGACCAGATTATTGATATCCCCCTGTATCACAGTGTTCTCTGAAAGCCTGTTATCCGTGATCAGCCTGCAGCCATTTTTGACCAGCTTACCCTTCAGAAACATTTCCACTCTTTTGAACACTTCATCCATTGTAAAATCCTCCTCCGAGGATGTACTTAAATTTGCAGCCATACCCTTTACCGTCGTTATGATGTCTGACATATAAGCACAGCATTCTTTAATCCTTGCCAGCCAGCCATCCATCTCCCCGGCGATTTCCTGATGGTCCTGAATCGTCACCTCCGGATCTCCCACACTCTGGGAATACTCTCTCACTAAATCTTCCAGAATCGTTACATCCCCCGATATAGCCATAATCGGGGTCTTGAGATTGTGGGAAATACTTCCAATCATCTGCCCAAGTGAAATCAGGCGCTCCCTCTCCATTGCCCGGCTCAGATTCTGCTGCTTTCTTTTCATCTCCTCTTTTAGCTTTGTCACATCCCGGAACATTGCCAGGACACCGGCCATGCTGTGCTTGACAAAAATGGGCGTTAGTTCTACCGAATAGTAGACCTTGCCTTCTTCACACAGAATCGCCTGTTCATAAGAGATGACATTTACAGACTGTTTACAGACATCAAAAAAATTAAGCAGATTGTAAATCACATCCCGTTTCCGCTCCTCCAGTCCCTCAACCACCTGGTTCAAATAACTGTTGATTTTCATTTTATACTGTTCCCCGAATACTTCATCAAATGCAGCATTTGAGTAAATAATGCATCTGTCGGAAGAAAGAATGACGTACCCTTCCGACACATTATCTACCATGCTTTCCAGGGCTACCGGTTTGATATTCAGAAAATTCAGGTAATACATGGCAATTCCATGACACAATATCGTGACCAGAAAGGCCAGCGGAGTGGCAGATATCGGCAGGTCTACAATTTTAAGGGTTGCCAGAAGATTCGTGAAGAACGGAACAAACAGCCCTCCGATAAACAGCCCCACCTGTCCCCATACGCTTCTGCTCCTGCGCCTGATTCCATATCGGAACATGAGAATAACTACGATAATGGAATAAGCATAATACTGCAGCCCCGAGATGATAAACAGAGGCCCAAACCTTACTTCCGATGCATAGATAGAAAACTGTCTGTAAAACAGATGGTGCAGAGGATTCGTAAATACAACGAGAGACGAGAGCACCGGCAGTGTATATAAAAACCAGTAATGCCGCGGTATCTTCACCTGATTTTTCGTAAAAATCAGGGAAATCAGAAGTATAGTCATAATGAGCATAGCGGAACAGGCACATGTAATTGCATCCATGACCTGCAGCGCCGCCATATTCTCGGTGTACTCCATCCCAATGATTGCCAGCAGCCAGATCAGCAGAAATCCGGCCGAGGAAAGATAAAGCTTCTGAACTGCCGACAGCCTGCCCTTCATCAGACAGCTGACTATGAAAAAGCCCAGTACTGCTGCTGATATATCCAGTATATGTCCGGCTATTGTCATCACCGAGCTTCCCTCCCCTCTTCTTTGGTAAAGCACAATTTCATTTTCCTGAGATCTGGCTTGGGCCACCAGAAATCCAATGCAGCCAGTGCTTCCTGCGAAAAAGCCGTGTCAGGCTCTACATCGGCCTCCCGGCTCTGCAGTTCAAACCAGGTCTGTGCCAATGCCTGGATATACGGAGAGTCCGACTGCATGCTCTTTTCCACTAATACCCCTGCGAACGTCTCTGCATCCGTTATCTGTACAGGTCCGCACGCTTCCGCCAGACTGCCGATTTCAATCTCGTTGGGACTGCAGATATGATAGGCGGACTTTGTCGTTTTGCTCAGCCTTACAACCGCCTCAGCCGCCAGATTGACCGGAGTCACCTCCAGCCTTTGATGGTACAGAACCTCCGGAAGCATCCCTAATTCTATCATCCCTTTGACCAGCCTGTAAAATGCATTCGATTCCGGATTTTTTTGGAATTTCCCGTCAAAGGAACTGCCGACCAGCCTTCCGATCCGGAAGATGTTGGCGCCAAGCCCTTTCCGTACTGCATCATCCACCAGTTTCTCCGCCATGATTTTACTCTTGACATAGGGGTTCTCCCACCAATTCTGGCCGATATCCAGATCCTTCTCCGTCAATGCTGCTCCCCGTTCCTTTGTCCGGGCCGTCTGCATCCCTGCAACACTGATTGTGGATATATGCATTACCGCCGCTTTGGAAGCCTCTGCGAAGCGGAGCACCTGCCGGGTACCCTCAACATTCGTGCTGATGAGCTCTTCTTCCGGCGCATAATGCCGGACGTCCGCCGCACAGTGGAATACCCGCGTGACACTATGCAGCATTTCTTCATAAACGGATGGATCCGCCCCAAATTGATCAGCCGTCAGTTCTCCGTCAAATGCATGAATCCGATCCTTATATTTGTCAAGATACCCGGCGCCGAAGTAATAATTCATGCTTTCCTCCAGCCGGATATTTCCCCCTCTTACCAGACAGTACATTTCCTCATTGCCGTATTCCAGCAGTTTTTTTAATATATAACTTCCAAGATAACCTGTGCAGCCAGTCAGTAATATATTCCCGGGCCTGCACATCTTTTCTTCCTGCTCTGAAAGCACATCCGGCAGTTCCCAGCGTGCTTCTTTTTGTGCTGGCAGCGCCTGTTCCCTGTCTTTCCCTGGCAAGACGCAAAGCATTTTTTCCTGCTCCCCCAGCGTAGGACAACGGTAAAAATCGTTGATGCCAAAATCATACTCTTTCTGGTGATAACGATTTAAAATAAGAATTGCCTGGAGCGAGGTTCCGCCCTGTTCAAAGAACGATACGTCTCTCAGCGGCTCCCGTCCCAGCACTTCTTTCCATAACTCGGCAATCCCCGATACACAGGCTCCGGCCTCATGCACTTCTGCCTCAGTCTCCGCCAGTTTTTTCAGATCCGTCTTGCCGCTGGCCGTTCTTGGTAATTCCTCAAGCACTTGGATCTCTGAAGGAATCATATAGTCCGGAAGTTTCTTCTTCATATAAGCCCGGAGTAATTCTTCCGTATATCCCTCCGATTTGACTACCGCGGCCCTGAGGAAGTGAACCGCGCCCTGATGCAGGACAGGCACGGCGGCGGCCTCCTTCACCAGCCCCGACTGCAACATAATCTGCGCAATCTCCAAAGGCTCGATCCGATGCCCGTTCAGTTTAATCTGAGTATCCACCCGTCCAAGGCACTGCCAGTTTCCATCGGCCCTGAGCCTGCCCCTGTCTCCGGTCCTGTACATCTTTTCTCCTTTGATATATGGATCCGGCAGAAAGACCTGATCCGTCAGGTCCTGACGGTTGATATACCCCGGTGACAGGCATTCCCCGGCAATATAGATTTCCCCGACGGCTGTGGGCGGCACGGGGCGGCGTTCCTCATCCAGCAGATAATACCGGCAGTTTCCGATGGGCTTTCCGATATGGATACTATTCTCATCCGTAATATCTCCCTGGCAGTTGTGCACGGAAGTCTCCGTTGGACCATAAATATTGAAGATCCGGGCATCTGTCAGACCGTTCAGCCTGTCTTTTAATTCCATACTCCACGGTTCACCCAGAAGGATCACCCGGTGTATCCCACGCAGTGCCCTGCAGAATGCCTCATCGCCCAGGCACATCTGGATTCTCGACGGCGTCAGCTGGAGCACAGTAACATGGTCACGCAGGATCCGCTCCGCCATCTTCCATGGAAGCAGCATCTCCTCCTCATCGGCAACACTGACCGCGTAACCTTTTCCAAGCGCCAGTATCGTCTCCGTCGTAAACACATCAAAGACACAGTTCGATGCACACAGGATCTTTTCCTCCCTGCCTCCCAGCAGAGGTTCCAGGTGCGCCAGCAGATTTGACAGGGATTTGTGGCACATAACCACGCCCTTCGGCTTCCCTGTGGTTCCGGAAGTAAAGATCACGTTTGCCGCATCCTGGGCTCCATGCTCTGCAGCCGGTACTTCCAAAACAGATTCCGCTTCTCGTCCATCCCAGACCAGTTCCCTGCAGGGCAGATCCCCCAGAACCAGTTCCTGCTGTCCATAAAGCACCAGCCTGACATCTGCCTGCGTCAGCATGTAAAGAATCCGCTCCTTTGGAAATTCGGGATCGATCGGGACATAAGCCGCACCGGCTTTCAGAATACCGAACATAAAAACTGGCAGCAGACCCGTTCTCTTCGTAAGAAAAGCCACCTTATCTCCCAGGCCGATTCCCTCAGTCCTCAGAATTCCCGCCAAAACATCGGTCTTCTCCTTCAGCTCCCCAAAAGAATAACAGGAATCGTTTCCCCAATGTACAGCAGTCCGCTCCGGATCCGCATAGGCATAATAATCGGCGGCCTGATCCACCGTTGTCGCATCATAAGGCGTCCTGAGGCGCACGGGCTGATCCAGCAGTCTGTATTGATCCGCCTTATCCAGCATGGTGAACTCTGAAAGCAGCGCCTCCGGATTTCGGAGCACTTCCTTAAGCCCCTGCAGATAACACCTGCTGTAAAATGCGATCGTCACCTCGTCAAACAAACTCCTGGCGTACTCGAACCGAAAATGATATCTTCCCTCCAGATGCACGGCCTCCAGATTCAGATCCATCTTCACGGCATGTGTATTGCCGGGGATGTAGTTAAGCTTCGCATTTCCGATCGATATATCCCCGCTTTTCAAAGGCGTCATGGTAAACATCACGCTAAAAAGAGGATTCCTGTCTCTAGTCCTCGACGTTTTGGCAATTTCCAGCAGTTCTTCCAGGGTAATTTCCTGATGATCCAGCATCCCCGAAACCGTCTGCTTCACCGAATCCAGGTACGCTGTGAATGTTTCCTTAGGCCCGGCCTGCATAAATACCGGAAGAGATTGGACAAACACGCCGGTCATCTCCTCCATATGCTGCCGGCGGCGGCCGGAAAACGGCGTCCCTGCCACAACTTCCGTGCTTCCGGAATACCGGCTCAGGAAAAGTCCGTAGACGGCAAGAAGGAGCACAAAGGGTGTAACATGCTGTTCTTCACAGAAGCCTGCGACCCTCTCACTCAGGGACGGGGAAAGATCAAACTCGTACTGCCCCCCTGCCCCGTCAAATACAGGCGGCCTGGGTCTGTCGGGCGTAAGCTCCCGCTCCGGCAGCTTATCCGGCAGCTGTTTCCGCCAGAATGCCCTGCACGGATCTTCTTCCTGGCTGATCTTCTCGCTGACCCACCAGGCATAATCAATATAATCCAGCTCCGGCATGGAAACCGGCAGTTCCTGATAATACTGGTTCAGCCGGCCCAGCAGAAGCTGGCTGCTTAAGCCATCGGAGATGATATGGTGCATATCCAGCAGCAGATATGGTTCATTGTCCGGCAACTTTAGCATAGCCGCCCGAAGCAGCGGTCCTTCCGTCAGGTCAAAGGGCCTGACAAAGCCTGCCATTGCCTCCTCTGTGCTGCCGCACTCCATCCACTGCATCCGAAACTCCGTTCCTGGGCTGACTCTGGCAATTACCCGGCCGTCTTCTATATGAAATGTAGTCCGCAGAGAAGTATCCTCCTCTATCATCCTGACAAATGCGCGCTCAAGCCGCGGATAATCCAGCCATTCGCTGAGATGGAACGCGGTTGGCATATTGTAGCCGATCTTCGTCTCATCCAGTTGATGCATAACGTAAAATCCTGCCTGTGACGGTGTCACCGGATACCAGTTCCTCTCCGAAGCTCTCCGGATCTCCGCACGCTGTACTTCCGGACGGATCTCTCTGCCTCTGATGAGATTGCCCAGCCGTCTCAGTGTTGCATTCGCGTACAGCTCCTGTACGGTAATGCTCCGGGAAAACTGTTTTTCTACTTCCAGAAGCATCAGCACGGCATTCAGTGAATCCCCTCCCGACATAAAATAATCGGAATGAACGTCCAGTTCCTCCCGTTCCAGTACTTTCCGCCAGACAGCCAGCAGTTTTTCTTCCACTTCATCGGCCGGGGAATCCCCGCCGCCTGTTAATACAGGCTTCTCAAGGGCCGTGAAATCGATCTTTCCGTTATTGTTCAGCGGAAAAGCATCCACCCTGGCCACCGCCGCAGGCAGAAGATACCGCGGCAGATAATTGGCGGCAAATGTAAGCAGTTCGCTTTCCGTAAGCAGGGCATCCCCTGTATAATAGGCGATCAGCCGGTTCTCCCATATCCCGGCCGCAGCGGTCTCTACCTTCTCATGCCGCATGAGAACGGATTCGATCTCGGAAAGTTCAACCCGGTGTCCGAGCAGCTTTACCTGGTCATCCCTTCTGCCCAAATAAAAGATTTTACCGTCTTTTGACCATTTACCAAAATCCCCGGTTCGGTACATGCGCCCGCCGTCCCGGAAAGGATCGTTCATAAACCGCTCTTTAGTAAGCTCTTCCCTGTTGTGGTATCCCCTCGCCAGACAATCACCGGCAATATATAGTTCTCCGACGGATCCCGGGGGAAGAGGATTCTGGAATTCATCCAGTATATAGATCCTGCAGTTCTGCAGGGGCCGGCCTATATGTACGGACTCTCTGCCGTTTACCACATCATGGCTGACCGCGACTGCCGCCTCGGAAGGGCCATACTGGTTATACAGCGCCGCAGACGTATGATCAGCTAGCTTTTTAGAAAGCTCGGATGGCAGGCTCTCTCCCCCGCAGATCACCGTCTCCATATGCACCAGTGATGCACAGAAATCTGCGTTCTTCAAATATGCAGACAAACGGGACGGAGTCAACGCCATAAAACCGGCGTCATAATTTTGGATCAGGCTGCCCAGCCTCTGTGGATGGTTCATTTCCGCCTCTGAGGCCAGCACGACTGTCCGGCCGCAAAGAAGGGCAATCACACTCTCCAGTAAGAATGCGTCAAATCCTACACTGCAGATCGCGAGAACAGCGCCCTTCGGATAGAGCGGCTGCATAGCCGCCGCCAGATTCAGCACACTGTGCTGCTCCACCTCCACGGCCTTTGGCGTCCCCGTGCTGCCCGATGTGTAAACCAGGTATGCCAGGTCATCCGGCCCAGCCTCGGCCGCCTTATATTCTGCCGTTACACAATCCGGCAATTTATTCACATCTGCCAGCTCCTCTAACAGAACCAGCTCCACACAGCCGGACAGCTCCTCTGCAGGTTCTGTGCATATGCAGAAAAGCGCCTGGCTGTCGCTCACCATCTCCCGTTTCCGCTGTCCAGGCAAATCTATATCAATCAAAAGCCAGCTGTTTCCGGAGAGAATAATCCCGCACAGCGCCGTAAATATCTTCTCCGACCTCCTCATATGGACAGCCACAGTTCCTTTTCCGGCACCGGTTCTTCCCGCAATCCCACACGCTATTTTCCTTGAGGACTCTTCCAGTACCTGATAGGATATCCTTCTGCCTTCAAATATAACTGCCGCTCTCCCGGGGTTCAGCCTGAAGATCTCTGACAACTGGTCTGCGATACCCACATCCCTGTTATACCAGACATCGGTCTGATTGAATCCGTAGATGACCTGCTCTTCCATCTCCTCACTTAAGATCTGAAGGCCGGCTATCGGAACATCCGGATTCTGCAGCGCCTCCTTAAGAATCCGGGAAAGACTCTCATGCAGCCGATCAATTTCCTCTTCCGAAAATATCTGGGTCAGGTAATCATAATCTACTGTATATTGGTTTTCCTGATCTCTGCTGCTTAGATGGATGCAGAGAGATTCGCTTTGATAGCCGCTGTACAGCCACCGTCCCTCCAGAGAAACTCTTGCGCCTTTCAGGTGGTCCATCTTTCCGTTCTGATAGGACAATACGATATCAAATAAGGGGTCCGATACATTCCTGCCATTTTGGCTTACTATTTTTTTTATTGATTCAAATGGAATTCGCTGATGACAGAGTAACGCAAACCAGTCGTCCTGCAGCTTTTCATTGAACTCGTTCCACGTCATGGAAATATCCAGTTCATTCACAAAAGGCAGAGTATTCACGAACATACCACCGGTCTGCTTATCTTGAAAATTAAGCCTGTTTATGGTAGGTACACCGACACAGAACCGTTCCTGCCCTTTCATGCGCCGCAGATAGACAGCCAGGCCCATATAGAAAACAGCAAACGGAGAAACTTTATTCTTCGAGCAGAATCCTCCAATAAGCCGGTTCAGCCGGTTAGAAAGCCGGTACGACTTTCTGAGACCCACAGGGCTTATGACCGGACACTGATATTCCTTGGCCGCCGCTGGCAGGATATCACTTAGCACCCCGCTCCAGTATTTTTTATCCTTTTCAAAAGCTTTGGACTTCAGATACTTCTGCTCGCTTAAGATATGACCTTCATACGAAGGCGCCGCAAAACTGTCCGCCCTGCCTCCCAGAAGAAGTTGAAAATAATTATGTATGATATAATTTGTAATCAGTGCATGAGACCATGCATCTGCTATGATATGATGCACTCTGGTCAGGATTCCCCCGCTGTTCCCGGACGTTTTAAAAATCACCATCTGGCACAGCGGAGAATCATACAGTGTAAAGTGCTCTCTGGCAACGGACTGAAACCAGATTCCCACCCCCTGCTCATTTGTCTCAGTAAAATCAAAAAATGCCGTTCTGGCAGGTATCTCTTCTGTCACATACTGATAAGGCTGCCCGTCCCTAATGGTAATTCTTGTTCTGAGAGACGGAAAGGCCCTGTATACAAGCTCAATACATGTCTGAAGATATTCCAGATTCAGATTCCCTTCAATCTTAAGTGCCGTACATATGTTGTTAATCGGGAGTCCCGGGTGTGCCATTTCCAGATTCCAGATATTCATCTGGCTGCAGGATAATGGCAGGTATTCCACATCTGTCAATTTACCTTCTGCGCACATTACACCTTTCTCCTGTCCACTTTTTCATCTATTCACTGTCCCTGTAACCATTCGGATTCATCGACTGCCATTTCCATGAATCCGCGCACATCTCCTCAATTCCTCGCTCGGCAGTCCATCCCAGTTCCTCTTTCGCCCTGGACGCATCACAGTAACAAGTGGCGATGTCTCCTGCGCGCCGGGGCCTGATCTGATAAGGGATAGATTTGCCGCACGCCTTTTCATATGCCTTTACGACATCCAGAACACTGTAACCTGTCCCGGTTCCCAGATTATAGATGTGCACCCCTTTGCTGCTCTTCATCTTCTCGATCGCCTTCACATGGCCCACAGCCAGATCTACAACGTGTATATAATCCCGGACGCCCGTACCGTCATGGGTATCGTAATCGTCACCAAACACGCCAAGACAGTCCAGCTTTCCAACTGCCACCTGCGCAATATAAGGAACCAGATTATTCGGGATTCCCTTCGGGTCTTCCCCTATCAGGCCGGATTCGTGCGCTCCGATCGGATTAAAGTAACGCAGAAGCATAATATTCCACTCCGGATCCCCGGTATGCAGATCCGTAAGGATCTGTTCCAACATGCCTTTCGTCTGTCCGTACGGATTGGTGATCTCCCCCTTCGGGCACTTCTCCGTAATCGGAATCTCAGCAGGATCTCCGTATACGGTTGCGGAAGAACTGAATATCATGTTCTTGCAGCCATGTCTGCGCATCACATCGCAGAGAATCAACGTTCCGGTAATGTTGTTGTGATAATATTCCCAGGGCTTCACAACGGACTCACCCACAGCTTTCAATCCGGCAAAGTTAATAACCGCCTCAATGTCTTCCTGCTCAAATATGGGTTCCAGATCCTCCCTGTTCAAAATATCACCTCTATAAAACTTCAGTTCCTTTCCTGCAATCTTCTGCACTCTCTCCAGCGCTTTCTCACTGGAATTGTAGAGGTTATCAACGACTACCACATCATAGCCTCGCTTTAAGAGTTCCACACATGTATGACTTCCTATATATCCGGCGCCGCCTGCTACTAAAACTGCCATTATACTTACCTTTTCCTTTCTGTCTGCTGTTCTTCTTTGTCTGTTGCCTGATACCGTATGCCTGTTTATCTCCAGAGGTGCAGGGGATAGGTTCCCTTTCCCTTCATCTCTGCAACCGCATCCACAACACTCTGCTTATCTTCCTTATATGTGATCCCATACCATCTGTCCTCGGATTTCAACACCTTCACAGTCGCCTTATCCTCATCAAGAAGTTCACCTACCACCGACGGCAGAAAATATTCACACTTCAAAGGTGATTCCTTCAGGTTCTTCTCCAGAAATACCGGGAACCGCTCCTCCAGTTCTCTCAAAAAACTATTCGTAAAGCCAAACATATTCAAAGATACGATACAGTTCTTGTCTATCTTGTTCCATGTCTTTCCATCATCCTCTGTATATTCAATTCCTTCCGTTGTTCGCTCAATGTGAGTCCGTTCAATAATTCCGGTCAGATAGCCCTCTTCATCCGTCTCGCAGATCCCCCTGGATACATACCCATTATCTGTTAGAGTATTATCCAGTCGGTACCCCACCATGGCATACCTGTACTTCTCATCATCCGCATGTTCCGAAAGATAACGGTAAATCTCCTCCAGAGCATGAACACCGTAATAATCATCCGCGTTGATAACAGCAAAAGGGCCATCGATCACATTCCTGCAGCATAAAACTGCATGCCCCGTCCCGAACGGCTTCACACGTCCATCAGGCACCGCAAATCCCTCCGGAAGATCATCCAGCTTCTGAAATACATAGGCTACTTCCATATATTCGCTGATTCTGTCTCCAATACAGGTTTTAAATTCTTCTTCGTTTTCTTCCTTTATTATAAAAACGACCTTCTCAAACCCCGCCCTCCTGGCATCAAAAATAGAAAAGTCCATAATAATATGGCCTTCCTCATCCACCGGGTCAATCTGTTTCAAACCGCCATAACGGCTTCCCATTCCTGCCGCCATGATCACAAGTACTGGTTTTTCCATGCTTCTTCTCCTTCTATCACTTATGTCACAAGATTTCCCGGACTATATAATCACATATAATTTAAAAATAATCACATGTATCTGCGTTTGTTGTCTTTTCTTTCGTTTTGTTAATCACATGTAATATTATACTTCCTAATGCAGCCCGGGTCAATGCATTAAATAATTATAACATATAAATAGATAGTTTGGAAAGTGGGGACCGCGGGGGCGGATTGGCTGACGCTGCAGAGGAAACGGATATGTGGTGTGGCAGGGCTGTCCATTCGTGAACTGCCCCTAAAGGAAATACAGCCTGATTTTATGGAACCAGAGAGATTCACTTAGCTGTCTTGATGACAGCTAAGCTCAGCTCTCTTTGAAATTTTTTTCGGTGAAAAAATTTCATCCATAAAGTCAGGCTGTATTTCCTTAAGGGGCAGTAGTACTTATTCTATGCCCTGCCACACCACATATCCGTTTCCTCTGCAGCTGGTTCTTCAATGCGGTAGGACGGCTCCACTTTAGGGGGAAACAGACGGGGGCGGCGGATGGTTTTTGGCTAATATTTGTGATGTGCACGGGGCGGAACTGCTTTGTTCCTACTACACGTACGAGAATGAGGCTAAAGCTCATTCTCTGGATTCTTGCTTATTTTGGAGGGTAGAATCCTGAGGGGGCCTCTGACAGGTTGATCATGATGTTTTTCATCTGTGTATAGTGTTCCAGGATTACTTTATGTGTCTCACGGCCTATGCCTGATGCTTTGTATCCTCCAAATGGAGCGCCCTCGGGGATTGCGTTGTATGTGTTTACCCACATACGGCCGGTTTCTATTGCACGGGATACCCGGATGGCCCTGTTGATGTCGCGTGTCCATACAGCGCCTCCCAGACCGTAGTCATTGTCGTTGGCCATGGCTATTACTTCTTCTTCGTCTTTGAACTTGATAATGCATGCTACTGGTCCGAATATCTCTTCTCTTGCTACACGCATGTTGTTGGTTACATTGACAAGCAGTGTTGGTTTCATGAAACAGCCTTTGGCCAGTTCTTCTTCCGATGCCCTCTCGCCGCCGCATGCTGCTACAGCGCCCTCCTGCCTGCCGATTTCGACATAGCTCAGGATTTTCTCTATCTGGGCCTCGTTGATCTGGGAACCCATCTGGGTTTCTGCTTCCCAAGGTAAGCCAACTTTGATCTGGTTGAATGCTTTCACCGCCTCTTCTACAAATCTGTCATAAATTCCTTCCTGTACGAATACACGGGAACCTGCACAGCATACCTGACCCTGGTTAAAGAGGATGCCCAGCTGAAGTCCGTCCATGGCCATATCCCATTTGCAGTCATCGAAGAAGATGTTGGCCGATTTGCCTCCCAGTTCCAGTGTGGATGGAATCAGGCGTTCTGCCGCTGCACATGCCACGCTGCAGCCGATTTCCGTGGAACCGGTAAACGCCAGTTTTCTGAATCCCGGATGATCCAGTATGTATTGCCCGGATTTTGAACCCGCGCCGGTGATCACGTTAAATACGCCCGCCGGAATTACATCCTGCACCAGCCTGGCAAATTCCAGTACGCTTAGCGATGTAGAGCTGGATGGTTTAAATACCGTACAGCATCCGCTGGCAAGAACCGGAGCCAGTTTCCAGGCAGCCATTAAAAACGGGAAGTTCCACGGAACGATCTGTCCAACCACACCGATCGGCTCTCTCAGAATCAGACTGAGTGTATCCTCGCCCAGCATAACCGCGCTGCCCTCTTCCGCCATAATACAGCCGGCAAAATAACGGAAATGACTGGCTGCATAAGGGATATCGATTGCCATTGTCTCGCGGATCGGCTTCCCATTGTCCACGGATTCCACCATTGCCAGAAATTCGGCGTTCTTGTCTATGATGTCTGCGATCTGATTTAAGATTGCGGCACGCTCATTGACGCTTGTCTTTTTCCAGCTCTCAAATGCCGCCCACGCCGCATTTACCGCCTCATCCACATCTTCTTTTGTCGCCTGTGCACAGGATGCTAGGACTTTTCCGTTCGCCGGACATGTGGAGGTAAACACCGCACCGTCGGAAGCATCCTTCCACTGGCCGTTAATAAAAAGCTGATAGTTCTCCTGCAATTCTACATGACTCATATGTTTCTCCTTTCATATCTTCAAAAATAAACACTCCTGTTGCCTGCTCCAATATCTATGATTATTATAGCACAAAATATTCCTATTTCAATTATTTTTCAGATTATTTTAATATATACTTTTTATTATGTAATATATAGCAATAATGTTTGTGTTTTAACAAACAATTATACTTATCATAAAAAATCATGTAAACAGATTTAAGAAGAGATCACATTAATATAAAAATCAGAGCAGTCCGCTGCTGCTCTGATTTTTTAATACTATTCATAATTATGTGTTTTTCTGCTCTTCTATTCGCTCTGCCAGATCATTTAAGTATACCCACCGCTCCATCTTTTCTTCCAGTTCTGTCTCTGCCCGGCTTTTCTGAGCCATCAGTTCATTTAACCTCCCGGAATTAGTAGCATTTGCCATAATGTCGGCATCCAGCGACTCTATCTTCTCTTCCAGCGCCGCGATATCCTCATCAATGGATTCGAATTCTTTCTGTTCCTTATAGGAAAACTTTAATTTTGACGGGCGGTTCTGCTTCCACTCTTTGTATGCCTGGTTCTTATCTTCCTGCTCTTTCCCAGATGTATTATGGTCTGTTTCCGCCGCCCCCTTATTCTTTTTCGCCTCCAGGTAATCTGTGTAGCCTCCCTCATATTGTACCAAATGTCCGTTTTCAAAGGCAAAGATGCGGTCAGCCACATTGTCCAGGAAATATCGGTCATGGGATACTGTGATCACTATCCCGGGAAATGAATTCAGATAATCTTCCAGAATCGTCAGTGTGGGGATATCCAGGGAATTTCCAGGTTCATCCAGGCAGAGCGTATTAATGCCGGAGCACAGAATTTTCAGCAGATACAGCCTTCGCTTCTCCCCGCCGGATAATTTACCAATGGGTGCATACTGCATATCAGGAGTAAATAAAAAACGCTCCAGCATCTGAGACGCACTAATCCGCCCTTCTCTGGTCGGAATATATTCTGCGATCTCTTTCACAAAATCAATCACCCTCAGGCCATCATCCATGTCCTGTTCTTCCTGTGCAAAATAACCGATCTTAACGGTTTCTCCGATTTCAATGCTCCCTGTATCGGGTTCGATCAGACCTGCAATCATCTTAATTAAGGTTGATTTTCCGCAACCGTTTTCACCGATAATCCCGATCCTCTGATTCTTCAGAAAAATATAGTCAAAATCCTCGATAAGTTTCCTGTCCCCAAAACCTTTACTGATATGATGAAGTTCAATCGTTTTCTTCCCCATCCTGGTTTCCATGGATTCCAGTTCTACCGTCTGGTCCTGAACCGGAACCGTACCGCTTTTCAAAGCCTCCAGGCGCTCCAGACGTGCCCTTTGCTTCGTGCTTCTCGCCCGGCAGCCGCGTCTGGCCCATTCCAGTTCCACGCGCAGCACGCTCTGGCGTTTTCTTTCGCTCGCCAGCTCCATCTCCTCACGCTGGGCTTTCATCTCCAGAAAACCGGTATAATTCGCGTCATATCCGAACAGATTTCCATGGCTGATCTCCAAAATTTTATTCGTTACCTTATCCAGAAAATATCTGTCATGAGTTACCATAATCACAACACCCCGGTAGCGTTTCAGATAATCTTCCAGCCAGTTCACGGTCTCTTCATCCAAGTGGTTGGTCGGCTCGTCAAGAAGAAGGATATCCGCCTCGGAAACAAGCGCACGCGCAAGAGCCACCCGTTTTTTCTGACCACCAGAAAGAGGCCCGATAACGGCTTCATGATCTGTGACGCCAAGGCTGTTCAAAATACTTTTAGCCTCATTATCTGCATCCCATTCCTCCTGCTTCTTCCCAGAGCTCACATAGGACAGCACGGTTGCCCCTTCCGGAAACTCCTGATCCTGCCGCAAATAATTCATTTTCAAGCCGTTCTGCTTAACAACCTGCCCCTCATCCGGCTCTTCGAGGCCGGCAATAATTTTAAGCAATGTTGTTTTTCCTGTCCCGTTAATTCCAATAATCCCAATTTTATCTCCATCATGTACCCCATACGATACATCATCAAATATAACCTTATCTCCAAATATCTTACTTATATGCTCTATATTCAAAACATTCATCAGACTCAGCACCCCCTTTCGACCTAATAATCATAAGGGATTTTCCAAAATCCGTCAATAAACTTTTTGGGATGCTGCGCCAACATGCTAAATCCATAAGAATCGCTTTCATTTCCGCTAAAAAGCACGGCCTCCACCGTGCTATTTATCTATACTTCCCTGATAAAATTCGTAGAATACTCCAGTTCCGTCTTTGGAAGCACAATCCCCGCCTGCTTACCAGCCGCAAAGCACTTCACCATCCAGGCCATATTCCTTCCTATATTACGCATTGTCTGCAGTCCCTCTTCGTCTTTCATGACATCCTCCGGTTTCTGCCCGTGCACCATATTCCAATAAGTAGATCCAACCGTGGGCATCTGCGCAATCCCAAAATACTTCTGGATTGCGTCCAGTGAGGCCGTTGTGCCACCCCGCCGCGCGGATACAATAGCTGCCCCCGGCTTATACTTAAATGCCCTGCAGCGTTCATCGCTGCTATTCCCATAAAATGCCCTGTCCAAAAACGAAAGACTCCGTCCGCTCGGATGCGCATAATAAACCGGAGATCCAAATACAAACCCGTCCGCCTCATAGGCCTTTTCCACAAACTCATTCACTCCATCGTCCGTAAAAACACATTTTCCATCCCTGCACTTGCCGCACCCAAGACAGTCCCTGACCGGTTTCGCCCCAATCTGAAAAATCTCATAATCCAAGCCCTCATCCAAAAGCACCCTTCCGATCTCCTCCAAAGCCGTGTATGTACATCCCTTCAAGTTACAGCTTCCATTCAGCATCAAAACCTTCATAAATCTTACCTCCTAAACCAACGTTTTACCATAATTATATCAGCACCCCAGCCCATAAACAAGAATCTCCCTTGCAAAGCTACCGGCGCGAACAGCCCCGCTCCCTTCCCTAAACCATCACGTTCCACCGAGCAATTCAATAAGCCGCCACCGCTAAGATCTCCTCCCGAGGACGGCCTTCCTACCGCCCGGATGCACCAGCTTTAAAACCGGGAAGCCTGGCGCCTGGCGGGAGCATATATGCCATTTTAAAAGTCCTAGAGTTTCCGTTAGAATCCCTTAAGGAAAAAACATAGAAAATGGTGGGCAGAATTTGACGTCTCACGTCAAATTCTGAAGCGGCCTAAGACCCGAAATTACCAAATTTCGGGTTGCATGCCGCTGGACCACCATTTTCTATGTTTTTTCCTTTAGGGATTCTTACGGCAACGGAGCGGATTTTTAAAATGGCATATATGCTCCCGCCAGGTGCCAGGCTTCCCGGTTTTAAAGCGTCCCCCTCTCTACAAAGATTCCATAATTTTCTGAAGCCCCTGTGCCGACTCACTCAAAGCTTCTCTCTCCTGTGCATTCAGAGGTATCTCTATAATATCCTCCGCCCCATTTCTCCCTACCACAGTAGGCAGGCCAATGCAGACGTGATTGAGGCCGTAATGTCCCTGTGCCAGGCTGGAGACTGTCATAATGGAATGCTCATCACGCACCAGCGCCTGAGCGATTCTTTTTACCGCCATCGCGACAGCATAGAAAGTAGAGCCTTTTCTGTCTATAATCTCATAAGCGCTGTCGCGGACTTCTTCGTATATTTCATTGAGCTGAAGACTGGCGCGGGTTCGCCCGTGCTGGCGGCAGTATTCGTCTACAGGAAGGCCCGCCACTGTTGCGCTGCTCCAGACTGCAAGCTCGCTGTCGCCGTGTTCCCCGATCATCCAGGCATGGATATTCCGGTAATCCAAATTGAACTTCTTGCCCAGAAGATATTTAAGTCTTGCGGTATCCAGCACGGTTCCGCTTCCGATTACCCGGCTGGCCGGAAAACCGGACAGCTTCAGCGCCAGACTGGTTAGGATATCTACCGGATTTGTCACAATCAGCAAGATACACTCGGAATTGTATTTTACAATTTCCGGAATGATCTGTCTGAAAACCTTTGCATTTTTTGCGGAGATATCCAGCCTTGTCTCACCCGGCATCTGATTAGCACCTGCCGTCACCACGACCAGATATGCATCTTTAAGATCCTCGTAATCTCCGGCATAGATATCAGAGGGGACGGTAAACGGAATACCGTGCCCGATGTCCAGGGCCTCTCCTTCCGCTTTGCGTTTGTCAATATCGATCAGGACCATTTCATTGAACAACCCGCTTTCTACCAATGTATATGCGGTTGTGGCGCCTACGCCGCCGCATCCGATAATTCCACATTTTTGAACATTCATTCTTCTTCATTTCCTTTCTGTTTTCTGTTATTATTTCCCATCACCTATATTTTGTATTCCCCTATTGACAAATATATATTTAGGGTATACTGTATATATAAACATATACAGTATATATACAGTATGATTCACAGTCAGGAGGATCGCAATGGACAATCTGCTTGAAATCAAAAATCTGAACAAAGCAATTGGAAGTTTAAAGCTCACAGATATTAATCTCACACTGGAACCTGGATATATCATGGGACTGATCGGCAGGAACGGTGCAGGAAAAACCTCTCTGATCAAGACAATCCTGCGCCTCTATCAGAAAGACAGCGGGGAAGTCTTCATCAACGGGCATTCCATGGACACCCAGGAGCGCCAGGCAAAGGATGACATTGGCTTCGTGCTGGATGAATCACCCTTTGAAGACAATCTTACCGTTGAAACAAACGGGAAATCTTTCGGTTCCCTGTATTCCCGGTATGACCATGCACTGTTTCTGAAGTTCTGCAGCAGATTTGAAATAGCCCCCGGGCAGAAGGCAGGAAAGCTTTCCAAAGGACAGAAGACCCGGTTTCAGCTGGCCTTTGCCCTCTCCCATGATGCAAAGCTTTTCCTGATGGATGAACCCTCTGCGGGCCTGGATCCGCTGTTTCGCAGAGAACTGCTTGGTTACATGCAGGACATCGTTGAGAACGGCACACGCAGCATTCTGTTTTCCACCCACCTAACCTCCGATTTAGATCAGATTGGAGATTATATCGCCCTTATGGATAACGGCAGTCTCTGCCTCCAGCTGGATAAAGAGGAACTAAATGATAGATTTTATATCGCATATGGTACCCGGGAACAGATTGAACACCTTTTTGGCGCCAATGTGATCTGCCGTCTCCACGAAGCCTACAGAAGTTCCCTGCTGATCGAATATCCGCGGGAAGGACAGCTGCTGGGACTTGAAACAGCAAGGCCGACACTGGAGGATTTGATGTATTATCTTAGCAAAGGGGGTTTTATCAAATGATCCGGATTATTTTAAATGATCTGTGGCTGGATGTTAAGAGAAACTTTTTAACCTTTATTCTGTACTTTATCGTATACGCTGTGATTACAATTCTGGGCGTACAGATTACACTGGTTCAGTTTTTGAGGGATCTCCAGACTTCCGGCAAGGATTACAGTACTGAGATACTTGCCGCCATGGAGTCCTCCCCAACGCTCCAGGCATCTGCCGTATCGATCACCGCTGTTGCAACAATCCTGTTTTTATGGCTGGTTTTGAGAAAAATGCCGATCCGGCTTGCCATGCCTCTTTACGTCTGTGCAGTGGGCGAAAAGGAAAAAATGCATTATCTCCGCCTTCACCTTGTCGTAAAAGTCATCTTTAGCCTGCTGCTCACCATCCTGGTACAGCTGTTTATGTCCGGACGTTTCTTTCTCTCCGGCGGCTGGATGGAGATCGTTGTCCAGCTTGGGTTATGGTTTTTCCTGATTCTGGCGCTGAACCTGCGCACAGACCCGGGAAACCGGAAAGAGGCGCTGGAGGCAGCGCCTGATATGGTCACTGAAAAAAGCGAGGAAGTCATGGCAGGAGTTTACTGGTTTGCACTGCTGATCGTAGAAAACATTGTATTCTATACCCTCGCCGTTACACACATAGCATGGAACCACTGGATATTCCTTGTATGGATGCTGCTCTTTGCAGTCAATGCCCTGATTGCCGTGCGGTGCAGTTCCCCTATCCTGTCCTATATGCTCTCCTATGAGAAAATGTACTATCCTCTTCCGGATAAAAAGGAGTGAGCCCTTTGAATATATTTATAAAAGAAGATTCCAGCCTGCCTATATATGAACAGATCGTGCAGGCCGTTAAAAATTCCATATTAAACGGAGAACTGCTCCCCGGCAGCATGCTTCCCTCCATCCGTTCTCTTGCCAGAGACCTGGGGATCAGCGTCATTACTACAAAACGTGCCTATGAAGACCTGGAGGCCGGGGGCCTGATCTACTCCCAGCAGGGAAAAGGATTCTTTGTAAAAGAACCTGACAGGGAAGCACTTCGGGAAGAACAGCTGAAACGTCTTGAGGGCGCTATGGCAGAATGCGTCAAAGAAGGGCGGCGTCTTGATTTGACCTGCGCCCAGTTTCAGGATATGATACAGATTCTTTGGGAAGGAAGTGAGGATTCAGATGACAGTATTTGAGTGTGCAAATATTAATAAAACATATAAGAACTTTGCCCTAAAAGATATCTCCTTCCGGCTGGAGAGCGGGTATCTTACGGCACTCATCGGACCGAACGGATCAGGCAAGACTACACTGTTCCAATGTATTTCCGGGGCAGCCCGCAATTTCACGGGAGATGCTTCTATTGATGGGATTTCGCTGCACAGCGAGCCGGAAAAGTATAAGGAGAAGATCGGGTTTGTGTCCGAGACACTATCCTTTTATTTGGAAAGCTCTATATTGGAAAACGGACATCTTCTGGGGACATTTTTCTCTGACTGGTCCATGGAAGACTATTATACCTATCTGGATAAGATGGAACTCCCCCCTTCAAAGCTGCTTTATCAGCTGTCCAAGGGGGAAATGATGAAGATGCAGTTCTGTTTCGCCATGGCCCACCGTCCGCGCTTTTTGCTCCTGGATGAGCCTATGGCCGGTTTTGATCCGGTATTCCGTAGGGATTTTCTTGCCATGATGCAGGATATTCTGAACAAAAATATCGGCATCCTGCTTTCCACGCATATCACAGAAGATCTGGACAAATTGGCCGATTATGTCCTTGTGCTTAAGGATGGAAAGCTGGTACAGAATAACACTCGTGAAGTCCTGGAGGATCAGCACCGGAACACTGCCCCAAAAAGAAAAGAGCCGGATGCCTCGTTTGAGAGATTTCACATCCGTGATTTATTATCCTGACATGAAGAAGGAGGACTACGGTATGAACCTTTATCAAAAAGAAAAAGCTCGCATCCGCATCGGTTATCACTATTTTATCATGGCAGCCTGCATGTACTTCTTTTTCATGCAGGTTCAGAGCGAAACATCACTGCAGATCAGCGCCATGAATGCCGGATTAGGTGTCGGGGATAGTGTGATTCTGGCGCCGGATTCACCGGTGTCGTTTAGCCACTCCGCATTCTGGATCGGAATTGTGCTGGAAATGTTCTATCTGAATCACCGTTTATTCTGGATCCGCGAGAGGGGGCGCTTAGCATTTCTTCTCAGAAAATATGATACCCTTCCGGTTTCCAGACGTGATCTCTATATAGCAAAAGCAAAAGTTATGCTGAAAGCTTACGCTATTTATCTGATCGCTTTCCTAATCATTTATTATGAAATTATCTTATCGAACTATTTATCAAATGCCCTATGGCTGGAACCGATCCCCGGGATACTGCTCTGCTTTGTCCTCGGATTTCTCATAATCCTGGCGCTGCTTGGCATGGACTGGCTGCAGGATCGGCGCACAGGCAGCTGACAGGATTTTTATTAAGCCTTTTTCGAACCCTTTGATTGATAAAGAGGAGGCCGGCGATGCATCCCCATGCACCGCCGGCCTCCTCCCTTTTATATCAGTCTGCTCTTCTTCCATACTCCTGAAAAATAAAATTCCAGGGACAATGCGGTTCCGATCAGCCAGCCAACGGGCCAGGACAGCCAGATCCCCGTAGACTGCCATATTCCCGAGAATACAAAGGCGAGCACAACACGCAGGATAAGGTCTGAAAAAGTGGCCGCCATGAATGCCTTCATTGCCCCCGCCCCTCTCAGAATACCGTCTGAGATTAATTTTAAGGATATGATCATGTAGAACGGCGAAACAATCTTTAGAAATTCCACGCCTACATCCGCGGCCTGTTCTCCTCCTTCACTCATAAACAACTGTACGATGGGCCTTCCCCCAAAAAAGAAAAGCAGAAACACAGGAACGGCCACGCTCATAACCATGACCACCCCCGAGCGGAATCCCTTTGCCACACGTTCCGTTTTCTGTGCCCCCATATTCTGCGCCGTAAAGCTGGACAAACCATTTCCCAGCGTTGTAAAAGACGTGATTGCAAAGGTATTGATCTTCATTCCTGCAGAATACCCGGCTACCACCGCAGAACCATAACTGTTGATCAACCCCTGTACAAACAGATTTCCAACGGAGATAAAGCTCTGCTGCAGGATGCTTGGTATAGAAATCTCCATGATCTTTTTCAGCATAGAACCGGAAAACAGCTTGTATTTTGGGCTTTCCACTGCCTTCAGGCGCTTCCTTAATGTAAGAAATGCCAGTAATGAGGACAGCCCCTGTGCCAGAAATGTAGCCCACGCCACTCCGCTTACGCCCATATGAAAATTGATCACAAACACCAGATCCAGAACGATATTCCCCAGCGAAGAAGCAATCAGAAAGTACAGCGGCGTCCTGGAATCGCCCAGGGCGGTAAACACTCCTGTGCAGATATTATACAGAAACAGGAAGATCAGCCCACCTATGTATATGTTAAGATAGAGTGCCGAATCGCCGAAAATATCTCCCGGAGTCTTTAAGAGAACCATCAGCGGCCTGCTGAATATGAGCCCCAAAACGGTCAGCAGGACGCTGATTCCCAGGACAGTCAGCAGCGAAGTGCTGACAGCGCTTTTCATCTGTTTATATTCTTTTGCCCCAAAATACAAGGAAATGACGACAGAGCACCCAATATTAAGCCCGGTCGCAACTGCCATAAATATCATAGTAATCGGATAAGATGCCCCGACCGCAGCCAGTGCATTCACACCAACAAACTTTCCTGCAACAATACTGTCTACTATATTATACATCTGCTGGAACATGACGCTTACCAGCATCGGAATCGTAAATTTCCAGAGAACCCCTGATGGCTTTCCTACTGTCATATCTGTTATCATAAAGTATCACTCCCGTCTTTCGTATCATGTATTAGTACATCGTATCATAATTAACTGCCACATAAGCTAACCTTATTTTACGTTGTACTAGTTGGCGCCGCAACATTTTCCATTCTACCACTTTTGGAAAAAATATGAAAGATTTCTTAGAACTTTATGAATTTTTGATGTTAACACTTGAGTATACATAAAAAAAGTTATACAATGACCACCAGTAATATTGACATTTGAGGAGGATCTGCATGAGCAATGCAAAGAAGAACAGCACATTCTTTGATGACGATTTTGAAGTGACATATGAAGAAGATGTCCCTATCACATATAACTTTGATACCAAACAGACAACAAATAAATTATCCGATGCGACCGTAGTACTGGAAGCCCCGGATTACCGAAGTGTGTCCGGAGTATGCTCCAAACAGCCTTCCAAGAATACGGAAGGAATATATAAAAACCGGTATGAAGACAGCTATGACGGCAGAGACGGCGGATATACTGATGAATACGATTCTGAAGACTTCGATGTGGAGTACTTTGACAGCGATGATTACGAAGACGATGATTATGACATAGATGACGGCTATGGCCGCCGCTCCCGCAGTGATTACAGGGATAATGATTATATCGATGAGGATTACGACAGAAGTTCACGCAGTGATTATATGGATGAGGGTTACGGCAGGCGTTCACGCAATGATTATATGGATGATGATTATGACAGCCACACGCGCGGCGGCTACAGGGATGCTCCCCGGCGGCGCAGAAAAAATGCAGGCCCGAACGTATCCCGTCTGCTCTCTCCTGTCAAAAAAACGGCGAAATACGGAACAAAAGGGATCTATCGTGTTGCCCGTTCCGTAGTCAGGATTGTATCCCTGCTTATAACTGCCGGAACTTTTGGCGTACTCGCCTATAATTTCTGGCGCGGTGCTGCACCTTACGGCGATCCACAAACCATCCTTACAGAAAAAAACTACGCCCTGGCCGCCTACGCGGCTGTTGCCGCTGTTTTTCTTCTGTTTGAACTGATCGCTCTGTTCTGGTCCATGACAAAGATGCGGATCCGTGAAGGACGGAAAGTATACAAAGAAGATACAGGCAGAGGCCTGTTCTCTTTTATCTTCATTTATATTGCATCCTACCTTTCGTTCCTGCTGTGCTCATTTTTGCCGGACACCTTAGGTTCCCTGGCAGTCCTGAACGGAATAAAAGGAGCCCTGGACGTATTCGGCTCCCTTCATAATATACTGCTCGGCCTGTGTCTCGCAGGTGTAATCTCCTGTCTCGTACGCAGACATATGAATTAACAAAATTTAAAAATATCCTCAAATCAGCATTTCCTTAATTTTATATACTAACATAAAATGTCCATTACTATTGCCTGCAGTTTTCTACCCACTGCCCCCTGGTAAGATAATGGACATTTGAACGTTCGGTATGGTTTACAATACGGTCAAAGTAAACCGGCTGACCGGCTGAAAACAAAAAGCTGCCCTCCGCCCCTATTCCTTAATAATCAAAGCCATAAACACGAGATCTTCAAGCCCCGTATTCAGCAGCCCATGTCCGCAGTTATCCGGTGTATAGGTTACGTCCCCTGCCTTTACCGCCCGGCTGTTCCCATTATCATCGTACATTCCTTCTCCCGAGAGAATATAATAAGTCTCGCTCTCCCCGTGATGTTCGTGGTATCCGAGAGTACATCCAGGCTCCAGTGTTACTTCTGCATATAGTCCGCATTTTCCGTTTAGTTCTGTTTCTCCGAGAATATGTTTGATTATTACGTGCCCTTCTCCTCCGCACATATTCTCTACTCTTTCAGTCTTCATAATAAATGTCTCCTCCATCCTGTTTTATGCCTCTTCCTGACAGCATCATTTTAACACCTTGCGCCGGCTGCTGCAATGCAGACTTTTTATTTATAAGATACGCCTCTGCTTTCTTAATCTGGTTCAGCCCTATTATTCTCTGTACTTATTTCATCTCTTTCTTCCCAAATCTGGTGACGGCCAGGGCAAGCGTCAGCAGGAAAACCAGAACCGCGCACGGCAGGAAGGGAAATATGGGAAATGCAGTCTCTGATGTCCGCACTGTAAAGGTGTGAATCGAGCAGGACACAAGGTATCCGCTGTAACAGTATGGATAGGCTATCCAAAGCGGCGTGTTGGCGGCCAAAACCCCTGGAATTACAAGCAGCAGATTCAGTCCAACGCTGAGAATTGGTTTCTCAAATAGTACCGTAATGGCCCACATAGCCGCAATGGAGGGGAGCATGGTGAGAAACAGCCCCGTACACCATTTCAGCAGATAGAGGATCGGCATCGTTTCTATAATCCCTGTTGTACGCACGGCAATCTGTCCGGCTGCCGCAAAAACTACAAGGAAAACCACCATTTCCATAAAAAGATAAAACACCAACACAAGAAATTTTGCGAAAGACAGTGTATGCCGTCCGACAGGCAGTGCCAGCATTTTTAAAATTCCATTGTTCTGCACTTCCCGCCCCCCAATCATGACACAGACAACAATCATGGAAAAAGGCAGCAGATAGTAGGCATAGACAAGCGCACTCTGCATGAACATCGCAGGCCATGCATTCGTATACTCTGGTGTGAAATAGCTGCTTAAATTAGCGATCCCCGATGCCACCACCAGCAGAGGGGCTATAAAAATCAGGGGAATCATTTTTGAACGTTTTACCTTCATAAACTCGATTTTGAGCAGTTCCCAAAAATTCATTTGCACATTCCTCCTTACTCATATCGCAGTACTTTTGTCATCCATATTCCGATCCCAAGAAAAAGCAGTGTCTCAGCCGAGGCGGCAAGCAGCACCGTGATATCCGGTTCGGCGCTCATAGCAACTGCAGGCTTCAGCATTACCACAAATGGATGAATCATCAGCAGCTTCGATTTTCCATTTGCCAAAGCCATCCCACTCAGAAAACCGGCTACTCCCGCCCCCAGTGTAATCCACATATTTTCAAAGCGGGATGATATTAGTACCATTAATGCCAGTACCGGCATAGATGTGATAAATGAATATGCGGCAAATCGTATCAGTATAAACAATTCGAAAGTACCCTGCGGCAGCTCTGTCATCCCGATCCGCATAAGCGCCAGATTCTGCAGCACAATTGCTGCCAAAATCAGGGCTGTTAAAATAAAGAATTTACTCAAATACATACCAGGAACGTTCACTGGCAGCATATACATCTTTTTAACGGCACCGCCTTTAAACTCCATGTTATAAATCATGCAGGCAGCCACAACGATACCAAACATGTTTAAGACCATAAGCATACCGTAAAGCTGGGTCAACAGAACATCCATTGGCTTCAGGGGCAGGTTCAGCAGTGTGTCTTTTCTCACTAAAAAGTTAGCAAAAGCATAGAGCGCACCCAGGGCGCCCACTGCCAGCAGCACGGGAATTACACCGGTTCGTTTTTCTTTCCGGAGTTCAATTGCCAGCATTTTCATAGCTTTGCCCTCTTCTTTCTGGACGCATTGTCCTTCTCTATCATTGCAAGGAACATCTCCTCAAGATTTTCTGCGGCATATCCGGCCTGCAGCGCGCTCTGTTTCAAATCATCCAGACTTCCTTCAAATAAAAGGCTTCCATGATTAAGAATCCCTATATCATCCGCTATTAATTCGATTTCAGACAGCATATGGGATGAAATCAGGATTGTACAGTCGTAGAGCTCGGGAAGTGATCTAATCAGATTGCGGATTTCATGTATGCCGGATGGATCAAGGCCATTGGTCGGCTCATCTAAAATGAGAATCGGCGGCCTGCCAAGAAGTGCTCCTGCAAGCCCAAGCCGCTGTTTCATCCCCAGCGAATATTTTTTGGCCAGACGGTCGCCGAATTCCTTCAGGCCTACCAGTTCCAGTGCGTCCTCTACCGCTTTTTTGGGCAGTTCCAAAATCCGCCTGATAATATCCAGATTTTCGCGGCCCGTCAGATTGGCATAGAAAGAAGGCGACTCGATTAGGGAACCGGTTTGTTTCAAAATCTCCAGACGGTCCTCCGGAAAATGCTTTCCGGCGATGCTGAAGCTTCCGCCCGTCGGCGCGGTCAACCCCAGCAGCATTTTCATAGTTGTGGACTTGCCTGCACCGTTCGGGCCGAGGAATCCGTAAATGGTACCCTTCTGAATGTGAAGCGAGACATGATTGACGGCGGTAAACTTTTTGTAACTTTTCGTCAGCTGGTCCGTTGTAATAATATAATCCATAGAAACATCTCCTTTCGATATCTCTATGGTATCGCGTTATCCTGACATTAACTTTATTGCAACCTTACAGTTATCTTACATTTTAAATGTCTTAAACTCTGGCGATTAATTCTCTTCTTGTTTACCTTTCGCAATACTTCGCTTGTGGCGAATTGTCTTTCTAATAGGTAATGATGAGGATTATTACAATTCCAAAATAAAAACTGCACCAACCGTGAAAAGTTGATGCAGTCCTCATAATCATTTATCTCAATCCAATTTTTAGAACTTGCCTTCTTTTGCAGCCTCCTCAATGCTGACCGCAACAGCTACCGTCATTCCGACCATCGGATTATTCCCTGCCCCGATCAGTCCCATCATCTCAACGTGAGCCGGTACGGAAGAGGATCCTGCAAACTGAGCGTCAGAGTGCATACGTCCCAGAGTATCTGTCATACCGTAGGAAGCCGGGCCTGCAGCCATGTTGTCCGGGTGAAGTGTACGTCCTGTACCACCGCCTGATGCTACGGAGAAATACTTCTTTCCCTGCTCGATACATTCCTTTTTGTATGTACCAGCAACCGGATGCTGGAAGCGGGTCGGGTTAGTAGAGTTACCTGTGATAGATACGTCTACGCCTTCTTTGTGCATGATTGCAACGCCTTCACGTACATCGTTTGCACCGTAGCAGTTAACTTTTGCACGGAGACCTTCTGAATATGCTGTTCTCTGAACTTCTTTGAGTTCTCCTGTATAGTAATCATATTCTGTCTGAACATATGTGAATCCGTTGATTCTGGAAATAACCTTTGCTGCATCTTTTCCAAGACCGTTCAGGATAACACGCAGAGGTTTCTGGCGAACTTTGTTTGCTTTCTCAGCAATACCGATTGCTCCTTCTGCTGCTGCGAAAGATTCGTGTCCTGCCAGGAATGCGAAGCAGTCTGTATCTTCTTCCAGAAGCATCTTTCCTAAGTTACCGTGGCCAAGACCTACCTTACGCTGATCTGCTACAGAACCCGGGATACAGAAAGACTGAAGTCCTTCACCGATTGCTGCCGCTGCGTCAGCTGCTGTCTTACATCCTTTTTTGATTGCGATTGCTGCACCTACGATGTATGCCCAGCATGCGTTCTCAAAACAGATTGGCTGGATTCCTTTTACCTGATTGTAAACATCAAGACCGGCATCCTTTGTAATCTTTTCTGCCTCTTCAATAGAAGCAATGCCATAGCTATTTAATACTTCATTGATTTTATCAATTCTTCTTTCATATGATTCAAATAAAGCCATTTAATTGTCCTCCTGATTTATTCTAACGTTACCTATATGACACTTAGCTAAGCGCAATACATGGACAAAAACCATGCGGCGCTACGTGCCTTCACTCCACAGTTACTGTCAGCTTCTATATATGCATTAAACTGCCGATAACTGCGGCACTCGCTTCGCCTGTGCAGACTACTCTTTACGTGGGTCGATGATCTTCACAGCATCAGCAACACGTCCGTACTGGCCTTTTGCTTTTTCCCATGCATCGTTCGGTGTATCGCCTGCTTTGATAAAGTCTGTTAACTTACCAAGGCTTACAAACTGGTAACCGATAATTTCATCATTTTCATCCAGAGCGATTCCTGTTACATAGCCTTCAGCCATCTCCAGGTAACGAGGACCTTTTGCAAGTGTTCCGTACATTGTACCAACCTGAGAACGGAGTCCTTTTCCTAAGTCTTCCAGACCAGCGCCGATCGGAAGTCCGTCTTCTGAGAACGCACTCTGTGTTCTTCCGTAAACGATCTGTAAGAAAAGTTCTCTCATTGCTGTATTGATAGCATCACAGACAAGGTCTGTGTTAAGTGCTTCTAAAATAGTTTTTCCCGGGAGAATCTCAGATGCCATAGCTGCTGAATGTGTCATTCCTGAACATCCGATTGTCTCAACTAAAGCTTCCTGAATGATACCATCTTTAACATTTAAAGTCAGTTTACATGTACCCTGCTGAGGCGCACACCAGCCTACACCGTGTGTCAAACCAGAAATATCTTTAATCTCTTTAGCCTGTACCCATTTTGCTTCTTCCGGAATTGGAGCTGGTCCGTGATTTGTACCCTGGGCTACCGGACACATCATTTCTACTTCATGTGAATAAATCATGTTAAAACTCCTTTCAAATATGTATGATTTTCATCCTATATGCGCTTGATATTTATTTAACGCCATATATGTCATATTTTCGCATAATTTTCAACTTTCGTCAATTGTAAGATTCTACAAGTTTAGCGGGAGATGGACGCATTTTTCAGACAACATTTGCTCTGCATCAGTAAGCAAATGAAGCTCTCCGCCCTCATATATAATCTAAGAGGACGAAGAGCTTCCTTCTTCTGCTGCAGATGCCCGAGACCATCACTTCATCGGCTGCGATGCCGTGCAGCGGGGTACACGGCCCGGTCTGCACAGTAACCCCTGAAGTTCTCTTCTATCTGTCTAACCAGTATACCTTAAAGCATCAATCGGCCGTTTCTTGGCCGCTTTATTTGCCGGATAAATACCAAATATCACCCCGATACCCATGGAAAACGCTATAGATATCCACACCACACTGACGAACAGTGTGTATACCGTATCACTGTCTCCTGCAGCAGAAATAATCTGCAATATCCCCCATGACAGCAGGATTCCTATTACGCATCCAAGCAGGCTGAGCATCAGCGCTTCTATGAGAAACTGCAGCATAATCGTCCCCCTGTCCGCGCCGATCGCCTTGCGAATCCCGATTTCCCGGGTTCTTTCTGTTACCGATACGAGCATAATATTCATAATGCCAATCCCTCCTACGAGAAGCGATATTGCAGCAATCCCACCAAGCAGAAGTGCCAGTGTATTATTCACACTTTCCATTGCCTCCATGATTGTTGACTGGTTCACAATTGTAAATGCATCCTCATCCTGGCTGAACCGTTCCATCATAGCCTCTGTCAGAACAGCTTCTGCGTGATCCAGCGTATCTTCTCTGGAGGCGGATACACAAAATGAGGTGATATTCGATGATACGTCTTCCGTCAAACGGATCAAAGACGTATACGGAATATAGGCCTCATAGTTTTGAATTGTGGTCGAATCGCTGTCTCTGGCGGCGAGCACGCCGATAATCTCATAGGCCACGCCGTTCAGGCTGACCGTTTCGCCAACCACGTTCATTCTGCCCATTACATCCGTCGCAAGTCCTGCATTGATAACTGCCACGTTCGTATGGTTTTCTACATCCGTATTCTTCAGAAATCTACCCGCATACAGCTCTAAGTCCTGTATATCGGCATACGCCCCTGTTGTGCCGTATATGCTGGCAGTTTCTTCTGAATAAGTACTGGAAGCCGTAACACTGCTCTGCGCCACCGGCGCCGCTTCCCGGATCTCTTCGTCGTCCGCCAGATCCGCAACATCCGCGAGTTTCATGGGATTGCCTTTGTCATCCTTTACCGATACTGTCAGAAGATTACTGCCCATGCTGGAAATCTGGCTGCTCACAGATTCCGTTGTACCACTGACCAGAGAAACCAGTACGACCAGAGAAATCACTCCTATGATAATGCCCAGCATGGTCAGAAAGGAGCGCATTTTATTGGAGGAAATAGACTTCCATGCCATTTTCATTGACTGTGCTGTCATCGTGCCACCTCCCTGATCTTCCCATCCAGTATATGGACGCTCCGGTCTGCCTGACTAGCTATGGAATCGTCATGCGTGATCAGGACAATGGTACTGCCCTGCCTGTGCAGGTCATGAAACAGTTCCATAATCTCTTTTCCGGTTGCAGAATCCAGATTGCCGGTCGGCTCATCGGCCAGGAAAAGAGACGGTCTGGATGCAATTGCCCTGGCAATGGCAACTCTCTGCTGCTGTCCCCCTGAGAGTTCGTTAGGTTTATGTCTGCCGCGGCCCGTAAGACGAACCTTTTCAAGAGCCTGTGCCACCCGCTCTTTCCGCTCTTCTCTGGGAATCTTCTGATAGATCAGCGGCAGTTCTATATTTTCTGCCGCCGTCATATTACCAATCAGGTTAAAGCTCTGGAAAATGAATCCAATCTTTCGGTTTCTGATTTTTGCCAGCTCTGTCTCCGTATACTCCTCGATCGGCTGTCTGTCCAGCAGATACTGTCCGCTGTCTGCCATATCGAGACAGCCGATAATATTCATCATAGTCGATTTCCCGCTTCCGGATGGGCCTATGATACTGACAAATTCCCCTTCCCTGACGCGCATACTGGCATGGTCCAGCGCATAAACCTCAGACTCACCGATTTGGTATACTTTCGACACATCATTTAACACAATCATATTTTAGTCCCTCCGCTATTTTGAAAAATCGAAACCGTCGGGACCGCCCTCAGGCATGCCTCCACCGGGCATATCCTGTCCGAAGCCGCCCATCATATCCTGGGACATATCAAAGCCGCTTTCTGAACCATCTGCTTTCAGGTAATACACGGTGTCACCGCTTTTGAGGCCGCTGATAATTTCCACCTGGCTTCCATCGGAAAGACCTGTCTCAACCTCTGTTTCACCGGTCGGATTTCCGTCTTCATCCGTGCCTGTATAGACAAAAGTACGATTCCCCTTCTCCTGAAGAGCGTTTATGGGAATGAGAACCGCATCCTCAGATTCATCAATCTGAATTGTTGCAGAAACACTCATACCAAGCTTCATGTCATCCGTCTTTTTCATCGTGATTTCCACCGGATATTTGGCGCTGCTGCTCCCGCTGGAGGCCGTAGCAGAGACTTTCGTTATCGTTCCCTCGAATTCCTGGTTTTCCAGCGCATCTAATGTAATGACAGCCATCTGTCCCTTTTCAACAGATAGAATATCCAGTTCGTCTACATTGATCGATACGACCGCCTCATCAGGACTTGCTATGGAAAAAGCTGCCGCCTCATAGACACTGTAATCGGATGATGAAGTTCCGTCTGAAGAACTGCCGCCGGAGCTTCCTGAATCATTAGAAGCTGCCGCCGTGCTCTGGCCGGTTCCTGCTGTAACGCCTCCCCCGGTTACCGTGCTTCCTCCGCTTGCCGGACTTCCTCCGCTTAACGCATTCCCTCCGTCTGCGGCATCGTCTGAAGTGCTGCCTCCGTTCTGATCAGTCCCGTTATTATCTGATGGCTGGTCTGACTCTGATTGTGCAGCGTCTTTATCCGCTGCGGTCTTTGCAAATTCCGCCTTGATTTTTAGAATACTGTTACCGGCATCATCCGCAAGCACCTCGCCTGACACGTCCGCACCTTGTATTTCCGGCAGGATATTCGCCGAAAAAACATATCCCTCTTTCGCTGTCAGCTTTATGGTTGCAGTATACACCGTTTTCTCCAGGAAGGTTTCCGTTGAACAATTCCATGAAATGGTTCCGGTATACTGATCCGTTGACGGAATTTCTGTCTGCGGCTTTTCTCCGGTGACAGGAGCTGACACCTTTACAGCGCAGGACTCAATACGGATCGCCTCCTGGCTGTTTATATCCTCGTTGCTATCCGCTGCGCCGCTTTCATCTTCGTCTGCTGCGCTGACTGCCGCAGGAGCATCTGTACCGGCCTGATCAGCAGCTTCAGGCTCAGATTGTGTAATATCCGCTGTAAGATACACCATATTCACCTGGCTGCCGGATGCCGTCCCGGACATGTTCATATTTTTACTCCCCGACGATGTCCCGGCTGAGGAGCTGCTCCCCGATGCCGAAGCCGATGAACTGCTGGTTCCTGACGCCGAACCGGCGGTGTTCCCCGAAGACTGTGTGACCACTGTGTCCGCTGTAACATGGATGCTGCTGATTGTACCAGCACAGGACGCGGTAATGACTTTTGATTCCAGAAGCGTGTTCAGCGTGTCCTGAGCTTCTTTCAATTCCGCAAGCTGCCCGTTCAACACCTTAGATTCCAGATATTCCGTTGTACCGGCGGTCTGTGCCTCATCAGACAGATTATTGATCTCTTCTTCTACGCTTTCGATACTTTCCTTCACCTCCAGCAGCTGGCTGGCGATGGATGCCTCATCCAGGGCAGCCAGCTCCTGTCCCTCTTTCACCGTTTCGCCGCTCTCTACCAGCACTTCTTTTACTTTAATGCCTACAGGCACCGCTACATCAGTGGCTGATCCTTCCGCCAGTGTTCCCGTGCCAACCACAGTCGTACTGATGCTGCCAGTGGATGCTGTGGCCGACTGCACGCTCATCCCGGCGGCCTTGTTTTCTGATGCCTGATTGCGGAATAAAAGTCCCGCCACAATAACTGTTATTAATCCAACAGACAATATCCCTGCCCAAAATGTTTTTTTCTTTCTTAATCTTTTGAATCTGCCTGATTTTTGAATGCCTTCAATACAGGTCGGCAGCTTTTTCTCTTTATTTTGATTCTCCATCTTTTCCTCCTGTCAGTCCGCTCCTCATATTTTCCAATTATATCTGTGATGGCTTTTCGGTCTCATAATCGGACCATTCTGTCAAAACAGATGCACCGGATACATCCCCGTTCCCGTCATATGCTTCTACTGTTACCTGCAGATTACTGTCGCCCTTCACATACACAGTTCCGTCACTCCCCTTTATGGTCACGCTTTTTCCGTCTGAATCCTGAATGGCGCCGGCACAGGAAAGGCTGCTCAGCACGCTGTCCTTCGTCACCGTCCACGTACCTCCTTCGGCAATGTACAGATTGCAATAGCCATCCCCGCCGTCTTTGGCATAAGTCTCGTCATCCAGAACCGCACCGGTCAGTGTACTTCCCTCTGTCATATAAAAGTCCAGTTTACTGATACTGTCCCAAATGACATCGCCTTCCATGTTCTGGCGGACTGCCGTAAACAGACAGTCTGCTCCATTTTCTCCTTCCGTCCCCCAGCCTCTCTGATTGTTGTTTCCTGTACATTGCAGGAAAAATTCGCTGTTATCCGCATATTGTATATCTACCCCGGACAGGGTGATCGTAGATTCCGTATTTGTTGTGTAAAACATTCCGCCATTTTTGGCTGTCAGTGTTCCGTTCTTCATCTCGAAAGTACTGTTTCCTACCTCTGAGTCACCGGACATACTCTGGTACAGAATCACATTCCAGGTGCAGTCATTTTGTTCAGCATCACTCATATTTCCTGTCAGGCTGCAGTCATACAGACGGAGCGAATTCAGTCCTTCAATGCAGACAGCTTCCGATCCGTTGGCCGTAAGGTCCGCATTGCTGGCTGCAATATCGGCCGTACTGTACACTGCGGGAGAACCCACCCCATTTGAGGTATAGCTGCCTCCGTCTATGACCATTCTCCCTCCGCCCCGGTCACTTCGTATCGCTGCGGAAGACTCTCCGGATGTATCAACTTCCAGATCCCAGGCATACAGGGTACCGCCTCCTGCCGCATGGATTCCTCCTGAGGTATCCTGTTTTGCAGTAATTTTCGTATCCGAGGCGTATATTGTCCCATTTCCATAGGCAAAAATACCTGCGCCTCCTGCCGCGTCTGTCTCAATCGTGCTTCCACTGATGTAAGCTGTCCCGTCCGTATTCAGCACTGCCGCGCCTACACCATAAAAGCTGGAATTATCCCCGCCTGTGCTGTCAGTTGACGACCTTGAAATGGTCATGTTTTTCATGACAACGGAGGCGCCTTCAAAAATATGGGCAGCATTCTCATCCGTTCCTGTGGATGTAATGCTCTCCCCTTCTATCTCGCTATCTTCCGTAAATTCTTCTGCCGCACTATAGCTCTCCACACCGCCCGGCTGCCCCATACCGTCCGAAGACATCACAAGAATCTCAGAGGCACTTCCATCCTCATCTAAAGTCACTGCAATGGTATCCCCTTCTTCCATGTCATCCAGCGTTATCTCCTCCTGGAATTCTTCCGGCGCTTCTCCATCCGGGGCTCCATCTGGTTTTTCTTCCGAAGGCCTCTCACTGCCATCTTCCTCTCCCGGCTGTACAGCCCCATCGGTTCCGTCGGCGGATTGTTCTCCACCGGATTCCTGTGTTTCAGGTGCACCGCCCTTCGGCGCTTCCCCCATTTCTCCCGGTTTTCCGCCGCCTATACTCTGACGTTTTATCACCGTGTCAGCCGCCACTTTAATATCCTGCTCCTCGCCGGTCAAATCCAGCATAGAAGGCTGCCCGCCGCCCTGAGGCATCTCTCCCGCCTCCATATCATCCGGCTTTTCCATGTCGTCTGACTTTTCCGTATCGTCTGACTTTTCCGTATCATCCGGAAATTCCATTTCTTTTTGTGTACCAACTTCTATAGTTATAGTTTTTCCCCTTATCTCACTCACCTGTCCGTATATTGTCTGTCCTGTATCTGATGTATTTTCTTTCTCTGCACATCCGCTGAGCATAGCCGATCCCAAAGTTATTGTTATCCCAATTAAAACACCTGCATATCTTTTTTTCATACAACACTCTGTCCTTTCAATTACCGTTTCATAGCTGACTTCTTTCGTAGTATAAAGTTGTTACTTTAGCTGAACCTTAAATAATCCGCCGTGTTCTGTGAAATTTATGTGAGGTTTTCAATAGTAATAATAAGAATACAGTAGTATACTTAAATGTAAAAGGTCATTCAGAAAGATTTACCGAGGATTCTCAGGAAGAAAACGGAGGTAGTTTATATGGAAATAAGCAACGAGAAGATAGATTCCGGAAAAGCATTTGACTGGGGTAAGACATCGGCCGACTATGCCAGATACAGGGATATTTATCCACAGATTTTTTATGAGAAAATCATAGAACGGAATCTATGTTTAAGCGGGCAGAAAGTATTAGATATTGGTACGGGGACCGGTGTGCTTCCGAGAAATATGTATCGGTACGGTGCAAAATGGACAGGAACGGATATTTCAGATATGCAGGTTACAGAGGCTGAAAGAATGTCCGCCGAATTAAATCAGGACATCCAATACTACGCCGCAGCCACGGAAGAGCTTGAGTTCCCTGACAATTCATTTGATGTCATAACCGCCTGCCAGTGTTTTTGGTATTTTGACCATAAGAAAGTGATGCCAAAATTGGCCCGTATACTGAAAAAGGACGGAATACTTCTGCTGTTATACATGGCATGGCTCCCGTTTGAGGATGAGATTGCCGGTGCGAGTGAAAAGCTGGTACTGAAGTACAGTCCCAAGTGGTCGGGGGCGGGCGAGAGAAAACATCCGATAGCCGTGCCTGATATTGTCTATGAAACCTTTGAAGCAGTTTATCATGAGGAATACGATATTGAGGTTCCCTTTACCAGGGAAAGCTGGAACGGAAGAATGAAGGCCTGCCGCGGCGTCGGGGCATCTTTATCTCCGGAAGAAATTATAGAGTGGGAAGCGGAACACAGGACTTTGCTGGAAAAGATTGCACCCGAAACATTCTGCGTGAAACATTACGCAGCTATGCTGGAGTTAAAACTAAAAAGCATGCAGCCCCAATAAATTAATCAACACATAGGAAAAGGCCGCTGTTCTGGAATTGCCGGATAAATCCATTGGCATTCCAGAACAGCGGCTTGTGAATATTTATTAGACAGTAAGTTAATTGTTATTTGATCCCTCGTCCTGCAGAAGTGACAGCGCAAGGGAAAGCGCTTCTTTCACAGTATGTGCCCTGTTTTCTGCCCTGTCACCGGAAAACTGACATTTCATGACCTTTGTTTTTCCGAAGACGCAGCACCCCACATAGACCAGACCCACCGGTTTATCTGCAGTTCCTCCGCCCGGCCCTGCGATTCCGGTAGAGCTGAGAGCCACATCCGCACGAGCCGCCTTAGCAGCTCCTTCTGCCATCTCCCGTGCGGTCTGCTCACTGACCGCGCCATAAGTTTCCAGTGTCTCGTGGCTGACGCCCACCAGCCTTTCCTTTGCCTCATTGGAATAAGTCACATATCCCTCGTTCAGCACATCAGAGGCCCCTGCCACATTGACAATTGTCCCTGCGATCAGACCGCCGGTACAGGATTCCGCAGTGGTTATGGTCAGCTTTTCTGCCGCCAGCTTTTCCACAAGGCACTCTTCCAGGCTCCTGCCCTCTTCACTCATTTTATGCAATACCCATTCCGGATACATCCTACATTCCTCCCTGTGTCAGAACCTGTTTATTTTTAAACACGTAATCCAGCAGGGAAATAATTGTAAGCGCCAGAGCAACCCACACCAGTACGGTGCCGAGCATGTCAAAGAATCCGCCCAGATCTGCGATCAGAACGATAATCATTGCCATCTGGAATACGGTCTTGAACTTACCCCAGTAGCTCGCCGCAATAACGACCCCGCTGTCGGATGCCACCAGCCGGAATCCGCTGATGATGAATTCCCGGCTGATGATCACGATTACGATCCATGCATCCAGTTTATTCATCTCAATCAGGCAGATCATGGCGGAGCAGACAAGAAGCTTGTCCGCCAGGGGATCCATGAATTTTCCAAAATTCGTAACCAGATTATATTTTCTTGCAATTTTCCCATCCAGCAGATCCGTCAGGCTGGCTACCACGAAAAGTATGAGGGAAATCCATTTATTAGCTGGTCCCCCAATGTCCGTCAGCATAAACAGGACAAAAAAGGGAACCATGATCACCCTCAAAATAGTAAGTTTGTTTGGTAAATTCATTACACAAGACCTCCTATCAAATCATATTCTACTGCGCCGGATACGCTGACTTTGGCAAAATCTCCGGACATCAGCTCTTCTTCCGTATTCACAAAAATAAGTCCGTCCACATTCGGTGCATCCCGGTAAGTCCTGCCCACGTAGGCATTTTCATCCGCCACCTTACCTTCGATCATAACCAGCACTTCCCTGCCGATCATACTTTCCGCATTGTCGAAGGCGATCTCCTGCTGAAGTTCCATCAGATCGGCCTGCCGCTCTGCTTTTACCTCTTCGTCAATCTGGTCCGGCATAAGCGCTGCCGGCGTGTCTTCCTCCGGTGAATATGTGAAGACTCCCAGCCGGTCAAACTCCATCGCATCCACGAATTCCATAAGTTCCTCGTGCTGCTCCGCTGTTTCCCCGGGGAAACCGGTAATCAGGGTCGTCCTTAGACAGATGTCTGGAATCTCTCTTCTCAGCTTTTGGATCATGTCAGTCAATTCCTGCTTGGAGGTTCTTCTGCCCATTCTTTTCAGGATGTCGTCATTGGCGTGCTGAATCGGAAGATCCAGGTAATGGCATATCTTCTCTTCCTCCTTCATGACCTGAATCAGTTCGTCCGTAATCTCCTCCGGATAGCAGTAAAGTATCCGGATCCAGCGGATTCCCTGTATTCTGCACAGCTCTTTTAACAGAAGATGCAGCGACTTTTCTCCGTAAATATCTATGCCGTAAAGTGTCGTCTCCTGTGCCACCAAGATCAATTCCTTCACACCCTGGTCTGCCAGATACTGCGCTTCTGTTATTAGCTTTTCCATCGGAACACTTCGAAAGTTCCCCCGAATCTTTGGAATAATACAATAAGTACAGTGTTTATCGCACCCTTCAGCAATCTTCAGATAAGCAAAATGGCCTCCGGTTGTCACAAGACGCTTTGCCTCCACATCCGGAATCCCGTTAATGTCAGACATCGTAACAGAATGCTTCCCTTTGAGAGCTCCGTCCACGGCTTCCAGGATCTTATCATAGGATGTAGTCCCCAGTACCGCGTCTACCTCAGGGATCTCATCAAGTATCTCCTGGCGGTAGCGTTCTGCCAGACACCCCGTCACAACAAGCGCCTTCAAAGAGCCGTCCTTTTTATATTCGGCCATCTCCAGAATGTTCTGGATGCTCTCCTCTTTGGCATCGTGAATAAAACAGCATGTATTGATCACGATAATATCCGCCTCTGACTCATCATCCGTCATCTGATATCCCCTGGATGCCAGAAGCCCCAGCATGACCTCCGTATCCACCAGGTTCTTATCGCACCCCAGAGAAATAAATAGTATCTTCATAAAACCTCCCATATTCTGCCTTGCCGGCGCCTTTTGATGCCCGGCAGATATTCATAAAAGGCAGATACTCTAGTGCATCTGCCTTTTTATTTCTTATTCTTCTTCTGCATTTTCAGCGATAATCTTCAGCTTTCCTTCGTTCAGTTCTTCGATTGCGGTTGAAAGCGGCTTCTCTTCGCTTCTTGCATTTACAAGAGGCAGTTCCCCGTCAATCAGCTGTCTTGCCCTCTTCGATGTTGCAAGTACGATGGAATAACGGCTGTTTACAATCTTTGTCTCGCCTTCCTCAATGTCTTTGTTAACGACCTTCATTAAATCTGTGTAAGATGGATGCAGCATATCTTATGATTCTCCTTTCAAACTCTTGTTCAAATCTTCTTTTATTTTTTTCATAAATTCTGTATTTCGAAAACTTCTCCGATGCTCCGCCTGAATGATCCCATGCATCTCTTCCACACAGGCTTCCAGTTCATCGTTGACAATCAGATAATCATATCTGTCCATGCCCTCCGCTTCCTCTACTGCGCGCTTCATTCTGGATTCGATGACCTCCATCGTCTCCGTACCCCGTCCCACAAGCCGGTTCTTCAGCTCGGCCGCCGTTGGAGGAGTCACAAACAAAAGCAGGGTCTCGGGAAATGCCTTCTTTACTTTCAGGGCACCCTGGATCTCTATCTCCAGAATCACGTCCCTGCCTGTATTGAGCTGCTTTTCAACATAAGCACGCGGTGTTCCATAATAATTTTCCACATACCTAGCATACTCTATCAGCTCTCCTTTCGCAATCATTTTTTCAAATTCTTCTTTAGTTTTGAAAAAATATTCTCTTCCGTCTGCTTCCCCCGTCCTCGGCCGGCGTGTGGTTGCCGAGATCGAAAGTGCATAGTATTCTTCATAACGCGCCAGCAGCGCTTTCATCAAAGTTCCCTTGCCTGCTCCTGAAAAACCGGATACTACTATCAGAATTCCTTTTCTGTTCATAACTGACATCCTTTACTCAATATTCTGTATCTGCTCGCGGACCTTTTCAATCTCCGTCTTCAGACCGATCGCACAATTGGAAACTTCCAGATCATTGGCCTTGGACAAAATTGTATTCGCCTCACGGTTCATCTCCTGGGCTATGAAGTCCAGCTTTCTCCCGATTCCTTCCTTTTCCCCCAAGGTATCCCTCATGTGTCCGATATGGCTTTTCAGGCGTACTACCTCTTCATCCGTACAGATCTTATCAGCAAAAAGAACCACTTCCGCAGCAATACGGCTTTCTTCAATCTGCGTATCCGACAGAAGCTCGCGAACCTTTGTCTCCAGCTTTGTCCGGTATTCTGCAATAATCTCCGGAGAACGCTCTTCAATATAAGCGACCAGCTTCTCCATGCCTTCCAGCTTTTCCAGTATATCGTTTCTAAGGTTCTCCCCCTCATTGGTCCGGGTCTCCACAAACTGTAAGAATGCCCCTTTCAGCGCTTCTTCCAGCCCGTTCCAGAGTTCTTCCTCGTCCTCACACTGCTCTTCCATCGTAATCACTTCCGGATAGCGCGACAATGTGGACACACGAACATCATTCTCCAGGCCGAATTCCTCCTCCATCTGTTTCAGATATTTCAGATACTCTGCCGCCAGGGAGGCATTATATTTGAGGGAAACCTGATTCTCAGACGTATCTTCATAGGTAATGAATATATCAATCTTGCCTCTGTTTGCATACTTCTTTAACAGAGTCCGTATGGATGTTTCAAAAAAGTTAAGTTTTTTCGGCATTCTGATGTTCACATCCAGATAACGGTGGTTCACGCCTTTAAGCTCTACCGTAAACTTTCTGGACTCTTTTTGTACCTCACACCTGCCAAAACCAGTCATGCTCTTTATCATGGTTATTCTTCCTTCTTGTACAGTAATAGTTTGTTTCATACACATTATGAAACATTATACCTCTCTTGGGGCTCTGCGGTCAACCTCTCTGCAAAATAAATTCGGGAGTTAGTCGGCTAGCTTTAGCCTGGTCGACGGACGGGGACGCTTCATGACAGGGAGACCGGGAAGGCACGGGTGCATATCGCAACGGCATATACAGCCCCAGCACCTTCCCGGCCTCCCTGTCATAAAGCTGGTTCATCCAATCGGCTGGAAAACTCGCCAACCGGGTGGGATCCCGGACCAGGGCAGCGGATGTGGATTGGCTATGCGTGTCTTTTCATTTTCAAGATGTGTATTGAATTATTTTGATACTGGAACCGTATCCCTTTGCTTATGTACACCTACTGGGGACATAAAAGTCCCGCCAATTCTATATCCATACGCTGCCCCCTTTTGAGGCTCCAACTTAGGAACGAATCCTTTTCCTACCGGTCGGATGCACCAGCTCCATGAAGGGATAGCCGAAAGCCTCCCGGAGAACATCCATGTCCTTTCAAATACGCTCAAAGCGAACCTTAGAAATTCTTGGTGGGAAACAGCCCTGAAAATGGAGAGATTTTTGGATTCCGAATCCAAAAATCAACTGACCCAGCGCGAGAAATCATCGGATTTCTCGTGATGTGTCAGTGGGGCTCCATTTTCAGGGCTGTTTCACGCCTAGAATTTCTTAGGTCCGCGGCCGCGTTTTTGAAAGGACATGGATGTTCTCCGGGAGGTTTTCGGCTTTCCCTTTATGGAGCGTCCCCCATCCGCGCCGAAACTAAAGCTCGTCGCTAAATCCCGATGGGGGTTTCAAGAACTTCTTGTTTATGGTACAATATTAAAATATTGTTTCAGGATGACACTACATCTGAAGAAAGGAATACACCATGGCATTTGATGGAATTACCGTGGCCTCTCTGGTCCACGAATTGAAAGAACAGCTGCTCAATGGAAGGATCACCAAAATTGCCCAGCCCGAGACGGACGAACTGCTTCTCACTATTAAGACACCGTCAGGACAGAAAAGGTTGTGTATATCTGCTAGCGCCTCCCTTCCCCTCATATATCTGACGGAGTCCACCAAACCCAGTCCTATGACCGCTCCGAATTTCTGTATGCTCCTGAGAAAGCATATCAGTAATGGGCGGATCGTTGATATTTACCAGCCAAAGCTGGAGCGTATTATTCACTTTACGATTGAACATCTGGATGAACTGGGTGATCTTTGCAGAAAAGATCTCGTCGTAGAGATTATGGGAAAACACAGTAATATTATCTTCTGTAACAATGAGGGCATGATCATCGACAGTATCAAACATGTCTCTGCACAGATGAGTTCGGTGCGCGAAGTGCTTCCGGGGAGGGAATATTTTGTCCCGGATACCATGGACAAGTCGGATCCTTTGTCCACGGTTGAATCTGCTTTTATCGAAAAGATTACGGCGAAGCCCCTGCCCCTGGCAAAAGCTATTTATACCGCCTTTACAGGGGTCAGCCCGGCGGCCGCCACAGAGATCTGCTATTTATCCGGTATGGACTCTTCTGCCTCTTTGGATGACCAAAGCGGAGAGACCCTGCGGAAATTATATGAGCAGTTTTCTATTTACTTTTCTTATGTAAAGGAAGGCTGCTTTACTCCTGCTATCTATTACGACGGCCAGGAACCGAAAGAGTTCTCTGCTCTGCCTATGGCCCATTTTGGAGCATATACCCGGAAAGATTTCACTTCTATGTCCCAGGTGCTGGAGACCTATTATTCTTCTAAAAATACTCTGACCCGCATCCGGCAGAAATCAGCCGATCTGAGGCATATTGTACAGACGGCCCTGGATCGCAGCCGTAAAAAGTGCGATCTGCAGCTCCGGCAGCTGGACGATACAAAGAACCGCGAAAAGTACAGGTTTTACGGGGAGCTGATTCATACTTATGGATACAATCTGGAGGAAGGGGCCCGGCAGCTTGAAGCGCTGAACTACTATACCAATGAGATGGTCACCATTCCTCTGGATGCTGCAAAAACACCCCAGGAGAATGCCCAGCGCTATTTTGATAAATATAATAAGCAGAAAAGGACTTTTGAGGCGCTCTCCAAGTTCGTCCAGGAGACACAGGACGATATCGCTTATTTGGATTCTGTAAGCACAGCCCTGGATATTGCCCGTACGGAGGAAGATCTTGCGGAGATTAAGGAAGAACTGATCGGTTCCGGCTATATGCGCAGGAAGTTTACAAAAAAGAAGGTCAAGATTAAAAATGCGCCGCTGCATTATCTTTCCAGCGACGGATTCCATATGTATGTGGGGAAAAATAATTTTCAGAATGATGAACTCACTTTCGGCTTTGCTGTGGGCAATGACTGGTGGTTCCACGTCAAAGATGCCCCTGGGTCCCATGTCATAGTTAAGTCAAACGGCGCGGAACTTCCCGACAGAACCTTTGAGGAGGCCGGTAGGCTCGCTGCTTATTACTCGAAGGCACGGGGTGGAGAAAAGGTAGAAATTGACTATGTTGAAAAAAAGCATGTGAAGAAGCCCAAGGGTGCCAAGCCAGGATTTGTAGTCTATTATACCAACTACTCACTGATCATTGACAGCGATATCTCCCAAATTCAGGAGCTTTAGGCAGTACGCCCCTGAGAAGCAGGCATATGTTCTTTGGTTCAGATAATGGGGCGTGTATGAAATATCTCAATCGCACACGATCCGGTAAGGCAAAACTGCCCTGACCGAACGGAAAACTGACGCGGATCACCGTCAGCCTTCCACCCAGTCAGGGCTTATTCTTTTTTTATTTTGTATTCTTAATAATCAAAAATCTTCTGTATCTGACACATATTCAGACTATCTATCCTGCCTGGCTGCACACCTGCTGTACTTCCTGAGGCACTTCGATCTTTTCCACCTGATTGAATCCCGTATACGAAAGCTTGATTGTGAAGTCATTTACATTTGTGCTTTTATTATATTTATCATACAGATCATTCATAACGTCCGTCATGTCTACGATAATCCGTGCAGGGAGCATTTCTTCTTTATATATATCGATCGTAATTGGAACCGAAAGTCCTGAGATTGCATCTTCTTCGGGGAGTTCTACCAAGCCAAAGGCTCTCATCATGTCCAGGCCCATAAACTTTAAGAGCTCTTCACCGCTGATATCTCCATACATCTCATAACATTCTTTCTCTTCCACCTGAATCGTTTCCTTAGCTATATGAAAGGATTCGATGGAATCTCCGGCCTCCTGGAACAGATTTCCGTTAAATGTGCTCTTTTGGGAACCAGCCGCCGCTTCCCTGCTCCACTGCCCATACATACTGCTGTATGTGACAAATTCATCCCCTTCCGTCACCTGATAGATCTCCATATCGCTTGCTACCTGCGTGCCGCTGAAATTCACTTCCGCCGACCCTTTCGCATGTCCGGCTTTCGGCTTTGTTGTATTCTCCATCTCCATGTCCATTGAGATTTTTGTTAAATCAAGCACATCTTCCAGCTCAATATCCATCTCCAATGAATTGGAGACTGATTTTACTTCCGCAAGGTTTTCTGTGACTGCTGACATCATCTTTTTCGGCGTCAGTTTCCCGCTGCATCCGGTCACCGTGCCAATACAAACTGCCAGCATTGCCAGTGCGGATACCGTGTATTTTATCCTTTTATTCATGAATTACCTTTCTTTATTCCTGCCCAAGCAGATAATCGATAAACTGCTGCGCTGTCCTTCCTGACAGGCCGCCGTGGGTAAGTTCCCACTGATTTGCCTGAAGAAGCAGTTCATCTTCCGGCATGGCAATCTGATTTTGTTTTGCCAGCTCTTTTACAATCTGCTGATATTCTTTTTTATCGGGAGACCCAAAATAAATTGTCACACCGAATCTTGCGACGAGAGACAGCTTTTCCTGCACCGTATCATTGGTATGCAGTTCCTCATCCCTGTCCGCCTTATCCTTAAATGTTTCGCGCACCAGATGGCGACGGTTTGAGGTGGCGTAAATCAGCACATTATTAGGCTTTTTCTCCAGACCGCCCTCAATGACTGCTTTCAGATACTTATACTCAATCTCAAATTCTTCAAAAGACAAATCATCCATGTATATGATGAATTTATAATTTCTATTTTTAATCTGCGCGATCACGCCGTTCAAATCCTGGAACTGGTGTTTGTAAACTTCAATCATACGCAGGCCCTGTCCATAGTACTGATTCAGTATGGCTTTGATGGAGGAAGACTTGCCGGTTCCGGCATCCCCGTAAAGAAGGCAGTTATTGGCTCTCCGCCCTTCTACAAAGGCTTTCGTATTATCAATCAGTTTTTTCTTTGCAATCTCATAACCCACAAGGTCGTCCAAATGGACATGAGCGATATTGGTGATCGGTACAATCTGCACTCCAGTCTCCTCCGGGTGCTCCACCCGGAAAGCTTTATGAAGTCCCAGCTTCCCAACACCGAATTCTTTATAAAACTGCGTCAGGATCTCCTGGAAAGCTTCCACATCCCCCGCATTCCCCAGGGCGTGACCCAGTCCGCAGATCCTGTCGCGGATCCGCTTGTTAAAAACCTTGCTGTGCTCATTGATATTCTGATAATTCTCCAGGATAGTGAAGCATTTGACATCCAGTTCTTCTTCCATTTTATCGAAATCGTAATCAAACAGCTCTTTAAATACTCCGAAATCATGTTTAGCGATCTCGTTGATACTTCCGCTCACCGGCCCGACGATTTCACAAGACGTACTGTACGCATTTTCATCGCTGGCCAGAAGAAATGCCAGGTATGTATGCCACAGATTGCCCTCGAACCCATGGCTCGCTGAAAGCTCCAGCAGGGCATTCATGCACTCGAAAAACAGGCTCCTCAGATCTTCTCTGTTATAATATTCATTATGAAAATTCTCCATAAGAAAGGTCATATCCTGCAGGATCTCTCCATATTCCATATTCTTATACAGCATTAATTCATTTGTCCGCATTGCATCTTCCTCTTTATATTCTAATAATTACCAAGAATCTTCAGATTTCTGGCCTCTTCTCTTAAACCCCTGATTGCATTTTTGACCGCAGGCTGAGCCATGTTGCCCTCGAAGTCTACAAAGAAACGGTACTCCCAGTTTTTGCCCTCCACCGGACGGGATTCGATTCTGGTCATATTCAGGTCATTATATATAAAATGGGACAGTATACGGTACAATGATCCGCTTTTGTGAGGCACTTCAAAACAAATGCTGATCTTGGAAGCGTCCTGCAGGAAAATCTTTTGATTGGTCACCACAATAAATCTGGTAGAGTTGTTCGGCTCATCGTTGATGTTGTCCTGTAAGACGGACAGCCCGTGCACTTTTGCGGCATATGCGCTGCACACCGCGGCCTGTGTCCTGTCCTGATCCTCTAATATCTTCTTGGCGGCAATGGCTGTATTCACAACGCTGATTTGCTGCCAATTACTATGCTCGTCCAGGAAACGTGAGGTCTGCATCAGCGCCTCCGCCTTGGAATAAACCCTCTCCAGCTGGTTTAAGCTGGTCCCGGGAAGTCCCGACAGCGTATGGGTAATGGGGATGATCGTCTCCCCAACGATAAAGTTTTCAAATTCCACCAAAAGGTCGTACATCTCATTAACGGCCCCTGCAGAAGAATTTTCGATTGGAAGCACGGCATAATCTGCCGACCCTTCCTCGATTGCCTCCATGGCCTCACGGAACGTCCTGACATGAAATCCGTTGCAGTTTTCTCCAAAGTAATGCTGCATTGCGGCCTGGCTGTAAGCTCCCTCTACTCCCTGAAATACCACTCTTGCATTCTGCCCTTCCAGTGATTCCACCTCGATAAACGGCAGTCTGCCCAGGGCCCCGGCCTCCACCAGCAGCTGATACTGGAGTTTCCGGCTCATGGACATGAGCTGTTCAAACAGTTCCTGGATCCCTTTTTTATTGAAATCACCCGTCACCTTGCCGGAGACATCTGTCAGCTTCTCCTTCTCACGCTGCTTATCAAAGACCTTTCTCCCTGTATTTACCTTCAGTTCGCCGACTTCCTTACACACCTGCATCCTGTTTTCATATAGCTTTACAAGCTGGTCGTCAATCTCATCCAACTGCCGCCTCAGTTCTTCCAATGTTGCCATTTTTACTTCTCCTTTGCACAAACTAAGAAACATTATAATACATTTCACGTATAAAATCTACGTTTCTTAAACATACTTTTCATTATGAAGAATAAATTTATTATCTGCGGCACCCTGGGCTGGTGCATGGAAATCATTTTTACGGCCCTCCACTCCTTTAAAAAGAGAGAATTTACGCTCATCGGACGCACCTCCATCTGGATGTTCCCCATTTACGGCGCGGCATGCCTTCTCACTCCTGTCTGCCGGCTGTTAAAGGGGAAAAATCCCCTTCTGAGAGGCGGCGTCTACACCTGCTGTATTTTCTTCGGCGAGTTTCTCTCCGGCAGCTTTCTGAAAAGGCACCATGCGTGTCCCTGGGATTACAGCAAAGCAAAATACAATTTAAAGGGCATCATCCGATTTGATTATGCTCCCCTGTGGTTCGGCGCCGGCCTCCTGTTTGAGAAAATCCTGCGATGAACCGCCAGAGCTCTCTGTTACGGATTACCTCCTGCCGGGACGAACAGGAGCACTCCCTTTCAAAATTCCTGTTGAAAATCAGCCTGTTTTAGTATATGATTAGTTGAAGAGAATTTTGAATAGGGAGGTTTACAAATGAACACTATTGAATGTATTAAGGGTCGAAGAAGCATCCGCCGGTATAAGCCGGATCCCATTGACCATTCTTTGATTGATTCTATTGTTTCTGCAGCATCTTATTCTCCTTCCTGGAAAAACACCCAGATTACCCGTTATATTGCAATTGAAGATTCTTCCGTTATTGAAAAAGTCACAGCTGATTTTACGTTTGAGCACAATGCCAATATTATCCGGCAGGCGCCCATGCTAATTGCGGTTACTTTTCTGAAAGGAAGATCCGGTTTTGAACGCGATGGTTCCTATACTACGAAAAAAGGAGACCGATGGCAGATGTTTGACGCCGGAATCGCCACCCAGTCTTTCTGCCTGGCTGCAAAGGAGTACGGACTTGGCACCGTTATTATGGGAATTTTCGACGAAGACGGTATTTCCGGGCTTCTGGAGCTGCCTGAGGATCAGGAACTAGCCGCATTGATTGCCATCGGCTGGCCTGCCGATGAGCCGGAAGCGCCCACACGTAAATCTGTAGAAGATTTACTGCAATACAGATAGATTAAGAATGCCCCTATTCGGCATATAAGGAGGTTATTTATGAGACACTTAATGAGTCCTCTGGATTTTTCCATTGAGGAGCTGGACGAACTGCTTAGCCTGGCACAGGATATTGAGGCACATCCGGACAAATATGCCCATGCCTGCGACGGGAAAAAGCTTGCGACTTTATTTTACGAACCAAGTACACGTACAAGACTGAGCCATGAGGCGGCTATGCTGAATCTTGGCGGCAGTATCATGGGATTTTCATCCGCCGAATCAAGCTCGGCTGCGAAGGGGGAGAGCGTATCCGATACCATCAGAACGATCTCCTGTTATGCGGATATATGCGCCATGCGTCATCCGAAGGAAGGCGCTCCAATGGTTGCCTGCCAGCATTCTTCGATCCCGGTAATCAACGCCGGTGACGGAGGACATCAGCATCCGACGCAGACTCTTACTGACCTGCTTACGATCTTAAACGTAAAAGGACGTCTGAACAACATGACAATAGGACTCTGCGGGGACTTAAAGTTCGGCCGTACCGTCCACTCCCTGATTCATGCATTAGTGCGTTATGAAGGAATCCGATTTATTCTGATTTCCCCTGAAGAATTACGTCTGCCCGATTACATGCGCCATGATGTGCTGGACAAGCAGAATATTCCTTATCAGGAAGTAGTCCGCCTGGATGATGCGATTCCCAAACTGGATATCCTTTACATGACCAGGGTTCAGAAAGAGCGTTTCTTCAATGAAGAAGACTACGTACGCATGAAAGATTTCTATATACTGGATAAGAAAAAGATGCGTCTCGCACCGGAAGACATGTATGTACTTCATCCGCTCCCAAGAGTAAATGAGATATCTGTTGAGGTGGATGACGATCCAAGGGCTGCCTATTTCAGGCAGATGCAGTACGGAGTTTACGTGCGTATGGCGCTAATACTCACTCTGCTGGACATCCATGTGGATTAAAAGGAGGAGGATATCACTATGGTTAAAAATACTTTAAATGTCGGCCGCATTTCAGAAGGCTTTGTGCTCGACCATATCGAAGCCGGCAAAAGCATGGAAATATACAAATACTTACATCTCGATAAGCTCGACTGCTGTGTTGCCATCATCAAAAATGCAAAGAGCAGCAAGATGGGCAAAAAAGACATTATGAAAATCGAATGCCCGATCGACTTTATGGACCTGGACATTCTGGGCTTTATCGATCACAACATCACGGTCAACATCGTTCAGAACGAGGAAATTGTAGACAAAAAGCGCCTGACACTTCCAAAAGAGATCCGGAATGTCATCCGTTGCAGAAACCCGCGCTGTATCACCTCGATCGAGCAGGGGCTGGATCACGTCTTCGTCCTCACGGATGAAGAAAAACAAATCTACCGCTGTAAGTACTGCGAAGAAAAATACACAGAGAATCAGTAAAAAGACGCAAAGGGGTCTGACCCCTTTGCGTCCCTTATTCAGAATATTCCAACAACTTGTTTATATATTCTTTTTTGCAAAAATCGTATGAATGAGCCAGCATTTCTGCCATCATCTGCTCTTCTTCTGTTTTATCGGCTTTTTTGTTCATCATCCCGGTGAACATCTTCATCATCACTTTGTACTTCAAGCTCATTTTCTCGTAGTTTAGACCGGACTGGAAATAGAATGCCGGAATCTTCTTTTTTTCCTCTGCTGTAAAATTAGCATCCATTGCCCCCTTTATGATCTCTTCTGCCTCCATCGGGGTGGCGCCGGTGCCGAATACAATCAGTCTCAAATCCGGATAGTTTTTCATTTGCTCTTTGATCTTTTTTAACCCTTTGATCTTCCCTGCATAAAAGCCTCCCCCATAGATTATCGTCTGGTAGTCCTCTGGCTTCCTGCTCTTCCACTCTTTTATGTCCATGGCTTCACATTTTAATGTCTCCGCGATCCATCCTGCATATTTTTTTGAAAATCCGGTTTCTGATGTATAAACGACTACTTTATCTTTTCCCTTATTTATGTCCATGTCTATCCTCCACATAATTTTCTATCTCTGAAATATTCTCCTGCAGTTTCATGATTCCCTGATATAACACACTTGTTTCATTATCTGAAAAGCCACGAAATAAAAGTTTCAATACGCCTTGCTGCATTTCTCCGACACGATCCGTATATGCTTTCACTTTCTCATCCAAAACTACGCATACGGCCCTGGAATCACCCTCCCGCCGCTCTAATCTGAGAAATCCTTTCTGCTCAAGGGAGTGGGCAATTTTTTTGACATTCTGCCTGGAACACCCCATCAGCCGGCCCAGATCGGTGAGCGACATGGGGTTTTCTGTGGTTCCTGCCATCGCCAGAAGCAGCCACTGCTTCATAGTGATTTCCTCGTCCAGTTTATCACAGGCTGTCTGCAGGCGGTTTTGTATGATGAAAATGCTTGCAAAGATCCCCTGCCTTCTCATGATTTCACTATCCGCATATTCCTCTATTAATTGTTTTAATTGCATTTTTATCTCCTCTAAAAAGCGCAACAAGTTACTATTATAGTATAGTAACTTGTTGCGCTTTTGTCAACTAGTATATCGTAAAATAAGTAACTGGCTCATAAGCTGAGATAAATTTTCGAGAGTGCTGCTCCACAAACACAGGCGTAGTGGGCTACGCTGAGGCTTGGGGAGCAGTGCTATCGGAAAATCAGGCCAGCGAAACAGTAAGGTATTTATTCTATGTTCCTTTATATGGGCGGCTCAACCTTAATCTTTACAAGTTCATTGGCCTTCACCAGCAGATTGTCTTTGTACTGGCGGTTGTGATATTTTTGTATCTGTGTCTTTGTTATCCCCATCTGCTTTGCCACTTGCCCCGGTCCGGCTCCGTATGCAAACATGGACGTACCGCATGTGGTGCGGATCTTTTCTGCACTGTAAGCAGGAATCCCAGCCTTCTGTGTATATTTTTTCAACATCCGGCAGATATACATTTTATTTAAGGGGCCTCCGTTTCTGTTATAAAACAAATATTCCACCGGCTTCCTCTCATTTATATAGCGTTCTAGTATAACCGCCGCGTCTTCCGGAATATAGCATACAGTCTCTCTTCCCTCAATATATGCAAACGTTCCATTATCATAAACTGCCAGGCTGTCCGGCTTCAGGGACGCGATTTCATTGGAAGACAATCCGGCTCTGTGGATCAAGGATATCATTGTGTAGGCCATCAGATCCTCCTGCACAGCCTGATAGAGCGCATCCATATCTTCTACAGGAACCGAATGGACGAACTTCTCCTGTTGTCTTAGTTTCTTCAGCCAAGGGAAAAAATAATCTTCAAACGCTCCAGGCAGTCCGAACTCTTCTTTATGATCTGCGGCATACGCAGCAAAAGAATGAAGCTCCCAGAACTTTTTGCTCAAGGTACTCATACTCAGCTTACCTGCCGCTTCTTTTTGGCGCATATTTTTATAATACAGCTCGACGTCCTTGCTGCTCATATGAAAGAAATCTGTCATGCGTACATTCTCAAATTCCAAGATCTCCTTCAAATATGCCAATGCAGTATCCTGATTCTTAAAGTGTTTTGCAAATTCTATCCAGACAGCTTGTTCTGCTATCTTGGTTGTCAGATCTGGCATGCCATCCCTCCCTCTTCCTTGTTTGTAACCGCGAAGCGGAATCTTACTTACGTTACCAGTATAATTCCTACTGTAACATAATGCAATGCTTTTTTTGCAAAAATTTCCGAATTCAGTTGTGCCCCGGCTTTCATGTTAAATCTCAAGTTAAATAAAAAACCAGGAAAAAAGTACCTGACCAGATACTTTCATCCTGATTGAAAAACTTCATAAATCTTCTGTCCCGGAAATCCTTTCGGTTCCGATTCACTTCTTGGCTTAACAGCTCTCTGCTATTTTATAAATCAGCGATTCCGTATCTTCCCAGCCCAGACAAGGGTCTGTGATGGATTTTCCGTATTCCCTGTCGCATTCTATACTCTGGCATCCCTCCTGAAGGTAACTCTCAATCATGACACCCTTGATCAGTTTCTTCAGATCAGGATTGTAATTTCGGCTGTGCATCACTTCGCTTACGATTCTGATCTGCTCTTTGAACTGTTTATTTGAATTTGAATGGTTCGCATCGATCACTGCGGCAGGATTCTGGAGATCCTTTTTCCCATACATATCCAGCAGCCTCACGAGATCTTCATAATGGTAGTTGGGAATGCATGTGCCATATTTGTCAACGCCGCCCCTTAAAATCACGTGGGCAAGGTCATTTCCATCTGTTGTAACGTCCATTCCCCGATAGATAAAGTTGTGGGAATTCTGTGCGGCAATTACGGAATTCAGCATAACAGAAAAATCACCGCTGGTTGGATTTTTCATTCCAATCGGAATGTCCATACCGCTGGCCGTCAGACGGTGCTGCTGGTTCTCGACAGAACGGGCTCCGATTGCCTCGTAAGATAAAATATCGTCCAGGTAGCTCCTGTTTTCCGGGTACAGCATCTCATCGGCTGCAGTCAGACCGCTCTCTTCTATTGTCCTGATATGCATTTTCCGGATCGCGATGATTCCCGCAAGAAGATCCGGCGCTTGGTCAGGCTCCGGCTGATGAAGCATTCCCTTGTACCCTTCTCCCGTCGTCCTTGGCTTGTTGGTATAAACCCGCGGGATCAGCACCAGCCTGTCTGAAACTCTTTCATTGACCCGGGACAGCCTGCGCACATATTCGCATACCGCATCTTCATTGTCCGCTGAACAGGGGCCAGCCAGGACAAGAAATTTATCTGATTTTCCGGTGAATACATCGCGGATTTCCTGGTCTCTCTTTTTCTTCAACGCTATGATCTTGTCTGACAGCGGATATTCCGCCTTTAAATCTGCCGGCAGCGGCAGCTCCGCATTTACTTTCATTCCCATTTCACTACCTGCTTTCTTATGGTATCTGTTTTCATTGTTCCTTGCGCGTGTTTAAAAAAGAAATGACGCCTGTAATAGAACGGCGCCATGACTTACTTCCAATTCCTGTACGGCATATCATTTCCGTCAGCCGTTATCATTCCTCTGATTCACATTATCGTTGCAACTTATATCAATACTGTGGTTAAGCAAGACGATAAGCCGGGTTATGTCGTTGGACAATCATCTATCTAGGCCTGATGTCGCCACCAGGCTCGAGCGACCTACCTAAAGCGTGACGGGCCGCCACGTGGCTTTTATTCGGTCTTGCTTCGGATGGGGTTTACATGTGCCCTCTCTGTTACCAGCGAGGCGGTAGTCTCTTACACTGCCTTTCCACCCTTACCGGGTTTCCCCGGCGGTTTATTTCTGTTGCACTGGCCTTGGAGTCACCTCCACCGGACGTTATCCGGCATCCTGCCCTGTGAAGCCCGGACTTTCCTCGTCTGCAGCTTTTCAGCTCCCGCAGCCGCGATTGTCTGTCTTACTTAACACAGTTGTATATTATACTATGGATTTTGATATATGTCCAGAATCTATCCTATAAAAATTTCTGCAGCTAAAGCCCTTCATCCACGATCAGGCCGCTGCCGTCTGCTGCCGTAGTGGCCAGTTCATCGCAGCGTTCATTTTGCGGATGTCCGTCATGTCCTTTTACCCAGTGGAATGTCACTCTATGCTGCGATTTTGCTGCCAGAAGCCGTTTCCATAAATCCACATTTTTTACGGGTTCGTTCTTGCCTCTCTTCCAGCCTTTTTTGAGCCAGCTGTCTACCCAGTGCTGGTTAAAAGCATCCACCACATATTTTGAATCGGAATAAACCTCCACAATACATGGCCTGTTGAGCGCTTCCAGTCCGCTGATCACGGCCATCAGCTCCATCCGGTTGTTTGTAGTCTTTACATACCCCTGAGACAGTTCCTTTGTGTGCAAAACCCCCTTGCTGTCCACATATTCCAGGACGGCTCCATAGCCCCCCGGACCGTCCGGGTTTCCTCTTGCGGCACCGTCTGTAAATAATTTAACCTGCATAATTTCCTATCACTCCATATTTTAGTCTGTTCTTCTGATCTGCCTTCCTTTCGAAGGTTTCTCCTGCTGCATACTATTCCTGACACTTCCCTTAGAGGACCTGCCCGCCTTTTTCCAGTTCAAACACCTGTCCTTCTTTTTCAATCCGGTGTATTTTATCTGCATATTCTCCGGCATTCTTTTCCAGCGCAAGACGGTCAAATATCCCGTAATTGCCCCAGAAATGCATGGGAAATACGGCCCTGGTCTCTGTACGTTTCATAAAGCAGTCCAGCCCCCAATAATACTGCTCCCCAAGCCTGGGGTCAACCGGCACAAACGCAACATCAATCCTAACACCATGCAGCTTATTGATCTCATGCTGATAATTCCGCCGCATCATGGTATTGTAAGCCTTACTTTCTTCCTCCCAATGCCACCAGTTAAGATCTCCGGCATGATATAGAATCCTCCCGTCATACTCCACCAGAAATGCAACGCCTTCATCCGTAGAACGAAGCGTACGAATCTTGCAGCCATCCAAATTCCGCTCTTCATTAGGGCCTATATGCATAACATCCCCGCCCCCATCGGGCTCGGCATCGTTGGACAGGATAAAGTAAACATCCGGCAGATACTCCCTCAGTTTAAAAATATCTTTTTTAAAATGATCGTAATGGGCATGACTGACAAAAACATAAAACTTTTTCCCCGTATTCAGCTCGGGCAGATCTCCTTTGTAATAATCGAACAATAAATATGCTGTTTCCAGCTCCACTAGAAATCCACTGTGGCTTAAATATGTAATCCGCATCATAAACTCAGCATCTCCACAACATGTACTAATTCCGGCAGGATGTACTCCAGGCTCTCCTTTGCCGACTTTGCCCCCTCCGGCAGATTTACCATCAGCGTATGGTTCCGAATCCCCGCCGCTGAGCGGTCCAGAATCGCTTTTTTCGAATACCGTATATTATAAGCGCGGATCGCCTCGGGAATTCCCGGAAGAAGCCTCTCTGAGACTTCTATCACCACGTCCGGCGCACAATCTCTTTTCCGTATTCCCGTTGCCCCGGTAGTCAAAATCAACTCCACTGCCCCCGTGTCTGCCAGCCTCTTCAGTACTGCCAGCGCCACCTTCTTATCCTCCGGCAGGACTCCCGACGCCTTCACCTCAAACCCTACCTGCTCCAACATGCGTTTCAATGCAGTGGCTGCGGCGCTGTCCTTTTTTGCTTTATATAAACCTGTATTTAACGTAAAAATTGCTGCTTTCATCTATAAGTACTCCTTTCCATAGGGGTCTGACCCCTTTGCTGTCCGTTTTCTGAATATTCGCAAAATAAAGAGAATGGTTTTTACCATTCTCTTTATTATACGTGCATTTCTTCTGTTAAGCAACATTTTTTCCTTTGTTATTTCTCTTGTTATTTCTCATCATCTCTTAACATCTGCCATCAATTATCTGATAATTACCCCAAAATGCGCCGTGCAGATTCGTTTGCCCTTGCAAATATTTCTTCTTTTGTTGAGTCCAGGTAATATTTTCCATCTTCGTAAAGTACTTTTCCCGCTACCATAGTAAGCTTCACGTTCTGTTTACTTCCGCTATAGACCAGATTCTTCTCCAGATTCTGGATCGGCTGCATGTTTGGCTGCTGAAGGTCAATGAGGATCAGATCGGCCTTCTTGCCTTCTGCTATAATATCACACTCCGGCAGTCCCATCGCATGTGCGCCGTTTACTGTAGCCATCTTCAGAACTTCCAGGGCAGGAACGACTTCCGCATCATCACAGAGCACCTTCTGAAGCCCCGTTGTAAGGAACATTTCACGGAACATATCCAAGCAGTTGTTGCTCGCCGGCCCATCCGTACCTATGGCTACCGGAATATTCATGTCCAGATACCGTTTTACCGGTGCAATGCCGCTTGCCAGTTTCAAATTGGATGCAGGGTTCGTCACGATATAAAGCCCACGCTCTTTCACAATGTCAAAATCAGCGTCATCCAGGTGTACGCCATGAAACAGCCCGCCGCCGTGCGCAAACAACCCCAGCGAATCCATATAGGCCACAGGCGTCATGCCTGTCCTGCTGCGGCAGTCCTCCACTTCTCTTTTCGTCTCTGAACAATGTACATAAACCGGAATCTTGTACTTTTCGGAAAGCCCTGCCAGCCCCTCCATCATCTCCCGGCCGGTCGTATACTCCGCATGAAATCCCAACTGATAGGAAACCAGCCTGTCCGGATCCTGATTATATCGCTTATAGTCCGCCTCTACCTCTTCCAGCGTCCCGCCGAAATCGTTGATGCTCTCACAGATCACCGTTCTGAATCCTGTATCTACTGCCGCGCGTTCTCCAGCCGGTTTATTGATATACATATCAAAAATAGAAGTAATACCGCTGGTCAGATATTCCATAATTGCCAGCTTATTGAGCCAGTAAATATCTTCGCCCGTCAGCTTGGCCTCTGCCGGAAATACCCTGGTGTTCAGCCATTCATCCAGCTTCATATCGTCCGCATGTGAACGCAGAAATGTCATGGCAGAATGCGTATGTGCATTTTTAAAACCGGGCATCAAAAGATTCCCCTGACCGTCAATCTCCCTGTCCCATGTTTCCTTTGCATCCAGAACAACCGGCCCTGCATAGGCAATCTTATCGCCCTTCACCCATACCTCACCTCTGAAAATGCCTTTTCCTGCTTCCATCGTCAGAATTCTCACATTATAAATTCGAATATTCATATCCTTATCCCTCTTATCTGAAATTTTTCCATCCAATATCTTCTTAATATCCGCTTCACTGGAACCATGTTATATTTTTTCGATTATCTTCGTTACCAGCCGTTCAAACTCCTCGGAGCGCTTGTCCGCCACAGCCTGCACATCCAGATGGCTCAGTTCTTCCCCTGTAATGCCACACGCCATATTTGAAATACAGGAAATCCCACACACCCGCACACCGGCATGGCGCGCAGTAATCGCTTCGCAGGCAGTGCTCATACCGACCGCATCTGCCCCTATGGCCGCAAACATCCTGATCTCAGCAGGACTCTCAAAATTCGGTCCCGAAGACTGCACATAAACCCCTTCCTGAATCTGTATCTTCTCCTCTTCGGCCGTGGCCCGGATGACTTCCATCAGCTCCACATCGTAAATGTGTGTCATATCCGGAAACCGGGTTCCCAGCTCCGCCACATTCTCTCCGATCAAAGGCGAAGGCACAAAATTCGAAATCTGATCCGTAATCATCATAAAATCCCCAACATGGAAGGACCGGTTGATCCCGCCCGAAGCATTCGTGAGAAACAAAACCTCAATCCCCATCATCTTCATCAGCCTGACTGGAAGCACAACATCTTCGATCGAATACCCTTCATAGTAGTGCACCCGTCCCTTCATAACAACAACCGGCACCGTTCCAATATACCCCAGCAGAAACCTCCCGTCATGCCCCTCCACCGTGGACACCGGGAATCCCGGGATATCTCCGTACGGAATCTCACACTCCACCTGCATATTTCTGGCATAATTGCCCAGCCCGGAGCCAAGAATCAATCCCACACGCGGCTTAAATGCTGTTACGGACTGATAGTACTCATAACACTTCATCACCTTTTCAAATTGTCTGCTCATAACGACTCTCCTCATCATTAATCCAAAATAAATACCTGAAAATATTATACCCCGTCCCCCCAAATCCCACAAGAGGAATTTTGGGGAGCTGGACGGCGGAGAAGGCGGTACGCCAGCGGAGAGAGGGACTTCCGAAGGGCAGGAGAACAGGAAGGGGCCCTATCGGGATGCAGTCCATTTGCTAAGAACGGCTAAATGGAAATCCTGCCGGATGTTGAGGCATCAGAGGCATTCACTGCATAATCTTGATGATTATGCAGCTCAGGCCTCTTTGAAATCGGCTTTGTGAGCCGATTTCAGCCTCAACATCCGGCAGGATTTCCATTAAGCCGTTCTAACGCGCATTCTATGCATCCCGATAGGGCCCCTTCTTGTTCTCCTGCCCTTCGGAAGTCCCTCTCCCGCTGGCTATGTGCTTCAAGGCGCGGGGTTAGCTCCACGGGAGGGAATTCTGACGGTAGCAGCGGATTGAGCTGGATATGCGGGTAATAATGCCTCAAGCAAGAATCTTGCTGTCCGCATATCCAGCTCAACGTCCCCAGCCAACTTCCCCCACAAATCCAGTCTGATCCACTGCCCCCGCCTCATGCCCCACGAGGCGGGAAAATCAGTGGTTGGATGAATGTAGCTGTATGGAATAGTAACAGGGCTCTTTTGGATGCGTGTTTCGGGGATTACTGTCCCTTCATCAAAATGAAAGCCGGCATATGAACTTTCCGCAGGACCACCAGTCCTGCGGAAAAGACGACTTATACGGGAATGCATCTTGCATTCCCGTGTTTGTCGTCGGTGTTCATCATGCCGGCTTTCATTTTGATTAGGGACAGTTATCCCCGAAACCCGTATCCAAAAGAGCCCTGTTACGATTCCATACAGCGGCCCCCTTCCTCCACTAACCTCTCCCAGCCATCATATGATAATGCAGACAAGTCCTCCGTTGCTGTCGTTGACTATTTTCTGCATGGTATCCTGCAGTTTTGCCTGGCTTTCGTCGTTGATCATGGTGATTTTGTTACGCATTCCGTCCATGACCAGTTCTTCGATCGATTTTCCGAAGATGTTGGTTCCCCATACGCCCTCGGGGGTCTCGCTTTCTGCTTTGATGTATTCTACCAGATCCTGGGCCTGTTTTTCATTTCCTACAATCGGCGCAATCTCTGTCTCTATGTTGGCTCTTATCATATGGATCGATGGTGCTTCCGAGTGGATCTTCACTCCGTACTTATTGCCCTGCTTGATGATCTGCGGCTCATCCAGTGCAATTTCCTCTTTCTTCGGGCTGACCACCCCGTATCCCTTCATTTTTACGTCTGCAAATGCGTCTTTGATCTGCGTGTACTCTTCTTTCATGGCAGCCAGTTCTTTCATGGCCGAGATCAGTTCATACTCGCCCTTGATGTCTGTGCCTGTCAGCTCGCTGAGTACCTCATAATAATATTGTTCTGCAAAGCCGATCCGTATCTTGACCCTTCCGGTATCCATCTCGATCTTTTCTACATTCACCTGGTCTATGTAGGGGCTATCCGTCTGCGGGGCTTTGCTGGCCGCACTGCGGATATCTTTCATCTCTCCCATAACAGACTTTACATTCTGAAGCAGATCTGCCTTGATCCGATGTTCTCTTGAAAGCATTTCCACCCATTTGGGAATGTAGAACTCCACTTCTGCTATCGGGAACTCGTACAGCACCTGGCGCATAATGTTGTGGATATCCTCTGTCCGAAGCTGCTCACAGTTGGCAGGCAGCACGGATACCCCGTATTTTTCCTCCAGCTCTTCTTTCAGTGCTTTCGCCTCATCTGTATAAGGCTTCTGCGTATTCAGCAATATGATAAATGGTTTGCCGATCGATTGGAGCTCCTTAATTGTCTTTTCTTCTGCCGCTATGTAGTTTTCTCTCGGAAGATCACCGATGCTCCCGTCCGTTGTAACCACAATACCGATCGTCGCATGATCGTGGATTACTTTTTGTGTACCTATGGCTGCCGCTTTGGTAAATGGAATCTCATACTCAAACCAGGGTGTCTTCACCTGTCTCTCTGTATCATTTTCAATATGCCCTGAGGCGCCGTCTACCATATACCCCACACAGTCGATCAGGCGGATCTTGACTTCCACGTCGTCCGACAGCTTGATGGCAGCCGCTTCCTTCGGTACAAATTTGGGTTCCGTAGTCATGATTGTGGTGCCGGACGCGGACTGGGGCAGTTCATCCTTTGTCCTTTCTCTTGCATGTTCATCTGTCATATTGGGGAGTACAAGTAAATCCATAAAACGTTTAATAAAGGTTGACTTGCCTGTCCGAACCGGACCAACCACTCCAATATAAATCTCTCCGTTTGTTCTAGCTTTCATGTCTTTGTATAACTGAAATGAATCCATAAAAATACCCCCTTGTTCTGCTGATACCAATTTATGCGCAGATAAGGGGGTTTATGCATCTTTCTTTTTATACATGCCAAAATTTCTCCGCAGGCGCTACGCCCCGGCTTCGTCTTTCCACTTCCGGTCTGTCCTGCTTCCTGACTGTGCGGCATCCGGACTGAACGTCTTATTTGTCTTCCGGCCACGGCAGAGCCGAATGCTCGCTTTTCTGTTCCCGCAGCATCAGTTCGTCTACCGCCTCCGCAGGGTTCTTGCCCTCAAATAGCACCGCATTAACCTGCGTCACGATCGGAAGCGGCACATCGTATTCAATGGCTAGCTTTGCGGCCGCTTTCGCAGAATACACACCTTCCACGACCATCTTAACTTCTTCCATTGCCTCTTCCATAGTTCTTCCCTGCCCGATCAGATACCCAGCCTTTCTGTTGCGGCTGTGCACGCTGGCACAGGTCACGATCAGGTCGCCGATCCCGGTCAGCCCGGTAAATGTCTCGATCTTGCCTCCCATCTTCACGCCCAGCCTTGCAATTTCCGCAATGCCTCTCGTAATCAGAGCTGCCTTTGTATTATCCCCATAGCCCAGTCCGTCCGCAATACCGGCCGCTAACGCTATGACATTCTTTAAGGAACCACCCAGTTCAATCCCCAGGATATCCGGGCTCGTGTAGACACGGAAGACACGGCTCATAAACATGGACTGGAGATACTCCGCAGTCTTCCTGCTCTTTGCTCCGATCACACAGGTCGTCGGCAGCTTCCTGCCCACTTCCTCCGCATGGCTGGGGCCGGACAGCACCGCCACATCCGCCTGCGGAATCTCCTGCTCAATCTGCTGGGAAAGCGTCATCAGCGTAGTTTCCTCAATCCCCTTGGCGACATCCACAATGATCTGCCCCTCTTTTACGTACGGACTCATCTTCTTTGCCGTAGCCCTTGTAAATGGGGACGGCACCGCCAACACCAGGAAGTCTTTTCCGTCGATTGCCTCTTTTAGTTCATTTGTAACCACCAGATTCTCCGGCAACCTTACGCCCGGAAGCTTTGCTGCATGCTCCCGCTTTTCGGTCAGCATCTTTACTTCCTCTTTGTCGATTGACCACACGGTAACCTGATGCCCGTTCTCGCTGAGCAGAACCGACAGCGCGGTCCCCCAGCTGCCAGCTCCTAATACACCTACATTTGCCATAATGTTCCTCCCTTTTTCATATCTGTTATTTTGCTTCTTTTTTCTTGCCTGAACCAAATCTGTTCTCCGTACCGGCAAGCAGCCGGCCGATATTTGCTTTATGCCTGTACCATGCAAGTATTGTGAGCAGAAGTACTAAGATATACAGCTCATATGTATAAGGGGCAGCCATATGGAATTCACCCAGGTGCCCGAATAATAGTATCTCGAGAAAAAACAGTGAAGATGCAAGTAGTGAGCCCAAAGACACGTATCTTGTAAAAACAGCCGCAATCAGGAACCCCGCAAGCGGAATCGGCACCAGCAGCGGATTCGTCGAAACAACCAGCCCTGCCAGCACAGCAATCCCTTTCCCGCCTTTAAAGCGCAGATAAAATGGAAAATTGTGGCCCAGGGTAGCCCCCAGCCCGGCATACATCGCTAAGAGAGGAAGATACTCGCTTCCCCTGTAAATATAACGGACAATAAAAATCGCAACCATACATTTTACAACATCCCCGGCGAATGTCAGCAGCCCGGCCTTCCACCCCATGACGCGCACCGCGTTGGTGGAGCCGGCGTTGCCGCTTCCCTCTTTTCTGATGTCGATATGATTGATCTTCCCCACAAGATAACCTGTCTGCAGAAGCCCGCAGACATATCCTATGCAAAGGCAGATAATACGTTCCATAACTATTGCTCCTTTTCTTTTCTCTCCCTGACAAAGAATTTCAGCGATGTTCCCCGGAAACCAAATGCCTCCCTGATCTTATTCTCCAGATATCTGGTATAAGAGAAATGCATTAATTCTTTATCATTTACAAATATAACAAATGTCGGCGGCTTTACGGACACCTGCGTAATATAATACAGCTTCAGCCTCTTCCCCTTGTCCGACGGCGGCTGCTGCATAGCCACCGCTTCCGCCATGATCTCATTGAGAACTCCTGTCGCCACTCTCAGAGTCTGGTTTTCGATCACAATGTCAATCATCTCATAGAGCTTGTTCAGACGCTGCCCGGTCTCTGCGGAAACATACATAATCTCCGCGTAAGACAGATAGGATAACACCTGGCGGATCTTATTGTCGTATTCGCGCATCGTCTTATCATTTTTCTCTACAGCATCCCATTTATTTACAACGATAATAATCCCTTTTCCGCGTTCGTGGGCAATCCCTGCAATCTTCGCATCCTGCTCCGTCACGCCCTCTGCGGCATCAATGACCACCAGGACCACATCGGCACGCTCCACTGCAGTAACTGTCCGGATGATGCTGTAGCGCTCCAGCTCTTCCTTGATCCGGCTCTTTCTGCGCAGCCCCGCCGTGTCAATAAAAATATACTCCTTGCCGTCATGAAGAATCTCGGTATCAATGGCATCCCTTGTGGTACCCGCCACGTCAGAAACGATCACCCGGTTCTCGCCCAAAAGTTTATTGATAATAGAAGATTTCCCGACATTCGGCTTGCCCACAATGGCAATCCTCGGCCTGTCATCCTCTTCCTCTTCCCCCGAGCCTTCCGGGAAATGTGCCGCAACTTCATCCAGCATGTCTCCCAGCCCCAGCCTGGAAGCGGCTGAGATCGGAACCGGATCACCGATTCCCAGATTATAGAATTCGTATACATCCGGCATAAACTTGTCAAAATTATCGACTTTATTTACAACAAGGATCACCGGTTTTGCCGACCTGCGCAGCATGTCCGCCACTTTAGAGTCGGAATCTACCAATCCCTGTTTTACATCTGTTATAAAAATAATAACATCCGCCGTGTCAATGGCGATCTGTGCCTGCTCCCGCATCTGTGACAGAATCACATCCTTACTGTCCGGTTCAATTCCTCCGGTGTCAATTAAAGTGAACTCCCGGTCCAGCCAGCTCACATCCGCATAGATACGGTCCCTGGTGACACCAGGCGTATCCTTTACAATCGAAATCATCTCGCCTGCCAGAGCATTGAACAATGTAGATTTTCCAACATTCGGCCTTCCTACAATCGCTACTACTGGTTTACTCATATTTATCTGCTACCTTTCTCATTTTCAAATTATCAGTTTCGGCCCAGAACTGCGTCGATCAGATCCTGCCCGCTTGATTTTACAATATCTACCGGCACTTGTAAAGCCTTCTCCACATCCTTCACGGTAAAATCATCTAGAAATACATCCTCGCCGGTCCTTAACATATTGCAGGGGATCAGCAGTGTATCGCCAAGCTCCCTGCCTTTAAGCTGCGCGGCCAGATCCTGCCCGGTGATCAGCCCGGATACCGTAATCAGTTCTCCGAAAAAGTCATTCCTTACCTCATAGAGGTGCAGGGTTATATTAGGAAACTTCTCTTTTAGTCTGCTTAGCATGCGCTCTAAATAGGGGTAAGCAAGCCGCCCGGTTGCGAATGACAGCTCTCTCTTCCTGTCGTCCCCTTTGATGCGCTCCAGTCCTTCCCCGAATTCATCCATTAGCAGACGCAGCATACCCACGCCGTTCTCCAGCTGGAGATAACCGTCGTATCTTTCCTCCCGGGGCAATTCCTCCCCTGCCAGGATATACCACTCATCCCCTGCATGGATGAAATGAATCCCATGAGCCTCATATATCTGCTCCTGCCACTTATGGATCACCCGGAGGACTTCCTTTGCATCATCCTTCGTAAATGGCTCCAAAGGATACAGACCGTCCCTAAACTTCGTCAGCCCCACAGGCACCACGGAAACACTCTTGAGATACGGCAGATAGCCGGTCAGGTCACGGATGCTTCGCTCCAGCTCTGCCCCGTCATTCACGCCCTTGCAGAGTACAATCTGCCCGTTCATCTCAATCCCTCCCTGATACAGGATATCCACTTTCTTCAGGGCATCGCCTGCAAAACGGTTATGCAGCATCTTACAGCGCAGTTCGGGATTGGTTGTGTGGAATGAGATGTTGATCGGTTCCAGATGGTACTTCACAATCCGCTCCACATCATGATCACTCATATTTGTCAGGGTAATATAATTCCCCTGCAGAAAGGAGAGCCTGGAATCATCGTCCTTAAAATACAGCGTCTCTCTCATTCCTGCGGGCATCTGGTCTATAAAGCAGAACATGCATTTATTCCGGCAGGAACGGTACTCGTCCATCAGGCTCTGCCCGAACTCCAGCCCCAGTCCTTCGTCCTCGTCCTTTTCAATCTCCAGCTCCCACTGTTCTCCGTCGGGTTTCTCTATCAATAATACAATATTTTCATCGTCAACGTAGTAGTGATAATCAAATACATCCTCTATCGTATTGCCGTTGATGGCCAGTAGCCTGTCCCCGGGCTCGATCCCCATCTCTTCCCCAATGCTTCCCGGATGTACGGTACTCACAATATGCTCATGTTTCATCTTCTATCTCCTCAAAGTCCGGAATAGACTTGTCCGGCTCGCTTTTCATCATGTTACTGTTCAAATCCTGCGGGTGCGCACAGTAACCTCATTATATCATAATTCGCGGTTTGCGCAAGCTGTGCTTGAATTTCAGCATAAAAAATGATATAACCATATATAGGTAGCAGGCTGGATTCCAGCCCGTCAAATTCGTCAAACATAGGAGAAAATCATGTCAAATATTGAATTATTAGAAAAAACGCTTCCCGTTGCCCCCCTCAAGCTGGCGGCCATGGAAAGCTGTGAAAAACTGGGGAAAAAGGTCAATGACTACCTCGTATCCTTCCGGGAGAATACGATCTGCGAAGTAAAATCCTCCTCCCCCCTCTATGTGAACTATGAATCACGTAACTATCTGGTGGACTGCTGCTGTCCCCGTTTTGGCTCCGGTGAGGCAAAGGGGGTCCTGAAGGAGACAATCCGGGGCACGGATCTGTTTATCATGACCGATGTATGCAACTACAGCCTTACGTACACGGTCAACGGACATATCAATCACATGTCCCCGGACGATCATTTCCAGGATCTCAAAAGGATCATTTCCGCGGCTACAGGCAAGGCAAAGCGGATCAATGTCATCATGCCATTCATGTATGAGAGCCGTCAGCACAAAAGGACCAAAAGGGAGTCCCTCGACTGTGCCATTGCCCTGGAAGAACTGACCGCCATGGGCGTCACCAACATCGTGACCTTTGACGCGCACGATCCCAGGGTTCAGAACGCGATCCCGCTGAAAGGGTTCGACAGCTTCAATCCGCCCTATCAGTTTATGAAGGCATTGTTCCGCTCAGTGCCAGATTTACGGGTAGATAAGGAACATCTGATGATCATCAGTCCTGACGAGGGAGCCATGCACCGTGCAGTCTACTTCTCCAACATCCTCGGCGTAGAGATGGGTATGTTCTACAAGCGCCGCGACTATTCTACTGTAGTCAACGGCAAGAACCCCATCGTGGCCCACGAATTTCTCGGCGACGATGTAACAGGAAAAGACGTCATCGTCGTAGACGACATGATTTCCTCCGGTGAAAGCATGCTGGATGTAGCCAAACAGCTAAAAGACCGCCACGCGGCCAGAGTCTTCGTCTGCACCACATTCGGCCTCTTCACGGACGGCTTCGAAAAATTCGACGAATACTACGAAAACGGCTACATCGACCGGGTAATCACAACAAACCTCACCTATCTGCCGCCGATCGTAAACGAAAAACCCTACTTCGTAAAAGCAGATATGAGCAAATTCCTGGCACTCATCATAGATTCATTGAACCACGACACCTCCATCGGATCCGTACTGAATCCAACAGACAAAATCCACGCACTCCTCGAAAAAAAGCGCAGGGGGTAGGAGGGTGTCGACTCACGGGGCCGTCTCAGAGAAGGGGCAGGTGTTTTCGGGGACGGAAAGCAGCGGATGTCTACCGGCGGATGCGTATCTATATGCCTAATGCCAGTGTAAATAATGTCTCCAAACCAGACAACCAAGATCCACCTCCCCCGTAAAAGGGTGCGTCGGCTTCAGGATCAGGCATTCCGGCGGGAATGTCCAGCGTCAGTCCTGCTGTGCCGGTGCGGGGGCTTCAGAGGGCTTATTACGTTTTCTTAGCGGAAAAACCGGGCAGGATGCGGACTGAATCGTGATTTCCAAATCACGATTCAAGCTGACCTGAGACGTGAAACCATCCAGGTTTCACGTTGAATGTCAGTGGTGTCCGCATCCTGCCCGGTTTTTCCGCTTAGAAAACGTTCACGCCCGGCCAGCCCCCGCACCGGCACAGCAGGACTGACGCGTCCCCATACCAGCCACATTCCCGCCTTATCTAAGCCTCCCCGTCTCGTACTTGATTTTCATTCGCAGGCAATTGATGACTCCCTCAAACTGCAGTTCGGGTGTTTTTCCTGTTTCTGTGTATCCCAGGCTTTCGGCCGCTGTACTCAGGAAGTGCTGGTTCAGCTCCGCCCTGTGGCGCTGGAGGAACTTAAGTTTTTCTTCATTGGAATCCAGATCCAGGAAGCGGATGATCAGGGGGACTTCTTCTTGTACCGGCTCTTCTTCGGATAACGGCTCCCCTGGCTTTACAATGCCGGTCAGTTCGAAGCGGTATTCCTGGAGGGCATCCGGATATTTTTCATGGTCCACCGGGCTTAGGAACATGTCCAGAGGACGTGCATAGATGCCGTGTCCGCCGTAGAGGGCTTCATACACCACCAGCTCCTCGTTTGTTTCCGTGTGCACTGCTAAGTGCAGTACTTTGTAGCATTTTCCTTTAAAATGTGTGTAAATTTCTCCCTCTTCTGGTCTTTTGCGGCTCATATGAAACTCTCCTTTTCTACTCTTTAATTCCAGTAGTAAGAACTACTGGTTCTTGGACCTTACATCCCGCGGGACAAAAGCAGTGCTACGAAAGTCGGGCCTGCTGTTTATCAAAACTGCCGGCAAATCAATTTACATTCATCTGCCGGCTGCTGCTATTTCAATATCATTTTTTCTTTAGTATAACTTTGCGCTGATCAGTTTCGGACGGAAGCCTTTTTTCTCAAGGGCATTTAGTATCTTATGTTTGTGTTCTGTGCCGAAAGCCTCCATTGTTATACGAAGTTCCACCGCTGCGTTTCTGTTTGTGCTTACAAACTGGTTGTGCTCCAACTTGATCACATTGCCCTGCTCGTCCGCAATTGTAGCGGCCACACTCACCAGCTCACCCGGCTTGTCCGGAAGCAGTACGGATACGGAGAAGATACGGTCTCTTTGGATCAGGCCGTGCTGTACGATGGAAGACATGGTTATGACATCCATGTTGCCGCCGCTCAGAAGGCAGACAACCTTCTTGCCCTTGCACTCGAGCTGTTTTAATGCAGCTACAGAGAGCAGCCCGGAATTCTCCACGATCATTTTGTGGTTCTCCACCATATCCAGAAAGGCGCCGATCAGCTCGTCGTCCTCAACCAGAAGGATATCGTCCACATTTTCCTGTACGTAGGGCAGATTCTGAACTCCGACGGCTTTCACCGCAGTGCCGTCCGCTATTGTGTTGGCGCTCTCCAGTTCCACCACTTCCCCGGCCTGAAGGGCCGCCGTCATGCTGGCTGCCTCCGCCGGCTCCACACCGATCACTTTGATCTTCGGATTCAGCATTTTTGCCAGCGTGGCCACTCCGGATATGAGGCCGCCTCCCCCTATGGGGACGAGGATATAGTCCACCGTCGGCAGTTCCTGGACGATCTCCATGGCAATGGTTCCCTGGCCGGTTGCAACGTCCAGGTCGTCAAATGGATGGACGAAGGTATAGCCGTGCTTTTCGGCCAGTTCTAAGGCATAGGTGCAGGCATCGTCATATACATCCCCGTAAAGAATGACCTCGGCCCCGTAACTCTTTGTGCGGTTTACTTTGATCAGAGGTGTAACTGTCGGCATGACAATCGTTGCCTTGCATCCGTATTTTTTAGCGGCGTAGGCAACTCCCTGGGCATGGTTGCCGGCGGATGCGGTAATCAGGCCTTTCTGCCGGGCTTCCTCAGACAGGGTACTGATCTTGTAATAGGCGCCCCGGAGCTTATATGCACCGGTATGCTGCATATTCTCGGGCTTCAGATATACCTTGCCGCCGCTCGCCTCGCTCAGATAATCGCTGTAGATCAGCTTGGTCTGGTTTGTTACCTGTTTTACGATTTCGCTTGCTTCTTCAAACTTCTCTAATGTTAACATTTTACCCCTTCTTTCTTAGGCTATTCCCCGCTGTTCTCTTCTTTTGAGTCACTATAGAATAGCGCGTTTACAAATTCATCCGCATCAAATTTCTGTAAATCATCTATGGTCTCGCCCACGCCGATATATTTAACGGGGATTCCCAGCTCCGCCTGGATTGCCACTGCAATTCCGCCTTTTGCAGTTCCGTCCATCTTCGTGAGTATGACTCCTGTAATATCGGATACTTCGTTGAATTCTTTTGCCTGCGACAGTGCGTTCTGCCCTGTGGTGGCATCCAGAACAACCAGCGTTTCTTTATGTGCCTCCGGATATTCTCTGTCGATCACCCGGTTGATCTTTTTCAGTTCCTCCATCAGGTTTTTCTTGTTGTGGAGGCGTCCCGCCGTATCACACAGCAGGATATCGGCCTTTCTTGCCCTTGCTGCCGCCACTGCGTCAAAGACTATGGAGGCGGGATCCGCGCCCTCCTGACCGCCTATCATCTCTACCTGCGCCCGGTTCGCCCACTCTTTCAGCTGCTCTCCCGCTGCCGCACGAAATGTATCCGCAGCCGCCAGTATTACTTTCTTGTGCTGCTCACGGAACTTGCCGGCCAGCTTTCCAATTGTAGTTGTCTTGCCGACCCCATTGACCCCAATCACGAATACGACCGAAGTGCGGTTCTCGAATTCGTACGCAGTCTCCCCCACATTCATCTGCTCCTTGATACTTTCAATGAGCAGCTCCCTGCATTCGATTGGTTCTTTGATATGCTTTTCCTTCACTTTTGCTTTCAGGTCTTCCATGATCTCCATGGTCGTGTGGACACCCAGATCTCCCATGATCAGTGTCTCTTCCAGCTCTTCGTAAAAATCATCATCTATTTTTGAAAAGCCATGGAAAATGCTGTCCATGCCGGAGACGATATTATCTCTTGTTTTGGTCAGGCCGGATACCAGCCGTTTAAAAAAACCCTGCTTTTCCTCCATTTTCTTCTCCCTCGCTATCTTTTTTTAACAGTTCAGATAAGTCGGAACTGCTGTCTATTTTTCCAGTTCATCCTCCAGAAGATCCACGGATACCAGCGTGGACACCCCCTTCTCCTGCATGGTGATCCCGTACAGCCTGTCCGCAGAAGTCATGGTTCCTCTTCTGTGGGTAATGACAATGAACTGCGTGTTCCTGGTCAATTTGTGCAGATACTGTGCAAAACGCACTACGTTGTTGTCATCCAGGGCCGCCTCAATCTCATCCAGAAGGCAGAACGGAGAGGGCTTCAGGTTTTGTATCGCAAACAGCAGAGAAATTGCTGTGAGCGCCTTCTCCCCGCCGGAGAGCTGCATCATATTCTGAAGCTTTTTGCCCGGCGGCTGTGCAATGATCCGGATCCCTGCTTCCAGGATATCCTCGTCCTCCATCAGTTCCAGCGTTCCTTTTCCGCCTCCGAAAAGCTGTTTGAATACAATGTCAAACTCCTTGGAAATCAGCGCGAACTGTTCTTCAAACTGCTTTCTCATGGCAGCATCCAGCTCATCTATGATTTTCATCAGCGTCGCTTCCGCCTCCACCAGGTCATCGTGCTGCCCCTTGAGGAACTCGTAGCGCTCCGATACACTTTTATAGTCGTCGATTGCATTGACATTTACGGAACCCAGTTTCTTAATCTCGCCTTTCAGCACCTGGATCTGGCGCTTCATATAGGAGAGATCCGTCAGATTTTCATTGCGCAGCTCCATCGCATGGTTGTAGGTCAGTTCATACTCATCCCACATATAGTTGATCTGCTTCTCAGAGGCCTCCTCATAGGATTCCCTGCGGCTGCTCAGCCGGAAGCACTCCTTATCCAGTTCGGACATGTGTTTGGAGAGTTCCTCCCGCTTTCCGAGAAATGCCTTATGCTTCTGGTTCAGCTCCTCCCGCTTGGCGACCTGGCTCTTGATCTCTGTGTTTATCTCCTCAAACAGCTCTTTTGAATTTTCAATGGTCTCTCTAAGGTCCTGAATCTTGTCCTCTTTTTCCTGAATTTCTTCGGAAGCATTGCCTTTATTGATGTCCAGTTCCTTTAATTCTGTCTCGAACTTTTCCGTCTCTTCCTGAATTCGCGTTATGTTTTCCAGAATAAACGCATTCTGCTGTTCCAGGCTCGCATATGCCAGGTGCACTTCTTCCGAATGTCTCAGCTGGACGGTCTCCTTTTCCTTGTCGGATTCCAGGCTTTCCTGCAGCTCGCCGATCCGGTTGTTCAGTTCCTTCTCCAGGGCTTCTGACGTCTCTAGTTCCATCTGAATGGAGTCCTCATTATCCAGGATCTCCTGCAGCCTTAGTTCTAAGCCCTCCTGCTCCCTGAGATACCCTTCACAGCGTAATTTCGCTTCACGCTGCCGGTTCTGAACCTGCTCCACATTCATCTTCGCAGTGTTCTCTTTGACGGATGCTCTTCTGAGCTTCTGCTGGATCTCATCAATAGCGCTGTAGCATGCGGTACGTTTTGCCTTGATCTCGTTTACCGACTGCTCACAGTCATCCATCTCTTTTTTCAGCATCCTGACCGTTTTTTCGAATTCTTCTATCTCCCGCCTTCTGCTCAACAGGTTGCTGGAATTCTTGAAAGCGCCCCCGGTCATGGATCCTCCGGGATTCATGAGTTCCCCTTCCAGAGTGACAAGCCGGAGCGACTGTTTGTATTTTCTGGCCAGGCGGATTCCATTATCTATGTTATCCACTACAATGGTTCTGCCAAGCAGCTGTTCAGCCAGCCCCATAAATCGGTCTTCAACCTGCACCAGCGTGCTGGCAAGGCCGATCACACCGGGCTCCTTCAGTGCTTCCTGCTGGCGGATCCCGCCGCCTCCATGCATGCTTGTCAGAGGCAGGAACGTGGCACGCCCGAACTTGTTCTGCTTAAGATAGGCGATCATCCGCTTGGCGGTCTCCTCATTGTCGGTGACAATGTTCTGGATATTGCCTCCCAGAGCCGTCTCCACGGCGATCTCATATTCTTTTTCTACTTTAATAATATCCGCAACAACACCGATCAGTCCCTTTTCCCTGTCCTTATTGCTCATGACCCTGCGGATGCTGTTGCCGTATCCGTCATAACGCTCGGTTATGTTCTTTAAGGATTCCAGCCGGGAAGACTCTCTGTGGTAAGCGGTCTGCCCAATACGCAGCTGCTCCTGCTTCCCGGACAGTTCCTGCTGGAGCTTATCGATCTCCTGCTCATTCGTGCTGATCTGTTCCGTATAAGCATGGATTCTCCCGGAAATCTGCTGCAGCTCTTCTTCGTAAGCGGCGAGTACTTCATTCTGTTTCTCCGCCTCTGACGATACCTCCAGGATCAGCCTGCCCAGTTCAGATTTTCTCGTTGTAATCTGCTCCTGTGTCGTTGCATAATGCTGGATTTTAGCCTTTGTGGAAGCCCTGTTATTCAAAAGCTCTATGATCTCAGCCTTACTATGTTCTATCTGCGCCGTACCCGAGGCAATCCGGCTCTGCACATCCACCAGCGCTTCCTTTGCCTGTGCATCGCTCTTTGCAACTTCCGCGAGCCTGGCCCTTACGGAGGTCTGCTCCCTGGCAAGTTCCGCCCGCTGGGCCTGTCTGGTCTCTATCTCCACGCGGATCGTATTGAGACGGTTATCATAGTGCTCGTCATTCATCCGAACCGTATTGATCTGTTCTTTCAGGACATTGATCTGTCCCTCCAGCTGCTGCTTGAGAAGGGTCGTCTCATTGAGCTGGCTCTTTGCCTTTTCAATGGAGAAGTCGATGCTGTCCACTTCCTCCTCAATGGCCTCGTACTCCGTCTTCATCTCTTCATACCGGACGTTTGCTTCTTCAAGCTCGTCCGAAGCGATTTGATACTTACTGTCCAGATCACGAATCTGTTCTTTGATCCGCTCCGTCTCCAGCAGAAACATGTTAATATCGTAAGTCTTGAGTTCTTCCTTTTTCTTAAGATACTCCCTCGCTACCTCGGACTGCCGTTTTAATGGCCCGATCTGTTTTTCAAGCTCTGAGAGAATATCATTGACACGGGTCAGGTTCTGTCTTTCCTCATCCAGTTTTCTGACCGACAGGTTCTTGCGCCGCTTGAACTTAACAATCCCCGCAGCCTCGTCGAACAGCTCTCTTCTCTCCTCCGGCTTTCCGCTCAGAATCTTATCGATCTGCCCCTGTCCGATAATCGAATATCCCTCTTTCCCGATGCCGGTGTCATAAAACATCTCATTGATGTCCTTCAGACGGCATCCTGCGCCATTTATCAGATATTCGCTCTCACCGGACCTGTACAGCTTTCTCGTAACCGTAACCTCCTCGTAGTCTACCGGGAGCTGATGATCCGAATTGTCCAGCGTAATGGCTACCGATGCATAGCTCAGCGGCTTTCGGTTCTCTGTGCCGGAAAAGATGACATCCTGCATGCTCCCGCCCCGAAGCTGCTTTACCCGCTGTTCACCGAGAACCCAGCGTACCGCATCGGCAACGTTGCTCTTGCCGCTGCCGTTCGGGCCGACGATGCCGGTTATTCCGTTGTGGAAGTCGAATTTGATTTTGTTGGCAAAAGACTTAAAGCCCTGTACCTCAATGCTTTTTAAATACATATAACACCTGCTCTATTTTTCTTTTCTCAATGCTAGTATTGCTTTATATGCAGCTTCCTGTTCCGCGGCCTTTTTGGTTCTTCCCTTTCCTATGCCGTAGCCATTTTCCTCAATCATGACCTCCACGAAAAAAGCCTTATTGTGATCAGGCCCTTCTTCCTTGATCAGGCGGTACGAAATACTCCCCGCCATTCTTGCCTGCACAATCTCCTGCAAAATAGTCTTGCTATCGAAAAAGAGCTTTTTATCTTCTAAATCCGTCAGTATAAACCGATGAATAAACTCTTTTGCATTAGTAAAACCACCGTCCAGGTAAATCGCCCCGATCAGGGCTTCCAGTGCGTCCGATGTGATGGAATCCCGGTGCCTTCCGCCGGTTGCCTCTTCTCCCTTGCCAAGCAGCAGATAGGAGCCCAGGTCTATATCCCTTGCACAGAAAGCCAGGGACGGCTCACATACCATGCTGGCCCTTGTCTTTGTCAGTTCCCCCTCCGACACCTTCGGAGATTCCAGGAACAGATATTCGCTGGAAACCAGTTCAAGCACCGCATCTCCAAGGAACTCCAGGCGTTCATTGCAGTGGTACTTCTCAAGATGCTTCTCGTTCGTATAGGAACTGTGCATCATGGCCCGGCGCAGCAGAGAAAAATCCCGGAACTTATAACCGATCTTACTCTCCAGTTCTTTTAAACTATCTTTCATATTTTTCACCTTTCAGTTAAAATGAAAAAGCCCATAGGGGCTTTTTCATCTGTTACCACTTATTCTACAGCCTTTCTAATCTGCTCAACAGCATCTCCCACTGTTGTAATCTTCTCTGCCTCATCGTTGTCAATCTCAATGTCGAATTCTTCCTCAATACCCATGATTATCTGGAAAATGTCCAATGAATCTGCCCCTAAATCATCTACAAATGTTGTTTCCATCGTAATATCCTCAGTAGAAACATTTAATACGTCTGCAATAATTTCCTGTAATTTTTCAAATTCCATAGTCCTCTTCCCTTTCTTCGTTACATTAATTTGTCGTTTTTTCTTCCTGCGCCTGGATGGCAGCCTTTATCTTCTCATTGATCTGCTGCTCCTTAAATGTGACGCATTGAATAATTGAATTACATACTTCTTTTGAAGTAGAGCTTCCATGTGTCTTGACAACTAGTCCGTTTAATCCCAGCAGCGGCGCTCCGCCGTATTCGCTGGCATCAAAGTCTTTCAGTGTGGATTTGAGCGCCGGTTTGACCAGAAGCGCGCCTATCTTTGTCCGCAGTGAGGTCATCATACTTCCCTTAATCTTGCTGATCAGAGTTCCGCCTACGCCTTCAAAGAGCTTCAGGATCACGTTGCCCACAAATGCCTCGCAGACGACTACATCCACAGCTCCCGCCGGTATATCCCTTGCCTCTACGCTCCCCACAAAATTAATATCCCTGCATTCCTTGAGCAGCGGAAAGGTCTCTTTCACAAGAGCATTCCCTTTTTCTTCCTCTGCCCCGATATTCACAATGCCGACGGTGGGGTTCTTCTTTCCGATAATATTCTCCATATAGATGGATCCCATCTTAGCAAACTGGACAAGATGCGACGGCCTTGCATCCACATTGGCCCCGCAGTCTATCAGCAGTGATACGCCCTTTGCAGTCGGGATCAGCGGAGCCAAAGGGGGTCTCTCCACGCCCTTTATGCGACCTACAATCACCTGGCCTCCGACCAGTACCGCACCAGAACTTCCCGCAGATACAAATGCATCTGCCTCGCCCTTTTTCACCAGATTCATGGCTACTACAATGGAAGAGTCTTTCTTCCTGCGAATCGCCATAACCGGTGGTTCTGCAGTCTCAATAACCTCTGTTGCATTCACAATCTCAATCTGATCTGTCGGGTAAGTATATTCTGATAACGTCTTCCTAAGCAGTACCTCCTGTCCCGTAAGCAGAACCTTAATATCTTTCCTCTGCCGGACAGCCTCTACCGCGCCCTTAATCATCTCGCCGGGGGCATTGTCCCCGCCCATGGCATCTAACGCGATTCTTGTAATATCAGACATTTTCTTTCCTCCTAACGCTACTGCATTAATTCTACTAGACATCAATCTAAAAATCAACAAGAAATTGGAAATAGTTGTGAGGGGATTCGCTGCTTTTGTGGTCGGAGGGGGACGCTCCCAATGGTCGGCGTACCAGACCCGGATGGGTGCAGTGGATGGGGGTTGGCTGAAATTATTTTAAGCCACACCTTGCATATAGCTCCTTTATGCAAGGAGATTTGTATGCTATATATTGGTCCATATCATACGGGAATAATTGGGCGGCTTTTTCTTTGATCTTGCCATACTTTTTTGCTGCATCCGGATTCCGTCTGAGAAAATCTCTAAATGTGATATGACGGTATAATTCTTCGGATGTTTGCGGACACACATATAAATGGTGGGTTTGCAGATGTGGTTTATCCCAATATCGAAAAGCTTCTCTGTCTTTTATTCCAAGATCGCCTTCATGGATATAGCCGATTGTTTCTAATCTGCTGACAACAACATGAAAAACCGAATAATCCTTGATCATCACATCAATATCAATACAGGGGTTAGCAGAAAGCCCTTCCACTGAAGTGCTGCCAACATGTTCAATGCCAATAATCAAACCGCCAACAGCATCTACAATTTCCTTCCTGATATTTTCAAAATCCGTTTTCCACTTAGCATCATAAGGCAAAACAATAACTCGTGTCATCTCCATACTCAATCTCCCTTCCAACTTCATTCACAGCCAAACTCCTCCTAATCCCCCCATAAAGTCATCCCCATACGCCGCCACGGTCCAAGCTCCCCCGGAGCGCACCCCCTTACCTGCCGCTTGGAAGCACCAACTTACCGACAGCCGTGACGTGCTGAGAAAAGCCCCTGTCCTGTTGGAAATGCTTCCAGCGAGCCTAGCAGCAGTTAGTGGAAATCCGCAGAATCAGCCGGAGAAAAGCTGCTCACCAAAGCAGCTTTTCAGAACACCTGAGCCGCTTAATCATCAGATTAAGCGGTGAATGTGTTCGGTTCCGGCTGATTCTGCGGATTTCCACTTACTGCTGCTTGACGCAGCGGCCTGTATTTCCAACAGGACAGGGGCTTTTCTCAGCACGTCACGGCTGCCGGTAAGCGTCCCCCCCATCCTATCCCTCCCGCTTCCACGATATATTTTGTCTGATATGGATGGAGAGCTCTGTTAAATATTGTTCCGACGGTTCTATCCCCAGCCCGATATAATCATACAAAATCTGCAGCGGCAGTGCACCCTGTTTTTCCGGCTGCTGCCCAATGGTTGCGGCTATGACCCCTCTGTCCATAAAGGGTTTCTGCTTATTGATTACGTCGTTGGTGATCATCTTGATTCTTCTTTCTTTATCCAGCTTTTCGACTTCTTCACATATGCTGTAGTCACCCGGGTTGATGATATACAGCGCATCTAAATCTGCATTTTTTTTCACGACCTCAAGTACATTTGAATATTCTCCCTTTTGAAAGACAATATTCGAATCCCTGTTTACAATCTCGATCTGCGGGTATCCTTCATCCAGCTCCTCTATGAACCCATCCAGCCTCTGGAGAAAGGAAGGCGACTGTTCGTCAAAACTGGTTGCCAGGGCGATCTTCCCCTTTTCACGGGTCACAAGCGCGACCAGACCGGCCGCAACTTTTCCGGAATCATGGTAATTGCATCCAACGTAAGAGAGCCTCCTGGCATCTTCCATATCCAGATTAAAAAAGACCATTGGGATATTTTTCTTATTCATCTTTTGAACAAATTGCCTGATGGAGTCCATATTAAGAGGCACTAATGCGATTCCATCCAGTTCATCGTCCTCTGCTTCCTGAAGAAGGGGCGCAATAAACTGATCCGACAATTCTTTGATCAGATAAAAATGGACGGTGACACCAAAGGTCTTCAGCTCCTCTGCCTTTTTCCTTGCCGCCCGGTAAACATCCGCAAAAAACAAATCCACCGGAGTATCACATACTACGAATCCAAGTCTGATTTTTTTCTTTCTGGCCGCCAGCATCTGCCCGGCCATATTGGGCTCATATCCTAACTTGTCTGCTATTTCCTTGACCTTGTGATAGGTCTCTGCATTTACTCCCGGCCGGTTATTTAATACCCGGTCCACGGTTCCCCTGGATACTCCTGCTATTTCTGCAATCTTTTTAATCGTTACCATAGTTCATTCCTCTTCCGGCCAGTGTACTGACACATTTATATTCTACGATATTAGGCTAACTCTCAATGTGTCAGTACACAGTTCATTTTCTTCAAAATGAATTATACCACGCATTCTGCCAATCTTGTTTATTTATTATACAGATTTTTACAAATATTTCCGAAATCCAGGGTCCCATATTTTCTTTTCAAGGAATCCAGGTTCAGAAGTGTCATGCCGTTTACAAAACCATTGCAGGTATCGTTATCATCTCCTTTATTCTTTGCGGCAGCGCCGGAAAATTCTTTATACTCCGTATCCGCCAGCCAAAGGGAGGTCATATATCCCTCGCACTGGACACCAGGCATGGCATATCCATACATGTCCGCGGGCGTTGACAGCCCCTGCTGCATCCCTCTCGTCACGGCCTCCGCCACTCTTGCCAGCCTGCCGTCATGGCAATACTCTGCAATTCTTAGAAATTCCGGGACAACCTCTTCAAAGGAACAGTCTACGTAACTGCCGGCCGGAATCACGTCACAGCCCGCCCAGCCTGTGGTCCTAAAGCCATGCCTTCCGAGCAGCGTATCCGCATCAAAGGGAATGTCCCACAAATACGTCCAGCCCGCAAGGATTCTGGCCGCATCTGCCGCACCCGAAAGATATACTGCATCGCCGCACTGCTCATATAATGCGAGCATACTTCTCATAACAAACATCACACTCGCGGCATCCATCTTTACGGATTTTTTGTGGGAGGTATCGTTAATGCCGCCAATATATGTGGTGTCCCCGATATATTGGCGAAGGATAAACCCGGCCGCCTTTCTGGCTGATTCCAGATACTTTTCTTCCTTTGTATAGCGGTACACTTCTACCAGAAGCGGTATCGGAAATATCGCCCCTGACCCCTGTTCCTTTTCTGACCGCCCAAACCACTCCTGCGGATGCGCCAAAGGCTCTCCTTCCATCGTATATCCTCGATTCCAGGAACCATTGGCATTCTGTATCCTCAGGAGCCTTTCACAGAAATTCAAAACCGCCTGCAGCCACTCCGGATGCCCCTGTCCATTTTCTTTCTCGATCAGATATGATTTCATCAAATAGAACATCGTATCGGTCATGGATCTGAAGTAATTGCCCTCTACCTTTGCAAGCTCCCCGGCGATATCCATCAAAGCCCCCACAATCTGGTTCCCGAGATAATCTTCCAGCTCTTTTCTGTCATGGGAATATTGGAAAGGAAGCAGAATCCCCGTCCACCAGTAGACAATTTCTTCTTTATCTACAGAATAGAGGCCGATCGGCAGCCCCGATTCCTCTACGCAGTTTTCTACGAAATAGTCCAATGTCTTTCGTGCACTCTCTCTGTATTGCAAAAAACGTTCTGTACCGTGCTGTCCTTTTTCCCATGCAGCCGACAGCATGTCATATGCAAGAAGTGTCTGCGCACCACAGAACCCATATTCGAGCAGATTCTGTTCCCCATAACTCTGACGGGGCGAAAAATGGATAAAGTAACCCGCCGGTCTTCCCTTTTTATCCGGAAATTCCCGGAAACTATTGAGGACCATATCCCTCCTGTACTGTATGGATTCCTCTAAGGTAAATGGAAGAGGCACCTCTTCCTGCAGAAGCCGGTCGATCTGGAGGGACGTGGTCTGCCATGAAGCATCCGTAAGCCTCTCTGCTTCCCCCGCCTGCAGCAGATAGGACATTTGTAATTTTGTTCCCTCTTCCACCCCCTGATAAGCCGCCCATTCGGAGCCGTCCACGTTCAGGCAGAATGTATTTCTTTCATAAAAGGGGTAATCACAGCGCAGAATGCATTCTCCTACATGGTATTCCGAGGGGGCGAGCCCTAAGGATCCGATGTCTGTGTCATGAATAAAATGACGCTTCTGGATCTGCCGACGGGTAATTGTCGTGTCTTTGCATGGGATATCTGCCCTGAGCAGTGATAGAAAACATTGGCTTTTTTGTGCATATGCGGTCACGGACATAGATGGGTTTCTGTCATCCTTGTAATCCTGGCTGTAAGTCCCAAGGTAATCCTCCTCGCCGTCTCCGTCTGTATCATTTTTGTTATAAAAGGCCCCCGGAATCACGAATTGATAATCGTCAAAAGAAGATTCCCTGCTGCCCCTGACCCGAAACTCTGTGGTCAGATGAATCCCTGTTTCTTCGGTAAAGCGGGTACATGCCGCCGTTCTGTCCAGTCTGATCAACTGGTTTTCTATTTTCCAGATATCTCTGATCTTATACTGATTGCCATACCGGTCTTCTGCCTGTGCCTCTCCGTAAAAACCATCCTCATATACACCGCAGGCATCATAGCGGATTTTTTTCTTTGCCCCTTTGATATCCTTTAGCACAACAGGAAAGTCCACAAATACTCTCATATCCGGACTGGACTCTTCTCTGGTCTTCCATATGGATATCATAGGAGAATAGGCCTCAAATTGGCGTATAAATTCCAAGTCTATAAACATGGTACTCCCTCCTTTTTATCATGAAAGGGAATATTGCCTGCAAACACAATACTCCCTCTTTCTTCGTCACTCTTCCTCATCGAGCGGCTGATAAATCATATATTCAAATTCCGCCCTGCAGCGCCGCCCTGAAGTGTCCTGGCAGCACAGAACAAGAAAGGTTCCCGTGAACCTAAGTCCATGCACTGCCTCATCATAATAATCATCCGACAGCTGCGAAGCGTCCAGTATTTCCCCTATATTCTGATACCTTTCCCCGTCGGGCGACCAGCAAAACTGCGCCTCCCTGTTTCTCACTTCGATTCTCAGATATAGTTCCTGTGCACTGCCGGCTGGCTGGCGTTCGCCTTTGCTGACCCTGATCTTTCCATGATCGCAGACAAGCACCGATAAGACTCTCCCTTTTTCCTCGTCCCAGCTCAGATTCAGATAAAAATAATTTGTCGTATCATAATACAGCGCCAGGCCTGCTGCCTGCTGATAGTGGACCGGATCAAACTTAAGCTTCGTCTCAGCTGTAAAGTGAAAGTGTTCCCGCCTCATACCAGCCAGGCTCTGCGTATGCAGTGATTCCATAGACTCTTTCCCATAAAGGATCAGAGACTGCTTTTCTCTGTCAAAATCCATCCACCTGCTGTCCAAAGGGATGCGCAATGTCTGGAATTCATCCGGGAGCCTGCCCGGAAAGACCTTCTTTACACTCTTTTTCTGTACTGGAAAATCGGGCAGTTTTGGAGCCGTTACCGCTTCCTTTGGCAGCCCTGATGTCTGATCCAGTACGAACCAGCCGTCCTCCGTCATTTCCAGCTTCTGAATTGCCGTCTCTCTGCCTAACATACACCGGTTCTGGTTCCCGTTGGGCCGTCCGCACAGATGCGCCATATACCATTCCCCATCCTGCGTGCTGACCAGGCTGCCATGCCCGCATTTCTGCAGCGCCAGTTCCGGATGTCCATAGGATGTCAGCAAGGGATGATAGGGGGAGAGCTCGTAAGGGCCTTCGATGTTCCCTGCACGTGCAACTGTTACTGCATGCTCATAGAAGGTCCCGCCCTCGGCGCAGAAAAGATAGTACATTCCATTGATCTTATACAGATGCGGCCCTTCCGTCAGCCCAATACTGCTTCCCTGGAATATCTTCTGCGGATCTCCTGTCAGACATTGTTTCTCTTCGTCGTATTCCTGCAGAACAATTCCATCAAATGAAGCTGATTTATCCCGATGATCCCACCGCTGGTTCAGCAGATACTTTTTCCCGTCGTCATCATGAAAAAAGGACGGATCAAAACCACTGCTGTTCAGATAAACAGGATCAGACCATGGACCGCAGATGCTCTTGCTGCATGTCAGAAAATTGTCCACATCCTTATAGTAATTCCGGTAGGTCTTTACATTGGAATATATCAGATAGAACATACCCTCGTCGTATGTCAGGCACGGCGCCCATACACCGCCTGAGTCAGGCACTCCCGTCATATCCAGAAGTCTCTTTTCATTTAAAGGCCTGCCTGCAAACTCCCAATGTACTAAATCTCTGCTGTGATAGATTTCTACCCCCGGAAACCACTGAAACGTCGAAACTGCAATATAATAGTCGTCTCCCGCCCTACAGATACAGGGATCCGGATGGAAGCCTTTCAGTACCGGATTTTTAATTATTTCTGCCATATATACCTCCGTCGAAACCGCTCATAGTTCTGAACACTCTTTATCCTTCTTTCACTGTTTGTTCTATGATTGTGTCAAAATCCATCGTATGGTACTTCTGTGATAAATAGTCTAAGTTCAACAGCGCCTGCCCGTTCACCAGTCCATTGCAGGTATCGTTATCATCCCCCTTGTTCTTGGCTGCAGCGCCGGAAAAGCCCTTATACTCCGTATCCGCCAGCCAGAGGGAGGTCATATACCCCTCACACTGTACCCCCGGCATTGCATATCCGTACATATTCTGAGGCATGGACAGGCCGTGCTGCATCCCCCGTGTCACGATTTTCGCCAATACTGCCAGTTCCCGGTCCTTGAGGTATCCGGCGATACGCAGCAGTTCCGGAATAAATTCTACAAATTCACAGTCCACGTAACTGCCCGCAGGTATCACATCGCATACTGCCCACCCTGTCGTTTTAAACCCATGCTTTCCGAGGAGGGTATTTTTATCGAAGGGGATGTCCCAAAGGTAAGTCCAGCTTGCCAGTATACGGGCGGCATCCCTTGCCCCTGTAAGAAGCTTCTCATCCTTTGTCTGCTCGTACACCACCAGCATGGTGCGCATGGCAAACATCACGCCGACTGCGTCTATTTTCACCGACTTTTTATGTGTCGTATCGTTGAGGCCGCCGATATATTCCACCTGGGAAGCGTAATTGCCGTACACAAAATACGCGGCTCTTTCGGCAGACTTCAAGTACTTCTCCGACTTTGTAAGCGAATACAGTGCTGTCAGAATCTGGGCCGGGAAGATTGCCCCGGAACCCTGCTCCTTTTTGGACGCCCCGAACCACTGCGGCGGATTTGTAAGCGGTGCTCCCTCCATCGAATATCCGCGGTTCCAGGAACCGTCTTCATTTTGTATCTCAACCAGCTTATCGCAGAATTTGATTACGGCTTCCAGCCATTTCGGATGTTCATTTCCTTGTTCCTTTTCGAACAAATAGCACCGCAGCAAATAGTACATGGAATCGACCATAGACCTGCAGTAGTTACCCTTTACCTTTTTCAGCTCCTCTGCGATTTCCATCAAAGAGCTTACCACCTGGCTGCCAAGATACCCCTCCAGTTCCTCCCTGTCATCCGAGTACTGGAACGGAAACAGGATTCCCGTCCACCAGTATACATACTCCTCCTTATCCACATTGTAAATCCCGTTCGGCAGTCCCGATTCCTCGATACAGTGATCCACAAAATAATCGACTGTTTTAAGCGCCCTTTCCCTGTATTCTCCGGAGCCATTGTCCTTTGCCGCCGCCAGCATGTCCAGGCTCAGGAGCGTCTGTGCCCCGCAGAAGCCATATTCCAGAAGATTTTGTTCCCCATAATTGCTGCGTGGAGAAAAATGTACGAAATACCCCGCCGGCGCTCCCTTCTTTTCCGGGAACTCCCGGAAGCTGTTGTGGATCATTTCACGCCTGTAATACTGCGCCTCCTCTAAGGTAAAGGGCAGTGCTGTCTCCTGATCCAAAATTCTGTCCATCTGAAGAAGTGTCGTATTCCAGGATGCCTCTGTCAGGCTTTCTGCCTCCCCTATGCAGAGCAGATATGTCATGGAAAATTCCTGGCTTTCTCCAATCTCTTTGTAGGCCGACCACTCGGAACCATCTACATTGAGACAGAAAGAATTTCTTTCATAGAAGGGATAATCACACCTCAGGATAAATTCCTGCGTCCGATACTGGGATGGTGCGATTCCCAGAGAACCTATATCCGTATGATGAATAAAATGGCGGGCTTTGATCTGCTCCCGGGTGATGGTCTCATCCTCCTGCGGTAAATCACCTCTGATCAGAGATACCGACCAATTTCCTTTTTTTCCATAAGCTGTGACCGCAAGAGCCGGATTTCTGTCGTCCTTATAGTCCTGGCTGAATGTTCCCAGATAATCGTCTACCCCGTCCCCGTCCGTATCATTATGGTTATACAGGGCCCCGGGTATAATAAATTCATAGTCGTTAAAAGATGCTGCCTTTAAATCCCTGCACCGGAATTCCGAAGTCAGGCGGATCCCCGTCTGCTCTTTTACCTCTTTGCAGGACACTTTTCGTTCCAGTTTATAGCTGCCCTTCTCTGCCGTCCATACGTCCGTGATGGTATAACAGTTTCCATATAAATCCCTGGCTTCTATCCCAGCCTGATATCCCTGTTTTGTACTTTCATAACGGTCGTACCTAAGCTTTGTTTTCGCGCCGGAAATGTCCTGCATAACCACGGGAAAATCGAGAAATATTTCCAGCCCCGGTTCCCCCTTCCCGCAGTTTCCTTTCATCAGCACGGAATATTTTTCATACTGTCTTATAAATTCTATTTCTGTATACATGCCTATCCCCTTTTCTTAATATGTAATCGCTTGTTATTCCTCAGAGTATCCAGATACACTGCCAATAATATAAGAAGTCCTTTTACAATAATCTGCCAGTAGGAGGTGACATGCAGCATATTCAGTCCATTATTCATAAACCCGATAATCAGCACGCCGATCATCACGCCTCCTGCCGTTCCAATTCCCCCGTTAAAGCTGACGCCGCCTAAAACCGCTGCCGCAATCGCATTGCATTCATATCCCGCACCGGATGCAGGCTGCGCCGAATACACTCTCGATGCCAGCATAATGCCAGCCATTGCGCTCATGATGCCGGTAAATATAAAGACGCTGGCGGTTATTTTTTTCACCTTGATTCCTGCATATACAGCCGCGCTTCTGTTCCCTCCTATTGCATACATGCCTCTTCCGAATTTTGTCTTATTAAGCAGGATGCTGGTAAATACAAGGCATACAATAATGACGATCCCCAAAATTGGGACAGGTCCTATATATCCGGTCCCGATCGCACTGAACGTCTCATCATAGCACATGATTGATTTTCCGTTTGTCATAAGATATGCCGCGCCTCTGAAGCACTGCTGCGTGGCAAGGGTTATAATAAAACTCGGAATGGTTGTAAATGTTGCAAGCAGGCCATTGATGATCCCGCAGAAGGCCCCGAATACCAGCGTAATGATAACTGCCGCAGCCGTAGGGATGCCGCTTTCAATCATAGAAACGCAGACACAGCCGCTCAGGGCAAGAACGCTGCCTACGGACAGGTCAATGCATCCGATAATCAATACCATTGCCATTCCAAACGCCAGCACGGAATCCACGCTGATCTGCCGTGTAACGGACAAAATATTATCGGCTGTTAAAAATGTATCTGTGAAAACCGAAAGAGCCAGTACAATCAGCAGCAGCGCGATTAATATCATAAAGTTGCGCTTCAAAAATTTACTAAGGCTCTGACTGACCGGGCTTTTATTGGTGATAAATTTCATGTTCATATCCTCCTGTTGCATAATGCATGATCTGTTCCTGGGTGACTTCTTCCTTCTTCGGATGAAAAAACCTGACCAGTTTTCCCTCACACATGACACCGATTCTGGAGCTCATATTCATAACCTCGGGCAGCTCCGAAGAGATTAAGATGATTGCCACGCCCCGCTCTGCAATCTGACAGATTAAATGGTATATATCTGACTTTGCGCCTACATCTACCCCCCTGGTCGGTTCGTCCAGGATTAAGATCTTCGGGTTCGACGCCAGCCATTTCGATATTACTACCTTTTGCTGGTTTCCTCCGCTGAGTTCAACCGCAAGCTGCTCGGTATCCGCCATCTTTATTTCAAGCTGGTTTACATATTCATCTAAGATCTGCTGCTCCTTTTTGGCGTCTACGGAGATTCCCTTTATAAATTCATCCATTACTGTGACTGTCATATTAAAGGAAATTGAATTTTCCAAAAACAGGCCGTTTTCTTTTCTGTCTTCCGGGACAAGCGCTATCTTCTTTTGGATTGCTTCCCGCGGTGATTTTATGATACATTTTTCACCCTCCAGATAGATACTGCCGGCCTGAACTTCGTCTAAGCCAAACAAAGCTTTTGCAAGCTCTGTCCTTCCTGCCCCCATGAGACCTGTTATCCCAAGAATTTCCCCTTCAAAAAGTGAAAAATTAATATTTTCTACCTTTTCCGTTGTCAAATTTTCAACCCTGAGCACTTCTTTTCCCAATGTCACATCATAATCAGGGTAATAGTCTTCTATTTTATGCCCCACCATATTCTGGATGATCTGCTCATAGCTGATCTCTCTGATAGGAGCTGTTACAATATGGCGGCCATCCCGCATGATCGTGATACTGTCCGCAATCTGATTGATTTCGTCCATCTTGTGGGATATGTAGATAATCGATACCCCTTTTTCACTCAGTGATTTTATTTGTCCAAACAAAAATTCCACTTCTCTGTCGGTCAGCGATGAAGTCGGCTCGTCCATAACGATAATCCTGGCATCAGTGGAAAGTGCTTTCGCAATCTCCACCATCTGCTTCTGTGATATGCTGAGTTCTCTGACTATTGTATCCGGCTTCAGGGTTGAGAGGCCGATCCTTTCCAATATTTCCGCCGCTTTCTTGTACATCTGATGATAGTCCACAAAGCCTGCTTTTGTCTGAAACTCTCTTCCCAAAAAAATATTTTCACCGACTGTCATATCCTGCACAAGCACGATTTCCTGATGAATGACTGCTATACCATGTTTTTGCGCCTCTTCGACAGAACCCAGGCCAATTGGCACACCGTCGATGATCACCTCACCTGTATCACAGTCATAGATCCCTCCCAGTATCTTCATTAAAGTAGACTTTCCCGCGCCATTTTCTCCCGCGAGCGCCCTCACTTCCCCTGCGTGCATGGAAAAATCCACATCATGCAATACCTGCACGCCGCCGAAGCTCTTATTGATGCCCTTCATCTGCAGAATGTTTTCTTCATTCATCATCTATGTCTCCTTTATGGCTGCACACGATGTACCAGTACATCGTGTGCGCTGCCGCAAGTATATATTACGCACCTGTATTTACTCAATTCCCCAATACTCTTTGTATGTATCCAGGTCATCTATTGTACAAAGGCTGAATTTTAAGCGCGGATCCTCACCGCATTTTCCGGTTTCCAGGACCTCAACCGCCTTATCTGCTGCTTCTGCCGCCAGTTCCTTCATCGGGTATACCGCTGTGATATCCAGGGCCCCGTCTTCCATGTTTCTGATATCCCCTGAAAGTCCATCTACATTTGCAACTAAAATATCATCCGTCTTGCCGGCCGATCTGACCGCCGCCGCAATCCCGACTCCGCAGTTCGAATTATTTCCAAAGATTGCCGTAACGTCCGGGTACTGCTGCAGCCAGTCTTCCGTCTTTTTCATGGCGGCATCTTCCGTACACACACCGTCAAAGACTTCCAGTACCTCGATCCCCTCATTTTCGGCCATGGCAGCCTTGAAGCCGTCGCCTCTCTCCCTGCATACAAATGCTACATCGTAGGTCAGAATGCATACCTTGCCTTTTCCGCCAAGTTTTTTGGCTACTTCCTGTCCCACTTCATATCCTGCCGTATAATTGTCACTTGTAACGGAGCCCACCACAAGTTCCAGCAGATCATCTCCCAATACCTGGTTCACACTCAGAACAGGGATATCTGCCTTGTTGCACAATTCAAATGCAGATTTTACGCCCACGGAATCACATGCCTCTACAATAATCAGCTTGGCCCCCTGGCTTATGAAATCCTCTACATCCTTTGTCTGCTGGGCCTGATCCAGGTTTGCATCCTTTATGACTGCCTGATAGCCCTCTTCTTCTACTTTCTCTTTAATTGTGTCACACATGATCGTGAGACCTTCGTTGGTGTACATTGATGTGGTAATCCCGATTAAACCTTTGCTCTCTCCTTCTGTTTTCTTGGGCGCTTCCTCCGCTTTCTTTTCCCCCGGACTGCATGCACACATGGCCGCGGCCATACCAATACATAGCAGCATACAAAGAGTTTTTTTCATAATACTTTCTCCTTTCAAATGAATATTCTGATAACTTTGTTATTGTGCCCGTGCACGGACTTTCTTTTTCTCAGAATATCACCTGTATATTTAATTGTCAATCGCTTTTTGCTCTTCACTTTATTTTTGTATATTTTCGCTATTTATAACTTGAAAATTTCTCTGTTTTTACTAAAAAGAAAACACCTGGAAATACCTTTATGATTTCCAGATGTCCACTGACTCATTGATCTATTTTATTGTATTTGTCCGGCTGCCGTTCATTTTTTGCTGTTTGATCCCGGTTACCGCCCCTACATACTGGACGGACACAGCCGCGCAGTGTGTGCCGTAATCACAGCATTTTCTTAAGTCCCACCCACACAGCAGCCCGTGAATAAATCCGGCCACAAAATTATCTCCGGCCCCTGTGGAGTCCACTGCCTTAACCTTTCTGGCGGGAATCTGAAAACTCCCGTTCCCGCTGACTGCCGTGCATCCTTTCTCTCCGGTCTTTATGATCACATTCTTCACGCCATATTGAAGGAAGACACTGCCCATTCCGGCAAGGGTTCTCTGCTCCTCCCCCGTCATAATGCGACAGTAATAGGAGGCTTCGTTTTCATTCGGGAACAGATAGTCTATGTAAGGCAGGATTTCTAAGAGATCCTCCCTGAAAATCTCCCTGTATGTGGGCATTTTGGTATCCGCACAGACGACTGCGCCTTCGGCTTTGGCCGCCTTCATCAACCGAAGAATACTTTCTCTTTTGTCCAGCGGCGCCCGGAACAAACTGGCAAATGATACGGCCTCTGCCCCGCGAAAGGCACGTTCGTCCGGCTCGTATCCCGTCAGCATGGTTGCAGGGCTGTTAGCGGACTGCCGGCTCCCGTTTTTTTGTACCATCAGGTTAGCCACCGGGGTTGTGATACTTTCTGATACCGCCGCATGGGATACATCTACCCCGTTGCTCCTGGCCGTATGAAGCACGATGTGGCCTGCCAGGTCATCTCCCACTGCGCACACCAGGCTGACCTGGTGCCCCAGATGGGATAGGACAATGGACTCGTTTAAGGCATCACCTCCTGTATTTAACGAGATTGAATCCGCCCGGTATACATTTTTCTTATAAGGCTTCTCTTCCATCCCTCTGGTGATGCAGTCAACTAATGCCTGCCCAACACATACAACATGCTTTTGGTGTTCCATCATACGACCTCCCTGATTTTATTCATCCTGTAAAAGATATGGCTCCGTCAAAATGATCGTTCCATCCTCCCCTTGGAAAATCAAACGACATGCCCCATATATTTCTTAATTTTACGATGTACTGGTTCTGTATTTATGATTTTACTTCTATGTTATTATACCTAAAATACGCGCTTTTTAACACCCCTTGTACATCGAAAATTTCGGTCAGTTTAACAGTAAATTACTTATTTTTCGATGTACTAATATAAGAACTTACAACACTTAATTAGAATCCATATCAGGATTCCCCCTGTTCCCGGCGGCCATAAAAATGTACCGAGTGTCAGTATTGCTATAAAACGCATCGAACAGATTTTTACTCTGCCGAACACATAAATCAGTATCATAGAGAAAACTAATCCCATCGAAACCTCCTGCCTCCTTAATCTTTTGTTTAAGACTTGCTTGTTACCATTATTTATTTACTTACTTTTTGAATGACCTGCATTCCATATAGATATGTTTAACTTTGTCTCTTATTTAAGAGGTTTCTAAGGTGTCTTTCGGTATATCCGTACTCTCTCGCCAGAGCCTTCAGATTTTTACCGTCATACCGTTCATTTACTATTTTAGATATGTAGTCAGTTCTGTAAAGCCGCATGGGGAAGGTTATTTGCTGTCCCTTCATGTTTTTATAGATCTCTTCCGTATTTTCTATGCCCACAAGATCAACCAGCTGATTGTATATCTCTGCCAGGCCTTCTCGTTTATCTGCTGTGATTAGCAAGCCAATCCCTCCTTCCTGCGGTAACTATACAGAAAATTCAATATTTTATCATCTGCTTATTACATTGAATTATTCCTTATATATTTCCATATTTTTACATGCTCCTGAAACCTTTATGATTCAGCAATTGTCTACATACATCATAATAAGCCAAGAACAATCTTCCGCACCTGGCTTTTAACCGTTTCTTATTTCATTTTTCTGTAATACAAAAATAGAGTTTCACCAGCGATGCTCGCGTCTGCTGCTGTCGCATAGCGGCATCTAATGCTTACGCCGCAATGCGTATCCCGCCGGGAGGGCTTTTTTATCTTATAGGCGAACTTTCCCATAAGATGAAAAAAGGCTTCCCGGAATCCCGGGAAGCCTTGTCTTCTCTGTACTTAGTCAACAGAAATGATTTCTTTTTTGTTTTAAGCGAAGGTGCATCAACCTAATACATTATCACGCGCTGTAACGGCGAAAATTCAAGGGTTTCGCCCATTTTCTCTTTTTATCATATTGTATCCGCCTTCGTCAGTACAGCAGTCATTTGGTGTAAAGATTGGTGTAAACTATGTAAATGAGAAAAGAGACTGCATGTTATAGCCTATAGTCTGTTTCCCCTGACAGGATGGCTTTCCAATTCTGCCTGTCCTTTAAAACCCTTAAGATAATAATCTCCTGTATACCCTGGTCAACCACAAAGAAGATATTGTATGTAGCATAAGGTTTCAGCCTGATCTCCATTCCCTGATACTCAAAGCTTATCCCGCGATAACCAAAAGGAAATGTTTTTAGCTGTTGGATTTCCTTATCATACCTCTCCAGAAAATCATGTGATGCTTTAGGGTTTTCAAAGTTTTCTATCATGTATACGGCTAAATCAGTCACATCCTTTACTGCTTCCTGAGTTTCCCGTATTTTATACATCATACTGTGCTAGCTTCTCCCTGATAATCCTCATAGCTTCATCATGTTCTATCGTTCTGCCAGATCTCATATCAGCAATGCCTTTGTCAAGCATTGCGAATAATTCATTCTGGTCTTTTTCATATTCCTTTTTTCTGTCTTTCGCCGCTATAGCCATAATTTCCTCCTATCTATTAGCCCCTCATCATCGAAACCATTTGAACATATCCTAATTCTAAGCCTATTCATTCGTTATCCGAAGAAGGCAATATTATACCTATGCTTTTTCTCAAATATTCTTTTACTTCCATCAGCATCTCCTCAGCTCTTTCATATTGTATTAATGCTGATTCTTTTGATACGATGTAAAAATCATCATACTCACTGGTATTTCTCACCTGAAAAGCATTCTGTATATATTTGGAATACTTCTTATTGAATATCCCCTCTTTAATTTAGTTTTTCTGGAAATATGCAATTACCCCTAAATGTTTAGAGTAATCTACTCCATCACAAGCTAACAGTGCTCTTACTGCTGAAAACATCGCGTAGTATGATCTGCCTATTGAGTCTTTAAACTGCCCCGCCTCTAATAATAAATTAGCTGATATCATTTTCTCTTCTGCATTAGTAATACGGTACTTTACTAAATTGATTATATCGTCACTAAGCACTGATAACAACCCCTTCCGCTTCAATATTACGGTAGTATGGCAATATCTCCTTATACCGCTCAAACTCATCAAATGGTATTACTGTAGGGGAAATAATTGTGTCATATTCAAGCCCCAAATCAGCCGCTTCATCCCATACCTCTTCCAGAATCTTTTGCAGAGTTATTCTGTCTCCTTTGGCAATCGCTGCCAAATCTATATCTGAAAATTCGTTATAATCACCTCTGGCATAGGAACCATATAAAAATATTCTTACAAGATTTTCTCCAAATGCCTTTTCATAAATTTTTTTCATCTGCTCTATAATGATATTAAATTCAGACTTCCTACACACATCAGCACCCCTTTCTACTTATTTTTAAAAGGTTACTTGTACATGCAGGTCTTCTGTACTTTTTCAAATTCTCATAAGCCTGCATTTTCTCTTCATCAGGTTCCGTTCCATTAAAAAGAGAATCTAAATTCTCCATAATATTTACAATATATACCACTTTATCATCTGGCATCTTTTCAATTAATTCAAAAGCCTTTTCTTTTATTGCAGGCATTTTATCACCTTCCTGCTTGAAACAGAATTTCCTTCTATATTCTATATTATAACAGGAATATAGAGAAAAGACACTTCTTTCACTGAATGTTTCCGATTTTATTCATTTCATCACGCACACGTGTTTGGTTCACATGATTATATATCTCCATAGTGACAGAATTGGTGTAAACCCATGAAAAAAGGCTTCCCGGAATCCCGGGAAGCCTTGTCTTCTCTGTACTTAGTCAACAGAAATGATTTCTTTTTTGTTGTAAGAGCCGCAAGCCTTACATACTCTGTGAGGCATCATAAGTTCTCCGCACTTGCTGCACTTCACAAGGTTTGGAGCACTCATCTTCCAATTAGCTCTTCTCTTATCTCTTCTAGCTTTTGAAGATTTATTCTTTGGACAGATAGACATAGGTTACACCTCCTTAAAATTCTTAAACAAATCACGGACAACTGACATTCTTGGGTCAAGCCCCGTATCTTCACAGTCACAGGTACCCATATTTAGGTTCTGACCACAAACGTTACAAATGCCTTTACAGTCTTCGCTGCATAGAACTTTCGTCGGCCATCCTATCAATATCTCATTAAAGAGCATTTTGTCCACGTCAAGATGATATCCGTCAATGAAATTTGATTCATCTAATCCTTCCGGCAAATCGGCATCCGCAACATTCAAATCCACGCGCTTGATAAAATCCAGTACAAACTCCTGCTTTACATCCTCCAGGCAACGGTCACATGGTATCATAACCGAAACTTTCGTCTCTGCCTTGATCTGTAATTCCTTGTTCTTTACGTGTGTAACGACAACGTGCACAGGTTTTTTGCTGACCACCGGAAACAAACCGGTCTTCAACTGCAGTTCTTCCAATTCCACAGGCACTGTTTCTTCAACTGTCTTATGCTGGTCTGACAGAACGTCTGATAGGCTAATTAACATCTTCATTACTCCTATTCATACCTAGATTATTATATCATGTAAAATAAGTTTGTCAACTAAAAAATGTAAAATAAAGGGGATCTTCATAGGGGTCTGACCCCTTTGCGCACCGTTTTCAGAATATTCTAACAAATCAGATGAGCGGACAGACATGGGATCTATCCGCTCATTCTTTTTATCGTCAGCCTTATTTTACAAGTGCAACTGTCTCTCTTGCGATTGCCAGCTCTTCGTTCGTCGGTATTACATAGACTTTTACTTTTGAGTCTGGAGTCGAGATCATCACTTCCTCGCCTCTCTTGGCATTGGCTTCTTTGTCAAGCTCTATGCCAAGGAACTGCAGGTAACTGCAAACCTCTTCGCGTACTTCGTGGTCGTTCTCGCCGATTCCTGCTGTGAAGACGATGTTATCCACGCCGTTCATAGCTGCTGCATAGCTTCCGACATATTTGGCTACTCTGTATGAGAATACCTTCAGGGCGATCTGTGCCTGTTTGTTTCCTTCCGCAGCTGCAGAGGACAGGTCCCTGAAATCGCTGGACAGCCCTGACAGACCGTATACGCCGGAATCCTTGTTCAGGACTTTCATCAGGCCTTCGATATCCAGATTTTCTTTCTTTGCTATAAATTCCATGATCGCCGGATCAATATCTCCGGAACGTGTTCCCATAACCAGCCCTTCCAGCGGGGTCAGTCCCATGGATGTGTCTACGGATTTGCCGTTTAATACGGCACACACGCTTGCGCCGTTTCCAAGGTGGCAGACGATCGTCTTCACGGCGTCATAAGGCTTACCTGAAATCTCCGCTGCCCGTTTGGATACGAAGCTGTGGCTTGTCCCGTGGAAGCCGTAGCGTCTTACTTTATATTTGTCATAATATGCATAAGGAAGTCCGTACATATATGCTTTTTCAGGCATCGTCTGGTGGAACGCCGTATCGAATACGCCAACCATAGGAGTATTCGGCATCAGCTCCTCACATGCATTCACGCCAATCAGGTTTGCCGGGTTATGTAACGGCGCCAGGTCGTTACACTCCTCTACTGCCTTCTTAACTTCTTCTGTGATCACTACAGAAGAGGCAAACTTCTCTCCTCCGTGTACCATACGGTGTCCTACAGCACCGATCTCGTCCAGGCTCTTAACAACACCTGTCTCGGAATCCGTCAACGCGTCGATCACGTACTTGATTGCCTCTGTATGGGTAGGCATGTCTTTTTCCGACTTCACTTTCTCTCCGCCCGCCGGCTGATAGGTAAGGCTGCCGTCGATTCCGATCCTCTCGCAGAGGCCTTTTGCCAGCACCTTCTCTGATTCAGAGTCGATTAACTGGAATTTCAGAGAAGAACTTCCGCAGTTGATTACTAATACATTCATTTTATTATCCTCCTGAATTTCTATATAAGGGGCGTTCTCCGCCTCTCTTACATACAACTTTTTAACAGTCCGGTTAAGCTTGAACTGTTACCAACGGTTTATTGTGCCTGAGCCTGCACTGCCGTGATCGCTACAACGCCCTCAATATCCTCGGCACTGCATCCGCGTGACAAATCATTGACAGGAGCCGCGATCCCCTGTGTAAGCGGTCCGTAAGCTTCTGCTTTCGCCAGCCTCTGTACTAGCTTATATCCGATGTTCCCTGCATCCAGATCCGGGAAAATCAATACGTTGGCATGTCCTGCAACCGGGCTTCCCGGAGCCTTGGATTCCCCTACTGACGGCACGATAGCTGCATCCAGCTGTAACTCTCCGTCCAGCTTCAGTTCCGGCGCCAGTTCTTTTGCAATCTTTGTTGCCTCTACTACTTTGTCAACATCCGCATGCTTTGCGCTTCCCTTTGTGGAATGTGACAGCATGGCTACAATCGGTTCTTTCCCTGTCAGCGTACGGAAAGAATCTGCGGATGAAACCGCAATGTTGGCAAGCTTCTCCGGATCCGGGTTCTGTTCCAGTCCTGAATCCCCGAAGATAAATGTTCCGTCCGCTCCCATATCACAGTCCGGTACCACCATCAGGAAAAATGCAGAAACAAGCTTTGTGCCCGGCTTGGTCTTTAAAATCTGCAGACATGGACGAAGCGTGTCCGCCGTTGAGTGGCATGCGCCGGATACCATGCCGTCCGCATCCCCCATCTTCACCATCATAACGCCATAATACAGGTAATTATTCAGAAGCAGTTCTTTGGCCTGATCTTCCGTCATTCCCTTTTTCTGCCTGAGTTCTACTAATTTTGCAATGTAAGCCGCTGTCTTTTCACTCGTTGCAGGGTCTACAACCACAGCGCCGGAGATATCATATCCCGCCCCGTTTTTCTCAACTTCCTCTTTGCTGCCCACGAGGATCAGATTGGCTGTCCCCTCCTTCAAAACTGCTTCCGCAGCCTGGTAAGTCCTGACATCTTCCGTCTCCGGAAGTACGATTGTTTTCTTATCAGCTTTCGCTCTTGCCTTGATTTCGTCAATAAATCCCATGATTTAAATGCCACCTTTCATTTTTTCTCACTCTTTCCATTATAACCCAAAGAATTTTTGTATACAAGTATATACTATGTGTATTTTTAAATACAATCCCATATGAAACCAATTCTTGCCGCTGCATCAGGCATTCAGGTGAAATATAGCAGTAACGATATTAAAATAAACCAGAATTGTGCATGTATCGAGAATCGTGGTTATCAGAGGTGCTGCCATGATCGCCGGATCCAGCCCAAGCTTCTTCGCCAGCAGAGGCAGCGTGCAGCCGATGCATTTCGCCATGACAACGACCGCCATCATCGTGATACCAAGCGCTATTGCCAGTGTGATGTTCTGTCCATACATGATATAAATGCGGATACCATTCACTACCGCCAGCAAAACACTGACCACAAGCGCCACACGGATCTCTTTAAAGATAACGCGGAAAATGTCTTTGAACTGTATCTCACCCACGGCCAGCCCGCGGATCACCAGGGTGGAACTTTGGGATCCACAGTTACCGCCCGTCCCCATGAGCATGGGAATAAATGTAATCAGAACCGGCATCACCGCCATCGCCTCCTCATAGAATCCGAGGATTTCCCCTGTCACCGTGGCGGAAAGCATCAAAAGCATCAGCCAGAGACTCCTGTTCTTTGCATGCCGGAACACCGAAGTTCCAAAATAAGAATCTTCATTCGGGCTGACACCGGCCATGATACTGATATCCTCGGTTGTCTCATCCTGCAGGACGAACATCGCGTCGTCAACCGTAACAATCCCGACCAGACAGTTTTCGTGGTCTATGATGGGAATCGCTATCAATCCGTACTTCTTAATCGTAACGGCCACATCCTCCTGGTCGTCCAGCGTCTTGGCGCAAAGCACATTCTCATCCATGATCTCCTCGATCAGCCAGGTATCCCCGGCCGTCAGCAGATCCTTGACATCCACCGCGCCGATCAGCCGCTTCTTCTCCGTCACATAGCAGGTATAGATCGTTTCCTTATTAATGCCGACCTGGCGGATCTTCAGGATAGCATCCGCCACCGTCATCTCTTTTCTCAGGCTGATGTAATCCACATTCATGATACTGCCCGCACTGTCCTCCGGATACTGCAGCAGCACATTGATCTTCTTCCTTGTATCTTCATCCGTGGCCATAAGCAGACGGTCCACCACATTGGCGGGCATCTCCTCCAGAACATCCACGGTATCGTCCACATACATCTCGTCCATAACTTCTTCCAGCTCGGAGTCCGTAAGGGCATTGATCAGATCCTCACGCATATCGCTGTTCATATCCGTAAAGACCTCTGCCGCCTCCTCCTTGGCCAGAAGCCGGAAAATAAGGAGCGCCTGTTTTCTGTCAAAATCCTCCAGCATCTCCACGATATCGACTGGATGTATGGCTTCTAATTCTTCTTTCAATTCCTTAAATCTGCGCTGTTCCAGAAGCTCTTCAATCTTCGTTTTTTCCATGCCATACACCCTCTTTTGTCCTGATTTATTCGTATCTGTTCTGAACCATGAACAGCTACATTATTCTAAAAAATCTCTGTACTTACTTATATTTAACAGAAATCAACCTTAATAAACACATTTCAGCCTATAACATCCTGTCATTTTATAGTATAATGGTTAATAAATTGATATACAAGGAGAATCTTATGAAAATTGTCGGTTTAATCACAGAATACAATCCGTTTCACAACGGACATCAATACCATATAGAAAAAGCGAAGGAAGTCACCGGCGCCGACACCGCCATTGCCATCATGACCGGGGATTACGTCCAGAGAGGTACCCCGGCCATCATGCCCAAATACATACGCGCAGAGATGGCTTTAAAATGCGGCGCCGGTGCGGTCTTCGAGCTGCCTGTCTGCTATTCCACCGGAAGCGCCGAATTATTCGCCATGGGCGCCGTCTCCTTTCTGGACAGCTTGGGAATCGTGGACTCCATCTGTTTCGGCAGCGAATGTAATGATCTGGATGGGCTTCAGAAAATTGCGGACATCTTATATGAGGAGCCGGAAGAATACAAAAGCTTTCTTCAGAACGGTTTAAAGAACGGTCATACTTTCCCTGCCGCCAGGCAGGAGGCCCTGGCCGCCTATATGGGCAGCACGGACTATACCTTCCTGCTCAACGATCCGAACAACATCCTCGGAGTCGAATACCTAAAAGCACTCAAAAAGCTGAACAGCCCGATCCGCCCATATACCATCAAAAGAGTGGAATCCAACTACCACGACAAGAAACTAAATTCCAGCTACAGCTCCGCATCCGCCATCCGTTCCCTCCTGGCCTACTCCAGCTCCGCTATCAGCACCCGGTCCGTAGGCAGCACGTTCGAAAACACGCCTTTTTCCAACATATTAAATGAGCTGGAAGACCAGGTGCCCTCCAGCTGTCTTGAGCTGTTAAAAGACTACCACCGCGTGAAATATCCGGTCTACCAGAATGACTTTTCCCTTATCATGAAGTACAAACTTCTGAATAAGACGGCCAATGACCTGAGCCGTTACATGGACGTATCCGTGGAGCTTGCCAACCGTATCATCAACCAGCTCAACAACTTTTTCAACTACAAACAGTTCTGCGAGCTGCTTAAGACAAAAGAAATCACCCAGACCCGCATTAACCGCGCCCTTCTTCACATCATGCTGGGCATCAAAAAGGACAGTGTGGAAGAATATATCGAGGGAGGCTATCACTACTACGCCCGTCTTCTGGGTTACCGCAAAGACCGAGAAAGAATCCTGGGCAGCGTAGTCAAAAATGGAACACTGCCGCTGCTGACCAGCCTTTATGAGACAGATGATATCCCCGAAATCGGGCAGAAAATGCTCTATCACGATATACTCGCGTCAAACCTATATACATCCGTCATCACGGATAAATTCAAGACGGCATTCTCTAATGAGTATCGGCAGGGGGTAATTAAGGTGTAGGGGGACCGCGCCGATGAGGGACAGGCGGGCAGGCGTACACATGCTGTTTAAAAATGCGGCCGTTTATCAACGAATTCTAGGAAGCAAGCAGGCCCGAAACAGGGGAGAATCCGTGATTCGAAATCACGGATTCTCCCCTGTT
>NZ_CYZU01000006.1 GCF_001404335.1 Faecalicatena contorta
ACCACTATGTTTGTGCATTATGGCAAAGAAAAAGAAGCTCTGTTACGAGCTTCCTAAAGAATGAACGCTAAATCGACTGTGAATAGTAACACCAAACTAACTTTTTACAGAATTATATTCTGTACATTACTTGTTTTTTAGGGCAGGGTTTTGTATAATTGGAGGGCATGGTATTCTGGAGCCGGTACTTGTTAACACTGGTTTGAGAAATGCATAGACAAGAACAGAAAAGAGGGTATTTCCTGATGTTTAGATTTATCTGTATTGTGATCTTCCTGGTTACATTTTTGATTCTTTCCATTCCGATCTTCTTCGTGGAATGGGTGATCGGCAAATTCAACCGTGAAAAAAGGGACTATAGCTCTCTGCGGCTCGTGCAGTGGGCATTTAAAGTTATCTTAAAAATGACGAGCGTCCGCACCACCGTCATCGGCGAGGAGAATGTTCCCGATGAACCTGTGCTTTTCATCGGAAACCACCGTAGTTTTTTTGACATTCTGCTGACCTACTCCCGCTGTAAAAGGCTGACCGGATACGTTGCCAAGAAAGAGATGGAGCACATCCCGCTGCTTTCTACATGGATGCGCTATCTGTATTGCCTCTTTCTGGACCGCGAAAATCCAAAAGAGGGGTTAAAGACCATTCTACAGGCGATCGACTACATAAAAAAGGGGATTTCGATCTGTATCTTCCCGGAGGGAACGCGCAATAATGGGGAAGAACTAAGTATGCTCCCGTTTAAAGACGGTGCTTTTAAGATCGCTACGAAAACAAACTGTGCTATTGTACCAGTTTCCATGAATAATACATGTGCCATCTTCGAAAAACAATTTCCCAGGATTCGCAAAGTCCATGTCGTGATCGAATACGGAAAGCCAATTTATCCCGATCAGTTGGAAAAGGAAGATAAAAAACATATTGGGAATTACGTACAGAATATTATACAGAAAACGATTATTAAAAATGCTGAGATCGTGTCATAATCGATTGTATGAAATTAGAGGTGCTGTCGTCAACAGCACCTCTTTATTTTCAGGGGACTTCAGAGGGGTCTGACCCTTTTGCAGAGGGGTCTGACCCTTTTGCAAAGGGGTCAGACCCCTCTGCGGATTTTTTCGAAATAGGCAAACATTCCTTCTGCTATGACCGGGTCTATCACCGGCAGTCCCGTTGCTTCTTCCAGCTCTTTTGCTACGCCTATTGTGCCAAGACCTGTGCACGCCAGCGCTATAACCTGAGCGCCCTGCTCTTTCAGTTCTATTCCTTTTTTGATGGTATTCTCCCGTCCTTCCGACGTCATCAGATCCAGCGTGCTGTCGACTCCGTCCGGCTTACCGAGTATCATCTTTCCGGCCAGCATCCTCTCATAAGCCTGCGGTGCATAGTCGGTGATGCCCAGCACGCCTACTTTATCTCCATATTTTAACGCCAGGGCCACCGTAGTCTCACCTCCGCCGGTAACCGGGATTCCCGGGAGCGCCTCTCTGATCTCTTCAACGCCCGGATCGTCTGCACAGCTGACGATAAACATATCCACGTCCGTAAATGTTTTCGCTGTCTCTACGATTTTGGGAATGGCCAGTTCACATAATTCGTCGCTATGTATTCCTTCATATTGATCGGGAATGCATTTTGTTTCCACTTCAATACCGGGGAAATTTTCCATGATTACTTTACCGTGTGCCTGCAGCACGTCCTGGTCTTCTGTCGTCAATACGCGTATTAATCCTACCTTAAACGTTCCCATGCTTCTTCCTCCTCAAAAAGCGGGCGTGCATCAGACCGGTTCTTTCCGCCTTCCGCGCGCCCGCCAGACTTATCTTTCCCGCAGCTTTTCTTAAAGCGTGTCTGTAAATACGCCCTCTTTTATCACCAGAACATCATCCAGATAAAGGGTGGGCTTTAATATAATCCCATCCATATGGCACTCTGCCTTATTTATTCCCCCGAATGAGGTGTTTGTTCCAAATGCGATATGAACCGTTCCGTATACCTTTTCGTCTTCCAGAATGATGCCATTCAATATGGCTGCCTCGTTGGTTCCGATCCCCAGTTCGCAGAGAGTTCCGTTGGTTTCATTTTTGAGCAGTACCTCCAGATTCTCACTTTTCTCCCCTGTAACAGACCGCAGTTTTCCGGCCGTGATTACCATATGAAGCGGGGCATCCAGCCTGCCAATGCCAACCATGGAACCGTCAATTATCATTTCTCCGTCAGAACCGTCCTCCAGCGGTGCAATATACGCCTCACCTGATGGTAGATTCCCGCATTTTCCAGGCGCTTTGTAGACGCCGGGGCTTGGTACTCCATTACGCCCTTTCAATGAAATTGTCAGTACCTTCCCGTCTTTTTCTATCCGGGCCGTGTCAGCACTGGTCAGCATTGCAGTGATCTTATCCGTCAGTTTTTCAACCTTCGCATAATCTGCAGTCATCGCGCCCTGGCTGAACATCTCCTTTGTGATACCAGGCATCGTGGCGATTCTCGTACCCGCTGCTGCCGCCTGAATCCGGGCGTTGGTGTGCGTCAGTGATTTCGCCGTCGGTGCAATTACGATATCGGCGCCTTTCATTGCTTCCGCTACTGCTTTGGGCGGCTCCTCCCCGCTTAGTTCCCTCTCCTTCATGACCAGCATCATGCCCTCGCATCCCAGATTCTTGGATGCCTCGTAAAGCGCTTCCCCGATTTCTCTCCGGCTGTCATCCGTCACGATTAAAACAGCCTCCCCGGCTTTTGCATCCAGACAAGATATCAGGACGCCCTCCGCTATTTTTACTAATTCACTCATCTTTTCCCCTTCTCCCTGTCATCTGATTTATTCTGCAGCATCGGTCAGTTCAGATACCACGCGTGCCAGGAGTGTCCTGGGCAGAACCACCATCTTTTTTGTCTTCCTGGCAAACATCTCTTTCATTTCCTGAGTATACCCGATACAGTCCAGAACTATGAGATCAGCATCCATATCTTTTACTTCATCGGCAGCCTTTTCCAAAGTCTCCCAATCGCCGTACGGCGAAGCCGCTACGGCTTTCACTTCTTTCACATAGTGTCTCCACTTTTCCTCCGTCTGCTCAATCTGGAGCGGAGACGGCGTCATACAGATGATACTGGATTTTTTGCTCATCAGAGGAACAAGCCTGTCCAGAACCTCGCACGGATAAATCACAGGTATACTCTTTGTTGTAAGAGTCTCCGGGAAACTGCCGGTGCAGAACATCATAATCAGGCGGCAGCCCTCTTCCTCCATCCTATTCATCGCCTCCTGAAGCCTCGGGAGAATATGGCGTTCTGCAAACGTCACGGAGCTCCCGTCTTTCAGCCGGGACACCAGTACATAGTCTCCCTCCCCGGGAGCAAACTCAGCAATATCTTCCTTTGTAAGGCCATCCAGTCCGCCAGCCTGTATCAGCTCAGTTTTTCCGCCAAATATATCCATGATATCGACAGTCACATCCACCCTGGGAGCCTGTCCTATCGTAACCGCACCTATCTTCATCCAGTGCACCTCCTGCGTTATATAATTACTTCGTATCTAAATTTTAAGAATATTCTGAAAACCGACTGCAAAGGGGTCAGACCCCTTTTTACTCTTCTCCCAGTGTCTGCAGATGTTTCATCGGACCATATAGCTTTTGGATCCGTGCATACTCTTCCTCGTCATAGAACTTACACTGTCCGCGGCCAAATGCCTTTGCCGCCTCCAGCATGAATCTCGCCGCTTCTTCTACGTCTGACGCATGGCTTGCCCCGGTTGCGCATCCCGGCACCATGGTCTCCGCGGTGATTGCCACTCCTACTACAGGAGCATTGGTTGCAGTACATGGCTGGAGTACGCTGTTCAGGTGGTGCAGGTCATTGCCGTAAGGCGTGATGTCCTGGGTTGCCAGCGGAAATACATATGGGAGCCTGCCGGTTGTGATCTGCATCAGATCCAGCAGATCCTCGGATGTGCGGAGGATATACCCTTCTTTTACGGTCGGTGAGATTGCAAATCCCCTAGTATTGATCACGCGGTTGCCTTTTGTTGTGTCTACTGACAGGATGGCATCCAGTTCATCGGATACTTCTTCTCTGTTTACCTGGGACATCTCAACCGGTGAACCCATAAAGGGCACGGGATCGTGCGGCGCAGTCGGCGCGTTCGGACAGATATGTGTGGAAATAAATACATCCCCGTCCAGCACATCCCCTTTATTCTGCATATCCAGAAGTTTTGCCGCAAGGGCAACTGCTGCAAGGGCGCCGTCTCCATCCGATACAAAACCGATACGCTCCGGACGCGCTCCAATCCCGCCCAGCCGGCCAAGAAGACCAATGGTCGGCGCACTGCCGCCCTTTATCTTGCCATTGCTTCCCGGGATTCTGACCTTCAGCATATCCGTAGTCCCCTTGGGTCCCTTCAGCTCATATACGGTGATGTCCGCATCAGGCTGTATTGTGCGCAGATACTCCTCAACCTTCTTCCCCGTCACATAAGCACTGTCCAGTACCTCGTACGCATCGATAATCTGTTTCATTAACATAAATTCGTCCTCCTTATAATATGAATTTTTACTTCTCTGCCGCTATGCTACTCCAGATATGATACCAGGTTTTTCCCAATCACTTTTTCCGTTTCCCGCAGAAGTTCCGGCTCAAACATCGTAGGCGCGAGCTTCAGATTCTCCCGGTTAGCCGCAATCACATAAACGTCCAGACCGGTTTCCATCATGGCCGTTGTCACCGGCTCGCCGCTTACGGCATTGATCGTCATAATAAGATCCGGGAAGGTCGCCAGACGTTCCCCGTCTTTCTCCGCCGTCGCGTATTCATTCCAGAAAGTCAGTTCACATCCATCCACCGAGGCATACCCCACGTCAAATCCTCCCGTGGTTTCTATTGAAAATGCATCTACCTTTCCCTTTGCCAGAATCCTTCCGCCCAAAAATCCGCACACACTTTCCACAGCTGCCTCCACCGAATGCTCCAGGCCCTTCAAAAATGCTTTTCCTGTCTCAATCGCATGGCTGACGCCGCCCAGCGCACAGTTTTCCCTGGCATAGGACGCCTTCACCGGATTCCTCGCCACGGCCACCAGTCCGCCGGCCTCAATGGACGCCATACGCACCAGCCGGGACGTATGCTCAATCGTCCCTTCAAAATAACATTCCACGCGGCTGCCCGCCTCCGGATTGCCGCCCGCACATGCCTGTACGGTCCGATAGTCCGCCTGCTTGTGCAGATTCATACTTCCCATCACGCCAGTAGGATGGGCACGTCCATTGCAGGGGGCATCGATCACAGGGATCCCCAGTACCGCGGCCTGAAGCCAGCCATTCACAGTCGCCTCTCCTCCCTGTTCATTTGTGATAATGCCGCCGATCGTAAAGTCACAATTCTTCTTTAAAATCTCCACCGTGCGGACCAGATCCTTTGCGGCCATATACTGCTCCGCAGCATTGGGCGCTCCCACAAGAGAAGCCGTCAGCAGTACAGCATCCTCATCCACAGCCTCAATGGGAAGCAGGCGCAGATCATCGTAATCCACCGCAATCTCTGCGAACTTCCTCCCCTTTTTCGCGTCTCCGCCGCCCCCGCCGCCTAAAATCGTCCCGCCGGCAAGCGCTGCGTCCAAAAGTTCTTTTGTCAAACGAATTCCTTTTTTATCCATTCCCGCTGCTCCTTCATAAGATATAAGCCAATGCATACATCTCCTACATTGGCTCTTTCTATCAGTATAGCACGTCAAACCGCTAAAGTCCTTATTCACCAGTACCGAATCTGCGCCGATCTTTTGTGCACAGTGCACAATCACATGTATTCTTTCACCCTGCAGGCAAACCCCAGTTCCTCCAGCTGCCCGGCATCACTCAGGTCACACCCCAGAACTTCTTCGATCTGGTTCAGACGGTAAGACATCGTATTCCGGTGAAGATACAGCCTTTCCGCAGCTGTTTTGCGGGAGCCGCGGCACGCAGAAAGCATCTCCAGCGTCTCCGCCAGATGACTCTCATGTTCCCGGTCATAGATCTCCAGGGCCGCCAGCTTTTCCTGCACGAATGCCCGCACTTCACGCTGTTGTGCCATATGCATCACAATCTGCTCATATCTCAGCTTTTCCATCCAGAGGACATTTCCGGACAGCCCCTTTTTTTCCCGGATACGGAAAACATCTTTTACATCCTTATAAACCGCCCCCAGTTCCAGATAATCGTAGAACTGCTGCGATATCCCGGCTGCCACACGGTACTTCAACATGCTGCAGATCTTTTCAACCATCGTCGAACAGAGGCTGTCCGCCTTTTCCTCCTCCACATCCTTCATAATACAGATGTACTGGTACTGGCGCACAATACCGGCCCCCCAGATCCCCGCCTGCTCCATAGCCCCTTTCATCATCTGGTAAATGCTCTCCATATCTTTTTCCTGAGCCTCCGCCATACGTGGATTCTGCTCTGCCTGAATCAAGATCATACGCAGCGGCGGGAACGGCCAGCTCAGAGAATTCACCCTCTGCTCCGCTTCCTCCGCCTGTGTGATCTTACCGGTCTGCAGATCCAGAAATAACTTCCCGTTCATCTCCATCTGGCTGTAAGTGCCAATCCGGTACCTGCTGGACATCTCGAGCTGATTTCTCGCCTCCACGATCGCCGTCATAACCGGATACACAACCTCAATAAACCCGACGTCATTATTCAGAAAAAAAAGCGGGATCTCACACTCATCAGCCAGAGCCAGCGCTTCTTTGGGAAATTCATCGAAAAACCGCGTCTTGATCGCCAGCGCCGACGCGTTCACCTCCCGCAGATCCCGGATCAGATTCAGCAGCGCCTTTTTGTCGTTGCGGATCGCATACCCCGTCGTAATCACCAGGAGATTCTCCCTGAGCCAGGGTTTAATATCCGGCTGTTCCATCATATCGTAAAACTCCACAATCCTGTCCAGCCCACCTCTGCCTGCGACAAGTGCAGCAAATCTGTCCTTCCATAATTCTTCTATATCACGCACTCTGATCTTCATCTTGACTCCTTTTATAAGCTCCCATACACCAGTCCGTTTCCCAGCCATAGGGCGTATTTAAAAATACGTTGCAGCAATACGCCGCCTCACTTCACATTCCAGTACATCGTATCATCATTAACTGCAGCATAAGCCGCCCTAAATTTCTGAGAGTACTTGTCTACAGTGCAGTGATTAAAAACAGCAGCGGCAGTGTTGCCATACAGAGCAGCGTGGTAACCACCACAGCCTCGGAAGCGTAATCTTCATTCAAATGGTACTGCCTCGCAAGCATACTGGAAGACGTCATCGTCGGCGCGCCGGTGATCAGCATCAGCATAAGACTCTCCGTCTGCGGCAGAAAATGGGATGCAATGGCATACACGGCCGCCGGTACCGCCACAAGCTTGCATGCAGCCAGAAGCAGCACCGACTTATAGCGCAGGATACCGCCAAATTCCATAAACCCAATACTGCATCCCAGATATATCAGCCCCCAGCTGTAACTCGTCTCTCCCACAGCAGTCACGACATCCATAACCAGCGCCGGCACCGGGACAGCAAATGTGGTCAGCGCCATCCCTATCAATATAGAAATAAAAATAGGAGTGCTGACAACCCTCTTCCAGAGATTTTCCTGTTTCCCGCTGCGGCCAAGAAACAAAAGCAGGCCCAGTGTCCATACTACTGTCGTATCTACGACCGAACAGATCGGAATATACTTGTCCCCTCCCGTCTCCGCAAACAACGCCATAATCAGCGGAATCACCAAAAACCCAAAATTACCGCCCACCATACAGCCGCAGAAAACATTTCTGACGGATTCCGGCAGCTTAAAAATCCGGCTCACCAGAAATCCCGTTAAGGCCAGCAGTAAATATGCCCCCATCTGCCACAGCACGATCCGGCCATAGTGAAACAAAGTAAATACTGTAGTGTGATTCTCCCAGATCAATGAGATCACCAGCGCCGGCAGCACGATCTTAATTAAAAAACCCGAAATAGAAGTCAGCGCTTCCTTTTTCACAACCCCCAGCCTGGATGCCAGAAACCCGATCAGAACCAGGAGCAGAAAGCCGCCCATCTTGGGAAGGACTATCCAGAAATACTCCATAGCAGCACAACTCTCTTTCCTTTTAAATATGTAAAAACCCTCTTTAGAATTCACTTTACTACATTCCACAGCCCGCTTCAATGAAAAAAGCTTACTTTTCTTTTACTTTTTTTTCACATGTGGTATACTAAATGCTGGTAGCATGCCCCATAAGGCCTGCTAAATATTTATTTAAGGTATTTATTATTAAGGAGATTAATATGAGTGCTCAGAATCTTACATTGCTGACAGACCTGTACGAACTAACCATGATGCAGGGATATTTTGAAACTCAGGAAAATGAAACCGTTGTGTTCGATGTGTTCTTCCGGGACAATCCCAATAAAGGCGGATATTCCATTATGGCAGGACTCGAACAGGTTATAGACTATATCAAGAATCTGCATTTTTCTTACGAAGACGTGGATTACCTGAGAGGTCTCGGAATATTCACCGAGAACTTTCTGAATTATCTGAGCGGGTTCCATTTCAGCGGAAGTATTTACGCAATTCCGGAGGGTTCGGTTATTTTTCCAAAAGAACCACTGGTTAAAGTAATCGCGCCCATTATGGAGGCCCAGCTTGTTGAAACTGCCATATTAAATATAATCAACCATCAGAGCCTGATCGCAACAAAGACCTCCCGCGTCGTATTTGCAGCACAGGGCGACGGAATTATGGAATTTGGGCTGAGACGCGCCCAGGGCCCCGATGCGGGACTCTACGGTGCAAGAGCGGCCATGATCGGCGGCTGCGTGGGCACATCCAACGTACTGGCCGGCAAACTATTTGACGTGCCTATCATGGGTACCCACGCCCACAGCTGGATCATGAGCTTCAAAGACGAATACACAGCATTTAAAGAATACGCAAAGCTATACCCCAACGCATGCACGCTTCTGGTGGACACATACGATACGCTCAAATCCGGTGTTCCCAATGCCATCCGGGTATTCCGGGAGCTGCGCGAGGAGGGAATCCGCCCCAGATCCTACGGCATCCGCCTGGACAGCGGGGACCTTGCCTACTTATCCAAGGAGGCCCGCAAGATGCTGGATGCCGCCGGTTTCACCGATGCAGTAATCGCGGCATCCAATGACCTGGACGAGCTGCTGATCCACGACCTGAAGATGCAGGGTGCGGCCATCACCTCCTGGGGAGTGGGTACGAACCTGATCACCTCCAAGGACTGCCCTTCTTTCGGCGGAGTATATAAGCTTGCCGCAATTCAGAATGCAGAAGGCGAGTTCGTACCCAAGATCAAGATTTCAGAGAATACGGAGAAAATCACTAATCCAGGCAACAAAACAATCTTCCGTGTATATGATAAAGAGACGGGCAAAATCCGTGCCGATCTGATCTGTTTTGCCGATGAGACATACGACACATCGGAAGAACTTTTATTATTTGACCCCAATGCAACCTGGAAGAAAACAAGGCTTCCCGGAGGCAGCTACACCATGAGAGAGATCTTAAAGCCTGTATTCATCCACGGTGAGTGCGTATACAATTCACCATCGGTTATGGAGATCGCCCAGTACTGCCGTCAGGAAAAAGACACGCTCTGGGACGAGACAAAGCGGCTTTTCTATCCCCACCGCGTATATGTGGATTTATCCCAGAAGCTCTACGACACGAAATCACGCCTGCTGAACGACCTGAGCAGATAACGCAACGCTTTGCTCGCTAGTATAAACTCAATGAAGATAGGAGATTTAAGAAATGAAGATTATCGTATTAGCCGGAGGACTCAGCACAGAACGCGACGTATCCCTTTCCTCCAGTGCAGGCATCTGCAGAACCCTGCTTGAAAAGGGACACGATGCTTTTCTGCTGGATGTTTTCCTCGGTTTCCCCTACGATCCCGAACACCTGGAAGAGGTATTTACCCTTCCTGACCACGGCCTTGGGATCGTCAAAAACATCGATACCACCGAACCGGACATCGAGGCGGTCAAAGCCTCCCGCCCGGATCAGCCGGACTGTTTTCTCGGTCCCAACGTCATCGAACTATGCCGCATGGCAGACATCACGTTCCTTGGGCTGCACGGCGGAGAGGGGGAGAACGGAAAGCTGCAGGCTACCTTTGACCTGCTTGGAATCAGATACACCGGTCCGGACTCTCTCGGCTGCGCTGTAGCAATGGACAAAGGATTTACCAAACAGGTCTTCCTGCAGACGGGCATTGACACGCCGGCCGGAGCCTGCATTCATAAAAAAGCGTCAGAAAAATCGCTCGATGCTCTTGGACTCACACTCCCCGTAGTTGTAAAACCGTGCTCCGGCGGATCCAGCATCGGGGTATACATCGTAAACACAGAGAGCGAGTACGAAGAGGCGCTCAGCAGTTCTTTTCGCTACGAAGACGAGGTGGTTGTCGAAAAATATATCAAAGGAAGGGAGTTTGCCTGCGGTATCATAGACGGCAAGGCTCTCCCGCCCATTGAAATCATTCCAAAGACCGGGTTCTTCGATTATGCCAACAAGTACCAGGATGGCGCCACAGAGGAAGTCTGCCCCGCCGATATTGACAAAGCTACTGCAAACCGGATGATGGAACTCACTGTTAAAGCCTACCGTTCCCTGAAGCTGAATGTATACAGCCGCGCAGACTTTCTTCTGGACAGCAGTGGAAATCTCTACTGCCTTGAGGTAAACACCCTGCCCGGCATGACAGCTGCCAGTCTTCTGCCAAAGGAGGCAGCAGCGGCAGGCATAGAGTACGGAGATTTGTGCGAACTGATTATCCAAAAATCCCTGGAAGCCAGATACCAGTAAAGGACGGTACGAACGATGAAAAATATGACATTGAAGGAAATTGCCGTTGCATGCGGCGGAATCTATTACGGAGACGAGGAAAGCTATTACAAACAGGTCACATCCGTTACCATTGACAGCCGCAGGATCCAAAAAGACTGTCTGTTCATTGCGCTTCGCGGCGCCCGTGTGGACGGCCATATGTTCATCCCCCAGTCCATTCAGGACGGAGCGCTGTGCGCCGTTTCAGAAAAAAGAATCGAGAGCGCATCCTACCCCTATATCATGGTAAATTCCTGCGCGCAGGCCCTGAAGGATATTGCAGAGCACTACCGCCGCTCCCTCCGCCTGAAAGTGGTGGGTATCTCCGGCAGTGTGGGCAAGACAAGTACAAAAGAGATGATTGCCTCCGTACTGGCACAAAAATACAGCGTCCTGAAAACCGAGGGCAATTTCAACAATGAGATCGGACTGCCTCTCACAATCTTTAACATCCGGGAAGAACATGAGACGGCCGTTCTGGAAATGGGCATCAGCGATTTTGGCGAGATGGAACGTCTTGCAAAAATCGCGCGCCCGGATGTCTGCGTCCTGACCAATATCGGCTGTGCCCACCTGGAGCAGCTGAAGTCCCGGGAAGGCATATTAAAAGCCAAAACGGAAATGTTTTTCTATATGAATCCGGAAGGGGATATTATACTCAATGGGGACGATGATATGCTGGCATCCGTTAAGCCTGCCAACCATATTGAGCCTGTTTTCTTTGGCCTGGACCCGGATTTGGCATACTATGCAGACGAGATAGAGAACCTGGGATTAAAGGGTACGGCTGCACGCTTCCACACGCCTGATTCCGAATTCCGCGCACATATTTCTATCCCCGGGGCGCATATGGTATATAATGCACTGGCCGCCATTGCCGTCGGACGGGTTATGGGCATGAATGATGAGGAAATCCGGCAGGGAATCGAATCCCTGGCGCCTTTGGCCGGGCGGAACCATCTGATTGAGACAGAGAATCTAACAATCATCGATGACTGTTACAATGCCAACCCGGCCTCCATGAAGGCTTCCCTGGATGTCCTGAGTAAAGCTGGCGGACGCACCGTCGCGATCCTTGGCGATATGTTTGAGCTTGGCCCTAAAGAACATGAGATGCACCGTGAGACGGGAGCATTCGCCGCAGATGCCGGCATAGACGAGCTGATCTGCATTGGCTCCCTTGCAGAGGACATCGCCCGCGGAGCAATAGGAGTAAATCCGGAAATGCACGTGCATTATTATGAAACAAAGGCCGAATTTCTGGAAAATATAGATCCCCTGATAAACACAAACGATACAATTCTGGTAAAAGCCTCCCATGCAATGGAGTTTCCGGAGATTGTCGACGTATTAAAAAAGAGGTAAAGATGGAATATCAAATGCTCGTGCTGGATCTGGACGGCACATTGACTAATTCCAGAAAAGAAATTACGGACTCCACAAGAAACGCCCTGATCGAAATCCAAAGAGAGGGAAAAAAGGTGGTTCTGGCCAGTGGACGTCCCATATTCGGAGTCCTTCCGCTGGCAAAGAAACTGTATCTGGATCGGTTCGGCAGTTATATACTTTCCTTTAATGGGGCACGCATCACCCGATGCTCCGACGGAACTGATATTTACAACAAAACGCTCCCTCCGGAAATTATACCTGTTGTCTATGATATTGCGGCTTCATTTCCAGGTGTGGACCTTTTGTCGTATAACGACAGCCATATACTGTCCGGAATCGCAGTCAACAAGTACACAAAGCAGGAATCCTTTCTTAACAAAATGCCCGTGGCAGAGATCCCTGATTTTGTCGAACACCTGAATTTCCCGGTTAATAAGCTGTTGGCTGCCGGGGACCCTGACATCATGGAAAAGATGATGGAAGTTCTGAAAAAGCGTTTTCACACGTTCCTTAACATATACCGTTCCGAGCCCTTCTTTCTGGAGATTATGCCCAAGAAGATCGACAAGGCCTATTCCCTGCAGAAGCTGCTGAACAGCATCGGATTGACTGCAGACCAGATGATCTGCTGCGGGGACGGTTATAACGATGTATCCATGATTGAATATGCCGGTCTTGGCGTAGCCATGGAAAATGCCCAGAGTGTCGTAAAGGATACCGCCGACTTTATTACCCGCTCCAACGATGATGACGGGATCCTTCATGTAATAGAAAAATTTATGAAAGAAAAATGAGGCCGATCAAATGGAATTACAAACATTTTATGAAAATATTGGCGCCGATTATCAAGTCGTTTTACAGAGACTGCGCAGAGAATCTCTGATCGATAAATACCTGCATCTTCTTCTGAAAGATCCGGTTTTTGAAACTCTGCAGCATGCAGTGGAATCCAACGATCATGAAGAGATATTCCGAGCTGCTCATACCATCAAAGGAATGGCGCTTAACCTGGAACTGCCCCCTCTTACGGCCGCATCCTCTTCTTTGACAGAGTACCTGAGGACCTTGTCCCCCGGGGAGGCGGACAGCTCAGTGGTAAAAGAGAAATATGCGGATATCGTGAAGGAATATGAAACTGTCCGGGATCTGCTGGCCAGGTTCTGATAAGCCTAAGGAGCAAGTGAATGACAAGCACAGAACAAAAGAAAACCATTTTAATCGTAGATGATGCGGAACTGAACCGGGCCGTCCTGTCTGATATACTGCAGGAGGATTACAATATCATTGAGGCAGCAGATGGGACAGAGGCGATTGAGATTCTGAAAAAGAATGACGCTTCCATTTCCCTGATTCTGCTCGATATTTTAATGCCAAAAATGTCAGGATTTGATGTCCTGACCATCATGCAGAAGAACCACTGGCACGAGACGATCCCTGTAGTCATTATTTCATCGGAAAGTTCCAGGGAATATATTGAAAAGGGTTACGAATACGGTGTTGTGGATTATATCAGCCGCCCCTTTGACTCGAATATCGTCCTTCAGCGTGTAAAAAATACCATCATCCTTTACTCGAAACAAAAGGAGCTGGAAGGTCTCGTAAAGGAGCAGGTGATTGAGAAAGAGAGCAACAACGCCCTTATGATCAATATCCTCAGTACAATCGTCGAATTCCGTAACGGGGAATCCGGGCTCCACGTCATCCGCATACGCATTATAACCGAGATACTTCTGGAAGCGCTGCGGAAACGTTATCCAGAGTATGCGATGGATGAATCCCATATTGCGCTGATCTCCAACGCAGCCGCACTGCACGATATCGGTAAAATCGAGATTCCGGAAGAGATCCTGAATAAACCCGGCAAACTCACTGCTGAAGAGTTCGAAGTCATGAAAACCCACTCCGCACGCGGAGAGCAGATGCTCAATGAACTGCGTTTTGGCAGCAATGAGGAACTGGTAAAATATGCAAGGCAGATCTGCCGCTGGCATCACGAACGCTGGGACGGTAATGGATACCCTGACCACCTGAAAGGGGATGCGATTCCGATCGCTGCACAGATTGTTTCCCTCGCGGATGTCTATGATGCACTGGTGAGCGAACGTGTATACAAACCTCCCTATACTCATAAACAGGCCATGCAGATGATCCTGAACGGAGAATGCGGCATGTTTAACAGCAAGCTGATTGACTGCCTCAAAGCGGTCGATACCTATCTGGAGCATGCAGTCAGCCTTCGAAGCCAGGATCCCGTACACGTGTTCAATATCAACCAGCTCTCAAAGGAACTATTTCAGAAAAAGGGTGTCAAGCTGTCCGACCGCACGCTGTTTCTCCTGGAACAGGAGCGGACCAAATATCAGTTTATCGCATCCTTATCAGAAGATGTTTTATTCGAATATGATTTCAGTACGGACACGGTCTTGTTCTCAGAGAAGTGTCAGGAAGAATTTAATTTTCCGTCTATCATAACAGATTTTGTCAAAAAGAGCCGGTTATATGGGGTCCTTGCGGAAAATGATTTTCAGGAACTGATGGAACGTATAGAGTCTACCACCCCCTCCTCTCCTGTATTTCAGAAAAGAATGCTGCTGACCACCATTAGCGGGACGCAGGAATGGTATGAATTCATGGGCCGGACGCTTTGGGCTGATAATGAAGGGAATGAAGAGCTGTACAGCTGTGTCGGAAGGATAGCGCTGTCCCGGAACGGAAAAGAACGGCAGGTGCAGGAGCTCCCCCACCGGGACGCTCTGACAAATCTGTACACACAGACAACTGCGCAGAAAATTATAACACAGAACATAACCAATAATCCGCATACAACCGGCCTCATGATCATGTTTGACCTGGATAACTTCAAAAGACTGAACGAGAAAAACGGGCACTTATTCGGGGATCAGATCTTAAAGCATATCGCCCGTCTTTCCGAAAACAATATCCGTAAAATGGATATCTGCTCACGGATCGGCGGAGACAGGTTCCTGATGTATTTCAGCGAACTCTTTTCAGAAGAATTTGTCCAGCCATACTGCGCCTCTCTTACGAAGGCTCTGACGCAGAAGTATAAAGACTCCGAATACACGGTCAGCATGGGAGCCGCCATGTATCCTCAGGATGGGACTACATACGAAGAACTCTTCCGGCATACCAGGCAGGCCCTGGAGACATCAAAACGCAGAGGGAAAAATTGTTTTACCCGTTATCATGATTCTCTTTCCACACAGGGTTCTTCTCCGGAAGCTGTGCCAGAATAATTGCGGCAAACACCAGGGCACACCCAAACAGCTCTTTCGCAGAAAGTGTTTCCTGTATAATCAGCCAGCCGGTAAGCGCGGCAAATACGGATTCCAGACTTAGTATAAGCGAAGCCACCGTGGGGTCCGTATTTTTTTGTGCAATGATCTGCAGCGTATAAGCAACACCGCAGGAGAGAACCCCCGCATAGAGAAGCGGCAGATATGCATCCAGAATACTCCCCAGAGCCGGCTTCTCGCTGGCAAACATCGGCACCGCGCAGAGAATCCCGCAGATAAAAAACTGTATGCAGGAGAGCTTCACGCCATCCACTTTCGGAGAAAAATAATCAATAATCAAAATATGTAACGAAAAAACAAAAGCGCAGATGATCATCAGAACATCTCCATAAGCTATGGAGAATCCCTCTTTCATACACAAGAAATACATCCCCACAACAGCCAGTCCAACCCCTGCCCAGGTCTTCCCCCCGGCCCGCCGGCCCAGAAAAAGCCCAAGAACAGGTACAATCAAAATATACAGGGCCGTAATAAACCCTGCCTTCCCGGCGCTCGTATACACAAGCCCAATCTGCTGCAGCGAACTCGCCACCGCAAGCGCAAGCCCACAGAACAGGCCCCCGATCCAGAGCGTCTTACCGCTCTTATTCACGGCGTTCCCCTGTCCCCCTGCCTGCTCCGTCTTTTTCTTCCTGCCCATAACCCAGATAACAGGAAGCAGCACAATCCCGCCCAAAAAACACCGCAGAGAGTTAAACGTAAACGGCCCAATATAATCCATCCCCACACTCTGAGCCACAAAAGCGCTCCCCCAGATCAGAGCAGTCAGCACAAGCATCACATTATTCTTAAACTTCTGATTCCTCATCATTCTCATCCTTTTCAACAAAATAATACATGGTAAAGTATAGCACCCCCCACCACATATTACCAGACGGAATTTTGGGGGGCGGCGGGGGAATTCGACTTGATGGGACGCCGCGGGGGATTCGGAGATGGGGGGCGGCGGGGCGGGCGAAGAATGGGTAAGCGCCTAAATAAAATCTCCGGTGAAACAGGGGACGCGCGAACACTCAGAAAAAGCCTTGATGGCTTTTTCCTGCGGGTTCGCTCGATTCCCGAACTTGTGGTTCGGGAATCGGTCCCTGTTTCACCGGAGATTTTATTGAAGGCGCTTATCCCATTCTTCTTGACGCCCCGCCGCCCCCCATCTCCGAATCCCCCGCGGCTGGGTGCATCAAGGCAGAACTGCACGCTGCCAGGGTGGGAATTCCGGACGGGGGCAGCGGATTGAGCTGAACTGGTGCATCACAATATCCCCAGCCAGTTTTAGTGGCTAATTTTTGTAGTTAGTTTTTATAATGGCTTCTGGGGCCAAGACAGCTACGCCTTGCCCCTCCCCGTTCTGACCTCGTCTCCCGCCGGGATGCACCAGCCTGTGTGGATCGGGAGTGAGGGCTTCTCAGGGGACACATCCGGTAATTTCAGGGGCTTAGAATGCGCGTTAGAAACCGTTGCATCAAATCGGAAGCCCCGCATGGGCGGAATTTGCTCTCCAAAGCAAATTCCGAGACGACCTGAGCCGTGAAATTCATCAGAATTTCACGGTGAATGTCGTCGGTTCCATGCGGGGCTTCCGATTTGATGTTACGGTTTCTTCGCAAATGGCGCCCCTGAAATCACCGGATGTGTCCCCTGAGAAGCCCTCACTCCCGATCCACGCAGGCGTCCCCCCCTATAGTAGCAGTTTTTTTAGGGACTGGATGTATTTTTCTATGTTTTCTTCCTGCAGGCAGTAGTATACTTTTCCATCTTTTTTCTGAACGGTTACGAGGCCGCTGCTCATTAGGATGCTCATATGGTGTGAGGTGGTGGACGGGGAAAGATCCAGTGCTTCGGCCAGTTCTAAATTGTATTTGCTGGATTCTTTCAGGGAACACAGGATGTCCAGCTTACTCTTGTCAGCGAGGGATTTTGACTGACGGATAACTTCCTCTTTTATGCTGATCGATGCCGACTCGTTTTTCTCTAATTCTTCATTCAGTATGCCCTCGTAGCAGTGAGAATACAGCACGATCTGAATCATTGGAAATACAAGGGTTGGGTAAACGATGGGATTGTCACCGCATGTGTTGACAAGCTTCAGGAATCCGTTATTCTCATATTTAGCAAGACGTTTTAGCTGCTTTTCCAGTGGCTTTGCAACGCTTGCACGGGCTTTCTCGAATGCGGGCATATTGAGGCGTATGGTCTCAAACAGCTGTGAAAACCAGTAGTCGGGTCTTCGCAGAAGATCCAGCACATACCATTTTTCTTCGCTCTTCAGATCCGCACTGTCCAAAAATTCCAGCATAGACTTTTCATCGGGCAGCTGGGGCATATCTTTTATCTCAGGCAGCTGGGCATGCTCTACCGTATCGGTGATGTAAAATGCGATAAAACTTCTGAGCTTCATGGGATCTAACTGCTCCTCTCCCTCCAGGTACTTCCGGTTCTCTACTGCCATGGTGAGAACCATCATAAATAATTCCTGCGATGCGTTCTGGAAAAAAAAATCCTCGGAAGGCGTCTCTACCTTATACTTTTGAAAAGTTTCTATATATTTTTCCACTGTCTTTAAATGTTTATTATAAAATGTTTCGCCGTCTATCCCATAATCATCCATCGCTTTTATGACATCTGTCTTCCAGTCTCCGCCATGTGCAATGGTAAGAAGCCCCAGTATTTCAAATACCGGATCTAGTTCGTTATAAATCTCGATACTCATAAAATTCCCCCGTTCTTAATTTCATGAATATAGAATAGCATACAAGGAACGCAAAGTGCAAGCTCAGAAGAATAACTGCCAAATACGTTATTAAAAGAAACTTGGCGTTTTAAATGCTTGAATATAGATGATTTTTACCTTATACTGTAGATACAATTAAAATCTATAAATGCATTACACAAATTAATAATTGATATAGATTAGTTCTTATGACATCAGGTAAATTATTTAGATGGAGTGTGATAATATTGGTTAAGATTTATTTAGATAATTGTTGCTTCAATCGCCCTTTTGATGACCAAACACAGATTAAAATACATTTAGAAACACAAGCAAAACTATATATTCAGGCAAAAATAAAGGATGGTTTATATGGTTTAGTATGGTCTTACATTTTAGACTACGAAAATGGACGTAATCCTTATGAAGAAAAACGACGAGCTATCAGCCCCTGGAGGAAGATAGCTTCAGAGTGTATCTCCGAGGAATCTGAAGAAATCCTGATTTTTGCAGAATCACTTAGTGAAAAGGGAATTAAAACATATGATGCTCTCCACCTTGCTTGTGCAGTTTCAGCAAATTGTGACTATTACCTGACTACTGATAAAAAATTGATAAATACCCCAATACCTGAAATAAAAATTCTGAACCCGGTTATATTTGTAAATGAAATGGAGGAATAATTATGCGTACAGATGCAATTGTAAAACAGGAAGGAATGGATGCTTTGATTTCTAATCTGGGATATGTTGATGCAGAACGGTTTATTGTATTAATGAATAAGGAGCCGTTTGATTATACGAAATGGAGAGAAGCGAACCTTAATGATGGTTTAGGAGTCAGGCAGTTAAGTAAAAAAGCGCAAGAATACTCAAAAATGCAGACGGAATAACTATAAAAGCTCTGGTTTATCCAGAGCTTTTATAGTTATCCGAAAGGCACGTAATCCATGCCCTGCGGGCGGATTTGCGCTCCCATGCCGCCAATTCCCCGCTCAGAACATTTTGTATACAGATTCCAGGGCATAATAGCTGGCATCAAATATTTTTTTCATCTTGTGGTAGACTGCTTCATTGTCCGTATTCGGGGTATATTCTTTCTGAATTTTAAGGAAGCGGGTGATCTCTTCAAAGCTGTGGTAAACACCTGCCCCCACGCCTGCCGTTACGGCTGCGGCTATGGAGGTTGCCTCCTCCACGTGGTCCGGGGTCCGAAGCTTTGCCTCAAATACATCCGAAAGTATCTGACACACGACATCCCCTTTGGCTCCTCCGCCCGTCAGGATCAGCGAGTCGACAGACAGGTATTTCCTGTAGGCAGCCAGGATCAGTTCCAGGTTATATGCCACACCCTCAATTACCGCACGGATATAGTCCTCTTTTGTATGGTGCATCTTGATGCCGAGAAACGCCCCGCTCGTCTCTTCATTCCAGCGGGGACAGCGCTCGCCCAGCATATACGGAAGGAAAAGCAGTTCTTTTGCCCCGGCAGGGGACTTTTCGATCATGGCGTTCAGCTCGCTATATGGTCTCCCCGGTTCTAAAAGCCCGCGTATGTAAGAATACGAACTTCCGGCCGCCTGCATGGCTCCGCAGGGCATATATTTTCCTGGGATAATATTCGCAAAGCAGAAGAAAATTTTCTCTTCATCCAGGAATTTTTCTTTTGTTGTTCCGCCGATCCAGGCCGATGTCCCAAATGTTGCAAAAAGTTCGTTGTCGTGAATACAGCCGGCGCCAACCGCGGCGCAGGGACCGTCCCCGCCGCCGCAGATAACGGGAGTACCCTCGCATAATCCCGATGCCTTGGCCGCCTCTTTGGTCACTTTTCCTATCACGTCCGTGGAATTGTGCAGTTCCGGGAGCAGACTGCGCCGGATACCGGAGGCTTCCAGAATCTCCTCCGACCAGCAGAGATTTTCCAGGTCCAGGGCATTGGTTCCTGAGGCATCCGAATAATCCGTGGCAAACTCGCCTGTCAGGCGGAATAGAATATAATCTTTCGCCTGAAGTGATCTGCTGGCTTTCTGATATACCTCGGGTTCGTGTTCCTTCAGCCACATGATCTTCTCCAGCGTATAACTGGGATTCAGGCGATGGCCTGTCAGTTCGTACATTCTGTCAAACCCGATCTCGCGGTTCAGATGTTCCGTTTCTTTTACTGCGCGCTGGTCAGCCCAGATAATAGACGGACGCAGGGGCTTTCCCTCTCCGTCTACCAACAGGCAGCCCTGCATCTGCGCGGAAAAGGAAATTGCGATTACATCCGTTTTTTCGATACCCTCTATTACATTTTGGGTCGCCCGGCAGACCGCGGCCCACCAGTCCTCAGGATCCTGCTCCGCGCAGTTCTTCCCGAAAAAATGCACTTCATAGGGAATGGTACAGCTTTTTACGAAGCGGCCGTCGATATGGAATAAAGTCGCTTTATTCCCCGATGTTCCCAGGTCATGGGCAATGATATATTGAGCCATGTAGATGCCTCCTTTGTCTTCTTATAATTCGTAAATTCTTTTATCCCCATAGGTTGCTTCCCAGTCGGCTGCAAAGCCTGCAATTGCAGAATCAATCATCGGATTTTCCACCATCTGTGTGTAAAGCTCCGGAGATACCGTCACCGCCTGGGCTCCTGCCATAAGCGCATCCATAACCTGTTGTGTGTTTTTGAAGCTGGCGGCTACGATCTTCGTCTGAATCTGGTTGTGTTCAAACAGCCATGCCATATCACCGATTGCTTTTTTACTGTCCACATTCATATTGTTCATACGGTTAAAATATGGCGCCACATAGTCTGCACCTACGGATGCTGCCAGCATGGCCTGCTGCGGCATATAGATTGCAGTCGCTGTCACACGGTTTCCACGGGATTTCAGCACCTTCATCGTCTTGATTCCTTCCTCATTAGTGGGCACCTTAATGTAGGTATCTTTTCCAAGCCTGTCTGTCAATGCTTCGGCCTCTTTCAGCATCTCCTCACATGTACTTCCTGTCACCTGCACATGGAGCTGCTTCTCTCCGATGATGCTGCGGATTTCCAGAAGGAGCGGGAAAAATTCCGCTTTCTCCTTTGCCAGTATAGTAGGATTGGATGTAATTCCCGTGATGTCATAAATGTCGTTGTACCTGCGAATGTCTTCCAGATTTGCTGTGTCCAGTATGATTTCCATAATATTGATCTCCTTTTTAATAAATTCCGCAATTTACCGCGGCTCCACCCGCGGGGCATGTGCTATGGGATAGCACCGGTTCAGGCGAACCTGAACTGGTACCCAAGATGCCCTTAGGGTATATAAAGTTGGTTTATATAGTTGCCTTTATGATATGAATGCCATGATCGACAAGATCATCCAGTACATCATCCGGAAGCCCGGAATCTGTGATCAGATACTGCACCTCATCAAGAGAGCACAGAGATACGATACCCTGTCTGGCAAATTTGGCGGATTCCGTAATAATTACAATCTCTTCTGCATTATCAGCCATATTTTTTAATGTCTCCACACGCAGATGGTTATCCCCGGTAAAACCGCTTCCCGGCCGGTATCCGTCCGTGCCTGCAAAGAAACGCTTCACATGGAAAGCCTGAGCCGTCAGCTTAGTGACAGGCCCTACTACAGACTGGGAATCCGCCTGATAATCGCCTCCCAGCAGCACAAGATGCACGTTTGGGCGTTTTCCTATGTACTCTGCCATGAAGGTGGAGTTCGTAATGATGGTGACATTCTGCTTTGTCCGGCTGAGTTCATCTGCCAGAAGAATGCAGCAGGAACCAGATTCGATCATCACCGTATCTCCGTCTGCCACGAGCGATGCAGCTGCTTTTGCAAGCTGAAGCTTGGTAGAATGGTTTACCGCAAGCCGCCGTCTCATATCGCTGTCATCATTCAGAATGGCATGACCCTGTTCTCTTCGAAGCAGTCCACGCTCTTCCAGCTCTGTCAAGTCTTTTCGAACCGTCACAAGAGAAACCTGGCAATGTTCAGCTATTGCCGTAACCTCGCATCTTCCTTTTTCACTTAATATTTCGAGTATCTTTGCCTGTCTTTCCTCAACTTTCCCCATATGGATTCCTCTTTTCTTTCGAACGAAATATATTTATATTGCGTTTGTAAATATATTATATTACGCTTTTAATTATCAGTCAACCTTATTTTGTAAATTCGATTTATATAATATCTATTTGACATTCTTGAAATTCTATTGTATTCTATATTCATGAAATATATTTCAGTATAGTCAAATTTACATATTATAAAGGAGTCTGTTTATGAGTTTATTTAAGAAAAAAGACCGCGTCCTTTTGGCAGGCGCTGTCTTAAGCGGAGGAATCAATGCCGCACTCGCGGCTTTCATTTCCATATTGCTGCAGCAAATCATAGATGTGGCTACACAGAAAGATCTGAGCGGTTTTTCCGATTTGTTTATCATCATGCTGATTTATCTGGCAGCCCTTGGTATTATGGGATTTCTGGAAGCATTCCTTGGAAAACTGCTGCTTCGCAATGTGTCCCGTCATCTGCGGGATGACATTTTCCGAGGAGTTATCACAAAGGAGCCCGTCGCATATACCTCCCGCAACACGGCGGATTATCTTTCGGCACTGGTGAATGACGTAAAGCTGGTGGAGGAAAATTATCTGACTCCCCTCATGCTTTGTTCCCAGATGGTCGTCCTGTTCCTGTCTACGCTTGGAATCTTGTTCTATCTAAGTCCGGTTATCACAGGAATCCTGCTGGTTTTCCTGGTCCTTATGTTTTTGATTCCTGCACTGCTCGGAAAGCAGATGCAGAAACGACAGGATGCCTACTCGGAAAAATTGGCTGAATTCACGGCGAAAGCCAAAGATTACCTGAACGGATATGAGGTCATCCGCGGATACAGCATGCATTCTTATATATTTAAAAAATATCGCACCGTCAATAAGGAAACCGCGAAAAAGAAGTTTGCTGCGGATACACTTCTGGCCGTCAACGAATGTATTTCCGACATCCTCTCTTCTCTAAGCGTGATTGTTATCGTATTCGCCGCTGCATATCTGCTGCTGAAAGGACAGATAACCATGGGTACTCTGCTGGCCCTCATCCAGCTGAGCAGCATGTTTGTAACCCCGGTCGTCATGCTGATGCAGAATATTCCCAAGGTCTCCAGTATGAAACCCGTTCTGGAGCACCTTGCCCAATATGCAGAGGCGGGCAGGCAGCTGCCGGACTCTGTCATCCCAAGCGCACCCGCCTCCAGACCGGAGCCCTCTCGAAACGCAGAGAAGACAGCAGTCCAAAGACCTGCTGTTTTCCGGGACTCCCTCGTCTGCCATGATGTTACTTTTCATTATCAGGACGGCCCGGACGTCTTAAAGAACTTAAATCTTTGCATCGAAGCCGGAAAGAAGTATGCCCTTCTGGGTGAGAGCGGCTGCGGCAAATCAACATTAATCAAGCTTTTGACAGGATATTCCGGAGGTTTCCAGGGAGAAATCTGCTATGGCGGGCGGTCCGTGACGGATTTCACGCAGTCTGAGCTGAACCGTCTGGTCTCTGTAATTCATCAGAATGTGTTCCTGTTTGATGCGGATATCTACACCAATATCTGCCTGGGAGAGTGTTTTCTGAAGGAGGAACTGGAAGCTGCCCTGGAGAACAGCGGTGTCAGCCAGTTTCTGCCGGGACTCAGCCAGGGCATCTACTCTCCTGTTGGAGAAAACGGCAGCCTCCTGTCCGGCGGCCAGCGTCAGCGTGTGGCAGTGGCCCGGGCGCTCATCCGCCATACCCCGATCCTTATCATTGATGAGGGGACCTCCGCGGTGGACCAGCAGACCGCTTATGAAATTGAGAGCCGGCTGCTTGAACAGAAGGAACTTACGGTTATCACCATCACTCACCATATGAACCCGGATCTGGAAAACAGATACGATGATATTTTTCACCTTAAATCTGCAGATATCAACTTTATTTAGGATACTTTTCTTTGTCTGCGACTTTACCGCTGCCGTACACACTGATAAAGGGCTGTACACTAATCAAGTGCACAGCCCTGTTTTTTACAATCTTCCTGCCTTCAAGTTACTGCCTTTTATATTTTTTTCTTACTACGATCACTATTCCGGCTCCTGCGCATGCAAGTAAAATTCCCCACAATGCGATCATATTCCCGCTCTCATCCCCAGTCTTTACTGTCTTCGCGGATGTTCCGCCGGAATTTCCGTTTCCTCCGGAAGGCTTATTCGAATTGGAACCGCCCTGGTTCGGCTTGTCTCCAGGCTCTTTTCCCGGATCTGTGCCCTCCTTCACTAATCCATCGACCGCTTTCTGCAGCTCAGCAACAGCCTGGTTCAGCTCATCGTCTGTCTTCACTTTTCCAAGTGCATCCTCTGCCGCTTTAATTGCATCCTGCAGTGCATTGTAACTTTCCTGCGTATAACCGTCACTCTTGATTGCCTTTGCTTTCTCAATCAGGTCTGATAATATGGATGTATCAAATCCGGGCTGATCAGGATTTGGTTTATCCGGATCTGGCTGGTCCGGATCTGGTTTGTCCGGGTCTGGCTGGTCTGGATCCGGTTTGTCCGGGTCCGGATCGTCTGGGTTTGGTTTGTCCGGGTCCGGATCTACGGGCTGGGCATGCAGATTATACAGCTCTTTTACCTGATCCCCATTTAATACAGTGTTATATACGTTGACTTCATCCAGTATTCCTTTCAGATTCAGAACCGGTTCTCCTCCTGCATTATTCCGCATTGCACCAAACCATGTGGTATAAGGTGTCAGGGCATTTGAAATGCCTTCCTGGGTCTGTTCGGCAACGGCTTCACCGTTTAAATAAAGTGTAACAGTATCGCCATTTTGTGACAGAGCAAACTGCTGCCATTTTCCGGCTTCTACTACACTCTGCCCGCTCTCCAGCAGCATCACGATCTCTCCGTCTGCTTCGTGTCCCGGGTAAGCGCCTTTTCCGTTATTCATGCTGAATTTCAACTGACCATCTTCAATATACAGTTTCCATTTCCAACTGTCATAGGAATCCCGCTCTCGGCCCACTATGACCTGTGAACCATCCGTATTTTCAACATTGATCCAGCCGTTAAGCGTATATTCTCCGTTCCCTTTCAGAATATCGCCCAAGTCCAGATAAGAAGTCGCTCCGTCCAGTAAAAGTCCCTGTCCCTCAATACCTTCTGTCCGTGCAACTGCCCCCTGGATCGTTCCTTCTATGCCGCCTTTACTGTTTTGGGCCGTATTGCCTTCTTCCTCTTCGAATTTATACTCTCCAAGGTATCCGAATACAACCTTCAGAACATTCTCTTCGGTCATTTCATTTCCAACCAGGTCTTTCACGTGGTTTACGGATATATTGATCTCTTTAAACGCTTCCAGCGTTCCTTCTATCGTCAGAACGACGGATTTGCCGTCTGTTCCCTGCTCCGCCTTAATAACGGATCCGTTTTCTACTGTGTAGTTCTGGATATTTTCTGTGGTTTCTTTTTCTGTAAATTCGTTAAATGTAACTTGAATCTGGTTCTTAGAAACTGCTTTTGCTGATACAGCCTGCGGTGCGGTCTCATCAGCCATTGTGCTTACCCTGACTGCCGCGCCCTTACCTGCCACAGAATTATGGACTGCCATGATACTATATTCATATTCCTGCTCTGCCGCGAGTGTGGTATCCACATACTCATTCGTAAAGGTCTTATCCAGATATTCCCCGTTTCGGTAGATATGATATTCCTTTACATTTCGTCCTTCCATCTGTACCGGATCCCAGGTTAGTGACGCATGATCCGATGCAGCTTCCTTTACCGATGCATGATCCGGTGCCGGAATTTCAACGGTCTTAGCCGCGTCTTCCGGGATATTTTCAGGATCATATACCGTGAGCCATGTATAAGTATTCGGCTCTAATGTCAGCTCGACTTCGATATTTCCGTTGCTGTCGATGGTATACTTCTTTCCATTCATATCCCCTATGCATACATAAGCCTCGTTCTCTGTAGGAACAGCATTCACTTCCGGAATCTCCGGTACTTCAGGCATCTTGACCAATTCCGCAAAAACACCGCTTGCACGGTAATGGGAACCTTCCACCGGCGCCGGAGGGGATGCAAGGCCTGTCAGTCCGGTATAATACAGCGGAATTTTTACGGTCTGGGTCACGGTCTCCGTTGTCTGGTTGAAGAAGGCCGCCAGCCCTTTCTGCACTCCGTCACTGTCCACATGGATGATGCCGTCTATTGCATCTGTAGTCAGGCTGGTATCGCTAGTAGCAAGCGGAGGTGCGATGTGAACAACGCTTTCCCCAAGGATGTCCTTATACTTATTATATAATTCTCCCCAGGTCTCGATTACATTCTGTGAAACTTCTCCCTGATACAGTCCGTTCCCTCCACGGTAGGAACCTGTAATACCATACATCATATTCATGCCGATCATAAAATCATAGGCCATAATTTTCTCATCATACGGCCAGAAGGAAGAATCCGAACCGCCCTGATATGGTGACAGAGGCACCAGAGTCCAGCCCATCGCCGGAATTTTCTCAAATGTACCGTAATAAGCCATTTCCCTGCCGTAAATCAGCTGCCTCCATGGCGTTACGTTAAACCCTGGCTCCTGATAGCCCATAACCGCCATGCTGGCTCCGACCGTAAAGTTCCAGTCAGGAGAATTGATATATACATTTCTAGCCCTTAATTCTCTGTAAAAATCATGTACTGCGTATTCCCACTGCTTTGTCTGGGAATCTTCCACGCCCTCATGTCCGCTGTGGTTTGTGGCCGTACAGATTGCCCCCGGATAGATTCCGTCAACCTCCAGGCAGTCCAGCCCTGTCTGGTCGATGAATTCCAGCGTGCTCTCCAGCGTTTCATGGGCATCCGTTCCGCACATGCAGCGCATGGTTCCCCAGCATCCGCTGAAGCTTTCACTGCCGCCGCGCGCCGCCTGCATCACATACGCACCAAGCAGCATTCCTTTCTCATGGGCATAATCGCAGAGCGCTTTATATTTTGCAATATTGGATGCAGAGGTATCTTCCACATTGACCCCTGAGCCAAAGGAAAGCAGTACCATATTGAATCCTGCATTGTGCGCCTGGTCAATTCCCTTCTTGACCGTTGCATCGTCGGAGCTGATAATATGGTAAATTAATGGGGCATCCGCCGTCTGTGGAAACAGCACCCGGTACATTTTCTTTACTTCCATCATCTGCCACTCATAATAACTGTTCGAGTAGAACATCTGGTACACTTTATAGGAATCGAAAGTCTCATCTTTGGCAAGGCGGTAATTCGGCCCGATATTCCCGGTATCATATCCCATGCCTGCGGCGATCGTATTATCACCCGCGGGAGCCGCATAACGGCTGATGATTTTTCCATTCGTACCATCTACATCTTCCCATTGCTTGTAGCGCTCTTTCCCATTATTCCGGTCATGGTTTTCATTGCCGGAGTTCATGGTTCCCTCTACATACAGAGCATCTTTCAGAGTGACAGGTACGGGAAGTATTTCCACTTCCATTTTATCAACGATTACGTCGTTCTTTCCTTCATTGGTTACATGTATGGACTTGGAGATGGAAGGAATGCCGTCGTAGATCTCATATCTCACCTGGACTTTCACATCTGCAAAATCCTTGTCAATTCCTTTTGGAGCTTTGTAGTTTACAACCAGCGCTTTGCCTGCCGCCGGCCACTGTGTATCCTTCATGGATTCCGGAGAAATTCTTTCGTCCCATTCCCAGTGGAATGGCTCTTCTGTTTTCTCTTCAATCTCATAATCAACAAACTGGAAGGAAGAAACATCCTGATTCTCACCGCCAATGTAGAATAACTGATCGCCCTGCGTCGAATTATCCGCATATTCTTTATTTAATGTAATGCTCGCATCTGCCTGCAGATCCTCCGTATTCAGCAGTTCCAGTCCAGTGTACAGATTCTTATAGCTAATTGTCTGGAAATTTTTCCCGATGTCAAATACTCTTTCCACCAGCCCGTTAGAAAGAATCAATTTCCCTTCTTTTTTCTCTATGGAAGAAGGAACATCGACATCACCGGAAGCCCAGTAGTTTAAATCACTATTTTCCGAATCACCAGCCAGGTCAGTTGAGACAGAAAAGGTCCACTCTTTTTCCTGATTCACGGTTCCCTGCGCATTCACCGCTGCGCCTGCCGGTATATGATAGGTATAATTCATACCGCTTTTCAGCTTTTCAGTCGGATAGACTACCAGCGTTTCTGTGCCTTCCACGGATTCATTGCGGTCTTCCGCCACTGCTTCTGCAGGAACCGGCTTTTGATCCTTGTCCAGAATCTGCGGCTTTTCACTGCCCAGTGCAATACTCATATTATATTCGATGCTGAGTTTTCCTTCTACACTCAGCAGACTGCCTTCTGCCGGAGAGATACTGACTACTTCCGGCGGAATACTGTCTTTGATTCCTTCCGTACTCTTTTTAATCTGCTCTGCGGTCAGCGCTTTGTCATAAATGCGTACATCATCCATTCTTCCTTTAAAGGCATGTCCATTAAACAGACCTGTACCGTCTTTATTGTATCCGCAGCCAATCAGCATGGAAAGAGGATTGGTGTCCAGGTCCATTTCCGCAAAGGTTTCCTGTGCAATCAATTCTCCGTTATAATACAGGCTGTAAACTTTTCCGTCACAGGTCAGGGCAAGATGATTCCAGTTGTTAAACTCATAGGATCCCGCCCCCGCTTCCATCCAGCCGTTGTTTACATCATCCCTGATTTCTGCCTCAATATTTCCGTTATTCCTTACACAAAAATAAAATGCATCTCTCGGCACCGTTGTTTTATCCCTGCCGAATATTTTATTCAGGGAATTGGCGGATGAATTATCAATATTCGTCCAGGCCTCGAACGTATACTGCGTATGTATTGGCGGCCTTCCGATATCAACATAGGTGGTGGCTCCGTCAAACTCAATGGACTTATCGTAAATACCAAAATCGTCCACCCGGTAATTTCCGTAGATGGGATATTCTTTCTGATCCGCATGATTGACGATCACCTTCTGGCCTTCCAGCTCTCCGGTTCCGTCTTTGACTTCATCCATGGTAAATTCATAAAGCGCGTCCGGCAGTTCAATGTCCTCTCCGCCGCCTTCTCCGCCGCCACCGCCATTATCAATATCGGCCAGCGTTTGAATCTCCTCCTCCGACAAAGCACGGGAATAGAGTTTTACATCATCCATTCCCCCCTGGAACAAATGGTCAGAAAATACTGCCGATGCATCCGTATTCCAGCAGGAACCTAATAAGAGATCCAAATCCCATTTCTCTGTCGGCCCCGCACATGTTTCCTCTTTTACAACGGCTCCATTCAGATAGAGTCTCTGTGTTGTGCCGTCATTCGTGACTGCTACGTGCTGCCACTCATCCATAGTTACTGTTCCGGGATCTGATGCGGACCATTCCGGGCACTGTGCTTCCAAAGCCCCGTTCTGCCGCATATAAAGTGAAAGTTCCTTTTCTCCGGTAACCGCGGTTCTCCCTCTTCCGAAGATCCGCATCATACCGCTATGTGCAGAGTCCGGTTTTACCCAGGCGGCTATAGTAAGAGCATTCTCTGTAACCTGGTAATCCTTCCCCAGGTTTACATAATTTGTTCTGCCGTCCATCAGCAGCGCTTTGCCATGTCCGTCTTTTCCGTCTGTCAGTGCAGGATTATCTCCCAAAACCGCATAAGCCTTGCCATCTGCCTTATTCAGTATCGAATTTCCTTCCAGTGAATCCATATCAAAATCAATCAGTAATCCATCGTTTACCAGCGCCGCCGGTTCCACCGCTTCTTCTGTCCCCAGCGGGGCAGCCGCCGTATTAAACGACGAGAACAGCAGTGCAGCCGAAAGCAGCACGGGCAGCGTGCGTTTTATTTTCTTTGATTTCACCTTAATCTCCTTTTCCTTCCTCATAATTCTGGTAGATCGTCTCATAATTAGTGCAATTGTCTAACAGCAGCCATTTTCCTTAACCTCTTTCCAAATAGACCGCCCCGGCCTCCCAGGAGTCCTGCGGCCAGATCTTTAATTCCTCCTTTCCAAGTTCTAATCTGCATTTTCTGCCAAAAGCGTCTGTTATTTTCCACTTTCCTTCCGGCAGAATCCCCCCGATGCTGGTCGGAGGATTCGAAAAAGCATGATATATCACTAATACTTTTCCTTCCATTTCCCGAAATAAAATCTGTGCGCCTTCCAAATGGTGCTGATTGTTCCTGCCGGTCCGCACAAGCCTGCTTCTTCCCTTCTTGATGATTTCCCGAGCCTTCCCGTAGAAACGCATGGCGTCCTTCACTTCCTGCCATTGTTCCGCGTTTAAATCCTGCACGGGCCCCGACAGGCAGAAGCGCCCCAGCATTCCGGAAATCAGGCGGTACTGGATTTCCTGCAGCTCAAGTTCAGGAGAGATCACCGCCCAGACCTGGCACTGCCTGGGCAGCACCAGCTGATGAAGGTTTGCCGCTATATACGGAATCTCCCGGCACTCATGCGCATCGGAAAAGGAACTCATGGCGGTAAGTTTTACTAAGGAGGGTTCCAGCCGGTGTCCTCCCGACGCACAGTTTTCAATAACCAGCTCCGGATATTCCCTGCGGAGCATACCGAAGAATCGGTGAACCGCCTGCATCTGCTGCCGCAGCCCTTCACCCGGGCTTTCCGCACCGTCGCACCCGTATCCGATGGAGCCGTTGTAGTCCACCTTTAGATATTGGATCCCGTTCTCCCTCAGAAAATCCAGCACCCTTTCTTTCAGATACTGCGTAACTTCCGTCTGCCTGAAGTCCCAGAAGCGCCTGATTCCCCCTGTCTGTATCACCTCCCCATTCCGGTATAAATGCATAGAATCATATGTGCCGCTGTGCACATTTGCCCCCTTTGTCGTCACCTCGAACTCCATCCAGATCCCTGTTCGAAGTCCTGCGTCCTTAAGGCACCGTGAAAGATACTTAAGGCCATGCGGAAATTTATCCTGATCAGGTTCCCATTCCCCGTTTCCGCCCTGAGGGTCCCCGTCTTCGCACTCTTTTTTGCTCCACCCGGCATCAATCACCAGATACTTTGCCGGCGTTTCTTTTAATTTTTCTGCCAAAATGAGTATTTCCTCTTCGGTAGGTTTCCCCCAGGTTGTACACCATTCATTAAAAAGAATCGGAAGTTCCTTTTCACAATCCGGCTGCAGATCCGCATATTTATGAAACATGTCCGTGATATTCTGGCACACGTCCCACAGTCCGCAGGAGCTTACGCTTATATATGCCTTTGGGGCCAGAAAGCTCCCGCCTGGAGATATTTTTTTCCACCAGCCGCCGAACTCACAGTCCGCCACGCCTCCGGATAAGGAATAGCAGTCTCCGTCCCTTGAAAATTCCATCTGCCAGGAGGAGGCCGCTTCCATCTGAACCGCCCAGAATACCCCCGCATCCCGGTCTTCCACGCATCCGAACGGGAACCAGCGCTTTACCGTATGGGCCCCCAGGCAGCCATAACGTTCACTCTCTGGAAATGCCCGGAACCAGGTGCCTTCCAGGTTCAGTTCTTCCACTGTATCCGCCTGGTGCTTTCCCTCCAGGCTCCAGCCGCCTCTGAATCGGTGCAGCCTCAGCTGATACGGCGCATCATCTGGTTGAAAAGGACTCAGATTATCCAAAGAAAAGCTGGTCATCATATCTAACGTAAAGGGTCTTTCCGAATGGTTTTGAAACTCATTTTCCACTTCAATGCCGCTTTCCCCCTCGGTATATGTCACCGTATGCCTGACGCAGTACCCCTCTTCGGCCTCTAATAAGGTAATAATGCGGACCACATTTCCTTCTTTCGTTTTTTCCTGGCTCTTATACCGCAGCTTCTCTGTACTCTCTCCATATTTCAGTGTACAGCCCGCACCGTTTCCCTGGGCATGATGGCGCAGAGACAGATGGCAGAGCGCCCCTATATCCCATGCATTGCAGATGTTATTCCGCATTCTCATTTCGGTTCTTCTCTTTTCAAAGCAGGAATCCATCCCCTCTGGCAGCAGCACCATGGAAATATGGCCTGTCAAATCCTCCCGGATATAACGCAAGGTTATACCGCCTAATATATAATCCCACTGTTTCATAGTCTTCTCCCCGCATTTTTATTTTGGGGCTTGCTTACCCCTTAACCGCGCCGGCCGTTCCGCTGACAATGTACTTCTGTCCGCAGATATAGATGATTAAGATCGGCGCGATTGTCAGGATAATGTCCGCAAATACCATATTCCAGTCATTGAAATGCTCGCCAAAGAAATTATAGATTGAGTTTGTCATTCCCAGTTTTTTATTATCACTGAGGAGATACAGCGGTGTGACAAAGTCATTCCATGCACCCAGAAAATTCAGAACGATCCCCGTTATGGTTGCCGGCTTCAGCAGCGGAAAGATGACCTTGAAAAATAACTGAAACGGGGTACATCCATCTATGACAGCCGCTTCATCCAGTTCCCGGGGGATATTATCGAAAAATCCATAGTACAGGAACACCAGGAATGGAATTCCCAGGGTCGCAAATTCCAGGATAATCCCCAGATATGTATTCTGCAGATGCAGAAACTTTAAGGTGAACAGTGTGGTAACATAATTCACGGGTGCGATCAGCCCCATAAAGAAGTACAGATAAACCCTGTTATGCGCCTTTGAACGCCGTCGGCTCAAGGCATAGGCCGCCATAGAAGAGACCAGAACAGCGATCACCGTAGACACACCTGCCATCAGCATGCTGTTGCCAAAAGCCCGCACCAGGGATCCTGCTTTGATTACCTCGAGGTAGTTCCCCCACTGGAAAACTTCTGGCAGACTGAAACTCAGCATCCTGGACTCTTCCACTGTTTTCAGGGAATTCACCACAATAAAATAGATCGGCACAAGTATGATGCAGCTGCTGGCGGCAATAAACAGAAACTTCAGTAATTTTCTCAGGTTTTTATATGTTTTGTTTTTATTCATTTTTCCCCTTTCCGCTCAGCGCTCTCTGGAGCCCTACCGCTATGATGACTGTCATCAGGAATATGACGACATTCAGCGCATTCGCCATTCCATAACGGCCCATGCCGAATTCTTTGAATACCTGCGTGTTAATGACCTCCGTCAGGCCGCCCGGTCCTCCGCCTGTCAATGAGTAGATGATGTCAAATACCCGCAGGCCGTGGATTGTATTTAATACGGTCACTGTCATCAATGACGGACGCAGAAACGGCAGCGTGATCTTTGTAAACTTTTTCCATGCCCCGGCGCCGTCTATGGATGCTGCCTCGTAATACTCTTCCGGTATCATCTGCAGGCCCGCCAGGAGAATCATCATATTCCAGCCTGCCATCCGCCACACCTCTACCATCATCGTGGAGCCCATGGCAGTGGCGCTCTCCGTCAGCCAGGAATGCGTCAGCCCAGACATCCCCAGGGATTCCAGAATAATGTTCAGCGGTCCGTTGGGCTTGAGAACTGATACAAATGTAATACCTATAATCAGCGGAGCCAGCGCATAGGGCAGAAAGAATATCGTCCGAAACAGATTCCGGCTCTTCAGGCCCTTGTTCAGCAAAAGCGCCAGGCCTAAGCCCAAAAGTGTTTTTAAAATGACGGTAACTACCGTAAACTCAAACGTGTGTCCTATGCTTGCCAGATAATTCCCGCCCTTTGATGTAAAGATGTCCACAAAATTCTGCAGACCGATAAACTGTATATCCGGACGTGTTACATTCCAGTCTGTCATTGAGATTACCATTCCTGCAATGGTTGGGATAATATACAAAACTGTATATAAAATAAATGCAGGCAGTATGAACCTCATCCCATATAATTTTTTCTTATACATATTTCGCCTCTAACTTTTTAAGTATTTTTTGTATAACAAAGTGGGCAAGCCCACCTCAACGCCCCACCCTCTCACTCATGAGGGGCTTGCACACTTTGGTGCCGCCGCGATGCCGCTTTGCGGCTATATATCTTATCGCGGCGTGTGCATCCTCCCGGAGGAATTCCTATGTCATAAAAAAGGAGAATGGCCGACAAAAGCCATTCTCCCAGCCATACATTGTTCTGCAGCTTTGCTGCAGAACCGCCCGAAGGGCATGCGTTACGGGGTGCCCTTTGGGTATAACTTATTCCCTATTTGCCAAAACTCGGCTGTCTGAGGTCATCAATCCCTTTGAGTACATCCTCTGCACTGGAGTTGCCCAGGAACATGCCCTGCATTAAGTTTCCAACCTGTGCGTTGTCCCAGTATAAAACACCGTCTTCCGCCGTAAATCCTGTGCCTGATGCATTGTTTATAACGTCTTCGTATGCCGCCGGCACATTACCCGGGATATCGGTGAAGGAACATGGTCCAAGGTCTTTTCGTGCATCATAATATGCGGTCAGGTTCTCCGGCTGTGATAAGAATTCGAAATAGTCCATAACAGCGTCCGCTACTTTTGTATCCTTATTTACACAACGTCCAATTCCGCCTGCGGATACGCCGAATTCTTTGTTGTCATTCAACGGAATCGGGAACATGCCCCAGGTATCCTGTGTCATTTCCGGATTCACTGCCTCGACCTCTGCCGGGAATGTGGTGTATACAACGCCCATTGCATAGTCGCCGGATGCCATCTTGGCTACCATGTCTTCCCAGGTGTTTGCCATAAAGTCTTTGCCGAAGTATCCGGCTTTTTCCAGTTCAACCATCTGATCCAGTGATTTTGCCAGTCCTTCTTTTCCTGCAAAGACTTCACTGTTATCATTCAGGCCTGCATAAAATCCTTCGTTCTCTGCCTCTTCCTGGGTTGTCATTCCGCCCAGCCAGGTTCCCAGATGCCACTGTGCTGCGCCCGGCTCATAAATTGGAGTTTTGCCTGCTGCCAGGACTTTGTCGCATGCCGCTTTAAAGCTCTCATAGTCTTTTGGAACTTCTGTAATGCCGGCTTCTTTAAAAATGTCCTTGTTATACAGGATTCCCCAGCCGTCTACGCTCCATGTCTGGAACTGTACTATTTTTCCGTCGTTCGATACGCCTTCCTTTGCCCAGTCGGTGTAACGGGACGCCCATTCCTGATCCGACATATCCATCATGTATTTCTCCGGCTGGTATTTGTTGATCGTTACTCCGGAACGTATGTAAAAGATATCCGCGCCTTCCCCTACCGATAATTTGGAGTTCAGTACATTCTCATACTGATCGTCCGGGCTGACCTGCCACTCAATCGTATTGCCTGATTCCTCCTCATACTTTGCCGCCAGTTCTTTATCAATGTCCTTTACCCATCCTGCGGACGCCGCGATTGTGATTGTTGATCCGCCTTTTGATGCCGTGGCGTCTTCTTTCTTGTCCGATGTATCAGAACCCGAATTCCCACATCCTGCCGCAAGCGTCATCATCATTGCCGCGGTGGCCGCCATAGCTGTCATTTTTACTAACTTTTTGTTTCTCATATCCTTCCTCCTTTTTCCTGTAAACCTTATAATGCTATTATATCGTCTTTCTCAAATAAAGCTTTAGAAAAAATCTACCTGATGTTGTGCACATTTTGTACCAGCTTTCCGGCTCTATTGATTTTTCTCATTAGTTCCTCTATAATTTTTATAAGTAATATTTGAGTACTCTAATTGTGAAACGAGGTGCAATAAATGAAATCTCTACACTCTAAACTTTTTTTTAGATACGCTGCATTGATTTTCCCAATTATTGTGATTTTTATGGTTATTCTTTATATTATTTTGGGCAACACACTCCAAAAGAATGCAACCAGCGAGCTCCAGGCCGACTGTGATAATATCTCCACACTCCTGGATGCACAGATGGAGCAGATTGATGAGCTTTCCAAACGTATTGTCAGCTCTGATCCACTCCACTCCTATCTTGTCCGGGATCTATATTCCCATGATATCGATTCCTATAATAATAAGCTGGCATTTTCCACCACGCTTTTTGATATTATTAAGCTTTCTTTCAACCATATGAGCCTCAACATTGCAGACATCGAAGGACATTATATCTATGTAGGCAATAACAGTATTTTTTCCATCCGGGATCCGGAAAGTTTTCACGAGATCTCCTGGTTTAACCCAACCCTTTTAGCTTATGGCAAGAAAAAGATCCTACCGCCTCATATTCCCGAGCTTAACAGCTCCGAGACCCCGGTCGTATCTCTCTGCCGCGCTTTTTCCCCGGATGATACCATGAATCAGACTGCAGTTCTGGAATTGCAGCTGGAGTATTCTTATTTAGATAAAAAGATAAAGAACGCGCTTCACAACCAAAAGGAAATCAAACATATATACGTTTATGACAGCGGTGGGACACTGGTATATCCTTATGAGGCCAGACCCCCTCAGAACCTGAAAAAACGTATGCTGGAGCTCGCAAGGTCACCGGAGTCCGCCCCCCAGTCCACGATTTACCAAACCCGGGATAACGCTTCCACCCTGTTCGCGTGCCATGCTTCCGACTTTACGAACTGGACCGTGTTTGTCACTGCAGAAGAATCAAAGATTTTCGCTTCATTCTATCAATTCCGGACGCTTTTGATTACTGCATCCTTCCTATTATTAATCCTGCTCCTGTTTATCACCTGGCAGATTGCCAATAAGATGACCATCCCGCTGAAGAAGCTGGAGCAAACGGCGCATGCTCTTACCTTTGACAACTTAAGCTCATACGAACTGCCGGATTATAAAAGTACCTTCAAGGAACTGGATTCTCTGTACCGCTCCTTTGAACAGATGCAGCAGAATCTGCAGGACTCGCTGCAGGATGCCATTTCTGCCCATACCATGGCTGCCGACGCCAAGATGCTGGCACTGCAGTCACAGATGAATCCGCATTTTCTATATAATACTCTGGCTTCTATCAGTATTCTGGCCGAAGATGGGGAAAATGAGCAGGCGGTTAAAATGTGTGATTCACTGTCTGTTCTTCTGCGCTATATGTCATCCAACTCTTCAATGGACGTGGCGCTCTGGCAGGAGCTGGAACATCTTCGTTCCTATATATATTTGATCAAGGTAAAATATGGTGAAAGAATCCAGTTTCATATCAATATGGATGATTCCCTTTCACCAATCAAGGTTCCCCGGCTGCTCATTCAGCCGCTGGTTGAAAATTGTATCAAATACGCACTGAATGTGGATCCTCCCTGGGTGATACATATAACCGGATATATTAAGGACTCCTGCTGGGTCATACAGGTTAAGGACAACGGTTCCGGTTTTCCGCCCGATTTTCTGGATTCTTTTCATAAGAAGGTTTTGGAAATCGACTGGAAGAAGCCGCTTCCCGAGCTTTCCATAAATGGCATGGGGATTTTGAACCTTTATATGAGGCTCTTTTTAAAATATAAGCAGGACCTCATTTTCAGTTTAGATAACCTTCCCGGAAACGGGGCGTGTGTTACCATCGGCGGTCCCCTGACACAAAACATAGGAGATAAGAATGATGAAAAATTATCCGATTAAGGTTTTAGTCGTAGAGGATGAAAACCTTCTTTTAAAAAACATCCAGAAGAAAATATCCGCAGTATCCCCCGATTTTCAGATTATTGGGGAGGCTTATAATGGAAAAGAAGCGCTGGAAATCATCCGGGACAATCCCCCCGATATTGTTTTTACAGACATCAGGATGCCCATTATGGACGGCCTGGAACTGGCCCGGATTCTGTATGAAGATTATCCCGATATTTCAACGGTTATCGTCAGTGGTTACGATGATTTTGAGTATGCCCGCACAGTGCTGACCTATCGCGTAAAGGATTATCTTTTAAAACCGCTGCAGCCGGAGCAGCTGAAAAATATTTTGTTTTCACTCAGGGATGCTATTATGGGAAAAAAGAAGGCGGATATATACCGCACCTTGCGGCACCAGCTGAACGCCGAAGAATTCCCGCCCGAATTGGTTAAGTTAAGCAGGACACTCGGTCAGACTTCTTTTTCCTTATTTTTAGTCTGCCTGGATAATCTCTATCTGCGCAGCCAGAAACACAAACACTTTTCTGAATCCGCCATCTGTTCCGGTATGCCGGATTCACTGCCCCGTTTTTCCTGGGATTCGCTGGTCAATGATGCGGAATTTTCATGCTCGGGATACTGGATATTTCCATTTGAAAACAAGAATATATTCTTACTGGTTACGGCGGAGTTATCCGGGCCTCCGGAATGCACTGCACCGCTGATTTTCCAATATATACAGCAATCCCTGCATACGTCCACCGTTAATCTTGTCTATGACAGGAATTACGTAACATTCCCGCTGCTGAATCAGTCTCTCCAGTCATTGAGAAACCGTATGCTCTCTTCCCTTGTAATTGGAAAGTCTTCCTTAATAGCTTTGCCGGCAGAGGATCCTATCCTTCCCCCCGCAATTCTTTCAAAGGTTTCTGTCAGCTACATGCATACCATGATTTCATCCAATAACACTGCCGGTTTCAAAACCGCACTGATGCAGTTGTTTGAAGAATGGAAGGAGCATCCCTATCCCCAGACCTGGGTGGAAAAGGTACTGATGCAGTTATTAAACATGCTGCAGCAGGACTTATATATCTCGGATCACGACTATGAAAAGATGTACCTGCATGTCTTTGATATATTGGAAACACAAAATGATCTGCTTGCTTCCGGTGAAATGATCGCTTCAGAACTTGCACACTGGATCGCCTTAACCTCAGCGATTCCTACTGATATAGAGGTTACGATAGAGGAACTTGATGCATATATCCGCCTCCATTACCGGGAAAATCTGAATCTAACTGATCTGGCTGATAAATATCATTTTAACCACTCCTATCTGACCAGAATATTTAAAAAGCAAAAGGGGCAGTCCCCTTTGAAATTAATCAATTCGCTGAGAATCGAGGATGCAAAAGAACTTTTGTTGAACCCCGAGCTCTCCATCCGGGAAATCAGTGAAATGCTCGGGTTCTCTGATCAGCATTATTTCAGCAGAAGCTTTAAAAATTCTACCGGTCTGTCCCCGAACGAATACCGGAACATGTAGCAGTGTAAACAGTCCCTGCTATCATTTTTCAATTCGTAAGTTTCAGAAAGCCTTAGGAGTATAAAATAAGCACCGGAATGACTTGCATTCCAGTGCTTATTTTCATGCTGCTTCTTCGATCTAGTAAGTCCACCCGTTTTTATTCATTTCTTCAATCGCATCGGCCACAAGTCCAACAAGGATATCCAGCATCTGATTCCCTTTTTCGATGCTTGCCTTGGTCGGATCTCCCGTAGCTCCGGTCTCTGTGATCTCTTTAATATCCCAGATGATGCCCGTTGTCTCGTTGATCTCGATCACCTTCTCCGGTACCTGGCTCTTGGCATGCTCCAGGTTCACCAGTTCAGGACGTACAGCCATCATGATGGATGTCTCGCCCTCTCCGCCGTGGCCCAGGCCGTTCCATACTTCGAAGCGGTCTCCCATGATCGGGCCTACCTTGGTCCACCAGTCAGGCAGATAGAGGAATTTGGCGTCTTTATGGCGGTTCTTTACGTTATGCGCCGCAATCTCAAGCGCCGGTATATTTCCGTCATGCCCGTTCAGGATATAGATATGTTTGATTCCGTTGTTGATCAAACTCTCAAATATGTCCTCTGCGATTGCGATTTCTGTATCATAACGAAGGGTGACTGACATTGGATACTGGTTGTAATGGATGGATGTTCCAAATGGAACGCATGGAACTACAATGACATTATCCAGCTTTTCCGCCACTCTTTTTGCCACCTCTGTGGGGACAAAATAATCCGGTCCCAGACAGCAGTGCCAGCCGTGGCTCTCGCAGGATCCGAAACAGGTGATCGCTGTTACCTGGTCTGCATTTTTCAGTAATTCCTGCACCTCCAGAGCGCTGAATTCATTTAAAAATACTTTTTTCATTTTAAAACCCCTTTCTTTTTTTGATCTGCTAATTCCATTATACCTTATTTTTTTCAGCTTGCTTAAAAAACCGCCCGCGGGGCATGCATTACGGGGCGCCCTTTGGGTATACCTTGCTTTTGCAGCAATACTACAAAGTCTCCATTAATTTCTCGTCTTCCTTCTTATCCGGTGTAAAACGATAGATGATATAGTATACAAACAGCGATACGATCATTGCAAACAGACCTGCCGGCAGGTTGTACGGCAATGTTGTAACGTACTGGAAGATATATCCCAGTGCAGCGCCCACGATAAAAGAAACGATTCCTGCCCAGCGCCATTTCGGCTGTTTATGGAGAAGTTTGTGGTCATACTTTTTATGCCCGATCAGATAGTAGTCAGCCAGGATCGGTGCACACAGCGGCGGAGCCATTGCTCCCAATGTATTAATGAAGTTCGCAAAGAATATCTGGTAAAATCCGATTGCCCCTAATATGGTTCCAAGGATACCGCAGATCGCAACCAGCACTTTTCTGTTTGCCTTAATGCCAACAGCATCCAGGATCGGCCCTGTATAAAGGGAGTTACAGTACAGCTCGCTGTTATCAGTTGTCCACAGAGACGTGGTCCATGCGAATACACCGATAAATGCAAATACCACATTCAGTCCCATCATCCATGCCACATAGTTATACTGTCCTACGCTTACACTTCCGATATAACCTACAATGTTAAGCAGCGGATTGGTGAAAATAAAGCAGGATGCAGCACACAGCCACACCGCCTTAACGCTCTTGTTAAAACGGAACATATCCACGCCCATAACTGCGCCGGCAATCCAACTTCCTACAACCGCCGTGATACCAGTCCCAAGCCCCAGGCCTCCGAGATGGTTTGCTTTATCCATAAAACTTCCAAAGCCGCCGCCTTCTCTCATCATCCCCACGCCTACTACAATGGCAACTACCAGAATAATCGGACATGCAAATTTGGCAACTTTTTCGATTGCACTGATCCCTTTCACCGCACTGTATGTAAATACAACACCCCATACAACAACCGCAATCAGGACTTCCAGCGTAATATCCGGTACCGCTTGGTATCCCCATGCCGCCGGGCTGAATACAATAATGCCGGATGGATTGCCGATCAGGCCGCCCCAGATATCGGCTACCATACCTACGATACTGGAAAACCAGCCGAATGTCATAAGTGCCATCATTGCCATTGGTATGATAAATCCCTTGCTTCCATATGAGTATCTGGAAATTAACGCCAGATTGAGTCCCGTCCTCTGTGCCGCTACTCCCAGCAGGGAAGTCATTACGAATAATGCCCCCATCCCCAGGATTATCGCCAGAATTGCCTCCCCGGGGTTCAGTCCCGGAGCACCGCCGTAGCCTGCCAGCGTACCGCCGACAAACAGGCCTGTTGCCACATAGCCAAACCCTACCCATACCATGACCTGGCTGTAGGTAGAACGGCGTTTTTTCATAGGAACGGCTTCCAGCATGAATTCTTCGTCAACTGTTTCCTCCGGTGCTATGTTTTTTACTTTCTCCTGCATAAATACCTCCTTAATCTTACCCTCATTCCCGGGCTATTTACCGTATCCCAGCGTAACCTCGCCGGCATAATCCGTATTGAATATCTCCCTCACTTTGCTGCTGTCTTCTGTCTGGCCCAAGGCCCACATCAGTTTTGTAACTATTGCCTCCGTCGTCATATCTCTTCCCTGTATCACCCCGCAATCCAAAAGCTTTCTCCCAACTTCATAAAGAGAGAAATCACTCTTCTCGTATAAACACTGGCTCCTCGCAACTACAGAAATCCCGCTGTGGATAAGTTTCTCCAGTTTAGGGACCAGGTTTCTTCTTTCAAAATGTGTCCCGCCTGCACCGAATGCTTCTATAATAATTCCCCGGTATTTCATTTCCAGCAACCTGTCAAATATATCCGGGTTGGTTCCCGGAATCAGCTTCAGTAAAAAGACATCCGGGCAAAGATTTTCTTTCAGGCAGAAATCCTTTCCTTCTCTGCCGCTGATATCCAGTTTATCATACAGGTGTACGCCGTCCGCATACACCTCGCCCAGGTAGGGCGCCGAAATGCTCTCAAATGCATTAAATCCAAGGGTCCGAACCTTCACGCCCCTGCATCCATTGATGATCTTGTCGTCAAATGCAATCATAACCCTTGGGATCCCCGCGTCCACCGCGGCAAACGCCGTCTGCAGGTTCCGTTTTGCATCTGTGAACATCTGCTCAATCGGAATCTGCGCACCGGTGAATACCACCGGTTTATTCAGGTTCTGAAGCATATAGCTTAAAGCGGAAGCCGTATAAGCCATTGTATCGGTTCCATGTGTAATAATGACTCCGTCAAAATCCGGAAGCCTCTCCGCCACAATTCTTGCGATGTACTGCCATTCTTCCGGCTGAATATTGGAACTGTCCAAATTCAGTATATCCTTGCTTTCTATCAGAAAATGCTGTTTTAATTCGGGAAGCATATCCAGAATATCCCCGCATTTAATATCCGGGGTAAGTCCCTGCTTTCCCTGTCTGGCCGCGATCGTACCTCCCGTGGTCAATAACAATACCTTCTTCATAACCTAATTACACCTTTCCTGATATTCACGGGCACCTGTTCTACGCAATTGCCAGTGCCTGCTGCAGCATCGAAGCATCTATATTGCCTCCGGTAATGACAAAACATATTTTTCTGCCCGGCCTGGTATCAATTCTGCCGGTCATTGCCGCCGCTATACCGACACATGCCGAAGGCTCCGCAGTAATCTTGCCCAAAAGAGCCACTTCTTTCATTGCACGTGAGATATGATCCTCATCTATGGTCAGAAGGTGGTCCACATGATCCCGGATCAGCCGGTAATTAATCTCTTCCGCCTTGCTTACCCGCAGACCGTCTGCAATGGTCGTTCCCATCTCTACCGTAACCGGATGTCCCGCACGGAGGCTTTCTGTAAATCTGGGAACCTGTTCCGGTTCCACCGCTGTCACACAGACCCCCGAATCTATCTGCTTTATTGCAAATGCTGCACCGGCCGTCAGGCTTCCTGCTCCGCACGGCACCACAATTTCGTCAAAACCGCCGCACTGTTCCCATGCCTCAACAGCCGCCGTCCCATGTCCGGCAATGACATAGGGATCTATATGGGAATGCACCAGGCAGTATCCGTAATCCCGGATCAGCTCCTCACACTTCCGGTCCCGGTCTTCTCCGGTAAATCCGCAGAGCACCACCTCAGCCCCATACCCTTTTGCCCCCGCAACCTTTGTCCTTGGGGCATTTTCAGGCATCACAATCACCGCTTTGGTTCCCAGCATTCTGGCCATATAACTTACAGCCTGCGCATGATTCCCGCTGGAAGCTGCTGTGACCCCTCGTTTTCTCTCGTCTTCCGTCATGCTGAGCATCTTGTTGGCAACCCCCCGCACTTTAAAAGATCCTGTATGCTGCAGGTTTTCCAGCTTTAGCCAGACTTCAGCACCTCCAAAAAGTTTCTCCAGTCCTTCCGCCCGGATCAGCGGCGTTACTCTTGCATAATCCTGTATCCGTCTTTTAGCCATCATGACATCTGCAATCTGCAGATTTCCTGCGGAATCCATATTAATACCTCCTCTCTTCTTCCTCTATACTACAGCCGGCTTTAAAGTCCAGCATTGCAGTTTCGTCTGCTCAACAATATGCGGAGCATCAAAGTCTTCCGCCCATACGATCCAGTTTCCGCCGAACTGATATGACTCATCCACATGGTCGGCTGCCGCCAATCGTCCCGTCTGCACCTCCACGGTATCCGTGCCTTCCCGAAGCGCTTTCGCCAATGTGCAGAAGAGATCTGCCGGATTCAGGAAATCATCGCCCACCCGATACAACGGTTTTAACTGGGGATATCCCATCACGTAGTCCCGTTCCGTTAAGACTGCCTCCGCAAGTTCCTGCGCGCTGACGGTTGCTGCGTGAACAATAGACCGCTCTTCCTTCTCCGGTCCGTACAAAAGTTCCGGAACAAGCATTCTGCCTGTCACTGCCTTTGCAAGCAAAGTCAGCAGTTCAGACGGTGCAAGCATACCGCCCTTTAGGGAATGATACGTAATTCCGCCGTCAAATCCCTCTGCATATTCCTTCAGATCTGATACCTGCAAGGGAACCAGCCTCTGCTTTTCATAGCGCATGGCCTCTGTGGCCGTTATGTATTCTACATTCTCCTTCTCCCCCGTATATTTCAGAAATCCCCGGAGCGCCTCCAGGTTATCTTCATATGCCTTCTGGCTGCGAAGCGGTGACGGCCGGCAACTTACGGGGTTTACCCCTCCGGCAAAATTCACTTCATCCCAGAACTCTTCCGCCACTAACTCTGTCGGATGATCATAAATACTCAGGAATACAACGTCCTCCCCACGCATATCCATTTCATCAAAAGCCCGGATCATGTGCTCCAGCTGATTTGGCTCATGCCTGGAGTGGATCAGATTCACAAGCCCAGTCATACAGTACAGGCCCGCATACCAGAATATCCCGCCATTCACGTCCATGATCGGATGTGCGTCCATATAAGTAGGTACTCCCATCCTTCTGGATGCTGCAAATGCCTGCGGCGCCCATGCCACGCCCGGATGGCCGTAGCTCATCAGATGCTGTCCGGTAAGCTCCGCCAGCTTCAAAAAGCCCGGATATTCCCTCCGGAAGAATTCTTCCGTCCCCTCCCGGAACCCGTAATGTTCCAGGTATTCCGTGGGCAGCGGGTGAATACTGTGCTCCGTTGTATGGAAGCAGAGCTCATGCCGCTTTAACTTCTCAAGAATATCGGTACGCCCCTTTTTCTGTAAAAGTTCCACCTTTTTTGTACAGAACTTCAGTGTCGCACGCACTCCATACTCATCCAGAATCCGGAGGATATCATAAAATGCATCGTCCGATTCCGCCGTCAGATAGTCTTCAACATCAAACCACAGCAATACTTTGATCTGTTTCATCTTCATCACCTCTTTTACCTGTTCTCAGTAACCTCTTGTATCCCGAAAGTAAATACGGTATTCCGCACCTTCCAGCTCTCTTGCCACATACTGCTTTGCCTGCTCCACATCCCGTTTGATCAGCACCTCCACCAGCTCCATGTGTGCCTCCAGAAGCGCCTTGGCGCCGGAGCTCTTCCATTCCCGGACAAAGACCCTTCGAAGGTTGTTGAGCACATTCTCCAATGCAGACACCAAATACCTGTTGCGGGACAAATATGCAACGGACATATGAAAATCCATATTCATCTCGCTGTATTCCTGATAAGTACTGCCCTCCGCCTTCTTCACGTGCTCCTCAGTCAGTTCCTGTAAAAACTTGAGTTCATCGGCTGTTGCATACTGGATCGCCATTTCCGCACAGGCCTTTTCTAAGATGCCTCTGTACTGAAACAGACTCTGCAGTTCCATGACGGAAATGCCTTTGACAAGGTAGCCTTTGTTCGGAATCTTCTCCAGAAATCCTTCCATACACAGGTAATTCAGCGCTTCCCTGGACGGGGTCTTGCTGACTCCAAATTTCTGGGAGATCTCGGCCTCGGTAATCATATCGTTCTCATTGTAGTTCCAGTTGATAATATCATTCCGAAGCTCATTCAGCACCCTTTCTGTCATAGACTGTTTCTTTGCCATCTCCAGCCTCCTTTCTCCTGTCATATTCTAACGATGTATCAGTGATATATCACTGATGTATTTTAGTTAATATTAACAAGCCATTAATTCTTTGTCAATACTTATTGTGAACTTTGTATAGGGCACAAGATGTTTTCCACAATATGGATATTAAAAGTTATCAATGACATCTCTTCTGTTAGCGTGTATAATAGATAAAAGTACGTATCTTCCATTTAGACTATTGGTACAGCTGATAGCGGATAAGGAGTAATCATGAATCCTCATACTCTCTCTACGCATTTTCATAATTCATTTCTGGCCAGGGCTGTCAGGAACGGGTTGACGCTTGCCATCCCGTTTCTGATTATGGGCTCCTTTTCGCTGCTGTTCAGAAATTTTCCAAATGACAGATATCAGTTTTTTCTGGAGACCTGGCAGAATGGGGGCGCAGCAACGCTTCTGGATACGGTTTACACCGTTACTCTGGGATCCCTTGCCATGGTGCTGTGCATCACGATCAGCCTGTCTTACGGACTTTTGGCGGAACCGGACCGCTTTATCCTTTATCCCATCATATCCATCTGCTCTTATCTGGCTTTCTGTGGAGGAATCCAAAGCCAGGACGATTACATATTCAGCGCGGAATGGGTATTTACGGCTATGTGTATTACCCTGTTATCCTGTGTGCTGTTCCGAAAGATCCTGGAACTGGGCAGCCGGCTGGAGCGTCTCCATACAACAGGCGCCGAATATCTGTTTAACCTGACGATCCAGAGCCTTGTCCCTGCCATATTAATTGTTTTAGTCTTCACCGTGGTTGGTTATCTGCTTCGTTCTGCCTGGGGCAGCAGCAATATTACAAACTTTGGCTCCTATATATTCCTGCAGATCTTTCGGGGGATCAGCGGTAATATATTTGGTATCCTTCTATATGTTATTATTACTCATACACTTTGGTTTTTCGGTATCCACGGCACGAACACACTGGAAGCAGTGTCCCAGACTTTATTTGAAGATAAAATAGCAATCAATCAAACGCTGCTGACCGCGGGAATGGCTCCGACTGAGATCTTTTCCAAGACGTTTCTGGACACCTTTGTATTTCTGGGCGGCTGCGGTTGTGCCCTGAGCTTTGTTCTGGCGCTGTGCATTGCGTCACGCAAGAGCCATCACAGGAAGATTGCACATGTGGCGCTGCCCTCCGTTTTGTTCAACATCAGCGAAATCGCTGTATTTGGGTTTCCTATCATCTTTAACTTTACGATGGCAGTTCCTTTCCTCCTGACACCGGTAGTGCTGACGCTTACCAGCACCCTGGCTACCTGGTTTGGCCTGGTCCCCGTTGTAACACAGTCCGTGGAATGGACCATCCCGCTCTTCCTAAGTGGTTATGAGGCCACAGGTTCCATCGCGGGGAGTATACTGCAGCTTTTTAATGTAGCCCTCGGCGTCCTGATCTATATCCCCTTTATCAGGCGCAGCGAGAAAAGGGAGACCCAGGACTTCCAACAGGCGGTCCGCCGCATGAGTGAGGATATGGCAGCCGGCGAAAAGAGCGGCAGCATCCCCCTGTTCCTGAGCCACGACTATTCTGACAACTATTACGCCAAGACGCTTGCCATGGATTTGAGCAATGCTCTGCGCCGCAGCCAGATCGACCTGTTCTACCAGCCTCAGCTGACCGCACAGGAAAAGGTCCATGGAGTCGAAGCCCTGCTCCGCTGGAAACATCCGGTAGCAGGATACATCGCCCCGCCGGTCATCATCGGCCTGGCATACGAGAGCGGCATTCTAAATGAACTGAGTTATTATCTCCTGAACCGGGCATGCAAAGACGCCCTGGAGATCCAGAAATATACAGAAAAAGAGATTTTCCTATCCTACAATATTTCGTCAAAGCAGATGGAGGAAGAGAAATTTTTTGAAAAGGTAAACGAAATTATACAGGCTATCATTTAAAAACTGTCCACCTGGTACTCGAGGTAACTGAACGTGCGGCGATGCGCGTATCCGAAACACTCAGCCAGGATGTAAAAATTCTCCAAAACTACGGAATCCAGTTCAGTCTGGACGATTTCGGCATGGGCCACAACTCCATCCTCTACCTGCAGGAAGGAATATTCAGCGAGGTAAAACTGGACGGCCAGCTCGTATCCCAGATCCAGACCAACGAGCGCTCCAAAGAAATCATCTCCAGCATCATCCATATGGCCGGAGGACTCGGACTCCGGATTGTAGCTGAATTCGTAGAAACCAAAGAACAAAGGGACCTCCTCCTAGCCTTGGGATGCGACCTCTACCAGGGCTACTACTACAGCAAACCATTAGAACTTTCAGGTCTGAAAGAATATATAGCGGAGGGAACACGCCATTAACGCAATCTGGTAAAACGAATATGGGGTGACTGGATGCATCGCGGGGCGGTTAGCTGGAATAAAGTAAAAAATAAGGAAAAACGGGCCCCCCGTTTTTCCTTATTTTTTACTTCTATTCCAGCTAGCTGTCTTACACCGCATCCGGACACCTCTATACCCGTTTTACCATATTGCTTCAAGGGCATTTGGAGCACTCTCTCAGGAACGCTGACACAATCACCATCATAGGCCTGCGCATCTCATCTTTCATCCCCGGTATCCCCATCATCTCTTCCGGCGGCTGTGGTTCTATAATATTTCTCAACTCAAATCCATTTATTAGAAGTGTATTCAAATATGTAGTAAGCGTCCTGTGGTATTTTATCACCCGTTCCCCCAGGAATACTGCTTCTCTTTCCCCCTCGTAATAATAGTTATCGACAGGGAAGTGCAGGATATTCCCCGCGGCATCGTAATACCAGTCCTGTGAACCAGAGGCTGTAAAAACCGGATGCTCCGCGGAGAACACAAAGTTCCCTCCCGGTACCGTCCATCGGCTGATCTTACGTACGATCCCCTCGAAATCTTTCACATAATGAAATGCCAGGGAGCTCAATACAACATCAAATGTATCGTCCGGAAATTCCAGGTCTTCCATGGCACACATGCGGTATTCTATACTCTTATGGCCGTTTTTATCCTGCGCTGCCGCCAGCATTCTTTCTGAGATATCGATGCCCAGTACGGACTCTGCCCCATTTTGTGCGGCATAGCTGCAGTGCCAGCCGTAGCCGCATCCCAGATCCAGTACCCGCTTTCCACGGAAATCCGGCAGTACTTTTTGCAGCTCGGACCATTCGCCTGCGCCCTTCAGGCCGTCCTTTGAACGGCTCATTTCGCTGTATTTTTCAAAAAATATTTTATCTTCATATTTATTTTCTTTCACTATATATTCCTCCCATGCAAAATGTTATTGTTTTCCTGTTTCTGCATGGGTTGCTGCAATCTTCTGTGTAATGATTCCTCCCCACATATACGTTCTCCTCCTTTGATCATTCTTTTACGCTCCACTCTTATCTTTTTCTGTTCTCACACCCTGCTGTTTTTCTGCCGCCAGGCCAGACAGCTGGCGAGTGCATTCCTTAGATGTTCTATGGAAATAGGCTTAGCGATATGACCGCTCATTCCTGCCATCTGTGCCTGCTTTACATCTTCTGCATATGCATTAGCCGTCATTGCAATAATCGGCAGTTCGTCAATACATTCTTTTCCTGAACTCCGTATTCTGCGGGCCGCATCGTAACCATTCAATACCGGCATCTGAATATCCATAAAAACCAAATCATAGTAGAATGGGGGCTTTGTAAGCACGGCGTCTACAGCCTGCTTCCCATCCTCAGCCATCTCTACCTGCACGCCCAGAGCCGCCAGCATCTCTGCCGCAATCTGCATATTAAGCTCATTATCTTCCACCAGCAAAACCCGCAGGCCTGCAAATGATTCTTCGGATTGGGGCTGCTCTTCCTGTAAGGCGGCTGCGGGAACATCACATTTACTCAGGCATAGGGAAATGACAAAGCGGGAACCCTTCCCATACTCGCTCTCCACCTGGATATCACCATTCATCATATCGACCAGGCTCTTCACAATCGTCATACCAAGTCCGGTTCCGGGAACCTTACTGGTCCGGCTGTCATCGGCCCTGCTGAATGGTTCAAAAATATGCTGCAGATACTCAGGTTTCATCCCAACACCAGCATCTTCTATTGTAAAACGATAGGTACCTGCCTGCTGCTCTTGTTTTTTTAGCTCTTCCAGAGAAAATGTTATCTTCTTCCCCTTATTGGTATATTTAGACGCATTCTCAAGGATGTTGACCAGCACCTGCTTGATTCTTCTTGCATCACCGATCACCTGTGAATGCAGCTCCGGGTCGATCCAAAGTTCAAACTCCTGCTGCCTGCGCTGCAGTGAAAGGCGGATCATCTCCGCCGCCTCCTCCATCAGAGACCGCAGATCGAACGGATGCTCTTCCAGCTGAGCCGCACCGCTCTCAATCTTGCTTACGTCCAGAACCTCGTTAATCAGACTGAGCAGATGCTGCCCCGAGGTGTCTATCTTTTCCAGATAATCCTGCAGTTTTTCCTCCTCGCCTGGATGAAGCCGGGCCAGTTCGGTCATACCAAGAATCGCATTCATCGGTGTGCGTATATCATGGCTCATCCTGGAGAGGAAATCGCTCTTGGCCTGACTGGCCTTCTCAACCTTCTGAAGTGCATCTTCCAGCAGCTGTTTGGCCCTCCGCTCCTTTTCCAGCGTCTCTCTCTGCACCCGGCGTTCCTCATCAATATTTCTGGAGAGAGTGATTTCGATCAAATCATCGGTATATGGGCTCTCCACCCGCACGACCTGTGTAAAGTACCAGTGATACTCCCCGTCCTCCCCGAGATGGGGCACCTCCATCGTCACAATCCGTTTCCCATGTGAATAAACATCGATTAGAGACTGCCTTGAAAATTTCCCGAAAAACTCCTCCCGATAGTCCGGATGAACCGTGGAGAGCTCCCGCTCAATCAGATCGTTAAAACAGCCGGCCTCCCCCGGTTTTTGAACCGTATTTCTATCATACTGCAGCATGTGGTAAGTATTCTGCGTGAGGTTGACCGATATCAGCATCTGATAGGCGATCTGGGCAGCGGTCGCAAGCTGGCTGTTCTCCAGCCCTCGCTGCTGCTCCATCAGGAATTCGTCCTGCACGTCGCGGAAGACCAGGACACACCAGCATTCTTCTTCTCTTGTTTTCTGGATCTTAGCGGCGGTAAACTCCACCATATGGTAGCTTCCGTTGCTGACCTTCCTGCGAAGCCGCTTCGATATCTGCTTTTTTCCCTGCCCGAAAAGCCTCAGCATGGCATCTCTGGAAAAATGCTCAGAGAAAAGCTGCATATCATCGGGATGAATCACCGCTCTGGCATATCTGTTGTTTTCCTTACCAAAATGCCCCTGCCTCGGGATGCGGCCCCACATCATATGCTTCTGGCAGTTGACATAATAATCTGCCGTCAGATTGGCTATGATACATTCATCGAAGACTGTTACAAGGCTCTGAACATACATCTGCCCGATTTTCTCTAATCCCTGTTCGTCCTCAAGGTTCAGCCGGTGCGGCGCTGCCGTTACCACCACTGCATGAATGTGCCCGTCCCAAAGGATCCGGCTTGCGGTTGCGTCCACCGTTGTTTTAAGCAGGGGGTCATAACAGACAATATGGTTCGTTCCACTGTCTCCCAGACCATCGAGCGGGCAATTCGCACACACTTCCGGCCATACGTCGCAGCATCTTGCCCCTAATACAGCCCTGCCCCGCCCAATCTCCCGGCACCGCTGATTAAAATATAATAACTTATGTGTCTCTTCCTCTATAACATAGATACTTGTCTCAGTCAGTGAATCCAATAGATGAATGAGATTATCAGCAAGCATGGTTCCCCCTCCTTCTCTTTGCTTATTACAATCTCAGCCCCTGACAGCGAATCAATTCTGCTCCCGCCCTACATACTTTTCCAGTACCCCGAAAAGCCTGCTGAAATCAATCGGCTTCGGGATATGATCGTCCATCCCCGCTGCCTGTGCCTTTGCGATATCCTCTGCAAATGCATTGGCTGTCAGCGCTATGATCGGGATCCCAGCCGCCTGAGGATGGCGGCTCTTCCTGATCTCTCTGGCCGCCGTATATCCATCCATAACCGGCATCTGCAGATCCATAAGGATCGCCTGGTAGGTACCCGGTTCCGAACACACGAACATTTGGAGTGCCTTTTCCCCATTTTCTGCGCTGTCTACTGCCATACCGGATTCTTCCAGTATTGTTTTGGCAATCTCCATGTTCAGTTCATTATCTTCCACCAGCATGAGCCGTTGTCCCCGCAGCGTACCGGGCGGAACCTGATCCTCTGTTTTAGAAACCCAGGCGGCTTCCTCCCGGACAGCTTTCCGTGCGTCATTTTCCGATTCCGCTGTCTTCAGCGTAAGTGTAACAACAAAGCGGCTTCCCTTTCCTTTTTGGCTCTCTACCTGGATATTTCCCCGCATCGCATTTATAATTTCCTGCGCAATCGGCATACCAAGCCCGGTCCCCTGTATGTTACGTGCCCTCACATCGTCTTCACGGTTAAAGGGAACAAAGATGCGTTCCACGAAATCCGGGGACATTCCAATCCCATTATCCTCCACCGTAAAGACAAAACTGCCTGCTCCCGGAGTCCCCGAGGATACCTCCCGCAGCGTGATATGTATTTTCCCGTGCTCCGGGGTATATTTCACTGAATTGCTGATCAGGTTCATCAGGACCTGGCGGAGCCTCCCCGCATCCCCGATCAGACTATCGTGTACCAGATCCGATATTTCAAGCCGCATCTCCTGGTTCTTTGCCTGCGCTTCCCCACGCATAATGGATACAAGCTCACTCAGCATACTGCTGAGAATAAAAGGCGCCTCCTCCAGCTCCAGACTCCCCTTCTCGATCTTAGCCATATCCAGGATCTGATTGATCAGCTCCAGCAGATGTCTGCTTGCGGAACCGATCTTATCTAGGCTGTCTTTCACCTTATCCGGATGCTCCAACTGTCCATACGCTATAGATGTCATTCCCATAATAGCATTCATTGGGGTTCTGATGTCATGTGACATCTGTGCCAGAAAGCTACTCTTTGCCTCATTCGCATTCTTCGCCTTTTCATATGCTGCCATAAGCGCCTGCCGATTCAGCTCCTCTTCCCTGATCTCCTGAAGCTTCTGCTCATGAATGCCCATATTGGCAAATACGACCTTCGTTACTTCTCCGTCCCGGATCTCTGCAATACTAAAACGGGAGCGCACCCATTTTGTTCCATCCGGATAGATCCTGCGGAAATCAATGTCATAGACCGGATGCTTCTCCGACAGTGTCTTCTGAAGAAACGCCTTGTCTCCGGCCTTCTTCATCTTCTCCCGGTCTTCCGGACAGACATAGTTCTGTACAAATTTATCATAGTAGAAATCCATTCTGCCTTTTGGGAACTCTTTCTCCCGGATGATATCCTCCTGCCAGATTGCTTCCTCTGTGTTCTGTTCCAGATCAAATAGATAGATGGAATAGTAGCAGCTGCAGAGATTCGCCAGCACGGCTTCCCTGCGCTGCTGCTCCTGTCTGTCATCCACATTTCTCACCGTCATCAGAATGCGCTCCTCAAAATCTCTGCGTATACAGGCAGAATAATAAGCATAATAATGCAGGACTCCATGGGAATCAAACATACGAAACGTCCCTTCCAGAGTTCCATATTTACGATAATTTTCTATACGGAAAATACGGTCCAGCTCCCGCCGGTCCTCGGATGGCATTCTCTGCGCGATCTGACCGTATAATTCTGTAAACTGCCCCTGCTTCGAAAGCTTAAGCATCTCTCCCGAATAGTGCACACAATTATACTCTGTCTTCTTTAAGTCCACACTGACAACCAGGCGGTACATCCGGGACACTGCCTCCTGGGATACCGCCTCATTCAGCCGTTTTTCCACCTCACCGGCCTGATCCTCCAGAGTCACAAGTACCCAGGGATATTTCGCAGTATATCCTTTGAGCGGCAGCACCCGGACCCTGCACCATTTCCCTTCTTTGTTCCGGTAAAATGCCTCGGGTCCGGCTCCGCCCTCTGACAATTTTCCGCGAATAGAATCGGCAGCAACGGCATGCATAAAGAGCTCCCGGCTCTGCTGCGCCACCTCCTCCTCTGCATAACGGCGGAAAAAGCCTTCATATTCCGGAAGGACTTCGGAATGAATATCCAGCTGGTTCATTTGAACAGATTTATAAGTTTTATCTATGATGTTACACAGATAGATTCCCCTGTAGTTTTCATTGAGCGTGCGGATCACAGTATCATACTCCTGCTTCAGCATCACCGTATTCGTAATGTTCTGATGGTATCCTATGAGACAGACGCCGTCCTTGTAGCTCCAGTCCCTGACCCCTCCGCAGCGCACATAGATCTGCCCCCACACGGGATGAAGCCACGGATATTGCACCTCGGCCCGCTCGTTGGCGCTGATCCGCTCCACGGCGTCGTAAACCATGGGGTAATATCCGGAGTCTATTCGCCCGAACCATACATCATAGCACTCCTCCGGCGACGGTTCCCGTTCAAACCCCAAAAGCTCCAGCATGGCTCTGTCGGCATACATCCTGGGCGGCTTGCCCTCATCCAGCTCAATTGCCCACAAACCGGTCTGGGCCCCTTGCAGAAGCTCCTGAACTTTTTCTATATTTTTAAAATGATCCGACATCGTTTAACTCCTCCCGCCTCTTTGCCAGGGGCCTTGTTTTCCTTTGTTTTCAGAATAAATACTGGGTTTTCTATCATTATAACACGGTTTTAAAGATTTCCAAATCCACATGTATAAAATTTGGCTGGTGAAACAGATTATTTTTTTGATTATTTATCCTTTTGCTCCACCAGTTCACCATTTTCGAAAACCACGATCTTGTCTTCAAATTCTATTGTCCATTTACAGGGATCTTCTTTCGTGCCAATTTCATCTTCCCATCCGCTTACATCTTTTTCTGTCCCGCCGATTTTTCGAATCGATAAGGCTTTTAAATATGACTCATTTTCTTTCGTTGTCCCCGTAAAATATATTTCGTAACCTGGTTTCGTTTCCAGCTCTATATATGCGATATTCCCCCTGGTTCCATAGTTTAATTTAATCTCATCATATTTCACGTGGCTGTAAAATCTCGGCAGCAGCAGAGCTGTGAGCACAGCGAATACCAAAACCGCACCAGATATCACCCCCAGTATCCTTTTTTGTCTCTGCCTTTTTATTTTTTTTATCAGTTCCACATCCTGGATCTCTTCCTCGCTTATAGTCACTGCTTCACTGATTTCCCCTGTCATTTCCCGATAGTATTCTTTGCACCCTCTGCAGGTTTTCAGGTGTTTATCAATCTCCTTATTGCTCTCTTCGCTTGTCAGACCGTCGATATATAACGGTAATAAATCCCGAATCATTTCACATTTCATAATAAAGCTCCTTTCTTATCCTCTGCTTGCCGCGGTAAAATGTAACTCTGGCCCAGTTTTCATCTCTGCCCAGGATCTCCCCGATCTCTTTAAAAGAAAAATTACCGTTTAACCGCAGATACATTACTTCCCTCAATGGCTCTTCCAAGGTATGTAGTCTTTTATACAGCTCCAAAACCTCTGCTTTTTGAATGACCGCAGTTTCCGGTCCGTGATCAAAAGACGCAGTTTCTTCCGTTATCTCTGCCGGCTTCTCCCGTTCTTTCTTTTTCAGCTCCTTATACCAGAGATGTTTGGCGATCTGGCACAGCCACACATACAGCTTACAGTCTCCCCGGAAATCATCGATGGTTTTCATGGCCTGATAAAAGGTTTCCTGTGTCAGTTCTTCGGTCAAATGGGCATCATGGCAAAGACTGAACAGAAATTTATATACCTGCGGCATATACTTCTTATAAATCTGCTCCATATCATTCATGTTCCACCTCCTTGCCTATAAGTGCCTGTGAAATGATTTTCGTTACGGCTTTTTTCATTATTTTTGTAAAAAGGCTGTTGCGGCATAAGAGCGGCAACAGCCTTGTGGATGTGTCTTGATTTTTATTAATAAACAGCCTTGGCATCTGCTTATCAGACTCTCTTTTTATGTCTGACACAGATCCAGCCGGAAATTGCCGTTGCAATCAGGAACGCAATTAACGGTAAAGTAATCCCCGGAAGAATATTCCATAAATCATCATTCACCTGGGATATATTATGAAGTAATATCACCGCCGCGATTGCTGCCAGATAGACACCGGCACAGCTAAATATACAGATCTGTGAATCCCTTCTCTTCTTACTTTCCAGCTCCAGCTCCTGCTGCTTCTTTTCCAGTATCTCAGTCTTTATAGATAGCTCATCCAATTCAGAGGGTTTCAGCAGATAGTCTGTTGTAACTTGAAAAACCTCACTGAGAGCTATCAGTTTTTCCAACTCCGGAATTGTCTGTCCTGATTCCCATTTAGAGACAGATTGCCTCGATACATTTAGTTTTTCTGCGAGTTCCTCCTGCGTCAGACTATTTGCTTATCTTAAATGTAAAATTTTTTCTGATATTTCCATGTTTGTTTCCTTCCTTTCTTTTTTCTGCCTCAACAATACCCGATCCGTCAGTTGCATTCCAGCGGCTGCGCTGTATATCTGCGCAACCGGTACGGGCATCGGACTGGCAATTGAAAGAAAGCCTCTCATATTCAGGAAATCTTTCTTTTCCCTTTTTTTGCGCGTACTTTTGGCGCGGTCAAATCATAACTCTCGCAAATCATCCTCTGTATCTCTTCTTCTGGTACTGTTCCGTCCAATATGATTGAGTTCCAATGTTCTTTGTTCAGATGATAGGCCGGCTGAACCGAAACAAATGCCTGCCGCCAGAAGTCTCTCCACTCAGGACTGCATTTTACATTTATCCACACATGTCCGTTTCTGTTAAATATCCATGCAAATACCTTCTTATTGCTGCGATGCCTGATTACACACCAGTTCTGGTCTTGAAAAGGGTAGTCCTCAAAAACATTGGGCAGGATCAGGCAGAAGGCGATGGCTTCTTTTTTTTCTGTCATATGGTTTCCTCTAAGCATTCTTTATCTGTTTCATCATCTTCTACTTTTCCTCCTGGAAACTCCCAATATCCTGCCAGGGTTCCGTATTTACGCTTCGCTATTAAAACCTTATTTTCTTTTACGATGGCTGCTGCTATAATTCTACGCATATTCATCCCCTCATGCTTATTACATATAAATAACTTTATTCTACTCTTCTTTAACACTTAATCGTTTACTTTTACCACGGACGTTTTTTCCCTATCCATCCTTTTTCATGCCAATACCTTGAGTCTGTTTCATTCCAGCCATTTTTTTGTACCAATCGCATGACACTAAAAAATGCCTTTGTTTTTATAGATGGTTTTAAACTACCATAATTTTTTCTTATTCTTCTTGCCAAAGATGTGGTTTTTTTCTCTATACTGTTTTTTATTTTATCATTCACTCTATTCCATGATACTTCCCTCACGCCCACCCCGTATTTATAAGTTTTTGCAACACCCCAATAAAATGTACTATCTGCCATATCCTTATTCGTACTCTTCATACCTCCGCCTGCGGCCGTTGAAATGCAGACGGCCTGCTTACGGAACATGCTTGCTTCCGGGCGATGCACCAGCCATCGATAACCATAATGGTCTAAAAATACTTTCATTGCACCTGTTACATGATATACATATACCGGGCTTGCCAGAATGATTACATCTGCGTTATCTATGGCTTCCGTAATGGGTTTCAGTTTTTCGTAATGAGGGCATAATGTTTCAGATTTCGCAAAACAGTTTGTACAACCTGTACATAAGGAGCCGAAATCTCTCGGCAGGAAGAATTCTGTAATCTCTCCCTGCAGCTTTTCTGCAAGCATTTTTGCAATATGATACGTCGAACCTCTATGACTCTGTCCGTGTATAATCGTTATTTTCACCTTTTAACCCTCCATTCTAGTATGGCAATGCCACAGCCGCATAAACTCGTTTTCCCTGGGAATTAGGATTCTAAAGGCCTGCAGATAAGAATCCGGCAGATCAGGAGTTCAAAACTTTAGTTACAGTTCAGATGCATATCTCGCGGAAAAACACTCTCTTGTAAGTTATTATAACTCTATCATGCCAAAAAGGAAAGAAATCCAATCATAGTATGATATGATTATGGCAATACTCAGTAACAGACCGTACGAAAAGTTGGTTGGGGCAGGCATCCTGTCACCGCTCCGCTTCGGTCCGTGCTAAACGTGCGCCGCTGGCGCACAGCACCCTTCGCAGCAGACGAATTTCGATGGGCTGAATGCGTATCAGTTCAGGGCTGTCTGAGCTGTTACAATACTCATGAATAATAGGAGGTTCGATTCATGAATATGGAAGAATTGAGAGAAGGCGTATTGGGATGCAGGGATTGCCGTGAATTGTTTGGTTACGAACCGCGTCCAATTTTTAACGGCTGTGCGGATTCGAAGATTATGCAGATTAGCCAGGCTCCCTCGCTGCTTGTGCATGAAACCGGTAAGCCCTTTAATGATCTGAGTGGCAGGCGTTTGCGGGAGAAATGGTACCAAATAGAAGATGCCGTGTTTTATGATCCGAAAAATTTTTATATTACTTCAACAGCCCATTGCTATCCGGGTAAGAACCCGGGAGGAGGTGATCGAAGACCACCGCAGGACTGTGCCAGGAAGTGGCTGCAGCAAGAATTGACATTAGTTGATAATCAGATCTATATATTAATTGGAAAATACGCAGCAGATTATTTTTTCCCGAAGGGTAATTTTACGGAAAATATATTTCGGGATCATCGGATTAATGGAAAACCAGCATATATTCTGCCACATCCTTCACCGCTGAATGTGAAATGGTTTAAAGATCATCCGGAATTTGAACGGGATAGAATGCCAGAGATTAGAGCAATTGTTCATCGAGTGCTGGAGATGGAATAAATTAAACAGGGAGGGCTTTATGGTAATTTACGGGTACGTCTGTTTTTCCCTAAGTCCTCCCTTTGAATATAAATCTAAGACGTTTGCTCGAATCTTCTTGACCGTTTACTATCTAGGATGGGGATGCTATTTCTTTTTGTTGTATTCATCAAATATAGTCCGAAATATACGGTGTTTCATGCAATAAAACATCATCTAGTAAATGTATGGTCTGTTCATCTGCTTTCATTCTGCCCATTCGGTGTAGCTTTGCGGCCGTTTTATATCCTAACAGCATTGTAGTCAATGTGGCGATGGACAGTTTTACTTGATGGCGCGTCTGTGCCTTTGTCAGTGAGCATTCTCCCTTGTGGAAGCGAACGGAAAACGTTTTGTTATTCCATGACAGGAATTTATCCTCAACTTCAAAAGAAATACAAATATTATCCGCAGAGGAATCACAATGATACTTCTGGAAGAACTGTTCAACATCCACGATACGTCCCATGATGTAAGGACGAATGGTTTCCCGGATATCACCGTCCTCTAACTCAAACGCGATGGGATCATTGTAATAGGAACTCCCCCGCACTTCATCAATCATTGAATCGTGTGCCCGTATGTATTCCCATAATCCCTCGTGGGCTTCTCTGGTTAAATAAATCATCTCTTTGATGTGCATCATATCATCTTTGATAAGATACACCATGTAACCGCAGGATTTCCCGTTCACATCATAATAGACCGCAACAACAGTATCATCTTCATCCCAACGCCAGTATTCCTCCCACGCAAGTGCATTTCGGAATAGGCAGCCATGTGTTGCGGCTGCAAACTGCGCATGCAGATTGCGAAAATCCTCATTCTCCCAGTCAACTCGGCGTACATATCCCGGTGCAGACGCTTTTGTAGGAATTTGACGGTCTTTCACGGAGTATGTAATTTTGTTGGAAATAATCTCCCATCCCATTTTCCGGTACAGTGGAATCGAATACGGGAACAGAAGAGCCAGGGGCTGTTTCTTCTGACGCATATGCTCAAGACTCTGCAGCATCAGACGCTTCATAATGCCATTTCCGGTATATTCCGGATAGGTACATACACTGGTAACAAATCCAATCGGATAAACAGCGCTGTAAATATTCATTTTCAGCGGGTATACCGCAATCTGCGAAACCAGCGTATCGTGATCAAAACACCCCAATACATCGGCACGCTCCAAAATTGGAAACTTAGACTGCTTGATTTCATCGCCGCGCCATCCATAAATCGAAAGGTCTTGTTCCGTGATTTGAAAGGCATAGCGCAAAAGCGAGTTATACTGTTCCAGATCATTTGTTTTTAGATAACGTATATCATATTCTGTGTTAGGTAACATATTCTTCTCCATTTTCTTGATTAGATATTCATATTGTAAGTTGTATTAGGAAATATAGTCACTTCAATAATCTTTGTCTTGAATTGTCCTATCTGTCCCATACAACTCAAGGTCTATCTGCGGTTTATTTAACTCAACAAGTGATAACATATACTCTCACCTCCAGCTCATTACTGAAGCATTCCAACTACTCTGCCATTCTTCTTCATTCACTATCGCCTCAAATACAGGTTCAAGGAAAGTCTGAATTTCTGCAATTACAACCAAAAACTCAAGCATATCATCTTTTATTGTTTTCAAAAAAATTTCCAACGCTTTTTCATATCCGCATCGCCAGCAAGTACAACAATTCGTTTAAAACTATCTTTATCGTATGAAGTACCACGCCGCTGCAAAGTTTCAAAAAGAGCAGCTTGCAATTTTGCCCCATCAAAGTGGTATGTTCTTGAAAGATAATAGATATCGTAAAAATCTTTCATTCTGCCTGTCAGTTCAAAGCGTTGCGAAATTGCGTCAAACCAAGATTGTAATGTGTTGTATTATAGTTTTTTCCGTCACATCTTCCTTGTCCATAGTCATCTCAATGTCGATTCTCTCCACATCCTTTTTACGGGTTAAGAGCGCAACCGTCTCAACGGTATTACCAGATTCCCACAAAATCTTCCTTACTTCTTTACCATCACGATATATCGGAAAGTTAAACTCAATAGACTTTAACGGCATTTCCGATTCACCATGCGGATAAATTTGAACTTCCTTTATAAGATAAGTAATTATACTCTTCTTTTCTTCATCACTTATTATATCATAGAGTTTTCCGAAATTAAGCATGATTTTGTAAATGTTGTCCAGAGTGATTGCCTCCATCTCAATGGAATTTCTCCTAAGTTTTGCATCCTCGATTCGTTCTTCCAGCTCCACAATCGTATCATACAGTCCATCAAGACGTAATATCATATCGTGAAGTTTTCTTTCTCTATAACGAGCATCAATTGGTAAATTATCAATCTCTCGCTCCAACCGTGCCTTGTTTAGGTCAACTTCTTTTAACTTTCTCTCATAATTAGCAAGCTCTTTATCAATCATAGAAGTATCTGTCTGTGCACCAATTCGTTTTTCAATTTCCTGGGCAAAGTATTTGTCGCTGACCAATTCTTTCACTGCTTCAATTACCAAAGGCTCTATTTCTGTTTTTCTCAATGAAGCTTTGTAATCACAATGATGGCCCCTCTCCTGCTTATTTCTTCCACATATATAATAGTAAACTTCTTTATATGTGCCATCTTTGTTTGTCCATGCATGTTTATTGGTATACATTGAGCTTCCACAAATCGGACATTTTAATAGGCCGGTTAAAAGGTGCGCTCTATCTTTTCCGATTTTTGATGGTTGCTTAACTCCTGTTGCCAATCGTTTCGCATGAACTTTTTGCCAAAGTTCTTCACTGATAATAGCTTCGTGTTGCCCATCCTCTAAAATATAATCATCTGTATGAACTTGTTTATATTCATTCTTCGTTCCTTTAACCTTTTCTCGTGTCCTTCTTCCATAAGCAATTTTACCGCAGTAAACAGGATTATCTAATATTAAACGTATAAAATGACTGCTCCATGTTTCTAATTTACCATTTTGACGAGGTATCTTTTTGATTCCTTGAAGATTCAGGTATTTTGCAATCCCACCAAGTCCAATATCTGAATTACCAAATTTATCATATATAATTCTTATGGCTTCTGCCTCAGTTTCTTGAATTAGGAGCTTATTATCTTTCAGATAATATCCATACGGAGCGAATCCTCCATTCCAACCGCCTTGTCTTGCCTTTTCTCTTCGTCCGTTCATCGTCTGCTCTATAATATTTTCTCTCTCTATTTCAGCCACAGCCGAAAGGACAGAAATCAAAAGTTTGCCACTGGTTTGTGATGAGTCGATTCCTTCTTCTATGCAGATAAGGTTTATCCCATAAGATTGTACAAATTCCAAAGAGTTTAGAATATCCGCTGCATTTCTACCAAAACGAGAAAGTTTATATACCAGAATATAATCAATTTCCAATCCATACTTTATATCGGAAAGCATTTTCTTAAATGCTGGCCGTCCTTCGATAGATTTTCCAGATTTCCCTGCATCCTCATAAATACCCACAATCTCCATTTCTTCACGATCCGCAAACCGCTTTAAACTGTTTTTCTGTCCTTCAAGACTATATCCATCAACCTGCATCTCAGTACTTACTCTTGGATACAAAACACATTTTTTTCCTTCTCTATTCATCTTTCCACCTCCGAAAATTCAGGAAAATGTGATATGTAAAGCTGCGCAAATTTACGCAGCATAATCTAACTCATGCAAAACAATCTTTCCATATTTTTCAATGATCTGTGTCATTGCTTTAATAAAAACCTCAAACGCTTCTTGTTCATTTTCTGAATTAGAAAATAATTGTTCCGCATTTTGTTTTACATCTTCCATTCAAATACCTCCGCTATATCCAAAGCGACTGTATGCTCAAATTATAAAAATACAATCTTGATATTACCAATGTGCGATTACCGTTATTTCTTTCTGATTGTACATTTTCTATCCGAACAAATGCGAAGCGAAATACTAATGGCAAGAGCTGTATCAACTCTTGCCATTATATTTTCCGGGATAATTCCCAAATAACTTTTTAATCTTTGCTTATCAATCGTTCGTATTTGTTCAAGAAGGATGATTGAATTTTTTTCCAGACCATCGAAATTTTCAGTAGGAATGTGTGTGGGTAATTTTGTCTTTCCTCTTGCCCGACTTGTGATTGCTGCAACGATTACAGTAGGACTATATCTGTTGCCTATATCATTAGAGATAATAAGTACAGGTCTTATCCCGCCCTGTTCTGAACCAATCACAGGATTTAAGTCGGCGTAATATATTTGACCACGTCTATATGTTTTTTCCATCTTTATAACCTCCAATCTATATTCGACAAATAATAATTCTGTCTATGTAATAAGCCAGGCAAAAGGCTTTTTGAGGTCTGGAGCATATAAAACAAAGCTCTGTTCTCATTGATAACCTTGTGTCTGGCTTTATGATCATGGCATTTCTATTTGTCCTCGACACCCCGAAATGCAAATACGAAAAAGCGCAGGGAAGTCGCCAAACGGTCAGCAGCGAACTGACTCCACGGGAGTTTCACCCCAACTGACGGTCTGCCAGAGCCGCCCTCATTGCCTGCGGCGGATTGGATACCGCTCGGACTGTGACTGGACGGGAGTACCATTATGCTCTTTGTGGGTTATGGCGAAACCGGGGGCTACCCGATATTTGGAGTCAGTATAGGCTCGCTCACCACCTTTCATCGCTATTTGCTTGTCGGCAGGTCTTGGCGTACTGCTCCGCACGCTTATGCTCATCACAATCACAAAGAGGAAGTATTTGGCGAATGACTATTCGGTTGTCAAGGAACAATCCTGTTTTTGCCACACAAAGGAAAACAGGGTGGAGGATTTCGTCCTCTCACCCTGTCGCCAATGGGAACCTATCAATTTCCCCTCACGTTAAAATATTTTTTGATTTTTTCTTTTAACCTGTCCATGCGTCTGTAAACCGCCTTTTCGGTAATCTTCAGATACCTGGCGATTTCATGGGTGCTATACCCCTGGATCTTCATCAGAACGATCTGCAGGGTAAGCCTGTCCACAGTGATCAGTACATGATACAATTCCTGATTTTCAATATGATCCAAAAAATCTTGTACTGTTTTCGGTTCTGCCTGATCGTTGGATGCTGCTACGGTATCCAGATATGTACCTGTTTCCTGCACACGCTCATAATAGCGTCTGTCTGAATTAAATGCCTGACGGTCATAGAGACGGATTGCTTCAATCATATCTTCAGAAACACCGCTGTCTCTTAAAATCTTTTCTTCTTTCTCTTTCCAGAGCTTCCATTTGCGCTCTGCTTTTCCATGGTTATATGCCATTTTCCTTACCTCCAATCTGATTTGTTTGAAATCTCAGATTGGAAAGGGCGGAGAACGGCAGCCGATACCGGAAGAAGGCTTATCCCTTTTCCCGACAAATATCGACAAACAAAAAACCGCAAAGGCTGTTAAACCTTTGCGGCAGTAAGAAAAATAAGAGCTATGTTGTAGAACTAAAACTTCTATATTAGGGGCGTGAGCGTGCCACCAACAGAAGAAGATTTTTTTGAGAGGCTATCCTCATTCCTATATGAAATTATGTAGGTAGTTGCTGCTTTGAATAAGCAGCGGGGCGTCTGAAGCAGACCAGCACATAAAAAATCCCTCCAAACCCAAAACGGGTTCAGAGGGAAGATGTGTAATAAGGCATGATGAAGCCGCCCACCGAAACACCGTTTTTTTTATTCGGTGGGCTTATCCTTTATCTCTTTTGACAGGGCAGAAATCTCGTTTTCCTGATTTCTAAAGGCAGCCTTTTTCAACCGTTCAAAGCTTTCATTACTGATTACATGTTCTATCCGGCAGGCATCGACTTCTGCGGTTTCAGGATCAACACCTGCTGCGATAAGCTGTTCCGTAAAGAAGCAATGGCGCTCATAAATCTTTTCGGCAACCTCCCGGCCCACATCGGTCAAATGGAGAAGGTGATCTTCATCCATTATGAGAAAGCCGCCGTCTTTCAGGGTGTTGACCGCCACACAAACACTCGGTTTTGACACTCCCATGTGCCGGGCAACATCTACGGAGCGCACCATACCCATTTTCTTATGGAGAACAAGGATGGTTTCCAGATAGTCCTCCCCGGACGGAGTTATTACGGGCTTCATAAACTCTTTGCTTTCCTTCGTCTGTTTTTTTTGCAATTCTTCCCATGCTTCACGAATAACCAATGAAAACATCCATGTGCGCCCCCCTTTCTTCTTGCTAGCAGATGATTTCCAAATACTCCCAGTGTTATGCTCCTGCATATACCAATTACACAGTCCATCCAAGGCTTTCCTGCTGAATATGATACAACTTTTCATACAGCCCTTTCTTTTTCATCAATTCTCCATGCGTTCCTTGCTCGACCAGTTTACCATCTTTCAAAACGATGATCTGGTCGGCATCCACCACAGTACGGAGCCGGTGAGCAATCATAATGACCGTCTTACCCTCCACCAGCTTTGCAATGGCCCGCTGGATTAAAACCTCGTTCTCCGGGTCAAGAGATGCTGTTGCTTCATCAAGAAGAATAATCGGGGCATCTTTCAGCAGAGCGCGGGCAATGGAGATTCGCTGACGTTCTCCTCCAGAAAGAGTGCTGCCGTTCTCCCCCAAGATAGTCTGATAACCATCCGGCAATCGCTGGATAAATTCGTTACAGTACGCTGCCTTTGCCGCCGCCATGACCTGCTCTTCGGTAGCGTTCATGTTGCCTACGCGGATGTTATTAAAAACAGTGTCGTTGAACAAGGTCACATCCTGAAATACAAAGGACATACAGCGCATCAGGTGTTCCGGTTCAATGGTGCGGACATCCATACCACCAATGGAAATCTGACCTTTTCTTACATCCCAAAAGCGGGCAATGAGTTTGGAAATTGTGCTTTTGCCGCTACCGGAAGGCCCTACTAGGGCTGTTACGCTGCCAGTTGGAATAGAAAAAGATACATCCTTGATAACATCGTCCCGGTTATATCCGAAAGTGACATTTTTCAATTCAATGTCATAGTTAGCCATATCCTTATCTTCGCCCTCCATAACAGGGGTGGTCAGCAGGGTACGCATACGGTTGGTAACAGTCCCCAAATGAAACAGAGAGGTTAACTGCGAAAGGATGGCAAGGATTGGGCCGTAAATCTGCGTGGAGAACATGAACAGCACCAGCAAAGGAAGCAGTTCAATTTGACCGCCAGTTATCAGTACCGTTCCAATAAAAATGGTGATACCAAGACCTGCTTGCAGAACCAGGCTGGCTCCCTGAACCAGAATACCAGAGGCCAGTTCCACCCTGATGGCGATTTTTCTCATGGCTTGGAGTGCTTTGTCCAGCGTGGAGAAACGGGAACCGCTAAGGCCGCAGGATTTAATAATTTTGATACCTTCCAGGTATTCCTGAATCTGGCTGGACGCCTCCAACTTCACATCCACCTGTTTATCAAACAGACGGAGTTGCAGCTTGCGTCTGCACCAGATGATAAGAAATGTGACCGGCATCGTACAGAAAATCGCAAGGGCCATTCTCCAGTCAAAAAATGCCAGACAAATGCAGGTCAGGGTGACAGAGATAATATTTGCGATCAGCGGCGGAATGGTACTGCTGAGCATGGATTCCATGCTGCTGCAATCCGCCATCATGTTTGTGGTAATATCAGATAAATCTTTTGTGTTAAAGAAGCTCATGGGGAGCTTGCGAAGATGTTCTGCGATCCGAAGTCTGGTCGTGCTGGCCTCTTTATAAGAAGCAATGTAGGTTTTTCTATAATCATTTTTTGCAGCCAGGAATACCAGAATAGCCGCAACCACTCCCAGTCCCAGCAGCTTCCACAGTGCGTCCCATGAAATTGCTTCTCCGGTGAACGGTTTCAGCAGTTCCCAAAAAAGTAGGCAGGCTACCATTGAAGGAAGTAGCAGTGCAATATTGGTTATTGTGCAGGCTGTAATTGCTTTTTTTAAGTCGGAGTAGCCTTTCTCCGATAGCATTAACTTTTCTTTCAGCTTACTCATAGATCACACCGCCTTTCCTTGTACTGATTTTCCAGTTGATCGACTCCGTATAGCTGCTCCACATCTGCGCGTATTTTCCACCCTTCTTCAGCAACTCGTCATGGGTGCCAGATTCAATCAGGTGTCCTTTTTCCATGACAAGGATCTGGTCAGCGTTGCGAATCGTAGACAGACGATGGGCAATCATTACAACCGTTTTATTCTGGATTAGCTTTTCAAAGGCTTTTTGAATCAGGTACTCATTTTCCGGGTCGCTGAATGCGGTTGCCTCGTCCAGTACGATGATAGGGGCATCCTTTACGATAGCCCTTGCAATGGCAATCCGTTGGCGTTCACCACCTGAGAGATGAACGCCGGTGCTTCCAATCACAGTCTGATAACCGTTTGGAAGTTGCTCGATAAATTCGTGGCATCTTGCCGCCTTTGCCGCCGCAATCACCTGTTCCTCCGTAGCATCTGGATTTCCCATGCGGATGTTATCCAGGATGCTCTGCTTAAAGAGGAATGTATCCTGAAATACAAAGCTGACCTTATCCATCAGCGCATCCAGCGGAATATCCCGAATGTCAACACCACCGATTTGAATACTTCCGTCCGTCACATCATAAAATCGGGAGATTAGGTTGGCTATGGTACTTTTACCGCCACCGGAAGGGCCGACAACGGCTGTTACCTTGCCATGAGGCGCAAGGAAAGAGACATGAGCCAGGGCCTTGACTTGGGAATCAGTTTCATAGGAAAAGCTGACATCCTGAAAAGCAATGTCATAGTTTTGTATAACAGCCTTTGTATTCTTTTCCGGCAGAACCGGGATACGCAAGATTTCATCCATGCGCTCTACATTGCCGTCAATCTGCGTAAAGGACTCCGAGATAAACATGATCTTATTCAGGATACCGGAAATCGCATGTACAATAATCAGGTAGAAAATGAATGTCAACGAATACTCTCTGAAATCCGTAGTATGCATCCCGATCAGAACACCTACCGGAATTAAAAACAGATAAATATTGTTGATGATTGTGGTAAATGCAGGCATACAGTTTTGCCAGCCCAATGCGTACTCCAGCACGAAAGAGGTATAGTCCTTAATAGATTTGCTCAACCGCTTAAAAGAATCTGCGGTCTGATTAAATGCTTTGATCTCCGGCATACCGCGCACATATTCCACAGAGGCGCTGTTCATGTTCTCCTGGGCGGTCTGAAAACGGTGCATTTTTTCCTTTGCTTCACCGTTGAATCCTGCAAACTGAACGATGAAGGCCAGAACAATACCAACCAGACAAACCACACCATACCGCCAGTCAATCCCAAGAAGAATAATGACCAGAACAAGCGGTGCGACCAAAGAGGCGACAAAATCCGGGAGCTGGTGAGCAATAAATTTCTCAACGCTTTCAATGTTTTCGTCCATGATTTTTCTCAGTTTGCCGCTGCCCAAGGTCAGATGATACCCAAGCGGAATATGCATAATGTGGTCGGCAAAGGCCACCTTCAATTCATAAAGCGTTCCAAACGCTGCAATGTGGGAACACAGTAAGGCAAAAAAGTAAAATACGATGTTCCCCAAAATACCAGCCAGGGCAAGCCAGCCCCAGGTTGAGATTGCAGAAACATTCAAGAGCGACATATCCGGGTAAACAAACAGGATTTCCCGAACGATGTAATAAATTGATAAATAAGGTGCAAAAGAACAAATTGCTGCCAGCGCAGCCAGAAACCCTGATAGAAACAAAAGCCATTTATGACCCGAAGCTAATTCCAGGCAACGCGCCAGTCCAGTCTTTGCCTTCGGCTGTTTCTCATTTTGCTGTGTCATTCCTAACCCTCCTTTTGGTCATACCCAATTTTTTTCAAAAGAAGCTCTGCTCCTCTGATTTGAAAATCATCAGTAATATATCCGTTTTCAAGGCGCATTGCCCGCTCGCAACAGGCAAGCGCACACTCTGCGTCATGGGTAATGACGATAATGGTGCGCCCCATCTTCGCCAGTTTGCGGATCATCCGGCTGACATTCCGCATATTCGTGCCGTCCAGCCCACTTGTAGGTTCGTCAAGTATGATAATAGGTGCTTCGTGTATCAGAGCTACGCCAAGAGCCAGCCTCTGCTTTTGCCCTCCTGACAGCGTAGAGGGATGCTGTTTGATGAACGGCGTCAGTTCCAGGGCTTCCAGAATTTCTTCTGCCGCTTGCTTCCGCTCCGGGCTGGCCTCTGAGCCAGTAGTCAGTTCGTCCAGCAAATCCTCACCGAATAGCTGGCTGTCTAAATCCTGGGGAATGTACCAGACCTTTCCCAAGCGGTCTTTGGGTCTGCAATGCTTTCCGAATAAAACGACTTCGCCGGATTTCTCTTTCAAAAGCCCTGCCAAGATTCGCCCTATGGTGCTTTTGCCCGTTCCGTTGGGGCCGATCAGGGCAATCACTTCTCCCTTACGGCATTGAAAGTCAATATCCTTAGCTACAATTGTTTCACCAAAAGAGTGGTTCAGTTTTTTCACTTTCAGGACAACCTCGCCGGTTGCCGCAGACGGGATTTCCGTCTGCTCAATCTGATGCAGGTCAGGAGTGCGAAGTCCCAATGCCTGGATTTCCTTATTAGTCAGAGCTTTCATTTGTTGTGCGGTAAATTCACGCACAATTTTTCCTTTCTGCACACACAGGAAGCGGTCTGCCAGATCCATCAGATAATAAAGCCGGTGTTCTGCTATGATAATGGTTTTTCCCTGCTGTTTCAAATCGCAGATAATGTCCGCAAAGCGATAAGTAGATGCAATATCCAGATTGGCAGACGGTTCATCCATTACATAGATTTCCGGGTCTATCGCCTCTGCCGATGCAATCGCAACCTTCTGGCGCATTCCATAGGACAGGCTGTGCAGGCTATGATCCAGAATGTTTTGAATCTTAATGTCCGCCGCCGCCCGGTGAACATGGTTCCGAATTTCCTCATGGGAATAACCGTAGTTTTCACAGCCGAAAGCAACCTCACCGGCAACCTCATTGGCAAAAAACTGGCTCCTGGGGTCTTGGAATACATTCCCTACGATTTTGCCGCGCTCCCAGGACGGAATTTCTTTCAGCGGTTTCCCGTCCACAAAAACATCCCCGCTTAATTCCCCCTCGTAAAAATAGGGGATCAGTCCGTTAATCACTCTTGTCAAAGAGCTTTTTCCACTTCCTGATGGGCCGGTCATAACAATGACTTCTCCGGCAGCAATGTCTAACGATATATGTTCCAGTTGATTTCCGTTCCCGCCATAGGAAAAGGTCAGGTCACGGATCATTATTTCTTTTCCCATTCCATTCCTCCTATAAAAGACAGCAGCACATAGTAGCTCCCACGCTGACAACAATCAAAAAGCAATCCAGCGCAGCAATCCGGCTGACATAGTAACTTTCTTTCTTGTAGGGGCTTTCAATTCCCCTGACTATGGCAGAAGCGGCTAACTCGTCCGCGATCTTTAAGGAGCGAAATACCATCGGGACAATGGCATATTCCAATGTGTCCATTGGGTGTTTCAAAACATTGCCAACCGATTTTAAGAAACCACGAATTTTCATGGCCTCCCTGACTTCTCCAAATTCATGTAGCACAGTAGGAGCAAACCGGAGCATGACAATCAATACAAGCATGATACGGGTAGGAATCGGCATTTTTCGCAGGCTGGCTGTCAGTTTCCCGGACGGGATTTTAGCCAGAAGATAAGCTGGCATAGCGGGAAGCAACAGCTTGTAAATCATGCTGAGTAGTAGCGGAGAGGGGATGCTGATCTGATATTTTGTCTCGATCATCAGCCATACAATCGCCACTAAATAGACCGCAAAGCATCCCAGAGCCTGTTTATATAAGCCGAACCAGCAGAGGATTAAAAAGATCAAAAAGCTAAAACAACCATGCCCTAAAAAACTTGTTGTAAGAAAGGTCACGATGCAGGCGCACAGCGTAAGGAAAAGAACTGTGCGCCCATCGATCTGGTCAATGCGTTTTTGCTTTTTTTCTCCGACCATCATCCTACAATACCTGCTTTTTGGAAATGCTTTCTGAGCAACCGCTGGCCGAACAATGTACCAAGAATTGCAAGAACCGCAGTAATGACAACACCCAGAAGCATCAGCGCCGGAGAAGTCACCATAGAGAGCTGCATATTCAAGGTATTTGCATCAAAACCGCTGCTTGCTGCCATTTCCTGATAGCTGTCCCAAGACCACCACAGCGGTACGGCACAGCCTACAAAATTTCCGATTGAGTTGACCATCCAGCCAATTCGGTTGCGAACTGCGCTTCGGTATGTATTCTTGCCAACCATGCATAACTCGGCAATGAGGGCTACAATCAAGAAATAGGGAACCAAGAACATATAACCCATAACACCTTGGATTAGTCCATAAACTGCAGCCCAAGCAAACAACAATCCGTGTTTGTTAATGCGATTTGCCGCAACCAAATAAAAAGTTGCTCCGACAAATGCATCAATTCCAGCGGAACCGTACAAATATACTACCGGGAAAGGCAATGTAACCATACCAATCACCATTGCAATCGCGAAATTGATGACCATCATTGCGGCAATCGTCATAACATCGCGAACACCTATTTTTTTCTTTACCGTTTGTTCCATTCCAGAACCCTCCTTAAATATAATAGCGTCGTGGTTAGCTAAAACTAACCACGACGCTATTATACAGTAGTTCGCATCCGCTAACTACTCCAAATGAAAAGACAGTCGCCCAAAACAGCCCAAAAGTTAATTTGATTTTTTTACTTTACGATAATCCTTTGGAAGCATTCCAAACACTTCTTGAAAAGCCCTCGCAAACTTACTAATATTTGAATATCCAAGTTCACCAGCTATTTGCGTGATAGATTGATCTGTTTCCTGCAAATAAACAGCTGCAAGATTCATTTTGTAATTTTTGATATGCGCATAGGGGGTGTCGCCATAAATCTGTTTGAAAATAGCCTGAAATGTGACTTTGCTCATTGGCTCTCTTTGTAAGAGTTCTTCTATAGGTATTTTTTTGTCGAGGTTTTCTATAAGCTGTTGCCGGATTCGCTTGATAATTTCAATTTGTTCCTTGGCATAATATGTTGCTTCATACTGATCTTCAATCCGCAGTTGTTTGATATGATAAAAGAGTTCCAATAATTTAATACGGAAGTAATCTCTCCCTTCAATACCTTTTGCGGCGTACAATTCATCGAAGATATGCAACAATCGCTGTGGTGTTCGACATAAAAACCAATTTTTTTCTAATTCCAATTCTCGCCCAAGATTTAGAACATCAATGTTGTAGTAAGAAAAAATTTGTTGCGTTTGCACATCGACAGAATCTTTATCGATCACACAGCTTAGCCCCACACTATATCCAAAGGGGAAGGAATACGCCGCAGGAATATTTGCAAGAGCATTAATGCAAAATTCTCCTTCTTTCATGTGGAACACTTTGTTATTTCTTAGCTCAAACTCAACACGTCCTTTTTGGTAATGCCGGATTTCAATGATATTCTTATTAGGAATAGGCTCATGGAAAATATCTGAACAATTAAAATCCATAAAAATCAAGTCAATACCAGGGAAAAGATCATAGTCATATAGGCTTCCTGTTCCATTGCATTTATACTCCACTTGAACATAATCATTATACTTATTTTTAATTACAGCATATTCCCCATACCATTCTGGTTTGTGGAGTTCACTCATGCTCATTTCCACCTCCCTATCAGTTGATATAAACTAATTATATAATAGTTTTTTTGGTAGTTTCATTACCAATTAGAAAAAATCACCCCGTGCTTAATTTTTATTTGAGTAATACATCCTCGCTCTAATTCATTGAAAAGCAAATCACTGTAGAGTTGATTGAGGTAACAATTATTATATGTCATAACAAGATTTCACCTCTTTTCTTTTCCGCGCAAAAGTATCTATAATTTCAACTGTATCATCTTCACCATCTTGAATTGATCAGAAACTGCCATACTGACCTTTGTGGATAGCTTTAAGTCGTTTTTAGGAATATAACGATAGTATGGTTCCTCCGCAATCACCTTCACATTACCCCCGATCTTTGCTGCCAGTTCTTCCGCTGAATCCACATAAAAGAACATCTGTGCATCGGCATGGCCGACCTGTTTCATATATTTTTTCTTCATCATGGTCATGCCTCTTTTGTTCACCGTATCAAAAACAACTTCCATATTTCCAAATTGCCCAATCATACGCAGAAGGGCAATGACCTTATGTTCCTCAAAATAATGAAATAACCCGCTTGCAGTAACGAGAATAGGAGCATCAAGTACATCATTGCGAACTTTTTTGATCCAGTCCTTCACAAAGGCATCCCCGGAAATATAAAATTCCCGCTTCGGTTCGGGAAGAAGATCTCGCCGGTATTCGATCACATGAGGCAGATCCACGGCATACCAGTGTGCCTTTCCGTTATCACATCGGTGATAGGTTGTTTCCAGACCACAGCCCAGCTGAACAATCACACCGTCCGGTCTGCGTTCCAGAAAAGACCGAATAATCCGATCCATATTGGCAGACCGGGAAGCAGAGGCCAAGAGGGTATACTGGTTCTGCATATTCTGTTCGATCAAGCCTGAAGGCAGCTTCTTTTTCAATTCCAATGCTTTTTTATCATATAAAATTTGCGGGCAATGCTCACTGGCATAGATTCTGCCCAGCATAGGGATAAACAAGGTATCCTCCAAAACGCCTAATTTTTGCATAACCAGTCCTCCTTTTTGCCTCTTTACGAAAGTTTCCAGTTCTGACTTTCTGTCTGCAGTTTTACCATATGGGCATATACACCATTCTTTTCTTCCAGATCCTTTGGTGATCCTTCTTCTGCCACGGTGCCATCAGAAAGGACAACGATCTTATCCGCTCCGGCTACGGTACGCATTCTGTGGGCGATAACCAGAACGGTTTTATCTGCGATCAGACGGGAAAGGGCTGTCTGTATCAGAGTTTCATTTTCCACATCCAGGGAAGCAGTCGCTTCATCCAAAAGAATGATCGGCGCATTTTTCAGAAATGCACGGGCAATAGAGATACGCTGACGCTCTCCGCCGGATAGTTCACAGCCATTTTCTCCGATATTGGTATGCCATCCATCCGGCAGTTTTTTGGCAAATTCATCCACATTGGCAAGTTTCGCAGCCGCAATGACCTGTTCATCTGTGGCGTCTTTGTTTCCGATTCGGATATTCTCCAGAATCGTATTGTCAAACAGTGTGACATCCTGGAATACGATGGAATACAGAGAAAGCAGTGTTTCCGGGTCTATTCGGGATACATCCATACCTCCCACGGTAATCTTTCCTCTGTTAATATCCCAGAATCTTGCAGCCAGCCGGGATACGGTTGTTTTCCCGCCGCCAGATGGGCCGACCAAAGCCGTAACCTCTCCCTGTTTTGCCGTAAAGGAAACATCTTTCAATACCGTTTCTCCGGTATTGTAGGCAAACCCAACATGGTCAAAGACAATATCATACCCCTGATTGGAAAGCCTGTCACTGCCTTGCTGGATTGGATGATCGAGAATCTCATTCATTCGGGCAATGTTGGTTCGTGTACTGATGACTGCCGCAAGATTCTGGAGCGCGCCCTGCAGAGGGTCATATAAACGGGATACTACCAGAAGGAACATAAAGAATGTAAGCACGGAGAGGCTTCCTTGCATGAGTAGAACAGCTCCCACCAGCGCAACCGTTGCAATACCAAGCTTCAGCACCAGTGACGCGGAAACCACAAAAGCAGCAAGACCAAATTCATTGAGGATGGAACGATGCTCCACAGCACGGATCTTCTTTTCCAGCCCTTTTAAATATGCCTGCTCCGCATTATTTGCTTTCAGGTCACGTACCGTTTCAATACACTCCTGTATTCCGTCTGCGCAGGCCATCTTTACATCCATGGCTTTCTGATTCAGATTTTCCTGAATCTTTGCGGAAAATCCCACAATCGCAAAGGCAACCGGCAGAACCCATAAGGCAGCCAGTGCCATTCTCCAGTCCGTAAAGAGCAGACCGACAGAAATCAGAACTGTAGAAATGATCGAACCCGCAAGCTCAGGGATAAAATGCGAAAAACTCTGCTCCAGGAAGGTGCAATCCGCCATAATGGTACTGGTAAGATCGGCTAAATCCTTTTTCCCGAAAAAGGAAAGGGGGATTTTGCGCAGATGCTCTGCCAGGGTAATGCGGCGGATACCGCTTTCTTTGTAAGTGGCAAAATAGGTCGCATTGTATTGAAAGAAAGTGGTCAGCAGAATCAAGCCGATACACACCACGCAGCCTGCCACATAAAATGGAATTTTCCCACCGGGAACACCCCCGTTCATCAGATCGCTAACCAGGTAATATAAAAGTCCCACCGGAAACATAAAAGACAGATTCTGAAGGACACAGGCCAGGCAGCCTTTGATCAGGTCTTTTGCTCCCTGTTCAGACAGGGCATATTTTTTCTGCAGTTTTTTGATCATATCACTGCACCTCCTTTGTTACCTTCCATTGCACGGAAGTCTGGTAATTTTTCCACATACGGCTGAAAATGCCGTCTTTTGCAAGCAATTCACGACTGTTCCCGCACTCGGCAACCTGTCCGTCCTGAATGACAAAAATCTGATCCACATTTGTTACGGTAGAAAGCCTGTGGGCAATCATAATCACTGTCTTTCCCTCGGAAAGTTTTGAGAAAGCAGCCTGTACACGGCTTTCGTTATCCGGGTCAGCAAAGGCAGTGGCTTCATCCAGAATAATAATCGGCGCATTTTTCAGCATCACACGGGCAATGGCAATTCGTTGCTGCTCTCCACCGGAAAGATAGACCCCCTTTGTACCGATGACCGTATCCACACCCTGTGGGAGTTTTTCCAGAATATCATCGCATTGCGCGTGATGAAGGGCAGTCAGAACTTCCTCACGGGTAGCTTCCGGTTTTCCCATACGCACATTTTCCAGAATGGACGCCTTGATGAGACGGCTGTTCTGAAATACGAAAGACACCGTATTCATGAGTTCCTCTTTTGGGATGTCTTTCACATTAACACCACCGATTTTTACCATTCCGCTCTGGGGATCAAAGAATCGGGAAATCAGGTTGGCAAGGGTTGTCTTACCACCGCCGGACGGGCCTACAAAAGCTACCGTCTGCCCTGCAGGAATGGTCAGTGAAATATCTTTTAATACTTCTTTTTCTCCATCATAGCTGAAATGAACCGATTTCAGTTCCACGGAAGCGTTTTGAGGATGCTTTGGATGTTTCGTTTCCTCCAGAGGCTTCAAATTCAAAACGCTGTCAATTCTCTGTAAAGCGTCGTCTACGATCATGGCGTTTTCACTTTGGAACATAATGCGTGTCAGTGTGACAGAAATAACCGGCGTAATAATGATATAGAAAATGAGATCCAGTAAGAAACCGGAAGTCACACCGTCTTGTGTAAGCAACAGTCCTCCGGCGATCAGTGTGGCAAAAACTCCGTTGATCGCAGCTGTATAGAACATCATCGGTGTCCGAAGCTGCTTGGTATAAGCAATCACCCATACTTTATACCGGTCAATGGAGTCTTTAAACTTCTTAAAGGAAAAGATCGTCTGGCCAAAGGTTTTTACCACCGGAATCCCACGGACATACTCTACCGCTTCGTTGGACATATCATCCAGCGCATTCTGGTATTCTTTCATCTTTTCCTGCATCTGCTTTCCGGTCATTGTCATCATGATCAGAAATCCCAGCACAACCGGAACAAGGCTCAACAGTCCCAGTCTCCAGTCAAATGCAAACAACAGCACCAAAAGACCACAGGGGGTTGCAATGGCATTGGCTCTGTCGGGAAGCTGATGAGCGAGATAGGTTTCAGTGGCTGCGCTGGATTCGTTGACGATCTTGCGCAGTTTTCCGCTGCCAAAACTTTCGGCAAAACCTAAGGGAAGTCTGACAATATGTTTCATGGTCTGGATACGCAGGTTTGTGGCGATACGAAATGCCCCTAAATGGGAACACATCAGCCCTGCTATGTAGACAAGCACCGCTATAACCGCAAACAATACTGCCATCCAGCCATTACCGGTCAGGTTCTGTGCCTGGCCAAAATTCGGTGCCACCTCCAATACTTCCTTGATCATTTTCCAGATGTAATAGAAGGGTACCAGAGCAATCAGGGCACTGATTGCAGAAAGCACCCAGGAAGCATAGGTCAGGTACTTATGGCTGCCTGCAATTTCCAGCAGGCGTGATAAATTGGATTGTTTTTTCAAAAAAAATTCCTCCTTTTCTTTGTGTTTATGATAAAGAGAACACGTCTATGTTCTTACAATATCCGAATTTAGGTTAGCTGTAGCTAACTGTCGAACAAAAATTATAAGGCATTACTGCCCCATAATTTTCATCCATCCTGCTGTATAAAAGGCGCGCATTTCTCTAACGTAGTTTTCGGCATCTTTTAGCGGCATTTCGTGGATGATCAATTCAAAAAAAGTATGAAACATTCCGGTGATCAGAATATGCTCCAGCGAAGGATCGATATGCGGAGAGGGCCGTCCAAGCTGCCTTAAGACATCCTGATAGGCATGCGTCCCATCTACCTCAATCTCCACCATTTCATCAATTAGCCCGGCAAATTTTGTCCCTTCCGAACAGCAGAGGATCAGTTTACATTCCTCTAAATGTTCGTACGCATAATAGAGAATATCGTACATGCAGATTCCCGAAATATCACTCATGACTTCCGGCTGCTGGGCAGCTGGTAGTTCGGCGAACTCCTGCTGTGCCTTTATAAAACGGTTACGAATATATTCATAATGTTCACCAACGATGGCTTCAAAAAGTTCTTCTTTGCTTTTGTAATATCCGTAAAAGGCTCCGGTAGTCATTCCCACGGATTTCACAATATTCCGCAGGGAAGCGTCTTTATATCCTTTTTCTAAAAATTCTGCTTTCGCTGCCCGATGGATATTTTCTAAAGTCGTTCCATTTCCGTTTATTTTGCACACCTCCTATATAACAGTGCTATATAACACTGTTATAATTTTAATCTCTAAAAAAGGTTTTGTCAAGAGCAACAAGAAATAGTTGCATAAAAATAGCAATCCAAACATCATTCTGCACTTTATTACTGATAAAATTTTTAAATACTGGTTTTGATAACAGTTTTATTTTTTCTAATAAATGATAAGCAGGGCGGAGTTTGTTCTCACACCCTGCTTTGTGATTATAATGAATTATTCAAAGATCTTCTTCACTTTTTCTTTCAGCCTGTCCATACGTCTGTAAACCGCCTTTTCGGTAATCTTTAGATGCCTGGCGATTTCATGGGTGCTATACCCCTGGATCTTCATCAGAACGATCTGCAGGGTAAGCCTGTCCACTGTGATCAGTATATGATACAATTCCTGATTCTCAATATAATCTAAGAAGTCCTGTACTGTTTTCGGTTCCGGCTGATCTGTGGATGCTGCTACGGTATCCAGATATGTACCTGTTTCCTGCACACGCTCATAATAGCGTCTATCTGAATTAAATGCCTGACGGTCATAGAAACGGATTGCTTCAATTATATCTTCAGAAACACCGCTGTCTCTTAAAATCTTTTCTTCTTTCTCTTTCCAGAGCTTCCATTTGCGCTCTGCTTTTCCATGGTTATATGCCATTTTCTTACCTCCAATCTGATTTGTTTGAACACTCAGATTGGAAAGGGCGGAGAACGACAGCCGATACCGGAAGAAGGCTTGTCCTTTTTCCCGACAAATATCGACAAACAAAAAACCGCAAAGGCTGTTAAACCTTTGCGGCAGTGAGAAAAATGAGAACTACGTTGTAGAGCTAAAACTTCTACATTAGGGGCGTGAGAGTGCCACCAACAGCAGAAGATTTTTTTGAGAGGCTATCCTCATTCCTGTATGAAATTATGTAGGTAGTTGCTGCTTTGGATAAGCAGCGGGGCGGCTGAAGCAGACCAGCACATAAAAAATCCCTCCAAACCCAAAACGGGTTCAGAGGGAAGATGTGTAATCAGGCATGATGAATCCGCCCACCGAAACACCGTTTTTTTTATTCGGTGGGCTTATCCTTTATCTCTTTTGACAGGGCAGAAATCTCGTTTTCCTGATTTCTAAAGGCGGCCTCTTTCAAACGTTCAAAACTTTCATTACTGATCACATGTTCTATCCGGCAGGCATCAACTTCTGCAGTTTCAGGATCAACACCTGCCGCGATAAGCTGTTCCGTAAAAAAGCAATGACGTTCATAAATCTTTTCAGCAACCTTGCGGCCTACATCGGTCAAATGGAGAAAGTGATCTTCATCCATTGTGAGCAAAGCCGCCGTCTTTCAGAGTGTTGACCGCCACACAAACACTCGGTTTTGACACTCCCATGTGCCGGGCAACATCTACGGAGCGCACCATGCCAAGTTTCTTATGGAGAACAAGGATGGTTTCCAGATAGTCCTCCCCGGACGCATGAAGTTTCATCGCTACCTCCTTTACTGCACCAGTTTCCAGCCGATGGCCTCCTGTCTGGCCGTCACAAAGTCGGCATACAAGCCCTTCTGCTGGATCAGCTCCGCATGAGTGCCGCTCTGGACAATGTGAGCATTGTTTAACACGAGGATTTGATCAGCGCTGCGAACGGTTTTCAGGCGATGGGCAATCATAATAATGGTCTTGTCATGAGTCAGTGCCTCGATAGCCCGCTGCAATTCGTCCTCATTCTCCGGGTCAACGCTGCTAGTTGCCTCGTCCAAAATAATGATAGGCGCATTTTTCAGCATGGCGCGGGCGATGGAGATGCGCTGCTTTTCACCACCAGACAAAGTGCCGCCGCCCTCGCCGATCACAGTATCATAACCCTCCGGCAGAGCAGAAATAAAGTCATGGCAGCAAGCCTTTTTTGCCGCTTCAACCACCTGCTCATGGGTGGCGTCCGGGCAGCCAAACTTGATATTATTTTCAATCGTATCTGCAAACAGGTACACGCTCTGGAACACCATCGAGATATTCTTCATCAGACCGTCCAGTTTGAAATCCCGTACATCTGTGCCGCCTATGGTAATCTTTCCGGCGTTCACATCCCAAAAACGGGCAATCAAGTTGCACATCGTTGTCTTACCTGCCCCGGAAGGGCCAATAATAGCCGTAGTCGTTTTTTCGGGAATGGTAAAGCTGACCTGATCCAGTATCTTGCGGTCTGCATACGAAAAATCCACCTTGTCAAACACGATCTCGCTGGACTTCGGCGTAATGTCCGTGCCCTTCTCGTCCATCACCGGCGTATCGTCAATGGAATTTGCCGTATCCATTGAGGCCGCCAGCATTTGGAGCAGAGAAGCCATGTTCCCGGCATTCTCCAAGTCGTTGAACACCATGAAAGAAGCAATCACCAAAATCAGACCGTAGGCCAACGGCAGGGAGCCGTCCAACCAGAACCAGACCGAGGACAAAAGCAGCAAGACGCTGAACACTCGGACAACGGCCTGTTTGATAGCGTCATAGGGGACACTGGCTTTTGTTAATTTCAGATTGTCCCGGCAGCTTGCATGGATTGCACTGCCGATAGACTGCGTGCTATCCTGTTCCAGCCCAAATGCTTTGACAATCCCCATTCCTTGAATGTACTCCAACACGGACTCCACAAGGGACTCCTGTGTGTGCTGGCGTACCCCGCTGAGCGTGACAGATTTGCGAAGTGCCAGTTCCGCCGCCGCAAGGTAAATCAGGACACCGGCAGCGGCCATAAGACCAATCCGCCAGTCGAATATCAGTAGGACGATGACAAGAGCCACTGAGTTGAAAAATCCGCCCAGCACTGACACCAGGACACGGGCTGCCGAGTTCTCTACATCGCCCAAAGTTGTTGTAACAATAGCGGTAATATTCCCGATGCTATTCTTGTTGAAGTAGCCCATCGGGATATAGCGCAGCCGATCCCCGATGTGGATACGCTTTTCCACCACCATGCAATAGCCGGTTTCCGTTTGCTCCATCGTGGAGAAATAGAGCGTGATGATATGCCCAATGAGGGAAACAGCCATAATCCCCAGCGAAATCCAGATAAACTTTCCGTCCCGGTTGTCAGATACCAGCGCGCCAATTACCACAAAGAGGGCAGCAAACTGCATGGCTGAAAACAGCCCGGACAGGAACGCAAACAACAGAGACTTTTTCAGTAGCCCCTTTTTGCTACCTGCAAAAGCAAAAATTTTTTTCAATGTTCCGTACATCTGACAACACCCCCTTACATCTGATCTTTCGCACCAATATGCGCCTGCCACATATCCCGGTAGAGGGGGCAGGTTTCCAGCAGTTTCTTATGCGTACCCTGTGCGTGGACGGTTCCATCCTTCACCACAACGATGTTGTCCGCTCCAACAATGGTAGACAGCCGGTGTGCAATCACAATCAGGGTCTTGCCGACAGTCAAAGCGGAAATGGCTTTCTGTACCAGTGCCTCATTTTCGGGGTCGATGTAGGCAGTTGCCTCGTCCAAAATGACAACCGGTGCATTTTTCAGCATGGCACGGGCGATGGCAATACGCTGGCGCTCCCCGCCGGAAAGGTGGGAACCGGCGCTGCCGACAACCGTATCATAGCCATTGTCCAGCCTGCGGATAAAGGCGTCGCAACCACTTTGTTCGGCGGCCTGTTCCACCTCCGCGTCTGTGGCGCTGGGTCTTCCCATGCGGATATTCTCACGTTTATGCTGTTTGAATCACGAGTCATATTGTTTTCCAAAAAATAATGCAAATAGGAAATCTGAAATTATATCTCTATATATAAGATATAAAATCTCTTATTACAGGAAATTTCACATCGTTTCATAAGAACTATGACCTCTGTACAATAGAAAAGTAACATTATATTGCTACAAGGTGGTGAGCTTATGGACGAAAGAAACAACGATTTTGACTTTGATTTTATGCCCATTGGACAGGCAATCAAAAAAGCCCGTGAAGCCAGAGGAATGACCAGGGAGCAACTTGCCGGGATTATTGGATATGCTCCACGACACATTCAGTCCATTGAGAACGAGGGACAACACCCAAGTATTGAGCTGTTTATTCAGCTGATTACCATGTTCGATGTGTCTGTTGATGAATACGTATTTCCTAAAAAAGAAGTGAAGAAAAGTTCCGTCCGCAGACGTTTAGACGCACAGCTCGACAAACTCAACGATAGAGAACTGTCCGTCATAGAAGCAACTGTGAACGGGTTATGTATGGCAAAAGAGCCAGAGGAATAAAAAATCCTCTGGTTTTCTTTTGCTGATTTTTAGTAGGCTGGAACACCATATCCATAGATGGAGCTGCTTCCAACCGTATATTGTCTTTGTTTTACCGCATCGCCGGAATTTCCTTCTACGGTGTAGACAACTCCGTTTTCGCATTTCTCTACAATACCTACATGGTCGGTTGAACCATCGCCTTCCCAATCGAAGAAAATAATGTCCCCCGCAGTAGGCTCATAGTTTCTGTCCTGCCATTGGTTCCGTTCTTTGAACCAGTTTGCACCGCTGACGCATCCTGCAAACTTCGGGATAAAGCCACCTTCGATATAACCGCACTGCTCTGCACACCATGAAACAAAGCAGGCACACCATTCTTCCCGGCTGCTGAAACCATACCATGACCAGTAGGGCTGTCCGCCCTCATTGCCAAGCTGCGTCAGGGCAACTTCCACGATTGCCTGATTACCGCCACTGGTAAATGCCCGCCCGAAAGGATAATAGCGCAGTACATGAGAAACATACTGGGTATCACCATAGCTGTCCCATCCCAATCGCTCTGCCTGCATTGTGGAAAACTCAACCGCATTGGCATAAGTGTAGCCGCCGTAATTGGTCTGCGCCCATGTGATATAGCCATTTCCGAAGTTATATCCCTGCAGGGCCAGTTTGATCCGATCCATGTCCACGGGATTTTCCACTTGTGCGGCATTCAGACAAGCAGCTAAATTCTGGATACCGACATTGATGGAATATTCCGGGTCTGTAATGCCATTCGGTGTATTTGGGTACTGTGTGTTATACCCACATTCCGATGCCTGCATGGGATCGTTTCCCTGTCCTCCAGACTCCTGCATCATGACCGCCTTGATAAGCTCCACATATTCAGGAATCCCATGCTGCTTTGCATATTTCTGGATCAGCGGTTCATAAGCTTCTACCTCGGCACTGACCGGAGTATAAGAAGTGCTTTCACTGCCGCCGCCAAACAGGGAGATCGCACAACCAAGCAATACCACGATCAAAATAATCACTATTGCGATCCAGCCGCCTGCAACAATCGCTGCTATCAATGCTTTTGTTCCTGCAATGATCGCTTTGACAGCCGCTATGGTGGCTTTGACGGTTGTTTTAGCCGCCGCTGCAGATGCCTTTGCGGATGCTCTTGCCGCCTGCGCTGCTTTCTGTGCGGTTTTGGCAGAAGCCTTTGCCGCTGCCTGTGCGGTTTTGGTAGCCTGCTGTGTGGTCTTAATGGCCGCTTTGGAAGTCACCTGTGCTGTTTTTACGCTTCTTTCGGTTGTTTTTACAGAGCCTTTTGCCACTGTCTTAACAGTTTTTCCTGCGCTTCTGGCAGACTGCTTAATCGTTCTTTTGGTATCTGTTGCTGTTTTTATGGTCTGGACAGAAGCATCCGAAACAGGAGAACGGCCTGCAGTTCCACGATGGATCTGCAAGCCGTTCTGTCCAGACACATTCCTTGCTGACCTCTGCTCAGCAGCTTTGACAGCCCGCTTCTGCTTAAAATCAGCCATTTTGTCCTTTGCCTTAACGACAGTTTCTTTGGTGGTCTTAACGCCTTTTTGCCCTTGCTTATTGAACTGGTGGATACCTTCATCCTTTACCCGGTCAGAAGCATAGGAGATCTTATCCGCAGCATATTCCGTAGCAGAGCCTTCATTGGCGTAATATCCTTCTTCCGCTTTCTCCTTTGTCTTTGCATAGGCAGCTTTCATACGCTCTGAAGCAACGGCGGCTTTATCTATGGTCTTAATCGTGCCTTTGACTGCATCTCTGGTTTTAATATCTGCCATAGAAGCCCTCCTCGTATAATAAGTTTGTAAGCAAGAAAAACCGCTTACAGACTTATTCTTTTTTGGGTATAAATGGTAAGGATATCTAAGAGGTACTCCCCTCATCCCGATTCCCATCTATACAGTTGATAGTTACATTTCAATATAGGTAGATCCTGTGGTATGATATCAGGTAGAGTCTGATGTCCGAAGGCACTGCTTCTCCTCCTTTCAGCCGGCTTCGTCCGAGACTGCTTTGAAAGCATTCAGCCTGGCACATACGGCACATTCCGCTGACACAGAATTTTCATCCCCAGCCGTTAGCCCCAGCAAAAAAGGCTGACTGGGTGCATGCTCATTGCGCGAGGGTTCGGTCACCGTATGCGGCACAGGATAAACCTTTTGCTTCAGGCTTCACAAATCCACATCGGAATGGAGGTGATATCATGTTAAAGCTCAACTATATGTCCACCTTGTTTGTAGGTATTGATGTAAGCTCAAAGACCAATGCCGTCTATGCCATGGACTTTGAGGAAAACAAATACATCTCATCGTCGTTTGGCAATAACCAGCCAGGCGCCGATCAGCTTGTAAATATGATTGCCGAATGCATGCAGAAGCATAAAAACCTGGATACGGTTCTTATCGTGCTGGAATTTACTTATGTATACAGCGTGCATATTTCAAACTTCCTATCGACCAGTGAGGTTCTCATGCCCTACAAGCCTTACGTCTTCTGTGTAAACCCAAAGGCCACTTCGAATTACCGAAAGTCCTATATCGGAATGGAAAAGACCGATCCCACAGATGCATATCTCATCGCAGACTTTGGCAGGGTAGGCCGTACGAAAAAACTGGAGCCATGGCGCGGCGGGCAGTTCATAGCCCTTAAACGCCTTACAAGGCACCGTATGCACCTTTCTGAGTGCATCACCAGGGAGAAGACTTATATGGTTTCTAATCTTTATCTGAAGTTCAGTGAACTTCAGCTCCTTGAAGGTGATGACAAGCCTTTTGGCAGTCTCTATGGGGCCACGTCCTCAGCTGTCCTGACGGAATTTTTGTCTCCACAGGAGATTATCGATATGCCAGAAGAGGAGCTGCTTACCTTCCTTGCGGGGAAGAGCAGGAACCGCATCTCTGACCTATCAAAAACTTCGGAACTCCTGCGCAAGGCAGCCAGGGATTCCTACCGGTTAGACAAGTGCATGTATGAACCACTGAGCATATCACTGGCAAGCTCGTTTAACTGCATCCACGCCTATCAGAAAGAAATCAAGCTGATCGAGCAGGCGATTGAGAAATGCATCAACGGAATGAACCCTAACGCCCTGCTCATCCTTCAATCCATACCTGGAATAGGTCCGATATGGGCATCCGGAATTCTATCAGAAATAGGCGATATAACCGTGTTCCATTCATCCGATGCCCTTGCCAAATATGCCGGCCTTTACTGGCCTAAGGGTGATTCCGGAGATTTCACTTCTGAGGACAACAAAATGTCGAAAGCCGGAAATCCCTATCTTCGCTGCTATCTTGGCGAAGCGGCAAACAGCGTCAGGAAGCACATCCCTGAATATGCTGATTTCTATGCCAGAAAATATGCTGAGGTAACCAAACATCAGCACAAAAGAGCACTCGCGCTTACATCTCGTAAATTAGTACGACTCGTTTTTGGATTGCTGGTCAAAAACCAACTGTACACCGGCGAAAAGCTGGACACCGAATATAATATTGAGTCGAACTGACATTCGGTTATACGTAAAATATACCGAAGGTCTGTTAAAGTTACCCTTTTTTCTGAAAAACATATCAAAATCTTCTTCAAAAAGTTCTTGACATATCACCAGAATGCTTTCTTAGAAGCTGTACTTTCCTCATGCAGTCTTTTTTGCTACCACGACAAGCCTTCCATTTGTAGCCGAATACTCACAGGTAGAAAGGGTAATCAGCCTGTCACCATAGTCAGCAGTGACACCCGTATCATACAGGGCAAGCTCTTTACACGTTTCGATATAGGCATTAAATTCTTCCTCATTCTCCGCATTCACAAAATCATAATAGCGATAACCGCTGGAGCTGTAAGCGACCGTCTTAAATACAGCAACGATCTCATACTCTGCCTGCTCTGTCAGGGTATCAAACTGAATGGTTTTGTGTTCCTCATAAAAGCTCTTGGATTTATAATCCTCCAAAGCTCCAAACATGCGGTTTCCACTGATGTGATGCCCGTAAATGATGAGATTATCACTGGTAAGCAGATCACAGTTTTCCTGAATATACGGAGTACCTAAATCACTGTACTGCTTTTCAAAGTTGTGTTTGAGATAGTAATTCGGTTCATCCTTCGTCTGCATAACAGGGTAGTTAATAGACGTGCCGGAAATGGAAATCCAGCCTACCATATCTTCATTCTGCAAATACAGCTCCTTGTACTTGGACAGGACATCTTGGCCTTCGCTGACGGGGACATCATCAGGAACAGGTTCTTCATCGGGAGCCTGTGCCACCACTTCCGCAATCTCGTCAAATACTTCCGTCTGTTCGTCCAGCTGTTCATAGTGATCATAGATGTGATAAATAGAAAAAGCCGCCGTACCTAAAAGGCACACGGCGGCAACCAGGCAGATTATAGATTGATACTTTTTCATGGGCTTCTCCTTTCTTATCGTAACCGTTCATTTTGTTTTCTGGGTGCAGGAAGATCCCTGCAATATTCGGGATACCTGACCTTGATGCCCTCCATGAAGTAGGGGGCAAATTCACAGCAGAACAGATCTTCCGGTGTAAAAGACTGGGGGCTGTCCATATCGGTGTAACCGTTCCAGAGGTTAAAGGCAAGGCGGCAGACCCTAACAGTTCCGCTGGTCTGCCATCCGCCATGCATCCCATCCGGGTTAATACAGTCATTTTTAAAGTCAAACATCTGGTTGATATTTGCCCTGGTTTCTGAAGCAATCCCCATGACATAGAAAAATGCCCGGTGATAGCAGTCGTTGACTCTGCACTTGTTCATGTTTTCAAGGAAAAAATCTCTGTGGGCTGTTCCGTTAAAGCGTATCTCTGACATAACTTCTCCTTTCTTAAACCTCTCCAAACTTGGTCGTCATCAGTTTATACAGTTCCGTATTATGCGGGAATTTGTTGACAAACGGTACAAGGGAACTGCCTACCTTTAAAAGTCCCTGGCCTGCGCCTACATTGGTGATATAGCCCATCTGAAGGTCAGAGATGTTCAAAAGCTTGGCAAGCTCAATCCTGTCCGTAGACGCCTGATTGAGCATGATGATAAATTCAGAGTTGGCAAGCATTGTCCTTGCGGTATGGCTCTGCAAAAGATCGTCCACATTCTGTGTGATACCGGTACAGTATGCACCATATTTACGCACACGCTTCCAGAGGGTAAAGAGGAAGTTTGCCGAGTATTCATGCTGGAACAGCAGATAGATTTCATCAATGAAAATGAACGTGTTCCTGCCCTTGGCTCTGTTCTGCGTAATGCGGTTTAGAATACTGTCCAGGACAACCAGCATACCGATCGGCTGCAACTGTTTGCCCAGATCCAGAATGTCATAGCAGATCAGACGGCTGTGGGTATCCACATTGGTGTTCTTGGCAAAGGTGTTCAGGCTGCCATCGGTAAACAGCTCAATGGCAAGAGCGATTTCCTGCGCCTCCGGCTCATTCTGTTTGAGCAGTTCTTCACGGAAGTCCTGTAAAGTAGGCGGGACACCCTGATAATTTCCCTGCTGATAGTGGCGGTAAACACTGGCCGTACAGCGGTCGATAATGGATTTCTGTTTTGCCCCCAGACTTGCACCGCCAATGAGCTGTTCACAGAGAGACAAAATAAACTCCGATTTCAGAATGACCGGGTTTGCGCCGTCACCGTAATCGGAGTTCATATCCATTGCATTGATGTGGTTTTCACTGGTCGCAGAAATGTGGATTACTTCGCCCTGCATGGCTTTTACCAGTGGAGAATATTCTCGCTCAGGGTCGATAATAATAACATCCGCATTGGGATCTGTGAGGATGATATTGGTCATTTCTTCTTTTGCCGTAAAGGATTTACCTGCACCAGACACACCGAGAATAAAGGAGTTTCCGTTGAGCAGGTGGCGGCGGTTGGCAATAATCATGTTCTTGCTGATCACATTCTGCCCGTAATATACACCGTCCTTGTGGTAGATCTCCTGCACCCTGAACGGGATAAATACGGCAAGGCTCTCCGTTGTCAGCGTGCGCAGGGCATCGATCTTACGCACACCAAACGGCAGCGCCGTGTTCAGTCCGTCCATCTGCTGATATTTCAGCACCGCAAACTGACACAAATGCTTTCTGGCAGCGGTCAGCAGGGCTTCCGTATCGCTGTCCAGCTGCTCTTTGGTTTCAGCGGTATGCACCATTGTCAGCACCGCAAACATCATCCGCTGGTCACGGGTTGTCAGGTCGTCCAGAAATTCCTTACTTTCCTTGCGCTGCTGCTCAAGGTCATACGGGACAACTGCGGAGAAGTTATTATTCTGATTCTGTTTTCTCTGCCAGTTCGTAATATTGGTTTCAACACCGAGCAGTCGGTTTTCCACTTCCCGCACAGCTTCATCCGCGGGAACCGGGACAACGTCAATCGACAGCATCATATTTCGATTCAGCTCACAAAGCTCCGCTACCATGCTGTCTTTGATATAAGCAGCGTATTCTCTAAGGAAGATCACACGCCCGTATCGATCTCCCATACGGAAGCAGTCCTTTTCAAACTCAAAGGTGTCCGGGCAGATAAAGTCTTTGAAATCATGGCCTTTGCGCATACTCTGTACCATATCGAAGGTAAAAGCGGTTTCTTCGCCGGTACGGTAGAAGTCGTGGAAGATACGGAGTTTTTCTTCCGCTTCCAGTTCCACGCATCGTGCGCCCAGGCGGGAAAAATGAGTGACAAGGTCGGCACCCACACGGGCAAAATAGTTCCGTGCTTCTTCGATATTCTTTTTGCACACAGAAATAGTCACATATTTGTCCTGCACGATAGAGTTTGCTCCGGTTGCCTTATCCAGCAGCATCTTGTTGTACTCCTTACGGTACTTATCCAGACCGTCCTCTGCCATGGGGATCAGGATGGTCTGCTCAAAATCCACCCGGTTCAGACGGCGGTTATTGATGGTGAGCTTTGTGGTAGCGCCGCTGTCAAAAGCATTGAGCAGTTCGGAGTATTCCAAAAACATGGCTTCCTTGTCCTCACGGCTGGCCACGGCATAATTGATGTCCTCAAATTTAAAGGTCTTTGCATATTTGTTCCTGCCGACAAGGAAAATGCCATCTTCCCAGATGGTATAAATGGGAATGACATTCTGTACCGACTTAGGCACGACGAATTTTTCCTTATCCTGCTTGAACAGGGTTCTCAGGGTCTTGATCATGCTGCACCTCCTTTATTCTTTTTCGCTTTCTTCTTATTCTGTTTTTGCTCCTTTGGCTCTTTTCGTCTCTGTTTTTTGGGAACAACGGGAAGTCCTTTTTCTCTGGCCTCGATGCTGGACTTCATGGCTTCGTAATAAAGATTGTCTGGACGGAACATCAGTTTCTTGGGCATCAGAAATTCGGATTTAAACCATGCCCAGACAAACTGTTCTGCGGTCATACCGTTATATTTGATAAAGCCCATCGCCGCAAAGGGGAATGCCCCTAAAATACATACCCAGCTAAGGGTTTCCATGCCAAAGTATGGGCGGAGAAGAAAATACAAGCCTACCGCAACGCCGCAGGCAAGGACAGAAAAAATGAACTGCCTTAACGACAGTCCGAAAAACATACTTTCCGTATAGTTACGGATTTCTTTATTGATCTTTACTTCCAAAATGGATACCTCCTTTATAAGCCCATCATTTCCCGTACAACACGGTCAGCCATTTTGATCGCACCGACTAAGACGAGCATATTGAATACCAGTTCCCCGATGTAGCTCCATACCATAGATACCGCTGCCGCATCCGGGTTGACTGCCGGTGGAGCCGCTGCAAACAGGGAAAAGATGATGCAGGCAAGCACAATGATCGCTCCTTCCAGGCAGACAGCGGCATAACTTTTGATGAAGCTCTTGCCAACACTCTGACTCGGTTCCCCTGCAAAAGTGGAAAGAGGGATGGGAGCAATCGCCGTATAGAGATACAGTTTAAAAAATCTGCCATAGACAGACATAATCATAATGAACGACAGTATCGTAATAAACAGACCGCCGATCAATGTGACTGCCCAGAGGGGGATACTCTCAAAAAAGCCACAGTCCTCAACGGCTGTAACGATTTCCTGTGGCAGTACCGTTTGTGTGGCAGAGCCAAACCCAGCGGCATTCATGATCGTGGAAACCACACCCTGAATGATATTAAAGAGAGCCATCATCAACTCTAAACCATAGGTGACGACTCCTTTTGCAAGGGCGAAACGGATAAACAGCTTTAAAGCATGTTCCGGCTTTTTGACTTCTGCAAAATTGCCGCAGGTACGCATGACACCAACGACAAAGAACAGCACCAGCAGGGCAAGCCCGATTGCCTGTAGTGCGCCGTGGATATTCAGGATAACAGACCATATCGTACCGCCTTTGAACTGCTCCGGTGACTGGGTAATAAGCTGCCATATCTCGGCTAACTTTTCATTCCATGTATTCAGGGCATTTTCAAGATTTTGTACGACCCAGTTATCAGACACATAAACCACCTCCTGTTTTCTCTGCATAACTGCTGATTTCAACATCACTTACAACTTCGTTGCCCCACACATCCCAACCATCTGTTTTTTGGCGGGCAAACAATTCCAATCGCGGCAGGTCGCCCATCAGCTCAACGATTTTCTCTCGGACTTCATCCGGTTTCTGACTATGATCACGCAAAGGGCTGATGATAAACTGATGAGTACGTTTTGATTGTCTGCGAGGTTTTCCTTTTGTGGCGAACAGGCAGATTTCCGCATTTCCTCTTGTCCAAAATCCAAGACCGAAGAACCATCCTTTTCCACTTTTGTTCTGTTTTAGCCAAACAAATGCAACTGTTTTATATTGAAAGCCCCATGCTTTTATTACCTTTAAGGCTTCGGGTAATTGAGGAAATGTCGCCCATAAAAACAGGACACAATGTTGATCGGCCACTTCTGCCACTTTCAACTTACAGATTTCTTCGATGCTCATGGTGCGGTAATGATGTTCTGCTGCTCCAGAAAGATTTTTCTGGTTGTAGCGCCACGGTGGATCGGCGTAGATGATGCCATATTTTTTTATATTCTCGATAAATTCAACCTCCTTTCTTGTCATAAAACAGACAGTGGGAGCATTTCTGCCGCAGCAGATCTGCTCCCATTGTCTTGTTTCGTCCGTTATCTTAGCCTGTGATCAGGGTAAGGATCTCCTTTGCAAAGGTAATGACTACGCCGCCCGCAAGAGTCAGGAATCCATTCGCTCTCTGGGACGGATCATGAGATTTCAGAGAAAGGCCGATCTGTACGATACCAAAGCCGAGCATGATCATACCCACAGCCCTGACCAGTCCGAAAATAAAGTCGGAGAGGTTGTTGACTACGGTAATGGGATCGTTGGCGGCAAATGCCGTTGTGGTAAAACAGGTCATACAGAGCACTGCACCTGCATACGCCATCAACGCTCTTTTGGTCTTTCTGCTCATCGGCAGCTTCACGGTTTCTTTCTTCTGGGTATCCTTCTTGCTAAAAAATTTCATAGATAAATCCTCCTTTAGATGTTAAACATTTCTTCCAAATCCTCATCGGACAGAAGTTCATAAGTTGTGTTGACAGATGCAATGCTTACGGCATTTTCTGGAATTTCACTGTCAAACACGAGCGTAGCGACAGCCTGGGTCGGCTCTCCGTGGATATACGGCGGCTGGCCGCCATCCACCGTCAGCTTCACATTCGGGTGCTTCAGGATGTCGTACTTCAGATCCATAACCGGACGCTCCCCACGGATAAACAGCAGTGCATAACGGTTATCCAGCATACGCACCTCATCCGGGGTCATCAGTTCACGTCCTGAAATCTGATAGTTGGTCGAATAGTTTCCGCTGCGCCCGGAGCTTTTTCCATAGGTGTTCGTGTCAATGGTTTCCTTACCTAAAAGCTCGGACACATATTTGTGGGTACTTTGTTCGTTGCCGCCCAGATACAAAAATTCATCGCAGTTTCCCACAATGCTTTCCCATTGCTTTTCAAAGAGTGCTTTCAGCTGTGCCAGATTCTGAAGAATGATGCTGACGGATACGCCACGGGAGCGCATCACAGAAAGGATCTTGTCAAAATCATCCGGCAGGCTCACGTTGGCAAACTCGTCCATGATGAAATGGCAGTGGACAGGCAGGCTGCCGCCGTACTTGTGGTCGGCAAGATAGAAGAGTTGCTGGAAAAGCTGCGTATAAAGGATACTGACAAGGAAGTTAAAGCTCGTATCGTTGTCTGGTATCAGAGCGAACAAAGCAACTTTCTTTTCGCCCAAAGAGGGCAGGTCAAGCTCATCCGTAGCTGTCAAACCGGCAAGGCTCTCCAGATTGAATTTTTCAAGCCTTGCGGCAAGGGTGATCTGAATGCTCTTTAAGGTCTTAGCCGAACCGGAGTGATAATCCCTGTAATACTTCAGGGCGATATGCTCCGGGTTATCCAGTTCCAGCCGGTCAAACAGTTCATCCAGAGGACTGACATAACTGTCATCATCTTCCCGGACTTCACCAGCCCGTAAAAGCTCCATGACCATTGGGAAGTTCTGCTCTTCGGGCGGTGCTTCGTATTTCAGATAGAACACCAGTGCCAGAAGCAGCATACTGGCCGCTGTATCCCAGAAGGGATCTTGTGACTGTGCGCCTTTGGGAGTGGTTGCTTTAAATAGATTAGTCACCAGTCTTTGCACATCGTTGTCATTCCTAAGATAAACAAAAGGATTGTAACAATGGCTTCGGTGCATATTGATCAGATCAAGGACACGCACTTCATAGCCTTTCTTTTCGAACAGGCCGCCAATGTCACGGACAATTTCTCCTTTCGGATCGAGGATCACGAAAGAGGTATTGCACTGCATGGCATTGGGCTTACAGAAAAATCTTGTTTTTCCTGCGCCGGAACCGCCGCATACTAAAATGTTCAGGTTTCTGCGGTGTTTTCTGCCATCCAGGCCAATACGGACATTCTGTGTCAGCAGCTTATTTGCGGACGGATCTTTATCCCGGTACTTTTTATTCAAAGCCCCGGTGTTGCCCCATTTTGCCGAGCCATGCTCCTCCCGTCTGCGGTAGTTCCTGCGGGTAGAGAAATAAATGCCGATTCCCATTGCATAAGCAAGCAAAAAAAGAAGGACAGTTTTTAAGCTGTCCTCACACATCCTGATTGCAAAAGGGTGGCTCATTGCCACGGGTAATCCGTTGACGATCTCTACCATGCCTCCACTGACATAGGGTGCTGTCAGCAGAGCAAACCATACGACAGGAACAATCCCGCAGACAGAAAGGATGATGCTCGTTTTCCGGCTGTTATCGTTCCTCATGACACTTACAGGGAATCACCCTGACTTTCTTTGTCGGGGCATTGGCTACCTTGTCGATCAGTTCATCCACAGGCTCGGTGGGGCGTTCCTCCTGTATCTGCCGTGTCCGCAAGGTATTTAAGGCATTGATCACGATATTTCTGTCGTACTTATCCAGTGCGATATGGTATCGTTCTTCTTTCATAGGCTCTACCTCCGATTAGCGTTCCTGCTCCTTGTTCTTAGGCGGTCTGTTCTTTTCCAGGCTCTTAAACATGTCGCTCTGGATTTCTCCCAGAACATCACGCATGGAGTTAAGTTCGCCTTTGAACACCTGCGTATCCATTTCCGAAAATTCTCCCGGAAGCCGGTCGAAACTGAACCCTCTGGTATCTACGCCATAGCGTTCACTGACCATATAGGCGACACAGAAGGATTTGAAATCGGAAGCATCACGGCTTTCATTGTGTTTGAAGTCAAAGACCGCTGCAGAAACTTCCTTTGCCATGCTCACAAAAAGCTGTTCTTCGGAAAGACCGGTCTTAATAAAAATCGTCTGCTGCTTACTATCGTAGTAGGCAGGCATTTCCAGATCGTCAACCGGAACAAAGGGAACCGGGCTTGCATCAATCAGGGCAGAAACAAGCTCCCGCATGGTTTTCGCATCTGGTGCCTGTACTTTTCCTGCCGCAGAGGTTTCAGAAATGTCATAAACAATCTTTGCATTATAGCCGACTGCCTTTGAACCATCCTCACGGGTATACTCCTTACCCGGTTCGAGAATCACAATCTTGTGTGCATCCTTGTTGACATAGATCCGATTCTGCTTCCATGTGCTGTAATCTTTCAGCTGCACTGCATCGGGTTTCTGGGCAGATACCAAAATGGCATTGGCAACCGAGTATCGGTCAAAACGGCTCTGCACATCCAGGTACTGGCGGAAGCTGTCGCCGTTTGTCATCATTTCCGCACAGGTACTGTCAATCAGCTCATAGGCTTCCTTTCGCTGTGCCTGCTTCTGGGCAGCCCATTCCGCTTTATCAAACGGTTTACTGCCGCCGTTAAATACATCATAAATACTCATTATCATTTACCTCGTTTCTTTGGATTTGGGTTTCTTTTTCCGCCTTGGCGGCTGTTTATGCTCTGTTTTTCCTGCTGGCGATTTCTTTGCTTTGTCGGAAGCAGAGCTTTTGTCCAGGGAAGGGGAAGTCTCCGCTTCCTTCTCCTTACGGCTCTCTTTGATTTTCCGCAGTTCCTCTCTGACAGAAGGTTTTTCCTTAGTCATAGTAGCCCCCTCTGCGGACTTCTTTGGCTGCTCTAAGATAGGCTCGGACTGAGGGGATTTTTCGGTCTTTGCCACTGAGGGGTTTTCCGGGGCATGTTCCACCTTCTGAACCGGCGCACCCATCAGTGCGTCAAGAAGTTTATCTTTCTCTGCCTTTTCCTGTACTCCGATGTCTGGCTCCGGCTGGCCGTCCTTCGTATCTTTGGACTTTTCTTTTTCCGTCACAATAGAAGCCGTGCTTTCCGATGCCAGTTTGAAGCGCTCCGCAATACGGCTGATCTTGGATGCATCCTCCGCACGGGCGATCACATCTACCTCGGCATTTGGATCTTTGTTTTTTCGGTCAGCAAGCACACAGTAGAGCACACCGTATTTCTTGGCTTCCTGTGTGAACTTCTTCAAATCACCATTCTTGACGGTAAAGACTTTCAGTTCCTTTCCAGAGCGCAGCATGTTGGTGAGTCTTGCCTTGCCTTTGGTTTTCTTTTCTTCTTTGAGAATCGAATACAAAAGGATCGCAATGTTTTTCGCACCAGCACCGGTAATCCTGGCGGCGACTTCAAATCCCTCCAAGCTCATTCGGACGATCTGTTCTGCCGCTTCGCCGCTTGTGTTCATTCGTCATCAGCTCCTTTCTTTGCTGTTCTTCATCCGCCCGTATGGTTTTCAGCTTTTCCTTGAGGGTATCGTTACGGGCCTCGATCCCCTCGCACAGTTTCACCTCCTTTCGGATTTCTCGCAATCGTTTGGAAAGATCGGAAAGCTGTGACCGTATCGCTTCCTTTTCTTCACCGCCCATCTTGCGGGATTGAGAATAAAGTCCCTTGCGCTTTTGAAGCAGGGCAGCCATTTCCGTTTCCAAAGATTCCTTATAAGAACAAAGCTGCTCTACCGTATCAATGCGATTCCGGCAAAGCAGCCTTGTTTCCTGCGATATAGCTTCCATCTTCATCAGGTCATCCTTTAAAAGATAATGAAGCCTTGCATAATTCTGTTTTCTGTTTTTCGGAAGAATACCGAGCTTGTAGCAATAATGCAGATACAGCCCCCGCAGCCCGCCGATTTTCTTTGCTCCATTCAGAGTTCCTTTCAGGCGGTACACCGGGATTGGTTTTTGCGGCCCGGCAAACCGGGAAAACTTAACGGCATAGGAATTTTCCCGGATGCGCTCCATAATCCTCTCGTTGGTATAATCTTCTCCCAGCTTGTAAAGCCGCTTGGGGCGCTTCCCTCCTTTCCCTATGATCGTCCAGTATTTTCGGTTCGGATCAAATCGGACATGGTATCCCATTTCCGCCATCTGACGATCAAAGTCTTTCAGGGTAAAGGACTTGCTGATCGCTTCATCCACTGCCTGCCTTGCCACGTTGTCCCGTGTGGGCATCCCATTCTTTTCCGCCTGATAAAGCGCATAGGGTTTCTTTCTGCCGCTTGGATGTTCTATGACCGAAAGGGCATATTCCCGGCACAGCTCATCGGAACGCTGGCGAAGCAATCGAAGATTGGCTTTGTTGTCGTGGTAATGTTTCCCGTCCATAAAAGAAACCGAGTTCACAACAAAGTGATTGTGCAGGCAATCCGTATTCAGATGAGTAGCAACGATTACCTGAAATCTGTCGCCCCACATCCGCTGGGCAAGTCTGACACCGATTTCGTGTGCCTGTTTGGGCGTGACCTCTCCCGATTTAAAACTCTGGAACCCGTGATAGCAGATGATCTCACTTTCATCATTCCACTGTTCTTTGGCGATCATCATTTCCTCTCTGGCAGAGGCAGGGTCACAGTTGACACCCGTGACAAAAAAACGCTGCTCCGTCTTATCCTGATTGGTCGCATATTCCATCACATCCACCAAAGCCTGAAGGTCTGTTCCCGAATAATTGGGATTGGCAGTCTTTTCCGGGTTTTCAGCGTAGTCAATCGGATGGTCAAGCCTGCCCCGTACATCCCAGATCTCACAGACTGCCATTATCCTGATTGCCTTTGGGGAAGCAGATATTTTTTTCGGACATCCACCTGAAACTCATGCCACTTCTTTGCTTCCTGTGAAAGCATAGGGGCGTCCACAAATCCCAAGGCATTGGCTTTTGCGGCAAGCTGGTTGATACGGTTGCCGATAGCAGACAGTTCCCGCATGATCTTATAAAATTCAGGATCAGGCTTTTCACAAAGTCGGTAGCCCTTGACCATTTCCCGCAGGAACGCTTCTTTGGAGCGGCCGGATTTTTTTACAAGCTCATAGAGATACTGTGCTTCTTCCTCATTCAGACGAAACAGGATCTGTACGCTTCGGTTTCTCATTTTCCACATCCTTTCTGGCATAGAGCCGGTTGATCTGCAGGCAGCACATCAGTACAACGCCGAAAATTCCGCCCATGGTAAACGCAATAAATTCACTCATTCTTAAACTCCTTTCCTTTGCCGGGGTATTAGGGGCTGCCCCCCTAACAAGCGAATTTGGCATCCAGAAGATTTCTGGATAACCAAATTCAGTGCTTGGTAAGACATCACTCTTCGCACTCGTCCTCGTACACACATTCTCCGCAAACGGAACAGAAGTACGGGCAGCCCGAACAGCAGTCGTCCTCATCCGTTTCTTCCTCGACCGATTCTTCAAGACCGTCCTCCCGGTCTACGGTGACGACAGCTTCACCGCCAATGAAATCCTCATCCGAAAAGTCGATCAGGTCAGTGTCAAACAGGATGGTTTCTGTCTTTTCTTTTACCTGTTCCGGGGTTTCCGCATAAACGGAAATGGTCTTTTGATAGTGTCCAGTCAGAGTAACCTTAAATTTTTTCAATGAATTTTCCTCGCTTTCTTTGTTCAATTTAATTTCAATGCCGTGGTGTTTCCTTCTGCAAATCAGTGGACAATCAACGGGCATCCCTCCTTTCATGGCTCCGATTTGGCCTTGCAATTCCTAAATAGGACAATAAAAAATCGTTGAAATCCTTGCCAACAGGCGGGGGATCATCAACGATCTGGTAGTCTTTCTGCAACAATTCTTTTAAGGCGGCAGTACAGAGCCTGCCTGTTTTGTCATTGTCCAGATGCAGAAAAATGGTCTTTACTTGTGGATTTACCTTCAAAAAAGTGGAGAGGGCAATGGGGATTTTGCTGTCTTTTATCTCTTTCTTTGGCTGATATACACCCGAAAGAGAAAGCAGATTTTCTTTTTTGTAGTCCTTACCTTCACATTTGAGCAGGGTCGCATAGGAGAGTAAATCAATGGCTGCTTCAAACAGATGCACCGACTGGCAAGGCTCTCTTGCCAGAAGGCGAAAAGAGTACCGCTTGTCACTTCCCGATGCATCGCCCTTAAAGGAGCTGGCCATCGTACCACGATAGGCTGCATACTTAGGGGTTCCGCTTTCATCCTTGCCGATAAAAACAACATTGTGATACCTGGCACTTTCATAAATCGTACCGTCTGCAATGCACTCCTGAATGATCTGAAAATCAATGCCACGTCCGAAAAGATACTGGGTCACTCGGTCACAGTTTTTATTCCTGGGTGGCAGAAGAAGCACCTTGGGTTCCTCTTTGGGTGCAGAAACAGGCGGCGGACTCCAACTTGCGGTAATACCTGCCAGAGCTTCCACGGCTTCTACAAAGCTGTATTCCTTGACTTTGATCAGATAGTCCAGGGCAGAAACACCGCCAAAACCTCTTGACCACCAGTACCATTTGCCATTGGAAATCTTCAGACTGTCGTGTTCTCTGGTACAGTAAACATTCCTCGCCACATGCTTCAGATTGTCTGGTTCATACCTCTGCAAGTAGGAAAGCAAGTCCATCTGCCGTGCCTGCTCAATCACAGCAGGGTCAAGCTGTACATAGGATCTGTTACTTTTCATTCAATACAATCACCTCCTGAAATAGAAAAAGCCGAGGGATTTTCGTAATGAAAACCTCTCGGCTATGTAAAAATCTCATCTAATAATCGTAGTAACTTGCCATTTCTGCTTCATAATCCTTAATTGCACTTAACATACTGTCAACAGCATCCAGGAAATTACATAATTCCACAAAGCAGGATGATACATTTTCTATATCTAATGTCCTTTCTTTCGAAAAGTATATCTGTAACTTTTTATTGCATGGATACCTAAACAAATCAGAACTTTGATCAAAATCATGAAATGCCTGAATATACTTTGTTGTATCATTTAATGTTGTATCATCGTTTGGTGCATTTGAATATTTGTCAACTTCATCAACAATACTATTCCAAAGTCCCAGAATGCTATGCTTTTTCCGTTGCAGTATTTTTAATGCTCTTGTCCTATCTATGTGGCTGTCTTCAATAATTATCCTTTTTAACCCAAGCTCAACTGCATTGCGATACATATAGCACATTGGCATGAATAATTCTTTTTTATTGTCATTCAAGATCTTTTCTCTCAAAAAATTTCCTACTTTTTCATACGACGAATAATAGGGATAAAAAGAATGTTGGGCAAATTTATAGCCTACAACACTTTGCTGATAATAATGTCCTCCCTCAATAATTAGTTTTGGGGAGTATGCCTCGTATTCTTGTTCTGAAAAGCATCCTGTTTTATACATCTCACTTAAAACATTATAAGCTTTGTTCATATTATCATGAGTTGCTACCAAAGAAATGTGGGTCTGCCTATCGAATAATACATTTAAGTTATTACCGAAAGGGTATCGAAACATATCTGATTCTTTATCAATACGAGAAATATCCGCTAAATATTTCCGTAACCAATTAGCATTGGCATTATTTGTTTCTTCTAAATTTTTTAATTGCAATAGTTTATCATACCCTTGCTTGAGGTCGTGACGAACATCTCCAATGATTCGCTTTCTATCTTGGTCAGATATAACAAGCTTAAATATATTTGCTTTCAAAAGAAGTTCTATGCTTTGCCTGTACAAATAAACCATAGCAAAATACCACAAATCAAGTTTTGCTATATCACCTCTTTCAGCTGCTTCTTCACCCAAATAATGAATTACGCTCTCTGCCGCATAAAAAAAATCTTCTGCATATTTATTAAAATCATCTGCCAAATCGCCACTGTTTAATAATGTTATTGGAAATGGGCAGTTTTTATCTATATGATATAATGACATATTGGGACGAATCCATTTGAAATCATAATCCACACTTATATCTCCTAATACATAAAATCCTATTATTTACCACAACAGCGTTTGTATTTTTTTCCACTACCACAAGGACAAGGTTCGTTTCTTCCGATTTTCTTTTTTTTGTGCTGTTGCTCATCCATTCTTATTTTACTTGCAACAAAGCTTGGAGCAATCCCCCTTTGTATAAAATCGACTTTTCTTAAATTATATACTAACTCTAACACATAAAACATTATGCGGAAATTTTCTATACATAAATCCGCAAAGTCTATTAAATACAAATCAACAGACTTGTTTCTGTCATTAAAAGTAATCAATTGTGTTTCATAGTCAATATCACTATCAAAATGTTGAATAGCGTTTCTAACTCGATTATTCAAACTATTAATAGGTTTGCTAAATGGTTCTTTTTCGTCTATATACCCATTTTTCAGTTTATTCCCATTAGATTCCTTAATAAAATCTTGGTATAACTTACCATTTACACACTTTGTTGAATCATTCCGAACAAAAATGTTATTCAGACCTAAAATCAATTTAAGATTATCAAATATCCATTCATAACTCTTGGCATAAAAATCTGTCAGCTCATCGAAATTAGCGGTCATGATACCCAGCTGATTTTTATCAACATTTCCAAGGCAATCTCCATTTTTAAGAGCTATTACGGGAATCAATTGCTCGTATACTTTAGCAAATAACTCAATTAGTTTAAAGCCCTTTTTTTCAATAGTATTTAAATCAACCTTGCCACTGTCAATAAATGCACTAATCTGGTTAAAACGACTTCTATCCCCAATTACTAATTTCCCTATTTTTGTATATTCGCCTAAAGTATCTTTTCCGATAATAATTGATATGCCTGTTGTGGTTAGTAAAAGCTGGTGCAAAGCTACTGCCGCATCAAAATTGTTCTTTACTTCTGAAAAGGGAATGTAAGGGTACTGTTTAATCGTATTCGTAACCCTTTCAAAAAGTATCCTATCTTGGTCATTCCAAAACAATTCAAAATTTTGTTTCATCTCACTCAAGCCAGACTTAACAAAATTAGCAAAATCCATGGTTTTTTGGGTTTCCTCTATTGCCTTTTCTTCGCCTCCATAAAGAAAAAAATTTCGCATATATGGAGATAATTCAATTTCATCTATTTTTTTGTGAATTGCTTTTCTGGTAGGGAATTCTGCTGATAATTCAACTGAATAAAATTCCTTATCATCACATTTTATAATATCAGCATTCTCTACATTGATATTATTATCTTCTACAAAAACTTTTCCAGATATTGTTGAATGACACTTAGGGCAATGAACATGAAAGGGAATATCAAATAATCCCATCTGAATGCGAAGGTTTATCCTCATTTTACAAGCATTACACTGAATAAACACATTATTAACCATATTTTACCTCCTTCCCATTTTTATAATTATAGCAATTTTCTGATATTTTTTCTATAACTTATATCTATATGCTCCTATATGTAAAAGACGATATCAGCTCCTTGCCAATATCGCCTTTTTCAATCAGACTGTTATAAAATTCCTGCTTTTTTCAGATACCCAACGCTATCGTAGCAGCCACGGAAGTAAACCGTCTGCATTTCAATATCTGTAAGATTGTTTCTTAGCTCCATAACCTTGATCAGAGCCGCACATTCCTGCTGGGATAATTCCGCTGCGGTTTCGGTATCAACAGCCTCCAGCACTTTGGGATATTGTTGAAATATCGCTTCCATCTGTTCCTGAATGGCACGGTAGTCCTCATTGCTTTCCGGCAGTTTCGCAATCACGGAGCTTAGATATTCACGAAAGATATTGCTGTGGGTATCTACAAAGGTTTCAAATCTGAACTCGTCAGACACCGCTCTCACCTCCGATAGTTTCAATTCTACACTTATTATACTGCCCATATTTATGCAATACAAATGTGCAAAAAGGGAATTTATCTCTCCCGGCTTGCGCATTTTCTTTCGGGCGGTTCCTCACTTTGCTCCGGCTCTGCATCAAGCACAGCGGGATCTTTCTGATCTAAATTCAGCTCGATGTTGAGGGCATTGAGCCGTTCTGATTTCTCTTTCAGTTCATCTTCAAAGCCAAACGGCTTTTCCACCTCAATTTTAGCGGTTTCAAGCTGTTCCATCGTTTCTGCTTTTTTGATTTTTGCGGCTTCCAGTTTTGCAGGAATTTTCGCAAGCTCATTTTCAATTCGGGTCAGGTTACCCAGTGGATCAGTACCTAAATCTACTTTGTGCTTTGCCTTTCCGCAAAGATATAAACAGTAATGGGCATTGAAGGTATCATAGAAAACTTCCAGTTTGAACCCACGATAGCTGCCGATTTCCGCAGGCTCTGCCATCGGATATTCTTTACAAACCGCAAGAAGCATCTCTCCTGCGGCTGCTTTCTCCGTATAAGTGATTCCTTTTACGGTCATCGGACAGAACTTTTCTTCACCCTGCGGCTGATGCTGCCGGGCAAGGGAAGCATCGGCTTCATAGCAGACAATCCGCTGTTCACATTCCTTAATGGTCTGCGGGAAATATTTCAGTATCCTGTCCTCAAGGTCGTAATGCTCGGATAGATAGCTTTGTTTCAGCACTTTGAGCTTGGAAACCTGAATGTCTAAGTCCATTTTTTCCTTGAAACGCTCGTCCCCTGTGGCAAGCATTTTGACTTCCGCAAAGGAAAGGGCCACCTCATCCACATCTTCCGCAGAGCGGACAGGACTTTTGCTGGTCATGATCTGGGAGATAAATTTCTGCTTCGATTCCACCAGCTGATAGAGATAAGCATCAAAGGTCTGCTCCGTCACATAACGGTAAACCTGAACTTCCGGGAACATGTTTCCCTGGCGCTCAATACGTCCCTGGCGCTGTTCCAGATCGGATGGACGCCACGGGCAATCCAGATTATGAATGGCAATGAGTCTGTCCTGTACATTGGTACCTGCGCCCATCTTAGGGGTTGAACCCAGCAGCACACGGACTTCGCCGCTTCTGACCTTTGCAAACAGTTCCTTTTTCTGTGCGTCACTGGTAGCTTCATGGATAAACCGTATCTGTTCGGCAGGGATGCCACGGGCGATCAGCTTTTCCCGGATGTCATCATAGACATTAAAAGTCCCGTCATTTTTCGGGGTAGACAGGTCGCAGAACACCAGCTGGGTTGCTTTCGTATCCGCATATTCTTCCCAAATACGATACACGTTGTCCACACAGGCATTCACCTTGCTGTTGGGATCATCCGGCAACATGGGGTCGATCATCCTCTGGTCAAGGGCAAGTTTTCGACCATCGTTGGTAATCTTGAGCATGTTGTCCACATTCGGCTCCACAAGCCTTGCACGGACTTTTTCTGCTCGTTTGGCAAGAGAAGCGACCAGTTCCGTCTGGATTTCACTTGGCTTGGTCTTGATGTTGTGGTACTTGACCGTCGGAACAGGGAGCTTCAGCATATCGGCGGTTTGAATATCCGCCACCTCCCGGAACATCAGCATCAGCTCCGGCAGGTTGAAAAACTTGGCAAAGCGGGTTTTCGCCCGGTAATTGGTTCCCTCCGGAGCCAGCTCCAGAGCGGTGACTGTCTCACCAAAGGTGGATGCCCAGCTGTCAAAATGCTGCAAACCATTCCGTAAAAGCGCATCATACTGCAAGTAGCGCTGTACCGAATACAGCTCGACCATGGAGTTGCTGATCGGGGTTCCCGTGGCAAAGATCGTTCCCCGGTTGCCTGTGATTTCATCCAGATAGCGGCACTTCATAAAAAGGTCGCTGGATTTCTGGGCTTCCGTCTGGGCGATCCCGCCTACATTTCGCATCTTGGTATAAAGATACAGGTTCTTATAAAAATGGCTCTCATCAATAAAGAGCCTGTCGATGCCGAGCTGTTCAAAATCAATAACTGTATCCTTTCGCTTGGTGTCATTGAGCTTATCCAGTTTTGCCTGAATCGCCTTTCTGGTTTTCATCAGCTGCTTGACCGTGAACTGTTCGCCTTTGCTTGCCTTCACATCATCAATCCCACGCTCAATGTCATCGAGCTGGCGCTGAAGCTGTTCTCTCTGCCGCTCAATACTCATAGGGATTTTCTCAAACTGACTATGCCCGATAATGACCGCATCGTAATCGCCGGTGGCAATGCGGGAACAGAACTTTTTCCGGTTGCCCGTCTCAAAATCCTGCCTGCGGGTTACAAGGATATTGGCACTTGGGTACAGCCTGAGATACTCGGAAGCCCATTGCCCCACAAGATGATTGGGAACAACGAACATCGACTTATTGCATAATCCAAGGCGTTTGCTTTCCTGTGCCGCAGCAACCATTTCAAAGGTCTTTCCTGCGCCCACCTTGTGGGCAAGGAGTGTGTTGCCGCCATACAGGATATGGGCAATGGCATTGACCTGATGGGGCCGGAGTGTGATCTCCGGGCTGATACCGCCAAATACGATATGGCTTCCGTCATACTCACGGGGGCGGACGGAATTGAACGTGTCGTTGTAATACCGCACCAGTCGGCTCCTGCGTGCCGGGTCTTTCCAGATCCAATCCTGAAATGCCTGTTTGATTGCTTCCTGCTTTGCCTGCGCTGCCGTGGTTTCTTTGGCATTGAATACGGCTTTTTTATTTCCGTTTTCATCATACACATAATCAAAAATACGGGTATCACGCAGGTTTAAGGTGTCCTCAATAATACGATAGGCGGAAGCCCTTTTTGTACCATAGGTGCTGTCCGCCTTGACATTTCCGAAATCGGAGCTCTTATTTTCAATAAACCAGTCGCCATTCATTGGGGTGTAGCGCACTCGGATTCTTCCTGCCGCATAGCTGGAAGGGGTAAGAAGCTCCATAACAAACCGCTGAATATCCTCCTGCGGTATCCAGGTGGTACCCAGACGGACGGAGATTTCTGCCGCTGACAGGTCTTTGGGGATCACCTGCTTTAAGGCTTCTACATTGATTTCATACGCTGGATCTTCCTTTGCCGCAGCCTGTGCGCTTAAAAGTTTTGTCCGCACATTGCCGGACAGATATTCGTCAGCAGTCACATATTTTGCCGGTTCCGAAACAGGGATACGGAAGATCACGCCCTGCAAATCCTGTACCAGTTCCTCCTGGGGTTTGCCTGTAAGCTGCTCCATATAAGGCAGGTCAACAAGCGCTTTTTCCCCAATCGAAAGGGCAAGGGCTTCACTGGCCGTTTCCACAGAAGTAACTTCCCGGTGGGGCTTGATCGTCCGCTTCGTGAACATATCTGCTTTTCGTTTGAAATTGCCCTCATCATCCAGCACTTCCAAAGAGCATAACAGGAAGTAGCTTTCGTCTGATGCAAAGGCCAGATAGTTGCCACGGCTGTTGATCAGCCCGTATTTTTGGGAAAACGCATCGTACAGCCGGTTCAGGTTTTCCTGTTCGGTGCGTATCATTTCTTCTGGATAATCCTCCGTCTGATACTCGATGAGCTTTCTGACACAGTCACGGATCTGGATCAATCCCTTGATGCGGCTCTCTGCGGTCATAGATACTGTGGCCGGGGTCATGCGGTCATTTTCCCGGAAGTAGACTTTTCCATCCACCATGGTAAAGGAAAAATTGCGCACATTTGTGTCGGCAGGAACAGAAGCGTCCGGCTCATCCGAGATTTCATCAATCCCTTTTTCATACTCCGGGATTTCTCCCTGAATGTTCTGGACAGCTTTGCTTAACAGGTCTGCAAGTGGAATGTCTTTGTATGCCTTACAGACAGAGTCAAAACCAAAACGGGTACTTTCCATTTTCATTTCGCCCAGGATCATTTCCGGGTGCTGTACAAAATAGCGGTTCATCGTGATCCCGTTCTCATCGGTATCCAGGTGTACCCAATCCGGTTCCACATCTGCAATGCGGTCACGCTTTTGCAAAAAGAGGATGTCACTGGTGACTTCTGTCCCTGCATTGGCACGGAACGTATTGTTCGGCAGGCGGATGGCTCCTAAAAGTTCCGCCCTTTGTGCGATATATTTCCGCACCTCCGGGCTTGTTTTGTCCATCGTTCCCTTGGAAGTGATAAAGGCCACTACGCCGCCGCTGCGGACTTTATCCAATGCTTTCGCAAAGAAATAATCGTGGATCAGGAATTTCTGGGCGTTGTAACGGCTGTCATTGACCTTAAAATCGCCAAACGGCACATTGCCGACAACGACATCAAAGTGGTCATCGGGAAGCCTCGTCTGCTCAAATCCCTCAATGGCAATGCTGGCTTTCTGGTAAAGCTGCTTTGCAATTCTTCCCGTAAGAGAGTCGATTTCTACACCGTGAAGCGTTGAGCCTGCCATACCATCCGGGATCAGGCCAAAGAAATTGCCGGTTCCGCAGGACGGTTCCAAAATCGTACCGCCGGAAAATCCCATATGGTCAAGTGCTTCGTACATGGCTTTGATGACAACCGGCGGGGTATAGAACGCTGTCAGAGTGGACTCCATAGCTGCCCGGTATTCTTCCGGGGAGAGGCTGGCGTTCAGCTCCTTAAATTCTTCTGCCCAGGCAGCATTGTTCTCGTCAAAGGCCATGGATAGGCCGCCCCAGCCAACATAACGGGCAAGGACTTCCTGTTCTTCGGGTGTAGCAAGACGATTTTCCAGTTCCAGCTCATGGAGCAGATGGATGGCTGCCATGTTGTTTCTGAATTTTTCTTTTGCACCGCCGACACCTAAAGTATCTTCCGTAATCCGATAATTGTGCCGGTCAGAAGAAGGCGCAGCGGATTTGTCTGTGTGTTCTTCCGAGGAAAGCTCTGGCTGTGGCTGCTCCAAAAGCCTGCGGATATAACTGATTTTTTCCACACGATTGATCGGGAAACCAACATGGTTCTGGAACGTGATGTCACGCATAGACACATCACCGCTGATTTCTCCTACACGTTCAATCCGGTATCTTCGGTTGTCGATCACGATTTCCTTACCGATCAGGTCGGAAGAATCCTGTGAAACTCCATCTTGTTCTTTTTCTTCCTGTCTGGCAATGGGCTGCAATTCAGCAATAAGCTGTCTGCAGATCTCTTTTTGTTCTTCATCCTCCAATTCTTCCTGCCACTGCGTCAGCTGTTCCACATAACTTTGCACATGCGCCGGATCAGCTAAATCTGCCTCGATTTTCTGAATAGCATCCTCTTTGGTTTCTCCAACTTCCAAGGTGTCCTGATACTCATATGGATCAACTTCCTCAATGAAGTCCACCAAACGCCCGGCAAGGCTTGTATTCTTGTCCTCCGGGACACGGAACCAGTCATTTTCGGTTGACATGATTTCCGCAAAGAGCTTCTCGTCCTCTGGCGTCAGCGTCTTATGCTGTTCCAGATAGGGAAGGAATACATCTCGTCCCCATTGCAGGCTCTCTAGTTTCTCACGATAGAAATCCTCGCCCTGTTTCTTCCATTCGGGAATAAATGGACAGTTGGGGGAAAGGGAGTATTCATAGAAGTTTTTGATATGGGCAATCAGATCGCCCTCGCCATCTCCAATGTCAAAGCGTCCCTCATAGTGAAAATCCTCGCCGCCGATAGTGGCCGTAATCTCAAAATCGGTCTTGTGATACCATCCAACATGATTTTCTTCCGCCTGTCTTTCCCGGTGCTGCTTCTCGTCCAAAACACCCAGAAGATAATTGCCAAGGGCAAAGCTCAGGTCGGTGTATCGATCCTTCAGTTCCCGGTCATAAAAGGCGGGGTGTTCTGAAAAGCCAATAGAAAATACCAGACGGTCAGGCTTTGTTTCGGCAGGTGTTTCCTTGTCCTGCATTTCTGTAATGATGACCTTCAGGTGGTCATTGGCAGGATTTTCACGGAGCTTTTCTTCAAAATCCGTCCGGCTCATTTCTTTCCCGAACAGGGGAAATTCAGGATTTTGAAGGGATACAGCAGTTTCATCAAAGGCAGATACTTCATATTTATCTGCTCCCAGATACACCGTATCTCCCTCGTGATAGAGGTAGCGGACAGGGTGAAGTTCCAGAAGTTCCTGGGAAAAGCGCCATGCATTGCTCCGGCTGTAAACGCTGACAGTCTGCCTCTGCACTTTCGTCAGAAAATCAAGCAGCTGCTGGACAGTGGCAGGCTCTGAAAGAAGCTGCTCCATCTGTTCGGCAGGAACATCGGCAAGATCGGCACGATCCACTTCTTTGAGCAGATCCTTTTCGTAATGATCCAGATCACGGATAAAATCAGACAGCCGCAAAGAAAGGGTATCTCTCTTATCCGCAGGCGGAAGCTCACGGTGAGCATCAATAAAACGCTGCCTTGCCATTTTCCGCTGTGCATCAATTTCATACTGGGGAGCTTCCACACTTTCCAGGAATTCAGGATAGTGGTCTTTTTCCTTGGCATTGAAATAGCGGTCATTTTGAATCAGTTCCCTGATCCGTTTTTCTACTTTTGACCACGAAAGTACAAGGTCGGGGTTGGTATAGGAACCATGCTTTTCAATTCCGATCCCTTTACTGTCATGCCATGTCCCGCCCTGTGTCCCATCGGGATAACTGTGCGTACCGCCGCCGGTGCCGTACTCATTTTTAAGAAAGGCAATGTTGGCTTTCTTATCCTCATGCTTCTGAAATTGACGGTAGATACGGTACTTGCCATTTTCAAAGCCGCTTCCTCTTACCAGGACAGAGTCAATATCTTCCTGTGAAACAGAAAAAGCAGAGGATTTTTCGTCCTCTGCTTCTGCAATCTGTTCGATTTGTTCCTCTACGGTAGGAAGATTGGCTATGACTTCTTCTTCATTGGCTGTGCTTAGCGGTAGATCAGCTCGTTCAGGATCAGCTCCTCCGCCTGACTGCGAATGTTGTTCATCATTCCCACCCACTGCATCGGTGCTTTCTCTTTCAGTTCCTCCGTCACGCCCTGCTCGGCTGACAGCTGCTTCGTCAGAAGCTCCAGCCTCTGGAGCGCTGTCTGTTCCGTCTGGTACAGATGCTCGTTCAGCCTGCCCTGTGTCAGAAGGTTGAGATAGGTCACTCTCTTGTGCTGCTCCAGATAATCCCGGTGCATCAATGCGTATCTGCCAAGCGGAAGTTCTGGCTCTGTCGGTAATGTCAGGTCGGGAATAAGATAATCCCCCTGACGGGTATATGTGATGTTCTCCATGATTATTGCTCCTTTCGGGTTGTTTTCTGCTTCTATCATACGAAGATTGTGTTTCCTGCGCAAAGGTGCGGGATTGTGTTTTTTCTGCCACCTGCACATCCCGGATCGTTTGTGAGATTTCCCGGAGTGCCATTTCCGCAATGTCACTTGTTGCAATACCAAGGGCGTTAATAGTGGCAGGGGTATTAAAGTTCACAATGTCCTGAAAATCCTCACGTTCAAAGTATTCGCCCGTATCCAGACCACAGCGGCTGACCAGCATAAATGCCACACTGTTTACGGCCAGCCGCTGGTACATGACCTCAATATTCAAATCGTCCAGTTCTTCTAAGAAACTGTCCGCTGTCACATCTTTGAGCTGTGAAAGATAGTCCTGCAGATGATCTTCCACGGCATTTTTCGCTGTTTCCATCAGGGCAGAGGCAAGATCGGTACTTTCCAGTTCTCCAAACCTGTCAGAAAGCCGTTCCATCACAGGCTGCTCGTATCGGGTTTCCATCTGCCATATCGGAACAGGACGGCTGCCGTAATAACCTTCGTGTGTGTCTGACACATCAAAGTAATATTTCAGGGTATTCCTGCGGCCTTTGGGGTCAAATACCGCAATCCCTTTGCTGTCTTTATTTACCCAGCGCCGGAACTGTTTGTTCCAGGTTTCAAGCTGTGCCACGGCAACCGCATCCGGGCGCTGGGCAAAGATTAAGAGCTGTTCGTCAAAGCGGCATTTGTAATTCCGGCAGGCAGCGGCAAGAAAGTTCTGCCATGTCTGCGGGTTCTTAGCTACCGCAATTTCTGTGCGCCGATACAGCTCGGTAATCAGCTGATACTTTGCAGCCATTTCATTTCCACCTCCTTATTGATTTTCAGGATTATTCCTTGTCCTCTCCGTCAAAAAGGAAATCACCCTGTTTGCTTTTATGCTTTTCTGCAATTCATTGATGAGCGCAATATCCGCCACGGTAATGCCCTGGATAGAGAGAATATCGTCCATCGTCATGGCGGAGATTGCTTTTTCATCGGTAAAACCAGCGTCCAGAATCTTATTGATGACTTTGACCGCTTTCTGGTTGATCGCCATTATCTATCCTCCTTATCGTTCATATTCTTTATGCCTGACGGTTTTATGTGGTGGTTCCTGGGGTTTGGGTTCATAAGTGTGGCCGTTTCTTTCCATACGCTCGGCAAATTCACAAATGTGATAGATATTTCCGTCGATCTCTGTATGGTATTCATCAATAAAGCGGCAGGAACGTTCCGCAGTTTCGCCCCATGATAAATGAAGAATAATTTTCCCTCCGTCAGGAATACGGAACAATTCTTTGTAATGCGGATCAATAAATCGAATCCCTTGTGCTACTTTCTCCATATGTCTGTCCAGCCATTCTTTCACATAACAGTACCAATAGAAGTTATAGTCACCCTTTGTCGGATTGCACCGGAATAAAAAGGCATATTTCTCCGTGTCCATCCGAAACCCATATTCTGTGCAGTAATTTCCCTGCAAAGCACTTGAAGGATAGCTCTTTGCGAAAGCCTTCATATCATATCGGTTATGCAATAATCCGTGATTTTCCCGCAGGGTATTCACTACTTCATCAAGCTCATTCTTAAATTCTTCTGATTTCCATTGCGGTCTGGTATCAAACCATATGGTATAGAAACCATATCCAGAGTCAGCAAAATCGCCCCGCAAATGGCCAATATTGCCGGTCTGTCCGCTGATTTGAGAACTCTGTGAATACACATAATTTTGTTCAGCCGCAGTTAATGGTCTGATTTCCATATCAACGTTCCTCCCGGCTGTGTTTCGCTTTTTGCTCTTTCTGGATAGTTTTCAAGGCATCCTTGGCCCATTGGGGCATACGCTCCGGCTTGATCTCACCAAGGACATCATACCGTTCCCAGCGGCTATGCTCGCCGGTAGCAAGGCAGGTACCAAAGACTGCCTGACCTCTGCCGCCGGTGGCACCGTTTCCGCCTTCCGCAAGTACAAGCTGGTAAGCAGCGTGCTGATATTCGTATCGCTTCGGTTCTGCATTGATCACAACCACCTTGCCCACAATGCTTTTATTCCTCATGTCAGGAATACAGTCAGCGACTGTAAAGGGGGTAGGGTTAAACTTGAATTTTTCCTGTTCGGCTCGTGTCTGTTCGATCTGTGTCTGCACACGATCACAAAAAATCTGCATAGCTTCCAGATAATCCTCTGTGCCTACGGCGTCGGTTGGCCATGGTGCGGAAAACGGATTATTGTAATCGCAGTAGCAGACTACATAGGGATGTTCCGCCCGTTTATCGACACAGAAAACAACTTCTTTCTTTCCGATGTGGATACTCTGTTCCACAGCATAGTTGCCGATCATCCTTTTCTCGTCATTCATCAGCATCATCCTTTCTTTGTTTTTTCCTGTTCTGCTCGTCTAAGATTTTTCGGATACAGACATCGCAGAAAATCATTGACCTGTCCTTATATCGGGGATAGGGGCAGGTCGTACAGTCATATTTCTTCTTTTTACCGTTCACGGTCATCACCGCTTTTCTGCTTTGGGGAAGAAGGGTTGTTGTAAGGCAGACGGCATTCCGTCTGATACCGCTCATTCAGTTTCTCCCTCGCCGCAGAAAGTTCATTGACATAGCAGCCCCAGAAATAATCCGTTCCGTTTTTGCAATACCAGCAGACATACGGATTCGAGGCTTTCGGGTTATGGCCGATCACCAATTCCGTACTCCCGATGGTACAGCTTTCCATGATCTCATAACCGGCATTGATGCGCTTTTCTTCATTCATAGGCAGACCTCACGATTCTTTCGCATAGCTGCGATAATCTTTTTCTCCTTTGGCACGGACACGGCGCACATGGCTGCTCCCAGCAAGCTCCGGGTGCTTTGCCTGAAGTTTTCTCCGTATCCTGCATACGCTCTCAAAACTCGGCAAGCCAAGATATTTGTACTGCGTCATGACCTCAGCCAGAGGCATCGCCCCGGCATCTTTCAGATAGGCATTGCACACCTTCAGGTAGAGCAGCATATCATCATCCCTGGTTTCCTCGTCTTTTTTCAGGATGGCTTTGATCTTGCCCTCCATGGTTTTCAGATTTTCCATTGGATACCTCCATAAAGGAAAGGAGCGGCATGTTTTGCCGCCCCTCCACGATCACTTCTTATTTCTGTGGCGGATGTTCAGCCAGATGGCTCCGCCTGCAATGAACACAACAAGTGCGATTACAAGGATTGTTTTTACCTCCATGCTTTAATCCTCCTTTTTCTTTTTATTCTTGAAGCCAACAAAACCTAAGACACCGGCACCAAGCACGGAAACCGCCGCCAGCCCGATCCAAAGAGCAGGATTGAAGTCATCCCCTGTTTTCGGTGTTTCTCTCAGTTCGTTGTGCATTTCTACGGTAGCTGTTTCATCTACCTTGATGGTTACCTGCTTATCGGCAGGCAGGATATATCCAGAAGAAACGCTGTCGCTGACCTCAGATACCGTGTATTCGCCAATTCGCAGACCTTCAATGAAGATCTCACCGTTTTTATCGGTCTTAAAGGTCTGGTCATATCCGTTTGTTCCTGTCACACGGAAGGAGAAGCCCTCTACATTTTTGTCAGAAGAAGTTTTTACGATCTTCAGAGAGCCTTTCTGCGCTGCATTGATAAATCCAACACCTGCTTCGTTTTCAACTGTATAGACCTTTCCATCTTCCTCAATGGACACCGGATAAACATTCTCATCCAGCAGGAATCCTTCCGGCGCTGTCTTTTCACGGCCAAGATATTTTCCATAGCGAAGGTCGCTCATCTGGTAAACACCATCGCCCAGTTCGCCCATTTCTCCCAGCAGTTCATCGCCGTCATCCAGTTTTCCGTCACCGTTTTTATCTGCATAGACTTCAAAAACAGCACCGGTCAGCTTATTGTCAGGATAATCTTCATCCACCTTTGCCAGCTCGATGCTGCCGGTAATAAACTCATTGACCAGTTCAATTTCCACAACCTCGTCTACCTTGCGGATGGTTACAGGAATTTCTTCATCGGAAAGTACATAACCCGTCGGGCTTTCAATCTCACGGATGATCCAGTTTCCATATGGCACTTTAGCAAAAGAAAAACTACCGTCATCTTCCGATGTGGTAGTTGCAATCGCTGTTTCGGTTGTAAATTCCTCGGTACCAATCTTAAAGATACCGATAAGCGCACCGCCTAAAGCATTTCCATCCTCATCGGATTTCTTTCCACTGACAGCTCCATAGATCAGATCATTTTCAATGGCTTCACCCTCATTGGCAGTAATGGAAACGACAGCGGTTTCCTGACCGGCGTACTCAAAGACAACCGGGTATTTGGTTTCATTTTTCAGATAGGCCGCATTGGTATTGATTTCCTGTACATAATAGCTGCCCATCGGCAGGTCGCTGACTGCCTTTCCGTGTCCATTCTCATCAAGGGTAATCACCTCGATCAGACCGTCAGCCGGAATGGTCGTTCCATCAGCGGCGGTCAGTTCCTCGGCTGCATAAAGCCCAAAGGAAACATCAAAGATCTCACCGTTGTTTCCAACGCCATAATCCTCATCGACTTCAAGGCTCTTGGTCAGGTCAATTTCAACTTTCTGCCTTTCGTTGTAGAAGCTGGTGGAAGTTTCGGTCACCGCTACTTCCTGACCGGCATAGATAAGCTCAACCGAGTGAATTTCGTCATTGAGAACCATGCCATACGGGGCCGTGATTTCCTTTACTTCATAGCTGCCAAGATACAGTTCCTTGCTGGTTGCCGTCCCGTCTGCACCTGTGGTAATGGTATCCACAACCTCGCCTTTAGAAGCCTGAAGGGTTCCATCCAGTGTATAGATGTCCTCGGCTGCGGTGATCTCATATACCGCACCTTCCAGGCTGCCGACGGCAAAAACAGGCTGATACATTCCTCCAGCTTCCGTAACAGAGCTGAACACTTCGCCGGATTTGGAAATGGTAATGGTTCCTTTCTGGGCTACGTTTTCCCTGACCACCTCAATGACGGTAATGCCGCTTTCCTCAGAAGAATCCTCCTGTACCACATCGAAATAGACAGGTTCAGAATTCAGAACATAGCCATATGGAGCCTGCACTTCAACCAGGGAATATCCGGTTCCATACTCCAGTGTCTGCGGAGTAATCAGTTCGCCGTCTACCGTAGTATAGAACGTGTCAATGGTTGTGACTTCCGGGTAAGTGAAAGTCATCGTTACCAGCTCGCCATTCGGGTCATAGATCTGGAAACCGGCACCGGCATACGGGATGGTGTTGCCTGTTTCAGCGTCTTTCTTCACGATCTTGATATAACTTTCAAAGTTGGCATTATTGATGAGATAACGGTAAGTCTGTCCATCCGAATTGATAAACACATCAAACGGTTTCATCAGCTCACGGCCTTCCCAGCCGGATGTCTGCTTGACCGTATAGATCCCATAAGGCAAGTCCTTTGTCTGGGCAAAACCATTCTCGTCACAAGTCAGAAGATCACGCTCGCTGTCTTTGGCGTCGGCATAACTGTTTGCCGATTTCAAATAGACTTCAAAAACTGCGCCTTCTTCGGGTGTTTCAATCTGGGTTTCTCCGTCATCGGTGTGTTTGATGATCGCAATATTTCCCTTGATTACCTGTTCATTTACATCGTTGGCGGTACTGTTCAGCTCTACGGTATAAAGCTCCGGCTCTGCCCCTACATGATGAATAGTTTCATCAAGCAGATAGCCTTCCGATGGGCTGATTTCACGGATACTCCAGTCATTGCCGCACACATAGTAATCTGTGGTAAACTGTCCGTTTCCGTCTGTGGTGTAAGTGTCAATCAGCTCTTCGCCCTTATAGATGCCATAAACTGCACCGGCAAGGGAAGCATCCCCCTGGGGTGTCCCGGTTTCAGCATCTGTCTTTGTGACAGTTACATTGAATTTTTTGAGGATGTTGGTAAAGCTGCGCTCTGTGACCTTATTCCATTCCACCGGAGCAGTCTGGCTTGCCGGAATCACATAGCGGATGGCGGTATCTACTTCCTCAAGGACATACGGGGTATTGCCGCTGATCAGGATATTTTCAAACTTTGCCACACCCTCGGCATCGGTCACAGCATACTCATCTACCGGTAAACCGCTTAATGATGTTCCGTAAAGGTGGAACGTCACGCCCTCAACCAGACTGTCCTCTGAAGTTTTTACAACTTCAAGGCTGCCTCTTTTCAGCGTATTATTGAAGTTTACCGTGGTGGTCTTGCCGCCGATCAGCGTAATGGTCTGAGTTTCCTGCGGCTCATACTTATCAATGGACTGTTCCGTAATGGTGTAAGTGCCGGGGAACAATCCCTCCACAGTCAGATTGCCGTTTTCGTCTGTGGTAACGGTTTTGTTGAAGTTCTCGCCCTTGATCGTAAAGGAAATACCTGCAACGACGCCGTCCTCAGAGGTCTTTTTCAGTGCGATTGTACCGGTAGGTGTCTCCACATTCAGATATGCTTTTACTGCATCTGCATTTTCCACACCGGTCACAACATCCTGCAGGCTGGGATCACCATAGGCGATCAGTTTTGCGCTGCTGCTGACCGTTGGCACATTGCTTCTTGTGGCGGTAATCCTTACCGAACCGTCAAAGGCTGTTTCGGATGTGATCGTCAGCTTGTTGCCGGATTTGGACACACTCACTTTACTGTCGGATGTGGCAAAGGAATAGTCTGCAAGGACACCATTGTTATCCGTCAGTGTCATGGTGTATTTCCCATCCTGATAGGAAAGCTCTTTTGTAATGTCATCCGCACCACCCGACATAAAACTCGGAATGGTATTGTGTTTGGACAGCAGAGAAACGATCTGGTTATACACCTCGGCAGCACCGCTGTTTGGATAATTGGAACCAAAGTGCAGGCTGTACGCTTTCTGGCTTGTCTGCTGGTAAGCCCCTGTGGACTCACGGCATCCCGTCACAAATTCCCAGACAAGGGTCTGTGTGGCAAGCCATTTCTCATCATCACTTCCCGAAAGATGACTGCGGTTCCCCTGATAGCCATAGAGCAGGGCAAGCCCCACTGCTTTTTTCTGGCTGGAAGAAAGGACATTCCATGTCTGGGAAGAATTTTTCTTGAGGGTATTGCCTGTTTTCAGCGGTACACCCGGCTGAATACAGAACGCATCATCGCCGTCTACATACATACGGTACTTGTAACTGCCTGTTCCGCCTGCGGTATAACCGTCAAACACTGCACTGGAGTTATAGCGCATGGCATTTCCATTCCTGTCATAAGTGAAGTCAAAGGAAATCGTGCCAATATCTCCTGCAGCAAATGCTGTTGTCGCTGGCAGCACAGAGAAGGTTGTGACCGCAGCCATGACAAGGGCCGCAGCCTTTTTGAATAATTTGGGGAATTTCATACATTACCTCCTACTTTTTGTTTGTGAGTTTCTTTACTAACCGAAAAAAGCAGTCTATAACGACTGCCAATTTTTTTCTTTCGGATAGTTTTGGTAGTAATTAGGGGGTGAGGTGTGGAGAGGGGGAAAGCGAAAATATGGCTATCCACACCAACAGGCAGACCTCGCCCTCGATGTGTGGCTATCGTTCCCGGTCTTTGTTTCGCTGCAGGTAGCGGTTGTAAAATTCCAGCGCCTTGACAACAAAATCCGATTCCCTGCCTCTGGGAACGCTCTTGGGAATGAGCTTGGTGATCCGTTCATCACGGAAAGCAGGTTTTTCCCTCTGGTTTGGCTTTTCTTCCTGCATGATTGACTGGATAACCTCATCTGTGAGTTTTCCGTCCTGCATGAACTTTTTCATTTTGATAGCCTGTGCAAGTGACGGAGTCGCATCGTTATACTGCATGGCTTCCAGAAGGGAATACTGCTGTTCATCGGACAGATAAGAGATTTCTACCGCCGGGCGAAAAGCAATCTGCCGTTCATCTACCATCTGCAAGATTTCAGGAACAAGCTCGGTCAATCGTATATACCTTTGGATTTGATTGCGGCTTTCTCCAACTTTTTCAGCTAACTCTGCATCAGAGCGTAACTTTGTCCCCACTGGGGACGAAGTTAAATCCCTTCTTTGGCCCTGTCTGTTCATTGCTTCCAGACGCATTTTATAGGCAAAGGCTTTCTCACTTGGTAAGATCGTTGATCTTTGCAGATTGGACTCGACCATCACAATAATGGCTTCGTCACGGGTCAGCTCCTTCACCTCGCATTTCAGAGTTTCAAGACCAGCAATTTCACATGCCTTTTTGCGCCTGTGGCCGCTGATAAGCTCATACCGCCCATCCTCTTTCAGCCGAACCGTTGCCGGGGTCATCACTCCATTTCGCTTGATGCTCTCAACAAGCTGTTCCATATCCTCATCCAGTAAAACTTTGAACGGATGATCTGGAAACTCGTCAATCTCCGCAATCGGAATGTCCCGTATCTTGCTCAGTTTTGCTTCCGCACGGCTTTCATCCGTCTGGAAAAGGTCATCGTATGCGGTCAGCTCGATTTTGTGTCCGTTGCTTCTCGCCAATTTCTGCCACCTCCTTTCCTAATTGTTCATAGGCAGCGGCTACCTTTCCGCTTTTGTCATAAGCAAAAATGCTCTTTCCCTCTGCGGTAGCTTCTACCGCACGGATAGAATGGGGGATTTCGGTATCAAAAACCTTGATCCTTTGCCCGTATGCACTTTTCACCGAAGCGGTAATTTCTTTTGAAATGTTGGTGCGGGGCATTACCATTGTCATCAGGATACCGTCTATCCGCAGTTTGGGATTGATCTGCCGCTTGACCATAGAAACCGAGCGAAGCAACAGCTCCAGACCTTTCGCTGAAAGATAGTGGGGCTGTGTTGGGATAACCACACTGTCAGCTGCCGCCAGAGCATTGATGGTGATCATGCCAAGAGAGGGCATACAATCAATCAATACATAGTCGTAATTCTTTTTGACCTCATTCACATAGGTTTTCAAAACACGCTCACGGCTCATGGCATTGATCAGCCTGACTTCAAAGCCAGACAGCTCAATATTGGACGGAAGCAGATCCACGCCCTCATTGTGATGCAGGATGCCTTGTGAAACATCAAAGGCTTTATCGTCGATAATGCTTTGCATCACCGTGGAGAGAGTTATGGGAATGTCATCTGGTCTGCTGTACCCCAGAGCCATGGTTAAGTTGGCCTGTGCATCCGCATCAATCAGCAGGATTTTCTTTCCTTGCTTTGCCAGACTGACACCCAGGTTGACTGCTGTGGTTGTCTTTCCCACGCCACCTTTTTGATTGGTCAGAGCAATCACTTTGCAATTTGACATAGGTGCGTCCTCCTTTCTTTTAGATTTAGCCGTCTTGTCAGGGCGGCTATGTAAAGTTCCCCAGAACGCAAAAAAGCCGACTGGTTTTTATACCAATCGGCTATGTAATAGTTCTCCATATTCAGTTATTAACCTTCGCAGCAAACAGCTCCCGTATGTTATCTGTATCCCACTTATCTGGAAACAGCACCGCCATAATCCGAAAAGCATCGTAGAGTCCTGCAATATAAGAGTGCGTAGCATATTCACAATCCTCTTTGTCTCGGCACTCCAAAAGGCGGTTACAGACTTTCCGTTGTTCTGTTGTTAAATCCAGCTGGAGATAATCCCTTTCCGCAATGCCTTCGTTTTCCGAGTCTTTCTGATAAGTCATATCTGCTTCCAATAGTGAATGGATTGTTTGCTCCCGTAGTGTTTCAACAGCTACTTTGAATAATTCTTTTAGGTCTATTTCATTCATCCTGCCCTCCCATATAAACTGTTTTTATTTTTTTAAGAGGAGCATTAATTACCTTAAAAATCAGTTCATCGACACAATCCGTATATCGGCCTTGCTGGAGCAGCAGATTTTTTAACTCTACAAGACTCTGAAGCAAAAGGCTTCTATCGTGGCTATCCACATAAACATGAAATGTTTTTTCTCTCATACGATGCACCTCCGTTTCTTCACCTTCATTATATGTATAAGTGACAAACAGCTCAAATGTGGAATTTTGTTTGTAAAAATAAGCGCATCACTATTTCTAATGATACGCTTATGATTTTAGATAACCTCAAAATACTTCAATGCATCTTTGATAGCTTCCACTTTCTCCGCTGTCGGATGTTTCCTCGGTTGTTTCAATTCTTCTACCGCATTAGGAGCGTCATACATCGGCAAGCCCAGACTTCTCTTTACCTCTGCTATATAAGCAGTATGTACCTTGAAACCATATTTAGCTTCTATGTATTCCTTTATCTTTTTGTATGTAACTCGCTCTTTCGGCTTGTACGCTTCGGCTCTCTTTACGATATTATCCAGCGGTACTTTTCCCTCACCCTCACCAAACTCAACTTTTACGTTGATATGTCCGTCTGGCTTTTTGTGGGAAAGCAGTACTACCGTCTCAACGTGCACCCCCATAGGGAACTGATCCACAGCCCTCCCTCTCACCAGCTCATACCCCGCCCCGCTAAGATACTTCAAATCCCGGGCCAAAGTAGCCGAGTCACAGCTCACATAAACAATCCGATCCGGTTCCATTTCCACCATTGTCTCCAGCAGCGACTCCTCACAGCCCTTCCTGGGAGGATCAACCACTATCACATCGGCATGAGCCTTCTCCCCCGGATGTTCCTTGACATACCGTCTATAATACTCCGGCAGCACATCCTCCGCTCTTCCGATATAAAATTCCGCATTCCCAATACCATTAATCTTAGCATTATTCCTTGCATCTTCAATTGCCTGAGGTACAATCTCCACCCCATAGACCTGTTTTGCCTTCTGGGCCAGAAACAGTGAAATCGTTCCGATCCCGCAGTACAGGTCCCAAACGGTCTCGTTCCCCTTAAGCCCCGCATACTCCAAGGCCAGGCCATAAAGCTTCTCCGTCTGTACCGGATTGACCTGGTAAAAGGACAGCGGCGATATCTGATATTTTATACTGCCAATATAATCCGTAATAAATCCCTGCCCCCACAGAACCTCGTAACTATCTCCCATAATAACGTTGGTATTCTTTCGATTCACGCTGACCGATACACTTGTCATTCCAGGAATCTTCCGCAGTTCTTTTATCAGTACCTCACTATGTGGAATCATTTTCCCGTTAATCACCAGACATACCATGATTTCCTTTGTTACAAATCCATATCGGATCAACGCATGACGGATCAGCCCATGGCCCGTCTTTTCGTCGTAAGCCGCAATGCCATATTCTTTCATAAAGGCAAGTATCAGCTCAAGAATCTGCTGATTGACCGGCACACCAAGCGCACAGTCTGTATTGGCAATAATATCATGGGTCCGGCCTGCATAAAAGCCGGTTATGGGGTTCCCATCCTTATCCGTCCCAAAGGGAAACTGCGCCTTATTCCTATAATAAAAGGGTTCCTCCATTCCAAGTGCAGGTTCCATAATCCGCTCCAGCAGCTCCGTAGCAAACCCGCCAATCCGTTCCAGATTTCCTTTTACCTTCTTTTCCTTGAATTCCAGCTGTTTCTCATAAGCCAGCTCCTGTATCTGGCAGCCTCCGCATTTACGGGCAAACCGGCATTTCGGTATAACACGGTCGGCTGACGGCTCTATGATATCCATTAGCCTTGCATACCCGTAATTCTTTTTCGCTTTCATAAGCTTTGCCTTCACGACATCGCCAATCACCGCATCTTTAATAAATAAGGTATAGCCATTCACTTTGCCTATACCTTCTCCATTCACACCCATATCTTCAATTGTCACTGTGACAATATCATTTTTCTGCATAACTAAACTCCTCTAATACGTTTTTGAGTGCGTCTGACAATTCACAATCACTGCCTGATTCGCTTTAATCTGCATAATCAGGCTGAAGTGCAATTGGTCAAACACACTCTGGAATACCTCTTTATGTAACAGTTCAGACAATTCAGAACTGTTACGCATCGAGCCATTGTAATCGCTTTGCGATGGGCTGGATGCCTGGGCCTCCTCCACATTTTCGCAGGATCCGCATAACAATTGCTTTTATATAGAAGTTTTTCTTAAATTAGACTCAAACAGCCGATTATATCCCAGCCAGTCTGTTCCCGTCTTGTCCTTGAATATTTCCGTCAGCGTCTGCATCTTCGCGTCTGCATTATCTGCCAGGTTCAGTGCCATGGCCTCCGCCAGAGCCGGCTTTTTCGGAGATCCATATTCGAGTTCTCCATGATGTGCGATGATACAGTGTTTCAGCTCGCTCGCCAGCTTTTCCGGAAAGCCTGGAATCGCGCGGACTGCCTCACTTACCATTTCCACACCGATGATAATATGTCCCAGCAGCTGCCCGTCATCGGTATAATCATTGTCCGGAAATGCGGACAGTTCTTTTGTTTTTCCTATATCATGGCAGATCGCAGATGCATAGAGCAGGTCTTTATTCAAGATCTCATAGGCTCCGGCAAAGTATTCACACATTTTTACCACGCTCAGCGTATGCTCCAGCAACCCTCCGGCAAAACCATGATGGACTGTCTTCGCTGCAGAATGTCCTTTAAAGGCCGTTATGAATTCTTCATCCTCCACAAAGTAATATTCCACTGCCTGACGCAGGTAATCGTTGGATATCTGGCGTATATAGGAACGCAGCTCCTCAAACATACCGTCCACACTCTTATCGGATGTCGGCATATAATCAGCCGGGTCGTATTCCCCCTCTGCGGCTTTTCTTATCTGTTTAATATTGAGCTGCCGATTGTTATTGTAGCTGATGACCTCGCCGAATACTTCAATAAAATCTTTCTCATCATAATCGGCTATTCCCTGGGAATTGGGATCCCATACTTTTCCGTCCAGAGTTCCTGTTTTATCTTGAAGCAGCAGGTTATCATAGGGCTTTCCATTCCTTGTCTCCGCGGAACGCTTAACCTTGCAAAGATAAATGCAGCGTATCGTCTCTCCTTCGTGTAAATCATTAATATATCTCATCATATCCTCCCATAATTGAGGCTGCCATCTACCCGGCAGCCTTTCTAAGTTTCCTTTTTATCGTTTATTCCTGACTTCCAATTGTAACAGTAAAGTCTATATCCACATACCCATTCGCCCCGCGGCGCTTACCTTTTATCTTGACGTTTTCTCCTGCTTTGCAGCTTATAACCGCCTTCTCATAGGATAAGGTATTCGATATCTTTGTGCCCGCAACTTCCTGAATAATATCTCCATTCTGTATTCCTGCAGACATGGCCGGGGAATCCGGATTGATCTCCATCACGTAAACCCCTGCGGGCATGTCCTGCGCTTCTGACAGAGTATCGTTGATCGTTGTGCCGTAAATACCTACATACGGTACGCTCTCCCCGTTCACCAGCAGTTCAATTGTGGCCTTTAAATCAGAGATCGCCAGGGCCTTGGCGGTATTGTTCTGCGCGCCGCCCCAGATTCCTGGGTCGATCATGCCGATTACTTCGCCATTCATATTGAATAGTATCCCTGTACCTCCGGCTTCTGACGGAATATCGGTGGCCAGAATGCTTCGCTGACCGTCAGCCTGAGTTTCGTCGTAAGAGTTGGAACTTACAACTCCATATCCAACTCCGTCCGCATACCCGAATGTATTGCCAAGGGCGAGAACCACATCCCCCTTAGTCGTAATGTTGGAATTTCCGAGAACCGCTACTTTCACAGCGTTCCAGGTCGTATTTGTAATCTTGGCCCGCGGGATCGCAAACACTGCAAATCCGCTGTTCTTGTCCTGCTTCTTCAAGGAGGCTCCGTACTGGCTGTCATCAGCAAAGGTGATCTTCCACTTTTCAGCATCCTGACATACGGAACTATCACAGAGTATCAACAGCTCCTGCCCGTTATCGGCGGCAATAAGTCCTGCAACACCTGCACCAGGACCGGTATCCACAGAGAATGCCGTGTCTTCTCTGACCGGATTCACAGAAACCACACACTTGTCCGCCTCTTTTGCAGTCTCGTACACACTTTTCATGATTTCCTGAAAACTGTCGGCATCAAGTACAGGCGGCACCGTCTCTCCTTCGGTAGATTCTGCGGTCTGCTGCTCGTCCGTCTCCTCTTCGTCCTCCGGTATCGTTACGGTCTTGGGATTCCCCTGAAATTTGCTCTGCGCCCATGGTTTAAGCGCAAAAAAACTAAGGCAGGCGAACGCCCCGAAAATCAGTCCATATATCCCCACTCTCGCAAGCTGTGTGAGGATTTTCTTTCTGGTGACTGGTTTGGGTTTAATCGTCTCCTGCAGGAAAGAAAACTGTTCTTCCTTCTGCTCCTCATGGCCCTGGTCCGGCTTCTGTTTCGGATCTTCATCGTACGGCATAGACTCTAATCTCCTTTAGTTTATAGTATAACCGATTCATACGGATTGTTCAATATTTATCCTTTTCAATATGCGTTAAATAGGGTAGAATGTTACTGTACACCATTCGGGCGTGTACAGTAAACGAGAGAATTTACCTGTGAACTCAGACAAAAGGTGAAAAAGATGAATCAAAAGACTTTAAATAAACTAGAATACAATAAAATCATAGCTATATTGGAGGAGCAGGCCTCTTCTATGAGAGGCAGGCAGCTCTGCCGCAAACTGAAGCCCATGACCGATCTGGAACGCATCAACACGTGCCAGGAACAGACCTCAGCTGCATTTACCAGGATTATAAAAAAAGGTCGACTTTCTTTAAGCGACGCATTCCCTGTAGGTGAATCCCTTAAGCGGCTGGAGATCGGCGGTACCCTCGGCAGCGGTGAATTGCTCCGCATATGTAAGCTTCTGAAAACAGCCGCACGCGCCAAGTCATACGGGCGCCACGATACACAGGATGATCTGGCGGACTGCCTGGATGTGTATTTTGAACAGTTGGAACCTTTGACGCCTCTTACCACAGAGATTGAACGCTGTATCCAGGGGGAGGACGAGATCAGCGACGATGCCAGCAGTACTTTGAAGGGTATCCGCCGCAGCATTGGCTCCCTGAATGATAAGGTGCACTCTACGCTGACGAATCTTGTCAACGGATCGTTGCGCACCTATCTGCAGGATCCGATCATCACCATGCGCGGAGACCGTTACTGTGTCCCTGTCAAGGCCGAATACCGAAACCAGGTGAATGGAATGATCCATGACCAGTCTTCTACCGGATCCACCTTATTCATAGAACCGATGGCTGTGGTCCGGCTGAATAATGATTTGAAAGAACTGTATGCAAAGGAGCAGGAAGAGATCCAGGTAATTCTTGCACGGCTGAGCGAAGACACTGCATTATATATAGAAGAAATCCGTAACAACTACAAACTTCTGACCGATCTGGACTTTATCTTTGCAAAAGGCTCCCTGGCCCTTTCCATGAATGCAAGCCGGCCGGTCCTGAATCAAGAGGGGCGCATCCGCATCCGGGAAGGACGCCATCCACTGCTGGATCCACGTAAGGTAGTCCCCATCTCCGTGACGCTGGGAGAGGATTTCACCCTGCTGATTATAACCGGCCCCAACACCGGCGGCAAGACAGTCTCGCTCAAGACAGTGGGCCTGTTCACACTTATGGGCCAGGCCGGCCTGCACATTCCTGCAGGAGACCGCTCAGAGCTTGCGATCTTCCGCCAGGTCTACGCAGATATCGGAGACGAACAGAGTATCGAGCAGAGCCTGAGTACCTTTTCGTCCCACATGACAAACATTGTCTCCTTTCTGCAGGAAGTGGATGAGCACTCTCTGGTGCTCTTTGATGAATTGGGCGCCGGCACCGATCCTACCGAAGGAGCCGCACTGGCGATTGCCATTTTATCACACCTGCATAAACGTAACATCCGCACCATGGCAACCACGCACTACAGTGAGTTAAAGGTCTATGCCCTCTCAACCCCCGGCGTTGAAAATGCCTGCTGTGAATTTGACGTAGAGAGCCTGAAGCCCACTTACCGCCTGCTGATCGGTATCCCGGGAAAGAGTAACGCATTTGCCATCTCCGGAAAGCTGGGGCTTCCGGATTATATCATAGAGGACGCAAAGCAGCATCTGACAGAACAGGATGCATCCTTTGAGGATCTGCTGACCGACCTGGAATCCAGCAAGCGCACCATTGAAAAAGAACGAGAGGCCATCGAGACCTATAAACGGGAAGTGGAAGCCTTGAAAAACCAGGCAAAACAAAAGCAGGCAAAGATCGAGGAGCAACGGGAGCGTATCCTCAAGGAGGCAAACGAAAAGGCCGGAACCATTTTACGGGAAGCAAAAGAACTGGCCGATGAAACAATCAGGAATTTCCAGAAGTTCGGCAAAGAAGGCATCTCAGCAGCCGAGATGGAGAAAGAGCGTGCGCGGCTCCGCCAGAAGCTGAAAGAGACATCCTCTTCCGGCACAATGACCGTCAAGAAGCCTAAAAAAGCATATAAACCGAGTGATTTTAAACTCGGGGAATCCGTAAAGGTACTGAGCATGAACCTGACCGGAACCGTCAGTTCCATGCCGGATTCCCGCGGCAATCTGACGGTGCAGATGGGGATCCTCCGGTCGCAGGTGAACATCTCCGATCTGGAGATCATAGAAGAGCCGGCGTCCTACACCGTTAAGAGTATGAAACGTACCTCGAAAGGAAAGCTGAAGATGAGCAAATCCTTGTCCGTCAGCCCGGAAATCAATCTCCTTGGGAAAACAGTGGATGAGGCAGTATCCGAGCTGGATAAGTACCTGGACGATGCCATACTCTCTCATTTAAGTACCGTCCGTGTTGTACATGGAAAAGGCACCGGCGCGCTCCGCAAGGGAATCCACGAATTCCTGCGCCGCCAAAAACACGTCAAATCCTATCGTCTCGGAGAGTTCGGCGAGGGAGATGCCGGAGTCACAATCGTAGAACTGAAATAGCAAGGAGGCTAATCATGGTTGCAAAACAAAAGATTTTAATTGTCGATGACGACGAAAATATCGCAGAACTTATTTCCCTTTATCTCGTAAAGGAATGCTTTGATACAAAGATTGTATATAATGGAGAGGATGCGCTCTCCGCCTATGAAACCTATCATCCCAACCTGATTCTCCTTGATCTGATGCTTCCGGGAATCGACGGGTACCAGGTGTGCCGTGAGATCCGCGCCAAATCCTCTACGCCGATCATCATGCTTTCCGCAAAAGGAGAAGTCTTTGATAAAGTACTCGGACTTGAGCTCGGCGCCGACGACTATATTATGAAGCCCTTTGATTCCAAGGAAATGGTCGCACGGGTCCGCGCAGTCCTGCGCAGGTATCAGCCCGTCAAACCCGAGGAGCCCGCGGAAGATAAGACAAAATGCGTTGAATACGACGGCCTCACGATCAATCTGACCAACTATTCCGTTGTCTGCGACGGGCATCCCGTAGATATGCCTCCCAAGGAACTGGAGCTGCTTTATTTCCTGGCTGCGTCCCCGAATCAGGTGTTCACACGGGAACAGCTCCTCGACCAGATCTGGGGATATGAATACATCGGAGACACTCGGACCGTCGACGTCCATATTAAGCGGCTGCGGGAAAAGATCAAGGATCATCCATCCTGGGGACTCAGCACCGTCTGGGGCATTGGTTACAAGTTTGAGGTCAAATAGCAGCGTGCCGCAGCGCACCTGATGCAAAAGGAAGTGCAGCATGAAAAGTACTTTGTACTTAAAGTTTATTGTCATTTATATCATATTTGGTTTCCTGAGCTTCTTCACCGTGGGAATTCTGTCCAGCCAGCTCGTGCTGGACAGGCTGGAAAAGAACGATTCCCAGAATCTTTACCGTCAGGCCAATCTGGTTGCCAGCGATTACCTGCCCTCCTACTTCACCGGGGATTCCACCTCATATGCGGTACATTCGCAGTTGAACGGTATGAATCTTTATCTGAATTCTTCGCTTTGGTTTGTGGAGTCGGACGGTACTATGATCACCTCCTCTAATCTGGACAATACAAAGGCGCCCGAGGCCATCGACGATTTTGACCCGGCGGAGATCGGGAGCAATCAGTATATCACCGGAGATTATCACGGTTACTTCAATGAGGATATGATCACTGTTATGGCGCCGGTAACGCAGGGTTTTTATATCAAAGGATATATCCTGATCCACAAGCCCGTTTCTGCGATCCAGGAGGTATGCAGCCAGATGATGTTCCCGATCTACATTACTGTCGCCGTGATTTTCCTGCTCTCCTTTCTACTTCTGCTGGGATTCCATTTCTTCATATACCGCCCCCTGCGCACCATCACGGAGGCGGCGACTCAGTATGCATCTGGCAACCTGACCTATGAGATTCCGGTCTTTACCCATGATGAGATCGGTTATCTGTCCGCGTCCCTGAACTATATGTCCTCACAGCTCAAGGACATGGAAGAATACCAGAAAAAAATCGTGGCAAACGTATCCCACGACTTCCGATCCCCGCTGACGTCGATCAAGGGCTATGTACAGGCCATGACGGACGGCACCATCCCGCCTGAGCTCCACGGAAAATATCTCAGCATTATCCTGTTCGAGACAGAGCGGCTGACTGACCTGACCAAGGACCTGCTTACCCTTAATGAATTCGATACAAAAGAACTACTTCTGCATAAAACAGAGTTTGATATCCAGGAAATGATCAAGAATACCGCTGCCTCATTTGAAGGCGCATGTACGAACAAGCGGATCTCTATCGAACTTCTCCTGCTTCCGGATGTACAGCTTGTATACGCGGACAGACGTAAAATCCAGCAGGTACTTTACAACTTGATGGACAACGCCATTAAATTCAGTGAGAATGAATCCACCGTAACAGTAGAAGTCACAGGCAGAAGCGAAAAGGTCTTCATATCCGTCAAAGACTCCGGCCTCGGAATTCCCCGCAAAGAATTGAATAAGATCTGGGAGCGCTTCTACAAATCCGATCTCTCCCGCGGCAAAGACAAGAAGGGGACCGGCCTTGGCCTTGCAATCGTTAAAGAAGCCATACAGGCTCACGATGAACACATCAACGTCATAAGCACAGAGGGTGTCGGAACCGAATTCATCTTCTCTCTCAGCCGGGCAGATTCCGGCAGATAAGCGAAAAAAGCAGCTGCAAAATAGCATATTGCTATCTGCGGCTGCTTCTTTATACTCTATTTATCTTCTTAAGCAATCTATTCATACAGCATATTCTGTATGGATTCCTCTTCCATGTTCTCCTGCGTAACCCAGATATACCCGGTATTTACCTCGGCCTCATTGCCCACTTCCAGGACCGTACGTGCCGCTGCGATCACGGATGCATATCCAATGCCGAAGGGATTCTGTACAACCAGGCCTTTAATCTCTCCGTCCCGGAGGGCATCCAGCTGTTCTTTTCCTGCATCGAATCCCATTAGAACGATTTCTTCTGTTTTCTCTGCATGGCTGAGTGCGGATACTGCCAGCTGAGTAGCTGTTACATTGGTTCCAAAGCAGCCTTTGATCTCAGGATGCTTTTCCAGATAATATTGGATCACATCCTCATCTGTGAGGCTGTCCGCAGTGACTTCCTTGGCTTGTTCCTTTTCTTCCTTAACCTCTTCTTTGTCGTCCTTAACTGGTTCTTTATCTTCCTTAACTTGTTCTTTGTCGTCCTTATCCTCTTTGTCTTCTTTATTGGCCTTATTCTGCTCCTCTGCGATGGCCTTCTTCATATCATCCATCTTATCCAGGTAAAGCGTTTCGGCAATTGTGACATCCGGATGGCCGCTTTCGATCTCATTCTTAAAACTGCTTTCGCGCTCCCTGCCTGTAGCTGACTTCGAATCATGCACCAGAAGCAGGATACTGCCTTTATCCTCTATCTCGTCACAGAGTTTATAGGCGCCGGTTCTTGCCGCCTCCTCGTTGTCAGTCTTAATGGTGCACTGTATCCCCTGATAGGAATTTCCCGAGTCCAGCGCGATAATCGGAATCCCGTTCTCCGTTGCCAGGTCAAACTGTACCGTACACGCCTCAGCATCAATGCTTGCAATCCCCAAAGCATCCGGATAGCGGGCCAGTTCCTCATCCAGAATATTTACCTGCTCGTCAATGTCTTCCACTCCGCCCGGAGCATTATAGGTCACCTTTACTTTGTCATCCCCGCTGTATCCCAGCGCCTTATTCAAATCCTCGGCAGCCTGTTCAACCCCTCTTTTAATCTCTTTCCAGTAGGCAGAGCTGTTATCCTTTCCTATAATAGAAATATAGGAGCCAGGTTCAAGCTTCAGGCCCTCTGCGTTATCATATGCTGACGGGGAAATCGCATTCAGGTTCCCCTGATATGGCGGTTCCTCTGTAGTATCTCCGGTAAAGGTAGGAGTGTCCTCCTTCTTGCTGCAAGCACAAACGGTCAAAATGATGCATAACATCGCAGTAGTGATGATTGTCCATTTTCTCTTCATAAAATAACTGCCTCCAGATTTTATATGCTGTCCCAGATTATTACCTATATACTATACACTAATCTTGTGAAAAAAAAAGGAATATTTTCTTAAATTTAATAAATTTTATGAAAATACCGGAAACTTGATGCCTGGAAGTCCTATCCGTATTCAAGATAAATGCTTATTGAAAATTGTACCTGATTTAAAGCATAAAACTGCTTGTATATTTATCCCGTTTGTATTAGAATGGGGATAGTGGCAGTACGAATGATGCGGCTGCCCATTTATATCATAAAGGAGGATACATACTATGGCACACGTAATTAATGATGAATGTGTAAGCTGTGGTTCTTGCGAAGGCGAATGCCCAGTAGGAGCTATCGCAGAAGGCGACGGCAAATACGTAATCGACGCTGATGCTTGCGTAGATTGTGGAGCATGTGAAGCAGCCTGTCCTACAGGTGCTATCGTAGCAGAATAATTTCAAAAATATACCGCAAAGTGATCACAAAGCAAAAGGGCGGCCACACGACTTGTTTCGTGTGGCCGCCCTTATTAACGGACAGCCTTGTGGACAATGAGCAATGCCGCAAGGCAGATTACCGCAGTTGATCCTATGCCTGCCCTCGTCCCCAAAATCTGGCTAAACAGCCCAATTGCCCAGCTGCCAGCTGCGCCGCCAAGCGCAGCAAATGCAAAGAAAGCGCCCATTGTGACCGCTGTGTTCTCATGACACTCGACCGAGATCCCCGCCCCCAGCGTCGGGAAAATTACCGACAGGAAAAGTCCGGATAATGGCAGAAGCACTGCTGCTTCCCCCGGTAATGTAACACCCAGAATAATACACAAGGCGGACAAAGAAAAATGCGCGATTAATACTCTTCTAATGCCGAATCTGTCAACATACATACTCCCGATAAACCGGCCTGCAGTCAGAAAAACAAAGAACAGGCTCAGCCAAAGCGCCGCCTGTTTCAGCGCCTGTCCCTTCTCATCTACAAAAAATGCAGTGATCCAGGTGATAATACCGGCTTCAGCCGCAATATACAGGGTTGCCAATGCATAATATTTTCCTGCCTTCTTAATAAGCATCGCTCTCAGAATGTCCTTGATTCTTAATGGACTGTCGTCAAGATAGGCCTGTTTTGGGTAACCCGTCTTGAGAAACAAAAGAACCGCCGCCAAAATAACTGGCAGTATGATCATAAATGCAGTCTTATAATCTCCGCCCTTCCTTAAGATCAGCCCAAAGGCGGCAGGTCCTATGATTGCGCCGATACCATGCATCCCCGCCACCAAATTGGTATATTTTCCTCTTTTTTCTTCTGGATAAATGTCCGCAACCGTCGTATTTCCTGCATACTCATAAAGCCCCAGTGAAAAGCCGATCAACAGGATGCCGATTAAAAATACGTATATATTCGGGGCGCAGGTATAAATGAAAATTCCTGCTGCAATGTTAACATTTGAAACAATAAGAGCTGTCCTCCTGTGGATTTTACCTGTCATACTCCCAAAAAAGAGAGAAGAAGCACAATATCCTATGTAGTGAACCACCATCAAAGCGCCGCCGACACCATAGCTGACTTTAAAAGCACTCGTAACATCCGTCAGCGTTGCCCCTCTAACAGAATCGCAATACCCAAAAAGGAAAAAGCATATCATCACGCCTGCTGTCACGGCTCTCAATCTGTTGTTTTCTGTCTTCATTTCTTCTTTCTCCTTTTTCATCTATTCCACTCAGACGAACGGCTCCTGAAATATATAATGCCCCGATTTTGCCTGCTTTTCCTTATAGGTCCCATTCCTGCGCGGTATGTATATCTTTGCCGCTGTTCCGCAAGGAATCTCTGCCTCCATATATATCTGTCCATTCTTTACTTCCCAATATACTTCGATATTTCCATAGGGGCTTCGATGCCTGCTCCATGCATACGTAATACGGGGATCTATAAGAGGCTTTACCACAATCTCCCTGTAGCCTTCACAGGCCGCATGAATTCCGCCGATTTCCCTGTACATCCAATCTCCTGCACAGCCAAAAGCATAATGATTATAAGAAGCGCAGGTTACTTCTCCATCCGGCTTAACCGCCTGCCACATCTCCCACACAGTAGTAGCTCCCATCTTCACTTCATAAAGCCAGGACGGGCATTCATCCTGAAATAGAATGTCGAATGCAGTCTTTGTATATCCTTCTTCCACCAGCACATCCAGTAAAAACGGAATGGAGAGAAATCCAGTGTCAAGCCTGCCGTCATTCTCCTCGATCAGTCTGACTAACATCGCGGATGTATGCTTCCTATATTCTTCCGGAATCAAATGAAACTGAAGCGCTAAAACATAAATACCCTGTAATTTGGTCTTTATCATACCCTTCCCGTCAGTAAATGCACGGATAAATGCATTTCTTACATTCTCATTTAATTGCTTATAGTATTGCACATCGTCATATTTTCCAAGGACTTGGGCAATTTGCGCCATCAACTCTGTAGAATACGCGTAAAAGCAGGTGGGAACGATGTCCATCGTACGATAGGCGCTTCTCAGCATATCTACATCTCCGGTCTGTTGGTCTATGCTTACACTCGGAGTCAGCCAGTCCCCAAAGTGAAAATTCGTATTCCAGAGATACTTTTCCCACTCTTCCCTTTTTATATTTCCTCCGGTGCCGTCCGTACTTTCCGGATGTTCGTGTTCTGCCGTATATCGAATATATTCGATCCATTTTTCCATCATTGCATAGTTTTCTTCTAAAATGCTCTTTTGGCCGTATGCCTGATACAGCCGCCACGGCACGATCACGGCTGCATCCCCCCATCCCGCAGAGGTATGGGTCTGATACGGAGTTGTACTGTTGGGATGATATGCCGGCAAATAAGGAACAATAATGGGGATCTGGCCATCCTCCAATTGCTCTTCCCGCATGAGCTTCAGCCAGCGCATAAAGAATTCCAGTACATCCATATTTCTGCATGCTGTCGGTATAAATATCTGCGCATCCCCTGTAAAACCTGCTTTCTCCCGCTGGGGGCAATCGGTGGGGACGGATACCATATTACTTTTCTGGCTCCACAGGATGTTGTGCTGTAATTGGTTCAGACGCTCGTCAGAGCAGCAAAATCCACCTGTCATTTCCATATCCGTATAGATCACCTGAATTTCAAAATCCTCTGGTTTTGGCTCTCCCGGATATCCGCTGATTCTGACATAACGGAAACCGTGATAGGTAAAGCTGGGTTCGAATATTTCCGGACCTTCTCCATGGAGAATATAGGTATCCGTCTGCAGTACGAATTCTCCGATGATATTGCGCACAAAATTTCCATGTTGATCCACCGTCTCGGTATGCTCCAGGACAACTTTTGTGCCGCGCTTTCCGCGTACTTTCATTTTTACCCTGCCGCACAGAACCTGCCCCGTATCGAGTATTGTTTCACCCCTGGGAGACTGATAGATGCGCGCCGGACTCAATGTCTCACATACACGTACCGGTTCACCTGTCTGCGCACACAGATTCTCATATCCATAATCTGCTGTCTGAACCGGCCTTAATTCCCTGGACCAATATCCCGGCAGGCTGAAATTTTTTCTTTCCTCCCGGGCGTCATAACATTCCCCAACAAAAAGATCGGCATATTTTACCGGTCCCATCTCGGAACAGCATGTCTCTCCCGAACCAAACCGTTCACGCTGTCCGTTCTCATACAAGACCTCTATCTGAAACAGCCCGGCCAATAATGTACCATACTGGCAGCTGTCTCCGGTCAGGCCCACCTTCCCGCAGTACCAGCCTGGGCATATTGTCATACCCAGCGCGTTATCTCCTGTCTTCAGACCGTCCGTGATATCATACGTCTGATACTCCAGACAATGGTCATAGGAAGAGTTGCCCGGTGCATACTCCATATCTCCCACCCTGCGGCCATTCAGTTCAAGACGGTAAATCCCATGTGCGGTTGCATAGATTCTGGCGGACCGCAGGCATGGTTTTACTTTAAATTCCATACGTATCATCTGTCCCGGCTGCATTTTGATGTCATCTATTGGAATGCTTGAATAGGATATTTCTGCGCTCTCCTGGGGTTTTTCTCGGTAAGCCGGAACCTGCTCGGGCACCACCCATTTTGCGGTCCAATCCTTTTGATATAAAAGTCCCGTTTCGAACCATCCGCTGTACTCAGCGGCTTCCCCATGATTACTCCAAATACAGGCTTCTATATCATACCTTGTAAAAGACTCCAATTCCCGGCCTGCATACTTTATTCCAAACGACTGCCCGCTTTCCAGCGCGCCTGTATCCCATAATTTCCGGCCTTTGTCAAAGACCTGCAGCCGATAATGTACTTGTCTGGTATCCGGCACTTCACTCTCATATATCCAGGAAAACTCTGGTCTCCTGGTATCAATCCCCATTGGATGAGTCCTGTGTTCACATCGAAACTCTGTAATTTTCATTTTTCTATCCTTTTCTTTGGATTATAGTCCAAACAGCTCCTTTGGATTTTGATATAAGATTCTTTCTGCAAATTTCTTTGCCTGCCCCATTGAATATGTTCCTTCTTCCACGCACTGAGCAAGTACCATACTGATATTTTCGCGGGCCATCAGCTGGTGCCCGTAAACCGCATCCAAAAACAGGCTGTCTCCGCCAAATCCATTGATTTTCGTAACCGGAACGGTATCTAAAAACTCGGCAAGCGCGCATCTGCTTGCATATGGAGAAATGACGTGTGCCCAGCACATATCGATATATACGTTAGGGAACATCTTAGCCAGCGCCGCCAGGCTTTTATGATACGGATATCCGATATGAAAAATATCGAATTTTATATCCGGGTATTCTATAAAAAAATTGTTTAACAATTCGGGATTGCTGTTTGCAAGGAAATTCGGACATCCCGCCTGCATGCCCGTATGTATTTGATAAACCAGCTTGTGTTCTGCTGCAAAATGCAGGACAAAATGCATCATATAGTTCTGAAAAGCTTCCCCCTCGTACAGCCCCCTTCTCCACGCAGGCAGGTGCCGCTCTTCAAACAGGTCCAGAAAGTCTTTTTCCGCCTCACTCTTTGTGGAATGCCCGTATTTTAGGCTTCTTGCGTAGGCCAGCCCGAGCTTAAAGGCCACTGCCCCGTTTTCAACAGCAGTTTCCATTGAATGTGTACATGCTTTAAGCCAATCCTCAAATCCATTGATCCTAATCCCTGTGTCCGCTTCAATCTGTTCCAACTGCTGCCTTGTTTCCGGAAATATAAAGGCATCCAGCCTGTGCGCCGGGCGGTAATACCGCCTGTCGCATTCCAGGTCAAAAGTATCCTGGACGGCAGTTTCAATCTTACATTTCTCCCATAACACTTCTTGAAACCTTCCCGACCCTCTGGCTGCGAGGAACTTCTTATTCAACTCCAGGACGGTGTCCCACGGCGTCTGTGAGTCAGGAAAATGCATCCCGTACAATCCTTCCACCGTTCTGTCCAGCTGCCGGTAATATGCTGTGTTTTCAACTCTGCTTAAATATGGCTTTAATATCTGCCATTTTTCTTCCAGCTGTGCCTGCCCGGATTGCGCTGTTTTGCATCGAGATAATGTTGCCATCTCTTCATTGCGCATTCCCGCACTGATCAAATCATCCTGTAAATACGATGATAAATATTCGCTGAAAAAATCCACCGGCTCTTCCAGTTCCTGTTCCCAGTTTGGCAGATGCTCATGTGTATCTATAATCGTAAGGTCATTGACATAGTCTGCTATTGTCTGATATAACGTATTCATTCTTCTTCTCCCTCTGTCCAGACAACGATTCAGATAGGCCTGAACTGTTACCTGACCACGGCATGATCATTAAATTTGGTTTCTGACCACTTTTGAAATCATTAAAAACTTTTCATATTCTACGCCCGGGGGGCAGCTGTCGGAATTCGCAAGGATAAACGGGTATCCCTCCATGTCCTTCAGCAACTCTTTTACATAAACCTCCAATTCACTGAGAGACCAATTCAAAAACTCTGTCGGTTCGATACCTCCCACAAGGAATTTTTCTTTAGGAAGCACCCTGCGTGCCTCTTTCATAACTATATTGCCGGTAGGCGCAGGGGATATCGACTCAATCCCATGCACCTTTGATCCGGCGATCAGCCCCAGAAGCGCCTGAAGGTGGCCACAGGCATGCTGCATATACATCTTCTGGCGGCTCTCCAGTATTTCAGACCATTCATTTAATTCCGGCAGAATATATTTTTCGTAATAGGACGGGGAGATATTGGTGGTGGATGTATCTTCCCAGGTGAGGAAGACTTCCGCATCTGACCCAGCGGATATTTCCACTGCAATCCGGTCAACTCTGCGTATACTTTCCAGTAATGCTTCCACTTCTTCCGGATAATCCATTAAAGCATATACCAGTTCCTCCGTTCCAAGCCAGAATTCCAGCAATGACTGAAAGGCGCTTTTCAGATTTATTTCTGGCATCAGCATAGGCACAATGAGCGCTTCCTCTCCTACCTCTGCCGCCGCTTTATTGTACGCAGTATAATCCGGAATGAGTTCCATATGGTCAAAAAAGTATCTGGCGATTTTAAAATCTTCCTCTTCTTTAATGGGATGTTCCGATAAAAACCACGTCTCACCATCCGGCGTAATGATATATCTGGCAGTCAGACATCCTATGGGGGTACGGATTGTCATCGTTCTTTTCTCTTTATCATATACGTCCTCAATGGAGCACCCCTGATAGACGGTCTGATACATCCGCAGATGTTCATATTCTATTTTTGTAGGATCAAATCCCCTGATCAATGGATCCGCACCCATTTCCTGCATGACCTGCATCATGCTCTTTCCCCTGGCCTCTTCCGGATTAAAATCATACCAATATGCCAGATTCGGGCACCATGGAGTGCGGTCTGTCTTCTCACCGCGCAGTGCGGCCAGCAGTCTCTGTTTTGGTGTCATTGTTTCTTTCGTCTCTATTATCTTCGTTGTCATTGAAACCTTCCTTTCTTCCTCCGTTTTAGCCCTTTTATCAGTCCGTCAATCCAGGTCTAAAACGACATATAACGTTTTTATCTCAAACGGCCTTACCTCAATCCAGAGTGAATTGCCCCCGCAGGAGATATTCGATTCCATGTCCTGTATCAAATTTTCCATCAAATCGCATTCCCAGGCCTCTTTCATACAGGAACCAAATGTGATCTCTACCGTGCAGTGCCGGTTAAATGCCTCATAAAACCTTACCAGTATTCCTTCACGCCCTTCCGCTTTTTTCACCGTCTCTATTACAATATTGTTCTGTTGTGCCTTCACAATACTGTAACGGCCTGGTATCTTCCCCGTCTGCGGGCCCAGCTGCTGTGTAAAGACCATCTGGTTAAATGCTTTTGAATACGGTACCACCCCGGCCTCCCGCCAGTCTCCCGCATGAGGGTAAAAGGCATATCGAAAGGTATGCTCCCCCTGATCCGCCTTAGTATTCGGATAAGTGGCTGATTTTAATAGGGTCAGACGCATATCCCCTCTATGAATATCGTATCCATACTTACAGTCGTTCAGAATAGCCGCTCCGTAACCATATTCAGACAAGTCAGCCCATTTCTGCCCGCATACCTCGAATTTTGCCGCATCCCAGCTGGTATTGGAATGCGTAGGCCTTAGAATGCTGCCGAACTGAATATCATAGGCTGCATAATCCGAATGAATATCCACCTCAAATGAAGCCTTTAAAAGCGTATGTTCTTCGTGCCAGTCGATCCATGTTTCAAACTCAATATACGGAAGTACATGATACATATGCATCTTTTGAACAATGCAGGAACTCTGATATTTTCTTGTAATTTCTATTGTCCACCGGAGTGGTCCGTTTTCCGTAACGGATACGGATTCAGCTTCGTTTATTTTCCACATTTTCTGGCGGTAGTATTCCGTGATATCCCATGCATCAAAATTATGGGGCATATCTTCAAAAACCAGAAGCTGATTTCCTTTTCCTCCCTTTTTCAGAACCTCTCTCTTCTCTTTCTTATCATATATCCCAGTAATAACGCCATTCGTATCCAGGCTGATCTTCCAGTATTGGTTTTCCATCTCTGCCGTAGTCGCTCTCACATCCGGAACCTGATGTTGTGCGCATTTCGCTTCTTCCTTCCCGGCTAACCGGTAAGTACGGTACCCAAAAGACGGAAGGCCCTCCAAAAGTACCAGTGCTTTTCCGCTGTGGAGGGGCTGCACCGGAACAAAGCCGTTCCTCTCATCCATAATTCCGCTGCACCAGTCCGGAAGTTTTGCCTCGGTAATCTGCGGACAGGTGCTCCCTGACGCATGGAAAGCTGCCAGTGAATGGCCGTCAGTGCTGATCAGCGCCGCAACCTCTTCAAGCGCTTCACTTTTAATTCCTCCAAGGCATTGAAAAACACTTTCGTATTCCATGTCAGACACTTCATACACCTCCGGTATCGATGTTCCGGGAAGAATATCGTGAAACTGATTGCGCAGTACAGTTTTCCACATCTGCTCCAGCCTGCTGTGCGGATATTGATAACCATCGCTTAAGGCAGAAGCAAGCGCACCATGGAACTCTGCCTCCGATAGTAAGCATTCGGCCCTCCGGTTGTATTTTTTTGTTTTGGCGCGGCTCGTATAAGTACCCCGGTGATATTCCAGATACAGCTCCCCTACCCACTGGGGAAGGCGTACTCCTTGCCTTTTTTCTTCCAGAAGCTCTGTAAAGCCGGATATACTGGAAAACCGGAACTTAGGGCAGCCCGATATTCCCTTTTCGAGACGCCTGCCATATTCCAGCATCCAGTCTGTCGTTCCTCCGCCTCCGTCTCCATAACCATATGGAAGAAGTACGGTGTCGCTAAACTCCTTCTGCTGAAACCTTTCATAGGTCTTGATCAGCACATCCGGCTGCAGGAATCCATTATACGTACTGATCGGAAAGCCCTCATTCAGCCCCTGCAGGTCTTCTTTCGGAAGCACCGATGTTATAATATAAGCAAGAACACTGCTGTCATCAATCCCATGCCATTCGAACAAATCATAGGGCAGCCGGTTATATTCATTCCAGCAGACCTTTGCAGTCATAAAATATTTGATCCCGGATTTGTTTAGAATCTGGGGTAAGGCGCCGCTGAACCCAAAAGCGTCCGGCAGCCATAATACTTCGCATTCCTTCCCAAATTCCTCTCTAAAAAACTTCTTTCCATAGTATAGCTGTCTGACCAGTGACTCTCCCGATGTAAGATTACAGTCGGCTTCCAGCCACATTCCGCCGTCTGCCTCCCACCGTCCTTCTTCCACACGCCTTTTAATCTGCCTGAATATGCCGGGGTAATCTTCCTTTACATATTCATAGAGCTGGGGCTGGCTCGAAAAGAACCGGTATTCAGGATACCGCTCCATAAGCCTCAGCGCATTTGTAAAACTTCTGGCGGCCTTTTCCCGCGTCTGTTCTGCTGTCCAGAGCCATGCAACATCTATATGGGTATGCCCGATTCCGTATACTGCAGGCCCCGTCATTTCCTCTGCCTTTTTATAAAACGCATCGTCCAGGTACAAAGACGCCTCACGGAGGCTCTGTCTGAACAGCTTCCCCGAAGTCCTGCTGTCCCTGAAGTCCAGAATGTTTACCGCACGCTCCAGAATCGCTCCAATTCTAATCCGTCTCTCGTCCCCCTCATGTAATTCCGCTATAACTTTCATCGGAACCTGGAGATCATAGACCACTTTATCCACAAGGGTATCAAACTGCCCATACGACAGGCTGACCGGAAATACCGCATCATCCATGCCCGAATACACCGATACCTCATACACCAGACATTCACCTGGCACCGCCTCTTTACAAAGGATCATTTCCCGGTGATTAACATCCAGTCCCTGAACCAGTTCTTTGTTTTGGAAAACCTTAAACTGAGGGTTGGCAATATTCCAATCATCTGTGTGTTCCGTAGAAAACTCTGCCAGAAGTGTTTTTCCTGCAAACCTCTCCGGAACGATCATCTCAAACTTCATCCAGCAGTGGGCATCCTTTCCACCCCATCTGACAGAATTACAGCACTCCTCGTAGCGGCCGCATTCCGGTGGATATAAGGAAAAGGGGCTTCTTGTATCTATGTACATTCTGTCCGGCCCTCTTTTATGAGTCACCCTGTATTTTTCCAATTCTTCTATCGTTCTGCGGACCCTTCCTGTAATAAACATTCCGCCTCCATTCTCTGCACATCTCAATTACCGTACTGTTCCTATGTCTTGACGGCCCTGTTTAGTAAATACACATTTCGCAATGTATAATCCTTTCCAGAACCGTACGTGCGGCTTTCCCGCATACGGCTCTTCATAAT
>NZ_CYZU01000007.1 GCF_001404335.1 Faecalicatena contorta
CCCGCCTAGAATTTCTTAGGTCCGCGGCCGCGTTTTTGAAAGGACATGGATGTTCTCCGGGAGGTTTTCGGCTATCCCTTTATGGAGCGTCCCCATCCGTGCCGCGACTAAAGCGCGTCACTAACTCCCGATTATATATCTGCTTACTACAAAGGCATGCCTGCTATGGTATCCAATATCATTTGCATAGGCTGCGTAATGTATTTATTTTCATGCAGTACTGCCAGCATTTTATTTTCCATTTCCATCCCCTCCAATTGGATCAGGCGTAACTTTTTCTCCGAAACAGGGGCTGTCAATAAACACGCGGGCAAAATGGCCACGCCCAGGCCCGCTTCTGCCGCTTTAACAAGTGCAAAAGAGTTTACGCTTTCCCATCTGGGATAGGCCTTTTGGTTTGCAAGTGACAGTGTACTGTCAAAAGTATCCCGTACCGCACTGCCCTTCTCCCGCAGTAATAGCGGCAATTTGCACAACTGGCGGGGTGATACTGCCCGGTCAGGCAGTGGAAAATCAGGAGCGCACACGGCGCACAGCTTATAACTGCCCAATAAAATGGTCCGAAATGCTCCCTGTGGCTCAACGCCTTCCCAAAAGGCAATATCCGCTTCCCCGTTTTGTAGAATCCCCATTGCCGAATTGGCACTTGCTACGCGCACATTCACCTGAAGTTCCGGAAGTACGGCTTTCAAACGGTTTAAAATCTGGGGCAGGTGAAAAGATGCAATCGTGATACTGGACACAATATTTACAGGCGTGCATTCTTCTAAATGGCTGATCCGCTGATCCAGGCTGCGGCAGGAGGCCAGTATACTCCGCGCCTCTTTCAGCAGCATTGTACCGCAGCTCGTCAGGCATACGCCCCGCGGCAGACGGTCAAACAGTGCTGTCCCGGCCTGCTGTTCCAGTTCTGCTATCGCGTGTGATACCGCAGATTGTGTGAGGTGCAGTTTTTTTGCTGCACCTGTAAAAGTTCCGGTCTGTTCAACTGCTTCTATAATTTCTAGATGCCGTATGTTCATAGGCTCTTCTCCTGACATGAATAAATTTTATGTATTGTATATAATTATATCATTTTACAGATGCCTCAACAAGAACTATAATGGGAGACACAGAGAGGAGGGGCATGATGGAGCATCCCAAGAAACAAACATATTTCTGGCTTTTGGCAGTCAACCTGTTTATCAGCAGTTTTACTTTCGGCGGCGGCTATGTGGTTGTACCTATGGTCCGCCGTTATTTTGTAACCCAGAAACAGTATTTTACGGAGGAGGAACTGGTGGGTATGGCAGCTGTGGCACAGTCGACTCCCGGGGCGATTGCCATTAACCTGTCTGCGCTGGCGGGATACCGGGTCGCAGGAACTCTGGGCGCAGCCATCAGCTGCATTGCCGCCGTCATACCGCCCCTTGTTATACTGGGACTGGTATCGGCATTTTATACCGCTTTTATCTCAAACGCTGTTGTTGCAGCGGTGTTAAAAGGGATGCAGGCGGGCGTGGCCGCACTGATTGTAGATCTGATCATCGACATGTGCGCTTTGATCCTGAAGGAGCGGTCCTGGTTTTTATCTGCCATGATACCTGCAGCCTTTTTGGCAAACTTTGTGCTCGGTATCAATGTGGCTCTGATACTGGTTGTCTGCTGCTTTTTATGTGTGATACGGGTGTTCTGGGAAAAGAGGAAGATGAAATGACGACAATCTGGAATTTATTTATTACATTTTTCAAAATCGGCCTGCTCAGTATTGGAGGCGGTTATGCAATCATTCCTTTAATTCAGGAGCAGGTGGTAAATCAGGCCGGATGGATCAGTGAAAAGCTCTTTACGGACATTATTACAATCTCACAGATGACCCCGGGCCCGCTGGCCGTTAATACCTCTACCTTTGTCGGCCTGCAGATCGGAGGGATTGGAGGCGCGGCAGCAGCTACAATCGGCTGTGTAATATGCGGAGTAGCTATTTCTTTATTTTTATACCGCTTTTTTCAGAAACACCGAAGTTCTACCTATATTTTTGAAATATTAAACGGACTGAAGTCAGCGTCTTTAGGCCTGATTATCTCGGCGGCAGCTACAATTATACTGCTCGCGTTTTTTGGCACCAGCACATTTCATTTAAGTTCCATGTTCTCGAAAATTAACTGGATCGCAGTTCTCCTATTTTTTGTGATGCTTTTGATACTGCGCAGGCGGAAGATGAATCCGATTCTGATTATGGTCATAAGTGGTGCTGCGGGGGTGGTATTTTATTTGTAATATGAGGTATAATTTGAAATAAGATCAAGCGAAATCCGCTTTCAGAAAGGATGGAATATATTATGCAAAAATTGTACTATGGCGGGAATATCATCGCGATGACAGGGGAACACAATATGCCGGAGGCACTGCTTGTCACAGATGAAAAAATTGCATACGCAGGCCCGAAAGCCGGGGCAGAGAAGCTGACAGGCCCGGATACCGAATATATTGACCTGAATGGAAAGACTCTGATGCCTGCCTTTCTGGACGGACACGGACATGTCTCAATGGCAGCGCAGATGGCCTTAAATGCCGATCTGAGCGGCTGCGGCAGCTATCAGGATATCATCAATACCTTAAAGCAATATATTGAGGCGAGGCACATTTCAGAAAATGATGTCGTCGTCGGTTTCGGCTATGACCACAATTTCCTGAAAGAAGGAGGGCATCCCACCAGACAGATTCTGGATCAGGTATCTGAACGTATCCCCATCTATGTATCCCATGCTTCCGGCCATATGGGCTGCGCAAACAGTGCTGCTTTGAAGCTTGCAGGGATCGGCAGCAATACTGCAGATCCCCAGGGCGGTGTCATCGGCAGGATCCCCGGAACCAAAGAGCCGGACGGATATATGGAAGAAGCCGCAATGATAGAGCTGCAGAAACTACTCTCCGTTCATATGAAGATGGATCTCATGAAAGGCCTCAGGATCGTACAGCAGGAATACCTGAAATACGGAATCACAACCGTTCAGGACGGCGCCAGCAGCACAGACGCAGTTCAGTTCATGAAAAAAGCATGTGATGAGGGCGCCTTTGTACTTGATGTCGTATCCTATCCGGTTATGAGCGAAGCTGATCCGGGCCAGCTCTTTATCGAGTATCCGGAGTGTGACCGGAAGTACAATAACCATTTTAAGCTAGGGGGTTACAAAACCGTGCTGGACGGTTCACCCCAGGGGAAATCGGCATGGCTGACAAAGCCCTATGAAAACAGCGGAGACTACTGTGCATATCCATGGTTCACAGATGAAACCGTAACCGGGTTTATGGAACAGGCTTTGAGGGACCGAAAACAAATCCTGGTGCACTGCAATGGAGATGCGGCGGGTGATCAGTTTTTGAAAGCCTATGAGAAAGCGTTGAAGAAGATACCTGAGGCTGCTGATGCAGATCTCCGGCCTGTTATGATCCACTGCCAGACGGCAAGGGATGATCAACTGGACAAAATGGCGGATTTGAAGATGATCCCCTCCATTTTTGTGGGGCATGTCTATTACTGGGGCGATATTCACAAAAAGAATCTGGGCGATACCCGCGGCAGACGAATCAGCCCTTGTAAATCAGCGCTGGACAGAGGGCTGGTTCTGAATTTTCACCAGGATACGCCGGTTACGAAGCCGGATATGATGCACTCCGTATGGGCCGCGGTAAACAGGATTACGCGCGGCGGGGAAGTCCTGGGCCCGGAACAGAGGATTGGGGTGTATGATGCATTGAAGGCAATCACCATTAACACGGCATACGCCTATCACGAGGAACAGGAAAAAGGTACGCTGGAGGCCGGAAAACTGGCAGACCTTGTTATTCTCGATAAAAATCCGCTGAAAACAGACAAAATGAAACTGAAAGACATCGTGGTTCTGGAAACGATGAAAGAAGGAAAAACCCTGTACAAAAAGTAATGGAAGGGCAGGCTTGCCCTAGAGCGTGTCTGAAAATTCATTGCCGCAAACTGGGACAACATCTTGCAGCAAGCAATTTTCAGACACGCTCTGGCTGTTACTTTTATTTGGCCCTCATCTTCTTTTGCTTTTCCCGCAGTTCCTTAAAAAACTGCTTCATCATCGTACTGCACTCTTCTTCCAGCACCCCCGTCGTAAGCTCTGCCTGGTGGTTAAATTCCTGCATGTCCAGCAGGTTGAGAATGGATCCCGCACAGCCTGCCTTGGGATTCATGCATCCAACTACCACGCGCTGCACCCTGGCCTGGATTATCGCGCCGGAGCACATCTGGCATGGCTCCAGGGTGACATACAGGGTGCATTCCTCCAGCCGCCAGTCATTCAGCTTTTTGCTGGCCTTTCGTATCGCAGTCAGTTCCGCATGGGCCAGAGGGTTCTTGTCGATCGTACGCCTGTTATAGCCCCGTCCTATGATTTTATCCCGATATACAATCACACATCCGATCGGAACCTCCTCCAGGGCATATGCCTTTTTTGCCTGCCTGATAGCTTCTTTCATATATTTTTCGTCTGCATTCATAATCATCTCTCCACCCCCGTGCACTGTCTGATTGATATACAGCTTAATATCCAGCCTAAATTTCAATGTGCCGGTACACTAATTTTTCCCTTTTGATATAATTTACCACAAATAGTGTTCTTTTTCAAAACCTCTCTGAATAAATTAGATTGAAAGAAAGACAAGACCAGAGGTGTATTATGAATCCCGGTATCTGTTATATTTATGAATACAATAATAATCAAAAACTGCGTAATGCAGGCTTTATAAAATTAATCCAGCATTACCAGTCCTGTGTACTGCAGGTCAATGTCAGAGGAATTCCGGTGCAGACCGGCAGCACAGTCAAGCTGTATGCATTCTGCAGGCAGAATTCAAAATTTATTTCCAGTCAGGTCGACGAGATCATCTGCGGGGATAAATGTATCTCTGCAAGATTCACCATTTCAGACACCACTTTCCCGGAAGGCAGGCCCCTGGAGCAGATAGACGGCTTTTTCCTGAAAACGGACTCCGGCCAGTATTATACCGCCGCCGCAGATGGAGCTGACTTTGATACCCGCGAAATCGAACTGTGGAAAAAAACCGGAGACAGCACAGCCGCAGTATTGGAAGAGCCTGCGCCCTCCGAAGTACCCTCCCAGGAGTCAGCAGACGAAGGACCCGCCGTGAGCACCAGAGCCGGGGCCGGTTTACCTGACGTCATCGATGAAGAAGCACAGGCGGAGTCACAAAGCCTCTCCGAAAGCGAGGAAAGCGCAGACGCATATAATGACCCTGAAAATCTTATGTATTCTGATACTTTTCACGAGTCTGAGGCTGATATCTCCACGGATACATTCCGTGGCTACGATGACGATCTGTACTTTGATTCATTCAGCGGTTCTGATGTCGATATATCCTCAGATGCATCGTACAGAGCTGATACGGATGTTATGTCAGATGCACAAACCTCTTCTGAAGCAGATATATCCCCTGATGCACTCACCTCTCCTTCTGAAGAAGATGTGACCCAGAGTACACGTCTTTCTTCTGATGAAGAAGTCAGGCCACGAAGTTCACTTCCCCCTTCTGATGAGGAAGTCAGAACTCGAAGTTCACTTCTTCCTTCTGATGAGGATGATATAACCCGAAGGGCATTTCCCCCTTCTGATGAAGACGAAATAACCAGAAATACACTCCCTTCCTCTGAAACGGATATACCTCCCTCAGAATTCAATCACACTGAGGAGATAATAAATATCCCGGCGGAGCCAGAAGATACTGCCATGTCTGATGATAATGCAGCCCAGACAGATACCCCCGCCGGCGAAATCCGAACAGAGTCATATGACTCCGGGGAAGAAGAAACACAAACCGGCCCCACAGCCAGGAAAATACAGCGTTCCGACCTCTCGATTCTCCCCCGCCGCTGCTGGAACCTTGCGAATAACAGTTTTCTCCTCCATGGATATCACAATTATAACCACCTTCTACTGGTTGAAGAAGATGGCCGTTACTGGCTGGGAGTCCCTGCTATTTACTCTCCAAGGGAAGCCCGGGCTGCGGAACTGTTCGGTTTCCCGCAGTTCACCAAGACCTATGTAGACCAGCTGGAACTGGATGAAGACGAAAAAGCACCCACTCCTGATTTTGGGCACTTCTGCCGGTTTATCAAATAGAGTCTCCTGCAGACTCAATTAATTCAAATGCACTAAAGCGTACTTGCAGCGAGGCGCGCGTCATACTGTACATGATGCGCGCCTCTGCCAGTTCATCGCTGTATTGATGCCTGCGCTTCTTCAAAAAGAATGATCCGGGTGATCCTGTACCGGCAGCCGGATCGCACTGTCATTCGCGCCCCCATCCCCCTAAACAAGCCCGTTCATTTCCTGATACAACCGTTTGGCATAGCTGTCCGTCATCCCGCATACATAATCCGTGACAAGCAGCAGACGAAGATACAGCTTCTCCGCCTCACTCTTTCCTTCTGCCTGCAGTCTGTATGCATTCTTATAATTATCCGAGATAAAGGACACCACCCTGCTGTCGATAGATCCAAGCGGCCGGTCTGTATCGTAATACAGTACCGCATGAACCAGCTTATCCATCAGGAAATCCAGAATTACTGCCTCCGTTACCTCCATCTTATAGATCGCCCTGGATGCAAATACATAACGGTAAGCCATATCACCAAGCAGATCCATCAGATCCTGTCCAAAGGTTCCATAGAACAGGTCCTCTTTAAAAGTCCCTTCCATGATCTCGTCATAATGGGATGTAAATCCAGAAGTTGCGCAGCTGATCAGATATCCCTGCACCCTCACAATCCAGTTCTTCACAGCGTAGGACTCCGGATGACTTACACCTTTTTCTTTGCCTCTTTCATAGAGGGTGCGGAGTTTGTCAAGCGGTTGGAAATTGGCATTATTTTGTTTCTTCTGCAATATTTCCAACTCTTTTTCCAAGTCATAAAATGTTATAAATCCCTTTACATAGGCATCTTCAATATCTGCCGTCTTATAGGCCAGGTCATCTGCCGCCTCCAGAATGTAGGTAAGGGGATGTCTGGACGTGCCGGCCCCTGTTTCTTTTGAGATCTCCTCAAATACAGCCTGATCCGCATAATAATAGCCCATCTTTTTATCCTTGATATTGCCCGTGGCAGGGTCGATTCCTGTGGATGGAACCGGATATTTCACGATGGTGTTCAAAAGCGCATATGTCAGGTTCATTCCGTGCTCATCCACCAGATAATGCAGCTTCGTCACAAGACGCAGAGCCTGGGCGTTTCCCTCAAAATGATAGAAGTCCTCTCTCATCTGCGGCGTCAGCATCTCTTCCACCGATCTACCAAAACAAGTGAGATCCGGAAGGTTACGGATAAACCATTCCCGAATCGCGTTTTCTCCAAAATGCCCGAAGGGCGGATTTCCTATATCGTGAATAAGCCCCGCACACTGGAGGATATTGCAGATATCCTCCTTCATGGGGGCCGTGAATCCGGGATCTTTATTCGTTGTTAATATATTTTCTCCAATGTTCTGCCCCAGAGACTTTCCCAGTGAGGATACCTCAAGGGAATGTGTCAGCCTGGTGCGGATAAAGTCACTTTTATCCAGTGGGAATACCTGTGTCTTATCCTGCAGGCGCCGAAATGAAGCGCTCCCGATAATCCTGTGATAGTCCTTTTCAAATTCGCTTCTCAGATCCGTTGAACCATTCCGCCGGTTCCACACGCCGCCCCGCATCCGTTTTGCCGATAATAATGTATCCCACTCCATAACGCACCCTCCTTATTTTCGATACTAGTCAAGATAAATCGGAGGTTCATATTCTTTGCCAAGCAGTGCTTTCTTGCGTTCCTGATACCCTAAAAAAGCCCACTCGGTCATATCTGTCCATTTATGTGTAGATCGGTCATAAACCTGCACATATCCGATTCTGCTCGGATGCATGCGCACACTGTTGGTCTGATATTCACGCCCGGTGTAGGGATTCACCTCGCCCAGTTCCCTGTCCTCTTCTACATCATCGTGTTTGATAACCGGCTCGAAATCCTCGGGCTCTTCCTCGTCCTGAACGGGTGGATCAGTCTTCTCTTCTTTCTGCGGCACAGATTCTTCCGCAGGGGCCGGATTTCCTTTCTTCCTGAGGAAAATACCACCGGTGCGGAACTTTTCCTTCTTCTCCGTCTTGACTTCTTTTTTCTGTTCCAACTCTTCTTTTATTGTCTCAATCGGCTCACCGGCCTGAACGTTCTCCTCTAATTCAGAAAGTTCCTCATGGATCTCATAGAGTTCACCGATCGTCATATCTACTTCTTCAGTCTCACTTTCATCCCCAATGGCTGATTCAGCTGCCGCAGCAATACCAGCAGCCTGTCCTTGAGCGCTTTCCTCTTCTATTACGCCTGTCAGGCCGGCATCCGGTGCTGTCTCTTCAATATCTTCCGCATCGTCTTCATCCAGTATATCATCAGTTTCCCGCATACCTTCCTCTGATGCTAATGCGTGTTTTCTCTCCGCTGCCTTCTGTTGGCGCTTCTTCTCCAGCTTCCTCCACTCCTTTTCCGTTGGAACGGATTCTCCTGATTCGGTTACAGCTGTCGCAGCCGCAGGAGTTTCTCTTGAAAGTATACTTAAATGGAAAGGACAGCCCAGAATATTTGCAATTGTGCGCATGTCCTGTTCCTGAAAATTATCTCTTCCCAGACGCTGGGTCAGATTCTGCCTGGACATCTTCTTGCCGGTACGTTCCTCGATTATCTCTGCCAGTTCCTTAATAGTCATGCCTTTACGGCCAAGAATAATTTTGACTTGTTCTCCAAATGTAAGGTCTTCCATGATCTTCCTCCTTATTAATTGTGATACTGTATTGTATTATACCCTGATGGATAGAAACATAATAGTTGCTTCATAAACCCATCATTTTCCCTTTTTCCATTTTAGCAAATACATACGGGGACGTCAATGTTCAATTTATGTGATAGGATGGAGGGGGACGCTGGAAAACAGGGAAGTCTGGCGACTGGGGGGAGTCTCTATGCCATTTTAAAAATCCGCGCCGTCTGCGTAAGAGGCCCTAAAGGGAAAAACATAGAAAATGGCGGTACAGCGGCATGCAGCCCGAAATTTGATAATTTCGGGCCTTAGGCCGCTTCAGGATTTGACGTGAAACGTCAAATCCTGCCCACCATTTTCTATGTTTTTTCCTTAAGGGCCTCTAACGCAGACTTTTAGGACTTTTAAAATGGCATAGAGACTCCCCCCAGTCGCCAGACTTCCCTGTTTTCCAGCTGGTGCATCCAATCGGTTGGTAATATGCGTACATTGGGAGGCGTCGAGACGGCAGCAGCGTATTAATTCGATTGGTGGAGCTTAAAAGTGCAGGGAGGTTGTAAAACATTTGTTTTACAACCTGAAGTTGAAATCTGCATATGCGGTTGAACCATGCTCATGTACATCCAGACCTTCGGTTTCTTCGGTCTTGTTAACCCGCAGTCCTATTGTTTTGTTTATGATTGTAAAGATGATGAATGCCATGATACCTACAAAGGCTATGACGGATGCTACGCCTATCAGCTGTGTTACTACTGAATAATCTGGTGAGAATACGCCTGTCAGGATTGTGCCGAGCGCACCGCATACGCCGTGTACGCTGATTGCCCCCACCGGGTCATCGATCTTTGCTGCTTTATCAAAGAATTCTACTGAAAATACTACCACGATACCGGCTATTGCACCGATTATGATTGCTGACCAGTTGCTGACTGTATCACAGCCCGCTGTAATTGCCACGAGACCCGCCAGAGATCCGTTGAAGGTCATAGACACATCCGGCTTTCCATATCTGAGCCAAGTTACGGTCATTGCCAGAAGTGTGGCTGCGGCTGCTGCAAGGTTTGTCGTCATGGCAATATCTCCGAGGTTCGTAGTTGCGGCTGTTGTGGAACCGCAGTTGAAACCAAACCAGCAGAACCACAGGATAAAGACACCAAGCGCTGCAATCGGCAGGTTATGTCCGGGTATGGCTCTGACTTTTCCTTCTTTGTCATACTTTCCGATACGAGGACCCAGTATTTTTGCCCCGACCAGTGCGCAGATACCGCCGACCATATGTACCGCCGCGGAACCGGCAAAATCATGGAATCCCAGCTCTGCCAGCCATCCGCCTCCCCAGATCCAGTGTCCGGAAACCGGGTAAATAAAGATACTGATCGCCGCACTGTATGCAAGGTAAGCTGCAAACTTGGTCCGCTCTGCCATGGAACCGGAAACGATTGTGGCTGCGGTTGCACAGAACACCGTATGGAAGATCATGAATACGCCTACTGGCAGGCCGTTCATTAAGCCATCTGCATCTGCCAGAGAAACCGGATTGAAGAATCCTCTGATTCCTATGATGCCGATCCAGTCCGTACCATGCATAATTGCAAATCCAAAAATAAAGAAAAATAGACTTCCCAGCACAAAGTCCATCATATTTTTCATCAGAATATTTCCCGTGTTCTTTGCTCGTGTAAATCCTGCCTCACACATGGCAAATCCCGCCTGCATAAAGTAAACCAAAAATGCCCCCAGCATCGTCCACATGATATTAATCAGCAGGGATACCGCCTCACTTGATTCCATACCGCCTGCAATTAAATCTGCTAATCCCATAATGACTCCTCCTTCTCATTTTGCAGCCCGGACTGCTCACGTGCCGGGCATATAAAAAGGAGATACCTGTAACGAAACACATCCCTATGTTTCTTACAGCTATCCCCTTTGATAACAATTTTTCATTCCTGCCTGTAGTTTAGAGAGCATCGTGTCCGCGCTCCCCGGTTCTGATCCTGACCGCATCCTGTACTTCGTAAACAAATATCTTTCCGTCTCCGTATGTACCCGTCTGAATTTCTGAGACAACTTTTTCAATGATTTCTTCGGCCGTCTCAGGCTCAACGATTGTTTCTACCTTGATCTTCGGAAGCAGATTTACACGATATTCTGCACCGCGGTATATCTTCCTGTGTCCTTTCTGATTGCCGTATCCCATGATATTTGTAATCATAAGTCCGTTAGCAGAACAGCTGTCGAGAATTGTTTTCAAGTCTTCCAGCTTCTCCGGCTGAATAATAATTTCGAGTTTCTTCATATTATGACCTCCTTTTAATATAACAAAGCGGGCAAGCCCACCTCAGATCTCCACCCCCTCACTCATGAGGGGCTTGCACACTTTGGCGCCGCCGCGATGCCGCTTTGCGGCTATATACCTTATCGCGGAATGTGCATCCCCCGGAGGGTTTTGTATAATAGGACAGTGCAAAGCACTGTCCTATTATACAAAAAGGGCGTCTTCCCTGTGGAAAACGCCCTCGTTTTGATATAACTTATTATACTCGCGCAGATTTGAAAGTCAAATATTATTTTATAATAAATTTATATTTGTTAAAAATGTCATTATTTTCCCTTCAGCAGAAGAAAAGATCTCTTATTTGCACGAAATTACTTGACACCCAGGTATTCCTCCAGTGTGATCCCCTTCTCTTTGATCTCTTTCGCCGCCTCTTTCCCTACATAGCGGTAATGCCACGGCTCATATATGATACCGGTTATATCCGCTTTTTCCGGAGGATAACGAAGTATAAATCCATATTTATAACAGTTTTCCGCCAGCCATTTGGACTCAGCCGTATCCGCCTGTTTCTCGTCCAGGTTCTGATACTCCTCGGATGTAATGTCAAGTGACAGCCCGGTCGCGTGCTCGCTGTATCCCGGCACTGCAACAGATTTCTTCGTTTCATTGTAAGCATCCAGTAAACTGCTTCCCTGGTTGACCCAGTTCTGCATAGTCTCATTAAAAACGGTCTTCTGATCTTCGTAGGAACGGTAAGCGGAACAGATATACATCTTAAGTCCGCCCGCCTGGGCATCCTCCAGCATCTGCTTCGTATCTTCGACAATCCGTGAATCTACTGAACGCCCCTCTATAACCTCTGCTAATTCAGGCTGGTATTCCTGGTCCAGCGGATAATCGTCATTTACCAGCACAAGCTCCCAATTCTCTGGTTCCTCCTTGGACAGAACAGCCGCAGCCTCCACAGATTTCTGTTGTTTCAGCTTTGACTGCAGATCTTTATTCTCCGCTTTTAACTTCTCGTGCGTTTTAGCCATGGTATCTTCTTTCTTGTCTAATGCCTTACTGGCCGCGGCAAATGTCAGCGCCATTCCAAGCACTGCGCCGCACACTGCACCCAATATGAGCGCTTTTTTTATCTTCCGGTTCATCTTCATAATTTAAACTCCATCCGTAGTTCAGAATCAATTTCGTCGTCAGTGGAACAGACTGCTATTTTACAGGGACACCCAGGCAGCACGTATTCCCGGTAATAATAGTCCCGCGGAAAACGTTCCGGCTTCTCAAGCAGTACAGGCGGCGAGGAAAGCCGGATCTCGAAACTCGACATATCCAGCGCCATTCCCTCCCTGGTGGCCTTCATAAAACTTTCCTTCAGCACCCAGAACCTGTAAAACATATCCCTCTGCAGTTTTTGATTGTCCTCCCTCAAAATTGCCTCGTACTCCGATGGGCAGAAAAACCTTTTTGCCACCTTCAGATCCGCCTCTTTGACAGTCTCAATGTCACATCCCACCTGAGTTTGCTCATTACATTCCATATCAACAGAACACAGCACATAATCCCCCGAATGCGAGAGATTAAATGCTGCTTTTTCTGTAATTCTGTATTTCTTTCGTATCTTTTCCAGCAATATCCAGGCTCCTGCGCTCTGTGCCCTGTCCTTTTGGAATCGCAGCCTGTCCGCCTTTTCTTTTCTAAAAGCCGGAAGCGTATCGTAATATCTCCGGTATCTATGCTCCTCATATAAAGGGCGGATATCCGAAAGCCACGTCCTGATCATAGATATGCCTGCTTTCTAATTCTTCAAATAGCGCACTTCAAAAGTGTCTATCGTAATCGGTTTATTGAACAAAGTCCCCTGTGCATAATCACATCCCAACTCTTTTAATACATTCAGCTGATCCTGTGTTTCCACCCCTGCGGCCGCCACATGGACACCGAGCTGCCTGCATACATCAATCACTGCCTTTGCCACAATCTGGCTGCGGCTGTTTCCGACAATGTTAGCCACCAGGCTCCGATCCAGCTTCAGACCATCAAATTCCATAATAGATAGAATGGCAAAACTGGAATCCTTTGCGCCAAAATGATCCAGAATGACTCGTACGTTTTCCTTCCTGATCTTGTTGCTTGTCTCTGCAAGCATCTCCTGATTCATATCTGTGTAGGATTCGGAAACTTCCACTTCCAGATATTCACAGGAAACATGGTACTTCTCTACCAGGGCAAGCATCTTCTCCGCAACGCTCTCCTGCCGCAGAGTTGCACCGGCAAAATTCACGGACACAGGCAGCATCGGCATATCATCCAGCTCCCATCTCCTCAGTGTCTTGCAGACCTCCTCGAATACATACAGATCCAGATGATGAGACAGCTTTGTCTCCTCCAGCAGTGTAATGTATTTGCCCGGGTCCACAATGCCCAGATCCTTGTGGTGATAACGTACGACTGCTTCGGCTCCCACCACTTCCTCCGTCAGAACATCTACCTTGGGGACAAAACACACAATAAAATTCCCCTGTTCTATATCCTCCAGAAGATCCTGCTTAATAATCGGCTCATGATGCCCTTTCTTCAGGTTCTTATAATACTTCTGCTTCTCTTCCCTCATCATGCCCTCGGCATGTGCCACAAGGCTGTCCACATCAATGTCTACCTTTTCCCAGGCATATCCCATCGTAGTCAGGCCCAGGCTGATATTCTCCAGCTTGCTGTGTGCACCATGTACATTTTTCATGAAGTCCTCATAATCCACGTTCTCCATGATTGCCAGGTATTCGTCCCCCGTCAGGCGGAATACCATAGCGCCTCTGAAGTACTCCTCCAGGACTTCCCCGACACGAATGACCACCTCGTCCCCATACTCACGCCCGAACTCTTTATTAAAGTTCTTCAGACCGTTGATGTCTACGGACAGCGCCCCCAATGACTTCAGTTCTTCCTGCTTCACTTCCGCCAGATAGCCGACAAAACTGTTCCGGTTCAAAAGCCCGGTCAGGTCATCGTGATAGCTGAGGTATTCCTGCTGCTTCTGCATCTTCTGCAGGACAATCGCCTGTGAAATATATGGGATCACCGCACGCATAAGTGAAAGGTCGCACCCGCCCCGGTGTACGCCCACCGCAGCCAGAACCGCCACCACCTCATCATCCAGCGGCTGGAATACACTATAATCAGCCTCGGTAGTGTCCGTAATCTCCTGGCGCAGCCACTTGGGCATCTGATCCGCATCCAGCATCTTAATGCGGTCCCTCTGCCATGGAACGTTTTCCGCACACCATTCATAGATCGTGATGATATCGTCATCCTCTTTTTCTATATAATAAACATATTCGGAATCATAATAATCACGTATGGTGCCCAGTACGTCATTCATGATTTCTATTATAGAACGCTGTCTATATTTCTCACTCATGGACTTCTCTCCCCTGATCTTACAGTACTGCTTTGTGTATGTTTTGGTGATTAGAATGCCTGAAACCTGCGCAATGCAGTACTTGATAACTATTAGCTTTTATGCACTGTAGTTTTGGTAACGTACAGATATAAATATTGTAGTATAATCTCTCATAAAAAGCAAGATGCGATGAGGGAATAAATTTGGGGCCAAATTTTTCCTACCGACCGGATGCGTCAGCCGAAAAACCGGGAAGCCAGTCCCACACGGGGAGCATCTATGCCATTTTAAAGGTCCTAGAGTTTACGTTAGAGGCCCTTAAGGAAAAAACACAGAAAATGGTGGGCAGACTTTGACGTCTCACGTCAAAGTCTGAAGCGTCCTAAGGCCCAAAATTATCAAATTTCGGGCTGCATGCCGCTGGACCTCCATTTTCTGCGTTTTTTCCTTTAGGGCCTCTTACGTAAACGGTGTGGACTTTTAAAATGGCATAGATGCTCCCCGTGTGGGGCTGGCTTCCCGGTTTTTCGGCGTCCTCATCCGTCCGCAAATCAAAAAATTGTTTACAAATTCCAGCGTTTCCCCTGGGATACTTTCAATCGGTTCATCGCCCGGGCAAGAGAAGCCTGGGTACGGTAATACTCCTGAAGGCTCTGCTTCTGGCGAAGCTGCTCTTCCGCGCGCTCTTTGGCTTCCTCGGCGCGGCGCACATTGATTTCTTCGGGCCGTTCAGCGGTGTCTACCAGAATGGTGACACGGTTATTCACGACTTCTGCAAAACCTGCGCCAACGGCTATGTCAACCCAGCTGCCTTCTTCAATCTCCATCCTGGCATCGCCTACGCTGATCGCGATTACCATGTTCTCATGGTCCGGCAGAATACCCATTTTTCCGTCCGGAGCCGGAAGAATCAGTTTCCTGCAGCGTCCTATATAGAAGACTCTGTCACTTGCTATTATTTTCAGGCCAAATGTATCCATATACATACACCTCTATTCTGCCGCATTTCATGCTTTTGCTTTTTCGATCACATCATCGATCGTTCCTACATTAAAGAATGCGGACTCCGGATACTGGTCCATTTCTCCGTCCACAATCATCTTGAATCCGCGTATGGTTTCCTTCAGCGGTACATATCTGCCGGGTATTCCGGTAAACGTCTCAGCCACAAAAAATGGCTGTGATAAAAATCTTTGAATTTTTCTCGCACGCATTACCACTGCTTTATCATCATCCGAGAGTTCTTCCATTCCCAGGATTGCAATGATATCCTGCAGTTCTTTGTATTTCTGCAGGATCTCGGTCACCTGGTTTGCCACTCTGTAGTGCTCTTCGCCTACGATGTCCTCTTCCAGTATACGGGAATTGGATTCCAGCGGATCCACAGCCGGATAAATCCCCTGTTCCACGATCTTTCTGGATAATACAGTGGTCGCATCCAGATGTGCAAACGTGGTGGCCGGAGCCGGGTCCGTCAAATCATCGGCAGGTACATATACCGCCTGCACTGAAGTTACGGAACCGTTTCTGGTAGACGCGATCCGCTCCTGCAGTTCCCCCATTTCCGTGGCAAGCGTAGGCTGATAACCTACGGCCGACGGCATACGGCCAAGAAGTGCGGACACCTCCGACCCTGCCTGGGTAAAACGGAAAATATTATCTATAAACAAAAGCACATTCTGATGCTCTTCATCCCTGAAATATTCGGCCATTGTCAGCCCGGTCTCGGCCACCCGCATACGCGCTCCCGGCGGCTCGTTCATCTGCCCGAATACCAGCGCCGTCTTCTCCAGTACACCGGAAGCCTTCATCTCCGTCCACAGGTCATTTCCCTCTCGTGAACGTTCACCAACCCCGGTAAAAATAGAATACCCGCCGTGTTCTGTCGCGATATTGCGGATCAATTCCTGGATCAGGACGGTTTTTCCAACCCCGGCGCCGCCGAATAAGCCGATCTTTCCGCCCTTGGCATAAGGCGCCAGCAGGTCAATCACCTTGATTCCGGTCTCCAGAATCTCAATCACCGGGCTCTGATCCTCAAAACAGGGGGGATCCCTGTGGATAACCCATTTCTTATCGCTCTGGACCGGCTCCCCATCGTCAATGGTTTCACCCAAAACATTGAATAATCTTCCCAAAGTCTGCTCTCCCACCGGAACCTTAATCCCCTCCCCGGTGGCAGTTACCTCCATATCCTTATGCAGCCCTTCGCTGGCGGCAAGCATCAGGCAGCGCACCTCGTTGTTTCCCAAATGCTGCGCAACCTCCATAACGCACTTCTTTCCATTATTCTCAACTTCAAGTGCATCCTTAATAAAAGGAAGATTGCCGTCTTCAAATACTACGTCGACAACAGGTCCCATAACCTGTATGATTCGTCCTTCATTCATAATAGATCTCACTTCCTAAGGGGTCTGACCCCTTTGAACACCATATTCAGAATATTCTCACTTTTCTCGTTTCTGTGCGTTTGCTCCACTGCATACCTCGGTAATTTCCTGGGTAATCGCAGCCTGTCTTGCACGGTTATATAAGGTAGATAACTCTTTGATAATACTTTCTGCACTGTCTGTGGCTGTCTGCATCGCCATCATGCGGGCATTGTGTTCGCTGGCGTATGCTTCTACCAGGCAGCCGTATATCATACCTGTGATATAGTTGGGTATGATGCTGTCCATGACGCTTTGCGCAGATGGATAGAGCTCGATTTCTTCCCGGTACATGTTCAGCGGCATGACCATATCGCTGAAGGAAGCTCTCTCCAGGGGGAGCAGCCGAACCTTCTCGGCATCTGACTTCACAGAATTCTCCATACGGGTGTATATCATGTATACTTCATCCAGCTCTCCACGTTCAAATTTGTCGATGATCGCGGACGAAATATTCCTGGCCCGGTGCATCGTCGGTTTTTGGACCGTATATTGGAAGCTGGTGTCAATTTCCACATTGTGCTTTGAAAAATAATGCCTCCCCAGCTCACCGACTACAAATAGTTTGTGTATTCCAGGCCCGCTTTGCAGTTCTTCTTCCAGCTTAATGATATTGTGGTTGTATGCCCCTGCCAGTCCCTTGTCTGCCGTAATAACAATGGAACCGATCTTCCGCTCCCCCGCCGGAATATGTTCCCTCAGGTCAAAGTACGGATGTTCGATATCAGGGACATGGCGCAGAATTCTGGAAATCTCCCCCTGCAGTCCATAGAAATACGGCTCTGTATCTTCCAGCTTCTTCTTTGCCTGTTTCATCTTGGAAGAAGAGATCATATACATCGCATTCGTAATCTTCATGGTATCCTTCACACTGTTTATACGGGTCTGTATTTCTCTGATATTTGCCATATTAACACCTGCTCTTCTTGAATTCCTTTGCGGCCTCCACGATCTTATCAGCCAGCTCATCGGTAAGATCCCCGGTTTCTTCAATCTCTTTCCCGATTTCCGGGTATTGTGTGTCCATGAAGCTCAGCATATCCGCCTGAAATTGTTTCACATCAGCCTTTTTTACCCCGAGCAGCACCCGGTTCGTCGCCGCGCATAGGGTAATCACTTTTTCATGCAGGCTCAGTGGCTGGCAAAGCGGCTGTTTCAACAGCTCCATCAGCCCGCTGCCATAATCCAGCTGTTCTTTCGTCGAATCATCCAGGTCGGAACTGAATTGGGTAAATATTTCCATTTCCCTAAACTGCGCCAGGTCGATCCGGATACTTCCCGACGCCTTTTTCATCGCCTTCGTCTGCGCGGCCCCGCCCACACGTGATACGGACAGTCCTACATTCACTGCCGGACGCATGCCGGAAAAGAACAAATCACTCTCCAGGAAAATCTGTCCGTCCGTAATGGAAATCACATTGGTCGGAATGTATGCGGATACATCCCCCGCCTGTGTCTCAATGATCGGAAGTGCCGTAATCGATCCGCCGCCGAGCTCGTCGTTCAGACGGCTGGAACGCTCCAGCAGTCTGGAGTGCAGATAGAAAACATCCCCCGGATAGGCCTCACGTCCCGGCGAGCGTCCCAGCAACAGGGATAAAGAACGGTACGCCACCGCATGTTTGGATAAATCATCATACACAATCAGCACGTCTCTGCCCTGATGCATAAAATGCTCCGCCATCGCGGTTCCCGCATAAGGCGCAATATACTGCAGCGGCGCACAGTCACTTGCCGTAGAGGCAACCACAATCGTATAATCCATAGCTCCGTTTGCGATCAGCGTATTCACTACTTTTGCAACCGTGGAGGCCTTTTGACCGATTGCTACATAGATACAGATTACGTCTTTCCCCTTTTGATTGATAATCGTGTCTAAAGCAATGGAAGTCTTTCCCGTCTGCCTGTCTCCGATAATCAATTCACGCTGCCCCCGCCCGATTGGAAACATCGCGTCAATAGCCAGGATTCCTGTCTCCAGCGGGACACTGACCGACTTCCTGTCAATAATACCAGGAGCCTCCTGTTCGATCGGCCTATAGTCATCTGCAGGAATCTCTCCCTTACCGTCAACCGGCACACCCAGCGCATCTACAACCCTGCCAATATATTTATCTCCAACCGGAACGCCGGCCCTTTTTTTCGTGCGTGTTACCTTTGTACCTTCTTTAATCCCCGTATCGTGCCCGAAAAGGATACATCCGATCACATCTCTCCGGATATCCTGCACCATACCTCTGATCCCATTATGAAAAGTCACGATCTCCCCATACATAGCATGGTTAATCCCATAAACCGTGGCGATTCCGTCGCCAACTGATATTACGGTGCCCACCTCGCTGTCATGGCTGGCTGCGTCAAAATTTTCTATCTCTTCTTTTAAAATAGAAATAATTTCATCTGAAATGATTACACTCACCCTATTCACCTCCTGGTCAATTTTTGTTCCAATCGATTCAGGCGTCCCTGCAGGCTCCAGTCAAATTCATCACAGCCCACGCGGAGCACAAAACCACCGAGCAGCGCTTTGTCCTGAATGATTTCAATATCTGCCTTTACCGCATCATATTTTTCACAAAGAAACGCCTTCATTTTATTCAGCTGTACCTCGCTTGGAGGTTCCACACACGTCAATACCGCATTCAGGATCTTATTCTGTTCATCGCAATATTGATGATATGCCTTGAAAATATCCCCGATGAGATCCATTCTGTGGTGTCTGCATGCCACTTTTAGAAAATTTCTGATTTCCTCAGGAAATACACGGTCAATCACTTTGAACTTTTTCTCCTCACGGATCGTTGGATTACTAAACACATCCCTCAGCTGAGGAACCTCTGCGAATATCTCTTCTGTTTTCTGTATGGCTTCCCTGTTCATATTCAGCTCATACAACACTTTTGCATACCTTATTCCGCAGTTTACTGCGGCCCCGCCCGCAGGGCATGAGTTACGGGACGCCCTCTGGGTATCCCCCATGCTGCAGACTGGCTGTTTTCCTGCATAAACAGCGTTCACCGTATGGTGTTCCCGGGTGTCCGTCACTGCCTTTTCCGGGCAGTTCTGACGGTTAGTGGTCTTCTGTGTCATCATGAGCGTCACCTACTTCTCCCAGAAACTGATTATATATCCCTTGATTTCCTTGATTCTCTGTCCTTTCACCTACGATCTTAGCTGCCGCCGTCATCGCAAGCCCCGCAATCTCTGACTGCAGCTCTTTCCTTGTCTGTTCCCGCTCAAGCATAATACTGGCCTTCGCGGAATCCAGCAAATCTCCGGCCTTGGTTCCGGCATCCTTCACAATACGCTCATACTCCGCTTTTGCCTGTACCTGAGCCTTCTCCACAATCTTCTCAGATTCTTGTCTGGCACAGGACAGAGCGGCTTCGTATTGGTTTTTAAGTTCCTCCGCCTCTTCCCTGGCACTGCTGGCCTGACTCAGGCCGTCCGCAATCATCCTTTCGCGCGCCTCTATCACATTCGTAACCGGTTTGATTAAAAACTTTTTCAACAAAAGATAAAGAACAACAAGGTTTATTATGGTAAAGAAAAGGTTCACATTTAATTGCAGCACCTGTTCCACCTGCCTTTCCTGTTATTTCAAAAGTATAATAATCAATAACCCGATAATAAAACCATAAATAGCTGTAGCCTCTGCCAGCGCACATCCAAGAATCAGCGTCTTGCTGATCTTGCCGTCAGCTTCCGGCTGTCTTGCGATTGCGTCTGCTGCCTTGCCCGTTGCAATTCCGATGCCAATTCCAGCTCCCACACCAGTTAAAACTGCAATACCTGCTCCAATAGCTATAATTGTTCCCATAGTACAAATCTCCTTTTTTCAAAATAATGTCTCTGTCCAGAACCATAAACAGTTACGAAATAATTCTGTCTTTTTTACTCCTGTTCCTCATTCATAAACAGTGCCGTCAGAAAGACAAACACATATGCCTGCAGCAGCCCGTCAAATATATCAAAATAAAAACTAAATGGTATTGGTACAATGACCGGTATAATCGCTTTTAAAAGTTCCATAATAACAAATGCACCCAGCACGTTACCAAACAACCGCATACAAAGAGACAACGGACGGATTACAATTTCCAGAACCATAATCGGTGCAACAATCGGCACCGGTTCGGCAAAATGTTTTACCCAATGCTTTACCCCATTTTTACGTATGCCTGAATATTCAATCAGGAACATGCTCATAATCGCGAGCGCTGCTGTCACATTCAAATCCTTAGTAGGCGGTTTAAATCCAAACAGACTGATCATATTGGAAACACCCAGATAGAGAATGATTGTGATCAAATAAGGAATATAACGCTTGTTTTCCTTCCCTATGATGCCCTCGAAGAAGTTCTGCGCCCAGCCGATGGCTGACTCCAGCACCAGCTGTTTCTTTCCCGGATTCTCGACCTTTAGATTCCGGACAAAGATAAATGACACCCCGACCAGGACGGCCATGATAATCCAGGTCACGACTACCGACTCCGCCACGCCGATTCCCCCGCATACCGGAATCGTAAACACGGTCTTGCAGTTCAGCTCTTCAAGCAGCTTCTCTGTCAAACTTTCCGTATCGCTCCCTCCCTTTCTTTTCATATTTTGCTTTTAAAATGGAGTTTCACTTACGAAACTCACGCCTGCGGCAGTTGCTTCTTACACCGCAGTGCGCACCCCGCCGGGAGAGCTTATTTATTTCATAAGATGCAGATCCTTTGAAATAAAAAAAGAACTTCAAAGCCGAAATTCCCTTCCCTCCACACCCTTCCAGGAGCACTTCCTCCTAAAAGTTAAACTAAAGATTACGCCCAAAGTTTTTGTTTGTCAACGATTTCAAAATGTCGGCATTTATCCTCCTTTTTTTAAAATTTTCATCAAATTTTCCAGTGATTTAATTCCCTGGTTTACGGATTTTTATTTAAATTTAATCTTTATTTTTGTACAATTTATATTTGTAAAAATTTGTTAAATACAAATTAACCAAACCGAAATGTTTCGAGACCTTCACATTTCGTCGTTTTAGCCATAAGTATGTCAATATTTTCACAAAGGTTAAGGAAACTTTAGCAACTTCTTTATGATAAGCGGCCTTTTTATGCGCTTTATCACCGATCTGCCGCACGTCCCAAACCACCGAAAACGTTACTTCACCGGCTCCGATGCCGTGCAGCAAGGTGCACGGCACGGCTTGAACAGTAACCCGAAAACGGCTGAAAATATGCCTTCACAACGCATGCATTTTTGGTTTATATCCTTTATAATTCATACTAAAGGTAACACAAAATCCCAGGAACTTTACATACATAGTTACTGTCCAAGGGACCGTAAACAGTAACCATTTATTAAGGCCTGTGTTACAGAATGCACTTCTGTCATACAATAATTGTAAGAAAAACAGGTTCACCCCAGCAATACAACAGGAGGTCAACATGAAAAGACAGATTCCCGCTCCCAAAAAACTGAATCACTTTTTCCTTGCCTGCGGCCTCCTCATGTCTGCCAGCGAGCTTTGGAAACAATGGTATCTCACCTTCCGCCTCAATCATGGCGTCTATCAATGGTGGTACTTCCCATTTCAGCTTTGCAGCATAGCCATGTACCTCCTTCTGGTCATCCCTTGGCTCAAACCCTCCCGTTTCCGCCAGGCCCTGCTTTCCTTCCTGATGAACTACAGCCTCCTCGGGGGAATCGCCGTATTCGCCGACACAAGCGGCCTCCATTACGATGCCCCCCTCCTTACAATCCATTCCTACCTATGGCACATCCTCCTCATCGTCATAGGCCTGACCGCCGGGCTCTCATACACGAAAACTCCGGCGCCCCGGCGCCTGCGCCTGCGCCATTTCAGAGACGGCACCCTGCTCTACCTTATTTGCTGCGCAGCCGCCACACTCCTAAATCTCCTCCTGGATACCTTTGGAACCATTAACATGTTCTACATCAACCCCGACTACCTCATGCAGCAAATAGGCTTCTCCGCCCTGATCCCCTATATAGGAAACACTCCCGCGATCCTAATCTATATCCTGTCAACCATCCTGGGAGCCGCCATCCTGTTCCACATCTGGAGCCTTGCCGCATGTATCTGAAGCAGTACAAGGCGAAGAAACTGTTTGGAGCAATCGGGACAATTATCGATGGCTCAATAGCATATGTCGATTTGAATGGATTTGACGACTTTAGAAATTTAAGTTTATGGGGGCTGAAAATGAAAGTTATTGAAATAAAAGACAGAAATCCGATATTGGTACAACAGTTACTAGACGTGTGGGAAAGTGCTGTTAAGGCAATGCATCTCTGAACACATGGGTTTCAAAGTTTACAAAAGAACTGCAAATGACGAACAGGGAAATCCTTATCCCCTTTTATATATGAACAGACTGTAGATTCCAGTTTTTTACAAATTCCTAAGGCTGTCGAAAAAATAAACCGACAGCCCCCGAATGCCGGCGGTTCCATGCGGGAGTCCGTTTTGATATTAGAGAGAGTCAGCAGATGGCCTGCACCAAAGCCCCCGTCTGTATCCCAGCCCGAAGGTCATCCCCGGGCATCCTTACGGCAGGCTCCCTCCTCCCATATTCTTCGTAACGATTACGTCACTCTCCAGTCCGCAGACATTTTTTATGACTACCTGCCCGATCTCAACAGGCGCAGCCAGTGTGATTTTATTGATCTCCTCCATCACCCGGAAGAGCTCTTTTTTGGGGATTGCATTCGTTAGCCTCACACTGCACAGCGGAAGCACCGCCCCCTCAATGCGCACAGAACTCGAAATCGTCCTGCGCGGGTCGATCAGTTCCTGGCGGACATAATCCACCCCCTTCTTGCATTTATTTCCGGTAATGCTGTATATCTTATCATCTTCATACTGAGCCTCGATCGTGCACCCGTTTGGGCAGACGATACAGACAAAGGTCCTACTGTTCATACACTGACACCTCGATTTTCTCCTTAGATATAATGTTACCGGCATCTATATCAAACTGTATCATCTCTGCCGGGATAGCATTTGGCACAACCGTTGATCTTACAGTTGTATCCCCCTGGCTGACAACAACCCTGCACCTGCCCATAGGGCGTTTCACCCTCATGGACATCCTGAAGTTCTTCTCCCCGCTCACGCTCTGGGGGATGATGTGCCCGATGTTGCAGTCTGTTCCAATCTCTATATCACAGGGCGGAAGCCCCTCGCAGTTCAGATATTCTTCAACTCCGGCCGCCAGAGCCTCGGCCTCAAGAGATACAAAGTCTACCAGGTCGTGCACATGCAGGACATTTCCCGCCGCAAAAACACCCGGGACGTCTGTCTGGTAATTTTCATCCACAAATGCGCCCTTCGTCCGGCCATCCAGCGTGACTCCAGCCGCAAGAGACAGCTCATTTTCAGGAATCAGCCCGACCGACAATATCAGCGTATCACATGGGAAATCTTTTTCGGTTCCGGGAACCGGCTTCATATCCGTCCCCACCTCTGCCACCGTTACGCCCTCAATCCGTGTATCTCCTTTGATATTGATTACGGAATGACTGAGGTAAAGCGGGATGTTGTAGTCGTTCAGGCACTGCTCAATATTTCTGGGAAGGCCGCTTGGATACGGCAGCACTTCAAATACGGCCTTTACATGGGCTCCCTCCAGCATCATCCGCCTTGCCATGATCAGCCCGATATCACCTGAACCCATGATGATCACTTCTTTTCCCACCATGGTATTGTACAAATTCATGTAGCTCTGCGCTACGCCGGCATTGTAAATGCCCGACGGTCTCTGGCCCGGGATCGCCAGCGCTCCCCGGGTGCGCTCCCTGCAGCCCATGGTCAGAATGACCGCTCCTGCCTGTACCTGGATAAGCCCGTCCCTTGCAGCCGCCGTTACGATTTTGTCTCCCGTCAGGTCAATGACCGTTGCATTGGTGATAACCTCGATCTGCAGTTCTTCAACCTCGTCAATAAATCTCTGGGAATATTCCGGTCCGCTCAGGGTCTGCCCAAAACGGGTCAGGCCGAATCCGTCATGAATGCACTGGCGGAGGATGCCTCCGGGCTGTTTCTCACGCTCGATGATTAAGATATCGTCCACTCCCCGTTTTTTCAGTTCCACAGCAGCGGCAAGCCCGGCCGGCCCGCCTCCTATAATCACAACATCGCGCTTGTGCATGTCATTTCACCTCCCCGGTAAACATATAGGCGCCCTTCTTATTCAGCAGTATTTCTGTCTTCTGCCTGCCCAGCTCCTCCTGGATTAACCGGGTCAGCCTCGTCTCACAGTAGCCGCCCTGGCATCGTCCCATCGTGGCTCTCGTCCGGTATTTGATTCCGCTGACGGTGGAAACGCCCAGCACATTATGAAGCGCCTGTTTCACCTCTGCCCTGGTAACGCATTCACATCTGCAGTATATCTCCCCGTAATCCGGGTCCTGCTCAATCAGCCGCTTTTTGCCTTCCTCATCCTGTTCCGAAAACTTCACGATCCCCCTGCGGATGGGGTTAAACTTCTCATTTACCAACAGTTCCTCCTGCTCCTTGATCTTTGCAGCCACTCTCCGCGCAATCGGAAGCGCACTGGTCAGCCCAGGAGAAGTAATAGCCAGCAGATTTACAGCATGTGGAACGCTTTTCTTTGTCTGAATCTGAAAGTCCAGCTCCCTATGGGTCGCCGGATCTTCTATGGTCGGAAACACCCCCACATAGTTGCGGATATAGTAATCCCGTTTCATCCGGGGGAACATTCTGGACCCCTGCTCAACCAAAACGTCTATCATCTTTTGCGTTGCCGCATAATCGACCTTCGCACCGATCGTCTCGATGGTAGGACCTACCAGGACATTTCCATCAATCGTCGGAGTTACGTGGACATCAAATGCACCGTACTCATTGGGAGTCGGATACACCGGCAGAGACAGGTAATTTCCTGCTTTCTTATCCAGAATCTCGTACTCGCCTTTGACGCGGTTCGGTATATAGGATTCAAACCCAAGCATTTCAGAAATGCGGCAGGCATATAGCCCTGCACAGTTGATGACCCAGCGGCTGACAAATTCCCCGCCCTTCGTGAGGATGCGGTACACCCCCGTTTCCTCTCTCTCGATTCCTGTCACCTCGTGATCCAGATAATACGCTGCACCATTTTCAACTGCATTTTCCGCTAATGCGATTGTATAGGTAAACGGACATAAAATGCCTGCCGAAGGCACGTAAATGGCAAACTCGCCATCCACATTGGGATCCAGCCGTTTGATCTCATCACGGCCAATCATTCTGATTCCGGGTACCCCGTTATCAAGCCCGCGCTGATACAGACCTTCCAGCCGTTTCCTTTCCTCTTCGCCAAATCCAACAATCAGCTTTCCGCATCTTCGAAACGGTATGTCCAGTTCCCCGGCAACCCGCTCGAACTCCGCATTCCCCTCCATACAGCACTCCGTACGCAGGAGATTCTTTTCATTTAGTATACCTGAGTGCAGAAGTCCGGTATTGCGCCCGCTTACGCCATTGCAGACATCCAGCTCTTTTTCTAAAACACAAATCTTTAATTGATAGCGTGACAGTTCCCTGGCAACCGCACTTCCAATCACACCGCCGCCAATCACGGCAATATCATACTGTGTGTCCATAGTCATTCTCCACCTTCCGTATTCATGCAGCCGATCTGTATCGCCCCCATTGGGTAAATGGCAACCACCGGATTTTTCCCTGCATACTTTTCTTCCAGCCGTTTCCGTATGTCTTCCCACTCCCTGTTCAGGTCCGGTGTCTCATCTCTGTAAAACTGTCTGATGTCGATAGCATTAACACCCTCGGAATAAATCAGGATTTCTTTCCCTTTCAGTTCCGGAGGAGGCACATTATCGTCGTGCGGGGAAAACAGGCTCATTCCGGGGCCAAAAAGCGCGTGGAATCCCGCCCCTTCGCTTGCCGCCGTCACCGCAACCAGAGTGCTGTCAGGCTTTACGCACATTTCCTTGTAGTGTCCCAGGACAGCAAAACAAGTTCCGATCTGGGAGTACTCCGTGTCCTTGGGATAGGCAGAGAGGACCAGGATATCCGCATCCCTGACCAATTCCGTCTGCAGACATTCCATTGCCCGTCTGCATGCAGCCCGGTGTGCCTTTATGAAATGGCCTGCAAAAACATCTGCAACTCCCATCTTATCGTTGAGCACGACATTCACAATAAAGTCCAGCCCTACTTTGCTGACGATCCGCTCCATATTGGTGCGCATAGGGTTGTCGGGATTGCATGTGCTGGTCTTAAATGACATGTTTTTACTCGCATCTTCATAGACAAGCATATGGTTGCTTTTCAGTGTCTCGATACCGCCGATTCCCGGGATGACCGCCTTGGCGCCCCCGGAGAACCCTGCAAGAGTATGGGGTACAATGCACCCAACGGCTATTCGCAGCTCAGCATCCACATAGTTTTTATTAATCTTTATCACCTGGTTATCGTCCGGAATAGTTATCAGGTCTGTTGAGAATGGGAAGTGATTCAGTACCTGAACGTGATCCAGTACCCATTTTCCCACTTTGATCTCCATTTCCTGCTTTGTCATAGGGCGGTGTCCGCCGAGCGCAATCAAAACCTTAATATTACTGCCGTCCATACCTGCATCCAGCAGTTTCCGAATCACGAGCGGAAGCAAGAAAGCGCCCGGGGTGGGACGTGAAATATCATCAATAATGATACATGCACTCCTCTTCCCCGCAGCCAGAGTCTCCAGCCGCTCTGTCCCCACCGGATTGTCTATTCTAGCCAGAACGTCCCCGCTTGTCAGAGAGGGATGCTCCTGCATTCCCTGATAGTGGATCTCCCACTCGTCGGGAAAAGTTAGTTTTCTATAGGACTGTTCGTACCATTGCCCCCATGGGATCTTAAATTCCTGCATAATCTGTCCCTCCAAGATTTTATTGCCCTCCTAAGGAAGGGCCCTGTCGATTCCGCAGAGGGGTCAGACCCCTTTTCAAAGGGGTCTGACCCCATACCAGCTTATCCTTTCACCGCCCCCGAGGTAACCCCCTGTATGATATATTTCTGGAAAAATGTAAAAATCACAACCGGCGGGATAATCCCAATCAGGGAGGCAGCAGCCATGATATGCCAGCGGATTGTTGTATCGCTGAGCAGGCTGTATACCACCAGCGTCAAAGGATATTTATTTGCATCTGACAGCAGGAACAGCGGTACAACAAATTCATTATAACTGTTAATGAACACAAAGATTGCCCCCACCGCAATACCCGGTCCGCTGATCGGGAAAATGACGCGGGCCAGCAGCTGTATATAGCTGCAGCCATCCAGTGCCGCCGCCTCCTCCAGCTCTGCCGGCAGGGTTGAAAAATATCCGTGAAAGATAGTTACAACCAACGCCAGGTTGATGCCTGTAAGCACAAGAACCAGCGCCCCCCGGGAATTCAGAATGCCAAGCGACTGGAACATCCTGTATAAAGTAGGCAGGATAACAATCCCCGCCATCATCTGCGTCAGAAGCAGAACAAAAAGCATTCCCTGGCGCAGCTTGAAGCGGTATCTGGATAGCACATAAGCTGCCGGAATGGAGATCAGCGCCGTCAGAACCGTTGCACAGCACGCATAGAAAAAGCTGTTCAGCACATTGCCGGCGATCAATCTAAAGGCCGATGTAAAGTTGGACAGTTCAAAATAATGAGGTACCAGCTGCGCTTCCAGAAGGTGGGAATATGGAGTCAGCGACACGATCAGCGCTTCATAGATTGGGATCGCCGCAAACATACAGAATAAAATACAAAGGATAATCCGGAAAACTTTCCCGGCAATTGATTTATTATTTCTCATGCCGCATCCTCCCTTTCCATCAGTTTCCAGTAAAATACCGTAATAATTACCAGTACCAATATCGCGATCAATGACCATGCAGATGCTGTACCAAGGTTCTTCATACTGAACATCTCCTGATAGATGTGCATCGAAATGGTCTTGGTCGCATTGACCGGCCCGCCGCCCGTCATACCGAAAATGATATCAAATACAAGGAATGTCCAGACCGTCAGCACAATCAGAGTACTTCCTGTTATTGCCTTCAGATTAGGCATGGTAATATAACAGAATCTCTGCACCGGACCGGCGCCGTCAATACATGCCGCTTCATACTGTTCAGCCGGAATCGTCGTAAGCGCCGAATAATAATTCATAAACGCAAATGGCATGGCTCGCCAGATTCGGGCCAGGATGACGGAGGTGAGAGCCAGATCCAGGCCCAGGAAACTGATCGGCTCCTCAATCAGGCCTATATTTTTCAGAAGAACATTGATGATACCGAAGTCAGAATTATATACAAAACGCCAGCAAGAGGCAACTATAATCAAAGGAATAGCGTAGGGCAGCAGATTGAATGCCACGACTACTTTCTTTCCCGCAAAAGAACGGTTGCAGATCAATGCAACGGCTAGGCCCAGGATCATTGCGGGAATTACAGAACCAAACGTCCAGATTAACGTAGTTACAACAGTTTTCGGAATCTCATCCTTAATAATAGAGAAATTTCCAAAGCCTACAAACTGGCCTGCCGAAGCGCCGCTAAATCCCATAAAGGCGCTGGTACAGACCTTAAACAACGGGTATCCGTATATAAAAACCAACAGGACAATCAGCGGAAGCAGCGAACAGATGACTCTTTTTCTCTGGCTCTTTTTCAAACAGGGCGCCCCCTTTCTCGAAACAAATATTGCTGTTATCCAGGCCGGATACTCCGCCGGCCTGGATAATAGACTTATGTTTAACGCCTTAACCCTTATCTCTCAGCAAATCCCAGGTCTGATACTTTTAAGATCTTCCCCGTACCTTTCAGCAACCCCCTTGACTGATACGTGAGCTGCGGCACTGCAGATTTACTGGTTTCTTGAAGTGACGCCTTCTGCAGCCTCAGCTGCCGCTTTGAGCGCATCTTCCGCCCCCAGCTGGCCCAGTATGAGCTGCTGCCACACTTCTTCCAATGCCGTGTAGTAAGCCGCCGGCGTCGCACTGTCCTTTCCAATCATGCCGTACAGCTTATAATCCTGCGCTTCGTCGTAGAATACTTTCCAGAAATCATACTGGAATGAAGGGTTATCAAATTCCGACTCGTACAGAGGAGCAGAACCGTATGCCAGGTGGTGTTCGATAATTACTTCCGGGGACATCAGATATTCAATCAGTTTTGCAGATGCCTCTGCCGTCTCGTCACGCGTAGCAATCCAGCCATTGGTGCCCGCCCATGCAATTTCCTTGCCATTTGGAGCAAGCGGAATCTTAGCAATCCCGATCTTACTTTCATCCAGGTTTTCACCGAATGCAGCTGTATATGCCGCAACGCCCCACGGACCGTCTATCAGCATGCCCACTCCGCCGTCTCTTAACAACGGGCGTAATTCTCCCCGGCCATACTCGGTAGGTGAATCCTGTACATAAGGAACGAGCTGTTCTACAAATTTGACTGCTTCAAGGCCTTCATCCGTATCAAACAGCGGCATGCTCTTATCATCCAGGATCGGTGCATCGGTCGCTTGATTTATGAACATTCCAACAAATTCTTCCAGTACTTCAGCGCCGGTTATGGCGGGTACGCCGATACCGGGTACGCCGGCCTTTTCCTTAATGTCTTTTGCAGCTGCCAGAAGCTCATCCCACGTTGCTGGCGGTGCCTCCGGATCCAGGCCTGCGGCCTCAAATACCTCTTTATTATAGTAAAGTACCAATGTATCTACACTGCTTGGAACATAATATGTACCGTCAAGTCCGCTGGTATTTACCAGACTCCAGATGCTGTCGGGTATCTGGCTGAAAAAGTCTTCGCTCAGATAGTCATCGAGCTTCACCAGATGTTCATGCGCAGAGGAATCATTCATCTTATTGTCCCACCAGAAGATGACGTCAGGCTGGGTTCCCGCCTCAAAAGAGGTCGGATACTTCTGGATCCAGCCAGTCCAGGATTCATACATGATTTCCACATCAATATCCGGGTTGTCTTTTTCAAACTGTTCAATCGCCGGCTCCATAAAGGCTTCCACCTTTTCCTGGTCACCGGGCCTTAGAACTGTGATCTTTGTTTTGCCGCCTTTGCCGTCAGTGGTTTCTGTTTCATCCGAAGCTTCCTTCGACGTATCTGCGCTGTCTGCAGCAGTATCCTTAGATGAACCGCAGCCCCACAGTGTCGTACTCAATACAAGGGTACACAATAAGATCAAACTAATTATTTTCTTTTTCATAACTCTATCCATTCCTTCCCGCTGAATTGCAGGCTTGTCAGAGCCTGCAATTCAGCAAAATCTCATCCACCTTTTTTAAGTTTCTCCACGTGAAAGTACCAGATCCTGTTCCTGGAGGCTAAGCAAGATACCCGTATTCTTTCAGAACTGCCTTAAGGGTCTCCATAACATCGGCCGGAAGCTCTGAAATAACCGGTTTGCGGCAGTATCCGGCATCTACGCCGCGGAGTTTAAGGCCTTCTTTAATAATCTGAAGCCAAGGCGTCGGCATGCCGTCTGCTGTCGGTTTCGTAAATAACGGAAGATAGGGGCGGATCTTTTCGAAGTGGGCAGTCATCGCTTCTTCCATCTTCCGCTCTTTTGCAAGGTTGAATACTTCCGTATTCTCCTTGGGGAAAAGGTTTCCTGTACCGCATACCCATCCGTCTGCCCAGCAGCTCACGCTTTCAACAGGGCATATATCGTAACCATAGAAGATCGCAAAATCATCGTCTGTAAGGTATCTCAGATCCTGTTGCCTGTACACATCCGCCTGACGCTCCTTCACCGCGTCGATAAAACCTTCGTTGTACAGTTTTGCCATAAATTCATCACTCATCAGGCAAGTTGAATAGTAGGGGTTGTGATATACCATAATCGGAATATCAATGGCTTTACGGATTGTCTCATAGTGCTTTAACAGTTCGTTCTCATTCGGAGCCATGTACCACGGTGTTACTGCCATAACGCCGTCTGCACCCGCTGCCTCGGCTGCCTGAGACATTTTAACTACGTCTTTTGTCCGGTATGCGCCGGTTGAGCAAACGACTTTAATCCTTCCGTCTGCGGCTTTCACCGCCGCATCATTCACTGCAATCTGCTCGTCAGGAGTCATCGCAACCATCTCGCCGGTACTGCCGGAGGGAATAATGCCGGTAACGCCATTGTCAGCCAGAAAATCCGTGCATTCTTTGATTCCTGCAAAGTTGATGGATTCATCTTCATGAAAAGGTGTCACCATTGGGATGTAGATGCCGTTCAGTTTTTCTTTTGCCATTGTTCTCGTTCTCCTTTACTCTAAAAATTATAATTGATTAGATTTAAAATAGTCATTCCAATATGTAAAATATGGTCTTATTCCATTTAGAATGATTTTCTTGATTCTCATTCCCGTGGAATTATTTCATTTTTCGGAATGGCTATTCCGTAACTTCAATATACAACGATTTTTATGGTCTGTCAACTACATTTTTCTACTTTTTATATTTTAAATTTTTCATTATATTTTCAGATATTTTTGATTATATTCCATAATTATAGTTTTTATTTCAATTTAATTCATTTAACCCAATTAATATCACTAAATTATTATTGTCCGCTCACATAGGTATAACGCGTCCCCTCATGGATTTTGTTTTTTCGGAATAAGTATTTCATCTAATTCTCCCATTTTCTTTCAACATATTGACATACATTTTTTAAAATGGTATAAATGTAGTATATATTCGCTTTACACTATGATGAAATAAATATTCCAATAATAACTTGCCGGATGGAACACTTGATATCCCTTTAGCAAGATATCATAGTATATAGTAAGGAGGTACGCATCATGGAAAAACAAAACGTAGAAACCATCAAGATGGTGGACCGTGCCTTAGAGGTACTGGACATCCTCCGCAAGGAACGCTCTCCGCTTGGAGTGAACGAGATTGCAAAAAGCTGTGAGCTTAATCCGTCAACTGCTTTCCGCATTTTAAAGACTTTAGAAGTAAATGGCTGGGTATACCAGTGTAACGATGGGCGTTACATAACCGGCCAGAAGATCAGTTTTGTCATCGAGAAAAATAACCTCTATCTGGCCTTAAAAGAAGTGGCGGAACTGACTATGATCCGCTGCACAGCAGAACACGGCCAGCCCATGAATCTGATCGTACGCGAAGGGCACCGCTGCTACGTACTGCAGCAGTCCCGCACTAAGAGCATTGTAAACTATGTACCGGCATTGTACTCCGAGCTTCCCTTTTACGCATGTGCGGGAGGAAAGGTTCTAATGTCCGAGCTGCCGATCAGCCTGGTAGAAAAGCTGGTCGATTCCTGCGATATGGAACCGCTCACCCCTTATACCATCATTGATCCGGACGAATTCTGGCTGGAAGTCCGAAAGACCGCAAAGAGAGGATATGCCTTTGACCACAGAGAGTCCTCTGATAACGGCAGCTGCATATCCGTTCCTGTCCGGGACAGTGAAGGAAATATCATAGCTGCACTGTCATTCAGCGGATTTGTCGGTATAAAAGACACCGACGAACTGCTGCCCTATCTGCCGGTACTCAAAGAAGCATCCGAAGAAATTACCCGTAACCTATTCCAATGCTGGGGCAGGTAAGCCCGCAGCGTATCGTACGATTTCTAACTGCGGAAAAGCCGCACCTTATGGTATCTTCCATAAGATGCGGCTTTTCCGCGTTTAAATATGACAGGCCGGACAGCCTGTTTTTGATAACAAACCAGGCCGTCCTGAACTGTTACAGTTTTGAGAATCCGTATTATTTTACCCCGGAGTTCTCCGTCCGGTCTGTTTTGCCGGGACGTTCCTGTTGTTCCTGTTCATGCTCCTGCTGTTCCTGCTCCTTCTCGTCCTGCGCTTCCACGATTTTGAGGAAGTCCCGTTCCTCCTTCTTTTTCCGTGGAACGAATCGTCCTACCATCCGTCCTCTTCCCCTATTTTTCACATAGAAGTAACCGATGACAGAGAATACTACTGCCCCGATAAAATTTACCATCAGGTCTTTCATAGTATCGATCAGGCCAATATCCAGATAGCCTCCCAGGCCGAGATCCTTCCCCTGGACAGCGACACTGGTAATATTTCCAATCTCAGCAACATTATTACCGCCTGCCGGATCCAGCATAACCGATCGGATGGTATGAATAATCGTATCCTTCTGCATGTCAAACCCCAGAATATGGTCCATGCCAAATTCAAAAAATTCCCAGATGACCCCGATCGTCATAGAAAAGCAAAAAGCCACAATGGCTGTGAACAGCGGCGACAGTTTGAACACCATTTTTTCACTGCGGTTGAGGAGATCCACTAACGAAAATCCAATTGCCGCCGCAAGAAATCCGTTCAGCGTATGCAGGACGGTATCCCAGAAAGGAAATACGATATAGAACTCCCGTATCTCACCCAGAATTTCCGCAGCAAATATAAAAACAAGAATAATAATCTCGAGAGTAGTCGGCAGTTCTATCTTCATCGTCACCTGGACCAGGCTGGGGATAACCAGAAGCAGCAGAGTGAGGATACATAGAAACACATTCTCATAATTCTTATTAAATATCTGCAGAATCATCACTATAATCACAAGCAGACGCAGCACAAAATATACCATAAAAGAACTTTTGTGCTCCCTCAGTTCCATACTTAACGCCTTCCACATATTGCGGAAGCGGTGTTTTTCCTTCTTATCACTATCCTTCATCTTACCTTCATCCCTTCAGAATCCATCTTTGCTGCACATCAATGTCCTCATAAACAAGCAAACTATACATTTCCTCATTATAAAAAGAAACCGGCATAATTGCAAGTGATATCTTTGGGAAACGCTAATTGCTGATTGGGCGGACGCCAAGGGGAGTGTAAGCTGCAGGCCTTCCAGACTTTTCGGGCGGTTTAAAACGCCTGAAAGCCTGGATGCCTGCTGCTTACACTCCCCTTGGCTGGCCCATACAAACTGTAGGAAAGATGCTTTTCCCGGGGGGTGAATCTCAGGACGGCGGCGGATGGGGATCAGGCACAACATAAATTCCGCCCTGCCTATTCAATGCGTACACCCCTACTCCCTCAAGCGATCCACCAAAGCCTCTTTCTGAAACCCGCGCATCATAACCGCGGATACAATCATAGGAACAATTGCCGTAAACACCGCATACCCCAGGAACAGCCACCCCGGGAACCGGAAACTCATATAGTCGACCCCAAAGTATTCAAATATCTTAACCATACCATACCCTGCCGCCGTTCCAAAAACCAGTGTGATGACCAGGTTCCCGGCTGTCAGCATCAGGCCCTCCGTCTGTATCATACGGGACAGTTGTTTTGTCGTCATTCCCACGGACTGCATCATAGCAAATTCATGCTTTCTAGTAAGAATATTCGTGATTAATGTGTTGATCATATTCAGAATGCTGAATGCCACGATGAAAAGACTTAACCCCAGCATGACCGAAAACAGAATACTAAAGGATTTTTCACTCTCTTCCAGCATTTCTCTGAACGTCCCCATTGTCAGCATCGGATTTTCATCCATTACCGCATTCAGCTGCTTTTCAATCTGGGATTCTTTTTCACGGTCAACCTTCACAACGATCTGACTGTTAAGGTTCAGGCCGTTCGCCATCTGGTTTAATGTTTCCTCCGGCAGGATAAAGTTCCCATAATTATTGCTGTAGTTTATATAGTCATTCGTATCCAGGATTCCTGCAACTGTAAACTCTTTTTCTACCTCATTTGCGCCGTCATACCAAGACAGTTTTACCTTGTCCCCGACTTCATACTTCCAGCCATATATTTCTTTGTTTGAATCATTATACTGTATAAGCAGCTGATCTTCCTGTACCATGCTGTCATAGTTAATGTCGCCTTCTTCCAGCATGGTTTTCAGTTTTTCCACCTCATTTTCAGCAAAGGACACCATATTCTCCTCGTCTGTTTCATCATGGGATTCCCAGCGGGCGTGTAATTCCTGGAATGTCTGGACCTTTTCCACCCCGTCAATAGACTCAAGCTGCCTGATCAGCTCCTCATTGATCGGATTATTCTCCTGAATGGATGTCTGTCCGTGTTCCGCTGTTTCCGATACGTTGTAGGAAAGGTTAATGACAAATTCCCCCAAACGGTACGGGCCCTGGCTCGCATATCCTTCCAGACTGGTACATGTGATGAAACACGCTGCCAGCATAAACAAAACGCCGCCAATGCCAAGTGATGCCATTGTCATAGCTGTTTTTTTCTTGTTTCTCGTGCGGTTCATGGAGGCCAGATTCATAGGCGTAAGATTCCGGTACATTTTTTTACTTCTGTCGTTGTGTCCGCCATCCTGACGTCTTCCCTCCGCGCGCCGGTTCTTTTTGCCTTTTTTCGGTTTTTCCGTCTCAACACCGGAAAATTTACTTGCTTCCACAGGCGCAATTGCAGAGGCAATGGATGCCGGTTTACGGATTGACAGAAGCACCGTTATAATGTCAGCCGCAATGACGGCTGCCCCGATCAGCAGCGTGTTCTTCCAGCTCCAGCCGCCCGGTTTCAGGAAGTAACTGATTACTCCGCCAATCAAAAGTCCCACGGGGATTCCGATTCCACATAATATCAGCCCCTCGTAGCGAACCATTCTGCGGATCTGGCGCTTTGTCATTCCGATGGTCCTAAGCTGCCCGAACTGCCGGATGCGGCCAACCACTGAGAGATAAAATACACTGTAGATTACCAATACGCTGACAAACAGGATCCCGATGCCTACACCAATCAACAACATGTTTTGCTGGGCCTGCCGGTCGCCGCCGGATAATGTATCCAGGTAAAAATTATTTTCATTGACGTTTTTTCTGGCAATACCATAATCTGACGCTATGGTGCGTATGGTTTCTAAAAATTTCTGCTGCTTCATTTCTCTTGCATCATGAATACGCACGATACCGTCGTATGCCACATCTTTCAGCTGTGATCCCTGTTCCGCATATTTCTGGGAAAGCATAACGCTATATATTTTTGGCGGGCTATCCAAATGAAAGACACCCGAAAGAATGAATTCTTCGGTTGTTCCGTCTAAAAAGGTAAAGGATATCTTTTCGCCCGGTTCCCCCTGAAGCCCCAGCGCCTTGCAGTGTGCATCCGACAGCATCACTTCGTTTATCTCTGACGGCGCTTTTCCTTTGACCGGAGTTACTGTATCAATCTCAACCCCGTCTGCCTTCAGCGGTTCACTGTCATATGCCACGGGCTGGACCATTTTGCCGTCCACTTCCATACCCTGGCCGCTTTTCATCCCCAGGACATACTCTGTCCGTTTATCTTGTGAAAGTTCCTCCAGCTGCTGTCTGTCCAGCTTGTAATAAATAACATGCTGCATTTTTTCAACCTGGCGCGCCCTTTCCGTGTCCATACCCGCGTAAAACAAGGCCATGACCATGAGCAGGCTGACGGAAAGGATGATCGTAACTACAATAAAAAAGTTACGCATTTTGCTGCTTTTTATGCTGCTGGCAGCCAGACTTCTTACCGTCCTGCCATTATTATTTACAGCAATTTTCCCTGATGACTTCCGGCTCATGCATTCCACCTGCTTTCCCTGATCTTTCCGTCTTCGATGCGGATGGTTCTGTCGGCAAGCTGTGCAATCTCCTCATTGTGAGTGATCATGACAACTGTCTGGTGGAACTGTCTGCTCGTCATTTTAATCAGCCCCAGCACATCCTGGCTGGTTTTGGAATCCAGATTCCCGGTGGGTTCATCCGCCAGTATGATTGCCGGTTTTGAAGCCAGCGCCCTGGCAATTGCCACTCTCTGCTGCTGGCCGCCGGATAGGTTATTCGGCATTTCCATCAGCTTTTGCTCCAGGCCCAGAAGCGAAATGATTTTTTTCAGATAGGTCTCATCCGGCTTCTCTCCATCCAGAGAGACCGGCAGCACGATATTTTCGTACACATTCAGTATGGGGATCAGATTGTAGTTCTGGAATACGAATCCGATCCTCCTGCGGCGGAATATAGTCAGGCGGTCGTCATCCATTCCCGACAGGTCTTTGCCCGCTATGATGACCTTTCCCGATGAGGGAACATCCAGGCCGCCCATCATATTCAGAAGGGTCGACTTGCCGCTGCCGGATGTCCCGACTACCGCCACAAATTCGCCGTCTTCTATATCCAGGGATACGCCGTCCAGCGCGCGCACGACATTGGGTTCTTTCCCATAATATTTCTTCAGATTTTCTGTTTTCAGTATACTCATTTTAAACACTCCTTTGAACACCGTTTTTTGGTCTGTAATAAGAATATCAAAGAAATGTTTCAAAAACCTCTCGAAAAACATAAGAATTTTGTAGGTTTTATTTTAATCGCTCCCACTTAGCCGTCAAGTTTACTTTCTATTGCATCATAGTACAAACAAAAAACGGAGTTCTGACCCCCACAGAGGGTCAGTCCCCGCTTCCTTATTGTTTCAATACACGCTCGGTAATTTCAATCAGTATGCTGCAGCTTATAGATGTGTAGATTGACATCATGTCAGTTGGGGATACTGAATCCGCTCCGCCCGCCGTCTTAATCTTGTTTTTCGTGTCTCAGCTCTCCACCGATAGAGGTGGGAGAATCTTCACTTATTTTGTTAAGAATATAGACCGCCACTTTAGTCCCGGCCCCCTCCCGGGACTGTATTTTCAGATATCCATCTTGTTTTGTGATAATCTCTCTGGTAAGGTACAGGCCAATCCCGACCCCTTCCGTGCTGTTCGCTTTTCCCTCTCTAAAAAAACGTTTGCACACATCATTGACATGCTCCGCTGCAATTCCCATGCCGTTATCTTCAATGACAATCTTCGTATAAATTTCCATGGGTTCAGCATGAATACGGATTTTTCCACCTTCCGCTGTATATTTTACAGAGTTATCCACAATATTAAAGATTGCTTCAGCGGTCCATTTGGCATCGTAATACAGATAGATGTCATCCGGGCACTCAACTTCTATTTGCAGCCCTTTTTGTTCCGCCTTCACCCGGATGCTTTCAGACACTTCATACAACGTATTCCTAAGGCTGTTTCTTTCGGGGTGGATGGAGATCATATGGGTCTCCAGACGGGACATTTTCAATAGAGACTGTACCAGAAATTCGAGTTTTCCAACCTGCCTGCCCAGCACCTCAAGGCACTTCTCCCTGGTTTCTTCCGGCAATTCTTTCTGACGAACCGTATCGCAATACATGGTGATATTCGCAATGGGTGTCTTCAGCTGATGGGAAATATCGGATACTATGCTCTGCACTTCCTTTTTCTGGTCCTCATTTTTCTTTGCCGCAGCTTCCGTAATATCAGAAAGCCGCTTCAATCTCATCTGTACCCTTGAAGACAGGGTTTCGTCTTCCAAAACAAAGTTCTCCACTGACTCCCCCCGCAGGATCGTGTCTATAGATTCACAAATGTCCTCTGCAAATGCAATATATTTTTTCCGCATATTGATCCACATAATCAGTCCCGTGCCTAGTGCACTGACGACGACGGCAGCCACGGCGGCGGCTATTGTCCATTTATCCATTTTCAGCTCCTGTCCAACGGTATCCGGTCCCGTATACGGTCTTAATATACGTAAACTCGTTATCTGCTATCTTTGACCTAAGCCGGCTCACAAAAATCGTCAGCGTATGCTCATCCACAAAATTTCCATCATTATCCCACAGCTCGTCAATCAGCACCTGCCTTGTCAGGACGATTCCGGGGTTTCTTAAGAACTTCTCAAGCAGCTTAAACTCCGTGGGAGTCAGGGACAGCGGCTTTCCGCTTTTCAATACGGTATAGCTTTCAAAGTCGATCATCAGATTCCCTGTCTGCATCTGATTTTTCACTTCCATAGAAGGCTGATATCTCCGCAGCACAGCCCGGACACGCTCTACCAGCACCTGAATATGGAACGGCTTTGTAATATAGTCGTCCGCCCCTGCCCGGAATCCGGCAATCATATCTTCATCCATATCCCTGGCTGTCAGAAATATGATGGGGACATTCAGCATACGGCGCACCTTTTCCGCAAATTCAACTCCGTTTCCATCCGGCAGATTGATATCCAGCAAAAGCAGATCCGCCTGGGCCGTCTCCAGCTGCAGAAACGCATCCTGTACGTTATACACTGCCTCTGCCAAAAATCCCGCCGCTTCCATATTTATCCGAAGCCCTTCTGCAAGGGCAAGGTCATCTTCCACTATTAAAATCTTCTGTTTTTCCACTCTTAAAAGACTCCTTTTCTATCTTGAACTCTAATGGTATCCCTGCTAAACTGTTGTGGAGGTGATCAAATTGAAACATCCATTTTCATATGAAGTTATATACAGCGGCCGGAAAACACTGGCCATACAAATCACAACGGAGGGCAGCGTCAAAGTCCGCGCCCCCAAGAACTGCCCCAGATCCTCCATCGACCGTTTTCTCAAAGAAAAAGAAGCCTGGGTACTCAAATACGTCGAGAAAGCGAAGCAAACTCCACAGCCTGCCCCGCAGCCGCTTACCACACGGCAGCGCAGCCGTTACATTAAAATAGCAAGAGATATTTTCACACAAAAAACCGCTTACTATGCATCCATCATGCACGTCTCCTACGGACGCATCTCCATCCGGGAACAAAAAACGCGATGGGGAAGCTGCTCCAGCCAAGGAAATCTCAACTACAACTGGCGGCTGATCTTTGCCCCCGAAGATGTGCTCGATTATATTGTAGTCCATGAGCTGGCGCATAGAAAAGAGATGAATCATTCAGCCGCATTTTATAACATCGTAGAAGAGATACTTCCTAATTACAAAAGCTGCCAGAAATGGCTGCGCGATAACGGAGCCATGCTCTGGAGCAAAGGGGTCTGACCCCTTTGCGGAGGAAGCTGTTCCTTTTACAGAAGGGCCAGCCCCCCTTTACATCTGTTTTCTTACGATTTTATACTCATCCCCATGCCTGTAATACGGGCACTCATGAAAATCCCCTTTTACAAACCGAACCATTTCGTCTTCATCCAGATTCTGTATGCAGACGTAACACTCATAATCCTCATCATATTCATAGTTCATACAGTATTCGCAGTTTGATGCCTCACGCTTATTCAACGTAACCCCCTCCGATCTGTTTCAATTGCTGGTACAAACAAGAAACCGGCAGACCCACTACATTATAATAATCCCCTTCTATCCTATCAATATAAGCCGCAAATGCCCCCTGTATCCCGTATGCGCCTGCCTTATCCAAGGGCTCCCCGCTCTTGATATATGACAGAATCTCGTCCCGTTCCATAGCATGTACATAAACCTTGGTCTCAACCACATGATTCAAAGTCTGACACACTCCGTCCTCATCATAATCCAAAATGGCCGTCCCGGTAAACACCTGATGCGCCCTGCCCTGCAGTTCCGTCAGCATCTCAAATGCCTCAGCTTCATCCTTTGGCTTCCCCAATATCTTATCGTCCACAGCCACGATCGTATCCGCCCCAATAATAACCGTATCCCTCAATCCATGTTCTGCACCAAGTTCAGCCGCCACATTCTCCGCTTTCATCAAAGCCAGTTCCTTCACAATCTCCTGGGGAACTGTACTATCATAACGCTCCTCTTTATCACTTACCACGACTTCAAACTCCAGCCCAATCTGCGTCATCAGCTCCCTTCGCCGGGGTGATGCAGAGCCAAGTACAATCCTCTTCATAACATATGCCTCCCATAACTTTCAATAGCACCATTGTATCACGTACAAATACTCTGCGAAACCCCTTTGTTACGGTACGCCCTTCGTTACAGTACGCCCTTTGGTTATAATATTCCCTGGTGCAAATAGAATACGCTTATTTTATAGTAAATGGATGAGTACAATATGTTCCACCAAACGAATCAATACGCCGCCCCGCTTAAGGCCCCCCAGTAGACAAGCTTTCCTCCCGATTGGATGAACCCAGCAAAATGAAGGGCTAGCCGAAAGCCTGCCAAATGCACATATGCCGCCTCAAAGTGCTAAAACGATCCTTAGAAATTCTTGGAAGCCGACAGCCGAAAAAGCGGGGAAATTTTGTGATCACCGAATCACAAAATTAGGCGGCCCAGCGCGAGAAATCATCGGATTTCTCGTGATGTGCCGCCTGTACCCCGCTTTTTTGGCTGCCGGCTTCCTAGAATTTCTTAGGTTCGTGTCCGCACTTCGAGGCGGCATATGTGCATTTGGCAGGCTTTCGGCTAGCCCTTCATTTTGCGCCCCATCCGTCACCGAACCCAAAGCTAGTCAACGCCTAACCCAAACCAGCATTTCCCCAATCCCCCGGTTCCCCCACCGTGCATAAGGAACCGCCTTCATGGTGACTTTTTTTCTCTCCGGCTGTTCAAATGAATACAGTTCATGATTGCCCGAATTCTGATATTCCCGATACCCCCGTATATAAACAGGCGGGTAAATCTCTTCTCTGCCTTCTCTTTCCTGTCCCATTTCCTGTGTCCCGCAAATGGATTCAGCGATCAGCGCATTCAGGTCTTCTCCATTGTCAGCTTCCTCCAGGCAGTAAACAATGGGGCCCCGCAATATCGCTGCTCTGCCGCTGTCAGCAGATACCTTGGGATTTGCATATACAAACCGGCTTTGAATGTCAAATTGAAGTTGAATGACGTCACCATCACACCACGCCTTGTTTATTCCCATATATCCTGTAACTTCTTCCGGTTGTATTTCTTCTCCATTGACCAATACGCCAATGCTCTTACTCCAGCCAGGTTTCCTGAGTCTTACAGACATTTCTTTCTGTTGGCCGGAATACTTTATTTCCAGTCTTCCGACTCCCAGATAATCTCCCGTGATCTCCCACAGGCCCCCCTCTTCCAAATATATTTTTCCGCCAATATAGAGGTGAATGGCTAACTGATTTTCTTCCTGATTATAATCATAAACATATTTGTCTAATGACGTGATGGTTCTTGCCGCGTTTGGCGGACAGCACGCACATCCGAACCAGGTTACCCTGCTTGTTTTCACATGCCTCAGGTCGTATCTCTGATCGGCTTCACGGGGATTCAGCATAAGAGGGTTTACATAAAAATACTCTTTGCCATTGTCAGACATACCGCTCAATACCCCATTGTACAATGCCAGTTCCATAATATCCGAATACTGGCTGTCCAGCTTCAGACGGAGCATCCGTCTTGCCCAGAACACCAGGCCGATTGACGCACAGGTTTCTGCATATGCCCGGTCATTTGGAAGATCGTATGGAACCGAAAATGCCTCTCCATGCTCATCCGCTCCCACTGCTCCCGTAATATACATCTTTCGCTTTGTCACATCCTGCCACAGCGCATCCAGTGCCCGGATGGTCTTTTCATCTCCTGTTTCGTATGCCAGATCCGCTAAACCGGAATACAAATACATGGCCCTGACGGCATGCCCCACCGCCTCGCGCTGCTCCTGCACTGGTTTCTGTGCCTGGTGATACTCCAGTCCAAACCATTTATCCTTAAATTGTTCACCGAATCCGGAATCGTTTAATAAGAAAGAGGGCTGCTTTCCCCGTTCTAATAACAGGTATTTCATAAAATCCAAATATGTTTCTTTTTGGGTATATTGATAAAGCCTGTACAGCGCCAGTTCCAATTCCGGGTGCCCGGGGTAGATATGCAGTTTCCCCTCTTCCGGACCGATTCTTTCCATAAACCAATCCATATAACGCTCTGCAATCTGCAGCAGCCGTTCTTTTCCCGTCGCTTCTGCATACGCGGCCGCGGCCTCCGCCAGATGGCCCGCGCAGTACATTTCATGACCGTGTGCGATATTGGTAAGCCGTTCCCCCTTTCTCACGCAAGTGTAATATGTATTAAGATAACCATCGCTTTGCTGCGCCCGTCCTATGATTTCAATCAGTTCATCAATCTCGGATTCCAGCTTGGGATTCTCCTTTATTCTAAGGGAATATGCCGCGCCCTCTATCCATTTGGCCACATCACTGTCCTGAAATAACATGCCTGCATACTCACCATCCGCCAGCTTTGCCGCAATTCTAAAATTCTCAATTGCATGGCTCTTGGGTATCCCTGGGACAGCATCGCTTAGTACTTCATATTGATAGGGTATGATGCTTTCGCACATTTTTTCAATCTGCCCGCTCCAGAAAACGTCCCTGATTTCCATTTTTGTCTGCTTCATAACATCAAATCACCTTTCTTTCATAAATACACACATTCCGCCCTTTCCCCTGTTTCCCCAATGGTAATAAGGAACCAGACAAATAGCATTATCTTCAAACTGCGGGGGCTCACATCCATATAATCCGGTCTCTTTTTTCGTACACCGGTATCCCTCCGCATAAATTAAATCCACGTCTCCCGACAAGTTTCCCTTTCTCTTAAAAAACAGCCCGCTCAGATCCCCGTTATCAGCTTCTTCGGCACAATATACCACAGGCCCCCGCATCACAGCCGCCTTCCCAATCAAAGAATGTACCTGCAGGGACGCATACACTTTCCGGGGCAGCATTTCCATATCTACTTGAATTTCAGTCTCTTCCATCCAGCATTCCTGCTCGATTTCAGCGTATCCTCTGTTGATCACCGGGTGTATTTCCTGCCGGTTCTTTTTAATCCGTATCTTCCCGCACCAGGACGGCACCCTGATTCTCAGAACTCCGGGCGTGCTGTCCGCCTTTCTCACCCGGATCCTGATCTCCCCCGCTCTGGGGTATACGGTATCTTGTGTTACGGTCCAGCCATTCATATCCGCCTCACTGTTTATGAAAAGATGGATATTAAAATTGTGCTCATCACCCGTATAAATATATTTATTAAGTCCCATTAAAAGCCTGGCAATGTTCGGCGGACAACAAGGGCAGTCAAACCATGGCTGGCGCTCATATTTCAGATGCGAGTAATCCTGCCTCTTCTCACATCTTTCCGGATCGATTTCCAGTGCATTTGTATAGAAGAACTCAGTGCCGCTCTCCGAGATCCCTGCCAGGATGCCGTTATAAAGAGTTTTTTCCATAATATCACCGTATTGGGAGTCATTTTCTATCAGCAGCAAATGATAAGACAGCAGAAACAACCCGATCGATGCACAGGTCTCCCCATACATCAAATCAGAGGGCAGGTCATATGGATATGTAAAGCTTTCCCCATACGCAGATGACCCAATAGCTCCTGTCAAATACATCTTTTCCTCTGTCACATTCCGCCACAGCTTCTTTACATGCTGAAACAAATCCATATCGTGATCCAGCCTTGCCTTATCTGCCGCAGCAGTATAAAAATACATTGCCTTTACAGCATGTCCGACCGCCTCATTTTGTTCACGTATCGGCAAATGTGACTGGGAATGCCTGTAATCGCTTTCATCCAGCTCATATACCAGGTTGTTCCCCACGTTCGTATTCCGCGGTTCTTCCGAAAAAAAGTATGGTTTCCTGCCGCGCTCCTCCACAAAAAAATCCGCCAGTCTCTTATATCTGTCAATTCCTGTATCCTCATACAGCCGGTAAAGTGCAGGCTCAATTTCGGCATGACCGTCATAGCCTCTGATTTTCCCGGCCTCCGGTCCAAAACAATGATCAATATAATCCGCATACGCTTCTGCTATCTCCAGTAAATCTGTCCGTCCCAGCACTTGATGCGCCGATACCGCCGCTTCGATTAAATGGCCTGCACAGTATAACTGGCAGGACTCTTTCAGATAATGCCATTTGTCCTTCAAACCATGAATAATATAGTATGTATTTAAATATCCGTTTTTTTGCTGCGCTCTCTTTAAAAGATCCGCGGCCTCATCAAAAGCAGCCAGCGTCTCCTGATTTTCATATTGAAGGGCCAATGCGGCCGCCTCCATCCATTTATAGACATCGCTGTCCTGGGATACAAGCCCGTAGAATTCCCGGTCAGACTCACCGGCCGCAATTCTGAAGTTTTCAAATGCCCCGCTTGGTTCTATCCCCTCTATCTCATCGTTCAGTGCTTTTTTAATATACGGGATGGTTTTACCGGCAGCCAGCATTCTTTTTTCATGCAGTAAACCGCCTGTTATTTTAACATCTTTTATACTTGTCTCTTTATACATACGCACCTATCCTTTCACAGCCCCGGCTGCTATGCCGTTTATGATCGTTTTCTGTGCAAATAAATATATGATGACAACCGGTATAATCGCCATCAGCCCGGAGGCCAGCAGAAGATTCCATCTATTTTGAGTAAACTGGTTATAAAATGCTAACTGTGACAGTGGAATCGTATATAATTCTTTCTTCGAGATCAGAATCATAGGCAGCATCAGATCATTCCAATATCGGATAAAATAGAGTACTGCCACGGTTCCGTTGATCGGTTTTAACAGCGGGAAGATGATCTGGAAAAAGAAACGATATCCGCTGCAGCCATCCATATAGGCACACTCATCCAGTTCTCTCGGTATGGATTTTACGGCCTGGGTGTACATAATCACCGCCAGCGAACAGGAGAAACCGGCATTCAGTACTGAGATCAGCGTCAGGTTATTGGTAATATGAAGATCTGAAGCTGTCACGGCCAGAGGAATCATAATGACCGGAAATGGAAGCATCATGGCAATCATAAATACAACCGACGTAATGTGTCCGATTTTATTATTCATTCTCGCAAGCTTATATCCGGCCATTGCTCCAAGCCCTATGACAATAACCCCGCTTAACACCGCGAAATAGATCGTATTCCCAAATATTTTTGCGTAATGGCCGGTGTTCATAACCTCTTTAAAGTTATCCAGGTTCCAGGATTCCGGCAAAGCAAGCGGCTCCATGACAACCTGCCCGAATGTTTTAAAAGAATTCATGATTACAAAAACCATGGGAAGAAACATCGCTGCGCAGATCAACCAGAGAATCACTGCAATCATCCTATTCGTACGTTTTTTTTCTGCCATCAGTCTTCCTCCTTTGTCAGTCTCATCTGCAGGCCGGCAATGACCGCCATTACAATCGTCAATACAACCGCTAATGCAGAAGCGTATCCCATCCGGTGGCTCTTGAACGCCTCGTTGTATATGTATAAGGCAATATTCTCCGATGCATGTCCCGGCCCGCCGTTTGTCAGGCTCATAAGCAGCGGGAACATATTCAGGCTCTCCGTGACAGACAAGAATAAGCAGACAAAAATCGTCGGCTTCATTAAAGGAAGCGTAATGTACCGGATCATCTTAGCGCCGCTGCACCCGTCAATCACCGCAGCCTCTACCGGATCCTGCGGAAGAAGCTGCAGCCCGGCAAGATAAATTACCATAAAATATCCAATACACTGCCACAACTTAACAGCCGCAGCCGAGTACAATACAAGCCGTTCATCGGACAGCCAGCCCGTATTAAATATTCCCCAGCCGGTCAGCGGATATAAATCCGTCATAAATCTACCCAATAAAAACTGCCAGATAAAACCGACCGTTACATTATTAAAAATAAAAGGGCAGAAAATGATGGCCCTCAGAACATTCCTGCTTTTGATTTTCCGATTCAACGCCAGGGCGAACAGAAAACCTGCGATGTTGGCCAGAACAATCAGCAGAACAGCCGATTTCACAGTAAAACCCATGGCATTATAAAAAAGTTCGTCTTTCAATATATCTGCATAATTCGATAATCCCGTAAACTCTTTGTTTGGATTAATTCCGTTATAGTTCGTAAATGAATAACCAATAGTCTGAAATAACGGAAGTATAAAAAAAAGTACATATAGTATTAACATAGGAAAAACAAATCTGATAAAATCTAAAACCTCTTTTTTCAGCTTTCGCTGAAAATTCGTCCCGCAGGGGCATGAATTACGGGGTGCCCTTTGGTATACCTCTCTTTTTTTCCTCTTTCTGCTCCTCATGTCTTGCACATCTCCTCCGTTCGTTATCAAAAGGCTGCAAAATTGTACGGTTTTACGTAAGCCCAATTTTGCAGCCTCTGAATCGACGTAACCGTTCACGCAAGCCTGAACTGTCACGAATCATCAACTAATCTAATGCATCCGCATACTTGTTAAATGCATTGTCAAAATCCTCAATTAATTTCTTGTGGTCTTTTGTACCGGAATTCAGGTACTGTACAGTAACTTTCCATGATTCCGCATCAAATCCGGCCGGCTCATATGCATAATAAGTAAAGACTGTTTTCTCATCCTGCAGATATGTCTGCAGAATCTCGGATGCTTCATCTAATTCAGGCTCCGCTGTAGCATTAGCTGTTGGAACACCGATTTCATCATAATAGTAGCCGCCGCCGTTTTCCGGGTTCAGAAAATATTCCATAAACTGATTGATCGCATCAGCTTTTGCCGGATCCTCCTCGGATGCCGCTAATACATTGATTACAAATCCGTACTGTTTCGGGAACAACAAGTCTTCTTTATCCTCGGAAATCGGAAGTGGGAACATCCCCATTTTGATATCCGGATTCAGTTCTCTGATCTGGAGAATCGACCAGTTGCCCTGCAGCATCATGGCTGCATCCCCTTTCGCAAAAGCGGCGTATTGTCCCGACACATCTGTATCAAACGGCCTGTCCTGTGTATTGTCTGCTACCAGATCCAATACGTCAAACGCCTGATCGATACCCGGCTGGTCAAAGGTCCAGTTTCCTTTCTTATAGTCATCCCCTAACTCTACCGCAGCCGGCGTCAGGATGGAGGATGCCCCATATCCCAGGAACTGGCCAATGGTCCATTCTGTTGCATAGCCCGCGGCAAACGGAGTGATCCCGGATGCTTTTAACTTCTCTACGCAGTCTTTTAATTCCGAAACTGTCACCGGAACGTCCGCAATGCCTGCTTGTTCAAATAACTCCTTATTGTAGAAAACGCCCCATGCCTGCGTATCCATCGGGATTCCATATACCCCGTCCTCAATCGTGACCGTATCCAGTTCTGTGTCCCGGATGTATTTCATGAAAGGCTCATCCTTGATATCTTTGATATATCCTGCATCTACATAACTGGCAAGTTCAAATCCCTGCAGCTGGCTTGTCAGATCCGGCGCATCGTCGGCCGCCAGCCGGGTCATCAACTCCTCGAGATGGTTTGTGCCGGTTGCATTGAATGTAACGTGAACCCCATCCTGGCTGTTATTGAAGTCTTCAACAATACGGCTGAATATCTCCGTCCTGTTCGGATCCCCGAATAAAAATTCAAGCTCTACCGGTTCACTTGATTCCTGTTTCTGGGCGCCGCTGCTGTCTGATGTACTGCCGCTTCCCTTTTGGGCGCATCCGCCTGCAGCCAGCCCCGTGATCATCGCGAGTGCAATTCCCAATGATAATAATTTCTTTTTCCTCATTTGTCCTCCTCCTTTTGGTTTCGCTTTGTTTTGTTATTATTATCATATATTTAACTCCTTATGAAATACATAGACAATATCGACTGTTTTTAGGACAAAACTGACAATGCAAAAAATTATCAAATCATTCATCATTTTTTGTTGATAATTTGGTATACTGAATTTATTGAAGGCAGGCAATGTGGGGATTCTTTATACTTCAAGCGAATGATAACTAATTGAAAAAACATTAGAAATTGCAGAGGTGAGTTATGTTTAATGAAATATGTATCTATGAAGCTAAATTAACCAAGTTAGATGAAATAGAGACGCTTATGAAGGAAGTAGCTGAATTCTATCTGAAACAAGACGGTGTAATTGATGTTCATTACATAAAACGCACTCACCGCCAAAAAGATTTTAATTCGGTTAAAGAGGGGGAATTGCCTATTCGTCTTACAAGAAATGTAGGTAAGGTGACATATGTTTTATACTGGGTATTGGAAAATGAAGAAGTTCATGCAAGGGTATCTAAGCTTGGTATAGAGAAATTTTATAAACGTTGGAATCGATGCCTAACCACAATGCCTAAAATAATTCTGGGCGAGAATGTCGTCTAACATATAACTTAGAATTGTCCCGAATTTGAGAATGAGAGTTATATTTTAAGAATGATAACAAAAGAGGCATATAAATGAGCAATGAATGATACAACCTCAAGATTCCGACATTATTATGTATCAGACGGTAGATGGTTTAACAAAAATAGATGTACAGATGAGCACTGAAACTGTCTGGCTCACCAGAGAACAGATGGCTGAACTGTTTCAAAGAGACAGAAGTGTAATTGGCAAGCATATAAGAAACATTTTTAATAAGGGTGAATTACGAAAAGAATCAGTATGGGCAAAATTTGCCCATACTGCGGAAGATGGTAAAACCTATCATGTGGATTACTATAATCTGTATTTCATTATTTCTGTCGGATATAAGATAAAATCTCTGCGCGGTACACAGTTTCGCATATTGGCAAATTCCGTTCTGAAGGAATATTTGCTCAAAGGCGTTGCCATGAATGACGATCTTTTGAAAAAAGCAGGCGTTAATACAACAAAGAGTGAAAATTATTGCTTACCCGCCATCCATAGATATAGGAGCCTTATCCCCTTCAAGAATAAACTGCTTTGGAGATACCCCGCAGTATTTTTTAAATACCCGGCTGAAATAGCTGCAATCGTGATAGCCAACAAGCTCTGCTGCCTCCGCAATGTTATAGCCTGCCGCCAGATATGCCTTTGCCTGTGCAAGCCTTACCTCGTTTATGTAACTGGTAATATTTACTCCATACTTTTTCTTAAATAGCCTGGACAATACATCCTTATTCATGTAGTACTCCTGAGCCAGGCTGCTCAGTGAAATATCCCGGGCATATTCCGCATCGATCCGTTCCCTTATCTGCCCGACAATATCTTTCCTGCGCTCAATACCTGCTCCGCCGCTCTCGTCTGCGTGCTGCTCACAGATCTTTTTCAGTGCCTGGTTCAGTTCATTCCGGTTAATTGGTTTTAAGATATAATCTACCGCGCCATATTTTAAAGCGATTCTGGCATATTGAAAGTCATCATAACCGCTGATGACGATAACCGACGGATTCATCTTTTCCTCCGCTATAAACTTCAGAACCTGGTCTCCGGAACAGCCGGGCATTTTCATGTCCAGCAGGATCACATCCGGGGTCTTAGTCTTGATTAATTCAACAGCCTCTAGCCCATTCTGTGCCTCTCCAACAATCTCCATATTGTTTTCTTCCCAATTACCAATCAGGCGTATTGTCCGACGGATAATCCGTTCATCATCTGCAATTACTACTCTCAGCATCTGCCTTCCCTCCTGGCACCTTAATCTTCACTCGAATACCGCCTCCGTCCCGCTGTTCAATACTTACCCCATATGCCGGGCCAAATTGCTGCCGGATACGTTCGTTAAGGTTCACCAGCCCTTTTTGCTCGTATCCATTCGCTGGCGCCCCTCCTTTGCTATTCAGCATATTCTGAATTTCCTTTAACCGTTCAGTCTCAACGCCATCGCCGTTGTCTTCAATATAAAATTCACACACCTTATTTTTCAGCTTTAGCTGAAAATCCGCCCCGCAGGGGCCTGAGATACGAGGTGCCCTTGGGGATACCTTATTTTTTAGCTTTAGCCGAAAATTCGCCCCGCAGGGGTATGAAATACGGGGTGCCCTTGGGTATACCTTATTTTTCAACTTTGCTGATACACCGCCCGCAGGGCTTGTGTTACGGTATGTCCTTGGGTATACGTCTTCTCTAATTATATCATAAATACAGATATGAACTGCTTTTGTAGTTTTTTCCATCCCATGCTTGATGGCATTTTCTACAGGAAGCTGTAATGTAAACACCGGAACCAGCATATCCAGAGCCTTTTCCGAGAGTTTAATCTCCAGGCTGATCTTATCACCAAACCGGTATTTTTGAATGTCCATATAATCCCGGACAATTCTGACTTCTTCGGATACCTTCACAATGCTCTTGCTGTTGTTAAGACTGTATCTTAAAATCCCGCTTAGTGCATTGTTAATCTCCTCGATCTCCAAGACATTATTCTCAATTGCAATTCCGCTGATTGTCTGCAAAGTATTATATAAAAAATGCGGGTCTAACTGCGCCTGCAGCGCCTCTAATTTGGCCTGCTTTTCCTGAATCTGGCTCTGATATTCCGATTCGATCAGGGTATTGATTCTCAGATTCATTTTCTCAAAGCTGGAATAAAGGGTTCCCACTTCATCGCTTCTCTTTGCCAGCAGCGGCTCCTCGTAGCTTTCCCCCTGTTTATAATGCCGCATGGTACCTGCAAGATTCTCTATCGGCTTCATAGTACGATTGATTATATAGTATAAAACCAGGATTCCCAGGCCGAAAATCATAAGCACAAGTATGCAGTTGCTGATAAACTGTGTTTTAATCCCTTTCATAATCTGGTCTTCCGGCACAATCTTTACCATTGTCCAGCCTTCATTTTGGGATTTATCCGCGATTACAATGCATTTTTTATTATCGATCTTCTGTCTGAACCAATATCCGGATTCGTCATGAATACTGACTGCATCCTTTAAGCTGTTCAGCGCTTTCTCCTCCCGCTCTTCGCTGTCGTAGATTAACTGAAGGTCATTATCAAATATTAATAACTCTTCCTCCTCGCTGTTAAACTGTCTGTAAAGTGTATCGAGCCTGCTCTTATTGATATTTACGGAGATAACAAAATAATAATCGTCATTCTTTAAAGGATACTGTATATATCTGGAAAAGCAAATGATATCTTTCTCATCGTACCGGATTTCTTTTGACACCGTTACCGCCAATGCATTACTCGTTTCCGCCGCAGTATACCAGGGCATCTCTTCCAGATCATGACCGTTTAATATGTACAGCGTATTCTCCGTTGATTTAATAGGAATATGGTTAAACGAAACTTCATCCATTATATAAAATTTGTTTGATGCACTGGAATATAAATAAATACTGTCGATATCGCTTGCCGAATTATATTTACTTGCAAGAATATTGTATATCTGGTTATCTTCGCTGACCGATTCCTCTCCGCCGCTTTCCCAGAATATTTTATCATAAAACATTTCTTTTGATGCAACAGATAAATCATCCACGATCCCGGAAAAGTAATTTGTGTTTGCCTGATGTAATATCTGCATATTATTTGATATAATTTCTTCTTCTCTGGAATGATACATGTATAAATACATCAGACAGACTATGATGATCTGTATGAAACAGATGATTCCTATTACGAAAATAATCTGGTTGACTAGTTTGCCTTTGATTAAACGGAGATACAGCTCCTTGGCTTTGCTTAACATGACCTCACCTCCTGTGGATCTCTGAATCATATTTTAGCAGAAAACTTTTTGAAAAGCGAGTCTGGGGGAAAAGGATATTTTAGCATTGAGTTTCTAACTTTAAAATGTTAAACTTTTTTGAGAAGGTAAAAAATATGGGAGATATTAAGAACATATTGTGCGGTATATTGAATTTATAAAGAGCAAAAGACAAGACAAAGAATCGGTCTGTTCTAAATAACATTCTCTAAAAGAACAGCCAAGTTTTTACACACCACAGGACTGGGGAGAAATATCCTGATCGGATCATTTGTTCTAATACAGCACATTGACAATAATATACTTAATAAGGCAGCCGGGGACGTGCTCCCACCTGTTCCGAGTCTTGAGGAAGGGGTGGTGCTTATGTACGTTACATATGATAACCTCTTTACATTTGTGCTGATGATTATTGCAATTATCACCCTTGTAAAAAGTTTCTATGACAAACATAAAAAATAGCCGTCCTACCCTCAGAAAGTAAACGGCTATTTCTTAATATCTTTCGCCGGGGTGGGTGAGGTGCATTCACCCTCCGGCTGTCTTGTTAAGTATATTATAGTCAATATTACGGATTCTGTCAATTATATATCTTCCGCTTATTCCAAACCACCCGCACCGTGGATGAATAAAGGAGAATATAGCTCATACGAGGTTATTGAAATGTTAAAGATTATTATTTCACCTGCTAAAAAAATGAACCTTATAGATGAATTTAGTTTTAAGCTTACGGATCCGGTCTTTCTGGAGGAAACCGGATATCTACATACGCTTTTGAAGGGGATGCCGCTGGAAGAACTGCAGACATTGTGGCATTGCAGCGACAGGCTTGCCAAACAGAATTATGAACGTCTTCATTCTTTCTCTCCGAATCGTGCTTCCAGCCCTGCACTGCTTGCTTACGAAGGAATCCAGTATCAGTATATGGCTCCACAGGTTTTTTCGGATTCGCAGTGGGATTATGTTTCTGATCATCTTTATATTTTATCCGGGTTCTATGGAATTCTGAAGCCTGCCGACCGGGTGATCCCTTACCGCCTCGAGATGCAGGCTAAATTAGAAACAGAGGAAGCACGGGATCTTTATCGGTTCTGGGGCAGCAGGATGTATGACTTATTGACCGGGAAAGACGGGGAATCTGATTCTGTTCAGATCCTGAATCTGGCTTCTGCCGAATATAGTAAAACGATTCTGCCATACGTCAGAGCGCCGCATTCTCAGGTGACCTGCATTTTTGGTGAGATTATAAATGGGAAAGTAAAGATGAAAGGTACTCAGGCGAAGATGGCGCGCGGAGAGATGGTCCGCTGGATGTCTGAACAGTACATAGAAAATATTTCCGAGATACGCAGGTTTGATCGATTGGATTATCGTTTTCATCCGGAACTTTCCTCGGAGACGGAATATGTTTTTCTGAAGAATCCGGCACCTGAATGCCAGACAGATGATATGATGATATAAAAGCCTGCTATTCAAATACCTTCTATCAGCACCGCCCGGCACGGGGCTCCGTCGCATCCGCCCAGCTTTAACGGCTGGGCGCACAGAAAGTATTCGTCGCACTCCACGTCACACAAATACAGGCCTTCCAGTATGGCCATTCCTGCACCCAGCAGGATTTTATGCACTCCGGCCGGCGAATCTTCGGGGCCCACGGTCAGGCTTTCTACACCTGTCAGCTCCATGCCCGCCTCCGCAAATACTCTGGCCGCATCCTCCGTGAAAACAACGCTGCCTTTCCATAATACCTTTTTCTCTTTCCCGGCTATGATCTTCCCCGCCTGCTCTGCGTCCAGTATGCCGTCATATTCTACGACACTGCACGGGCCCATAACCTGCTCCAGCAGAAGCTCGTCAACTGCCCTGCCCTCATCCAGAAAATGTCTGGGGGCATCCATATGGGTTCCGTTGTGTACACACATTTTCAGGTATGTGAGATTACACGCGTCTCCGGTTCTCACCTGCATCAGACGCTCATATTCAGGCGCCGGGTCTCCGGGATATACGGCGGAGCCAAATAATTCCCTCGAAATGTCATAGAACTTCATTCTGTTTCTCCCGCCTCCTTCTTTCCTTTCACAATCAGCCGTTTGAGGGACGCCCGGAAGCGGTCATCATCCTCCTGCGTCCGCTTTTTCGGCCCTTTGAGATGATTCTTCCTGGTCTTTCTCCTGACCTCTTTGGCTATATGCCGCTCAAACATCATCTGATCGATATTCTCCGCTGTATACCATTTTCCGCTCTGGTGGATCGGGAATACGCCCTTTCCGAGGCACATGGAGGCCACACCATAATCCTGCGTCACTACAATATCTCCTTTTTCCGCCATAGTAACAATTTTAAAATCAGCGGAGTCCGCGCCTTTTTCCACCGTTACAACCTGGCTGTAATCTGAATGGAACAGGTGTGCCGTGTCACAGACCAAAATGACCGGAAGCTCATTCTGCCGCGCTTCGGCTTCCACGATCCCGATCACCGGACAGGCATCTGCATCTACTATTATTTTCATATTAACAATTCCCCACAAATACATTTTTCAGATACTTACGCGCCGTTTCTGCAAGAAGGTACACCCGGCCTATATCCGTGGGCCCTCTGTTTTCCATATGATATCGTGGAAAGAAACGGGTTACGTGCAGAGGAATCTCCCCGTCTAAAGATGCGATCCACTGCGCTTCCTCTTCCATTTCCTCCAGGCTGTCATTTTCTTCCGGCACAATCAGCGTTGTGATCTCTACATGACAGGATGCTGCCGCATGCCGGATAAACGCCTTCACCGTCTCCAGATCGCCCCCCAGCTTCCGGTAATAGTCCGCACGAAACCCCTTCAGGTCAATATTCATGGCATCCGTAAACGGCAGCAGCTCTTCCAGCACTTCCAGAGTTGCAGAGCCATTGGTGACAAGAACGATCACCATCCCCGCTTCTCTCACCAGCTTTGCCGTGTCCCTCACATACTCCCAGCCGACCAGCGGTTCATTGTAGGTGAACGCCACGCCGATATTGCCGGCAGCTTTATACTCCAACGCTTTTTGGGCCAGCTCCTTCGGTGAAATATACAATGCGCCCGCAGCGGCCTCATCCGCCATGGATATCTCGTAATTCTGGCAGAAAGGGCACCGCAGGTTGCATCCATAGCTGCCCACCGATAAAATCCTGCTCCCCGGGCGGAACATTTTCAGCGGTTTTTTCTCGATCGGATCCAGGGCCATGGAGGTTACCCGGCCGTAGTTACCGCATATGACCGCTCCATTTTCATTTTTTCTGGCCAGACAGAATCCGGTCTGCCCCGGCCCCAGACTGCAATGGTGCATACATACCTGACAAGCTTTATTCATGCCGAACCACCTCAAACCGCTCCAGGCGTACCTCTTCGTCCCTGCCGATGCCGGCCTTTCTCTTTGCGATATCAATCTGCTCCTCCACGGTATCCACGCCTTCCAGATTCGGAAGCAGAAGCCCCCGCTTTTGCCCTTTTGACACGATAACCCCATATCGTTTTACATCCAGCTCATCCGGGGCAGCCACCGGCTCTGTCTCCCCCAGTACGTCCACGCTGATTACAAGCCTGTCCAGTTCTTCCGGCTCCACCGCAGGAAATCTGGGATCCCTGGAGGAAGCGCTGATTGCATTGTCTATGATTTCCTCAGCAAGCGAGCTGCGTACTGCCTGAATGGTTCCGATACAGCCCCGAAGCTGCCCGTCTTCCTTGATTGACACAAAAGCGCCGGCCCGCTGGCTGTACAGTTCCCGGGGCAGCCCTTTTGGCGCCTGTATCTTTCTGCCTGTGCGCACATATTCCTCTATCGTACGCCTCGCAAGCTGCACATAGGCATCCTCCTGTTCCCGCTTTTCCAGAATCCGGGCTTTTTCCTCTGCCTCAAACTGCGCTTTAAACTTCCGCTCAGAATCCTGCCCGAAGGGCACATAAGCGCACACACCGTAGCCGACGCCGAAAGGCCCCTCGTAAGAAAGCCGCTCTGCCGCGACCGCCATCCCATCCAGAGCCCCGGCCATAATTGTAAATGCTCGGTGTCCGCATTCTCCCGCATTTTCACAAAAGTCTTCGGAAAACTCCAGCAGCTCCTCAAATGCGCCTCTGCCCATCACATCCATGATCCGGGCGTCGTACTCCGGGCCTTCCTTTTGATAGCCATAAGGCCCGTCCGCCTTCAGCCGGTGTGACAGATCTCCGCTGGCAATCAGTACCGTCTTTCTGCCCAGGTGTTCTATGGTCCTGCCGATATATTGCCCCAGCTCATAATGTCTGATCAGCGGGAATCCCGAAAGCCCTATTCTTACCAGTTTGTATCCTGTCCAGTACCGGTTCACAAAATACAGGGGCACCATAGTACCATGATCCAGGCACTTATCCCGCTCTCCCAAGGTTCCTGCCGGCAGTTTTCCAGCCTTAGCCAGGCTGCCCAGATACGCTGTGAACTCTGTATCATATGCAGCTTCCAGCTTCACCTGGCCTGCCCCAAACTGGCCAAAGTCCCCTTTCGCCCCCTCTCCGGGTGAAATATGAAAGTAATCCGCATACATGACCTGATGGGGCGAAATCAATACGATCGTCTCCGGCTGCAGTTCCCCGATCCGCCGGGCGACCTTCTCATATGCATCCACCGTGCTTTGAATCTTATGCTCCTCACCTCTGCCGATGTCCGGTACGATCAGCGGCGGATGCGGAACCATAAATGCCGCCATAATTCCCATAGCGCTCCCTCCTTCTGATTTGTCGAAACAGTTCAGGCGGGCCTGAACCGTTTCCATTTGTCTGCTTTCTCTTTTTTCCGTTACGATATTCCTATTTATTCCCCGGCCTTATCATCCGAAAAATCCCTCCATACCTGTTCCAGCCGCCCGGGTTCTCTCATCAGCATCCAGCCGCCAAGCGCCATGCACTCTGCCACGTACAGCATCCCTTTCTGCCCGATACTCATCCCCGCCTGGGCCGTTGTGGTCCAATGGTGAAGCGGCGTACCTTTACACATCACCGCCGCACTGAGCATCACCGTGGGCACGGTGTGGCTCACATCCGATACGTCAGTTCCGATGTTCAGAAGTACCGGTTCCTCCTCCAGAGGCTCCAGCTCTGTAAAATAAACGCCGTCGTTTTTTAGTCCTGCCGCTTCGCTTATGTTACGGGCAAACTCCAGCTCTTCCTCCGTATGCTCCGGAAGGGGAATCTGTTCCATGGCCTCGTAAAACAGTTCTGCCAGCGCCCGGTTCACCTTCATCTCCCTGTTGGAGGTCACAAGCTCAATCTCGACTCTCGTCCCTGTCATCAGAGCCGCCCCGCGTGCGCAGTCATCCACCCTGCGGGAAGCATCCTCCGTCCGGTCCCTGCGGCCGGAACGGATAAAATAATTGGTGGATGCATAGTCAGGCACAATATTTGCCGGACCGTCAGTATTTGTGTAAGTATAATGCATCCGCACATCATCCGCCACATGCTCCCTCAGATAATTGACCCCCACATTCATCAGCTCCGCGGCGTCCAGGGCAGAGCGCCCCAGTTCGGGATGTTTGGCGGCATGGGCTGCCGTACCGTAAAACGCATAGTTCTTCACGTCCTGGGCCTGCCAGATATCGTAGCTTACCCGGTTTCTGTCAAAAGGGTGCCATGTGACAGCAGCGGACAGATCGTCAAAGACACCCGCCTCATTCATTTTGATTTTCCCGATGACAATCTCTTCTGCAGGGCAGCCGTATACCCGGATCGTCCCTTCCACGCCCGCAGCTTCCATCTGCGCCTTCAGTGCACAGGCTGCTGCCGCACAGGCCGTTCCCAGAAGATTATGCCCGCATCCATGCCCCGGACCGCCGTCGGTGCGGCACTCCGAAACCGGTTCCTGTCCAAGCCCCGGCAGGGCATCGTACTCCGCCAGATATCCGATGACCGGCTTATTGCTACCCCACTGTGCTATAAAAGCGGTTTCAAATCCTGCGATCTTCCACTGAATGGAAAATCCCTGTTTTTCCAGAAAAGCGGCCAGCCGCCCTGAAGAATAGACCTCCTGCCCGGACAGTTCCGGATGGCGGAAAATATCATCCGCTGTCTGTATCATTTCCTCTTTATTCTGTTCAAACCATACTTCCCATGCTTCTGCGCTTTTCATTCTGCCTCCCTTGAGTGTGTCATAAAACTGCTTGCTGCAAGATGTTGTCCCAGTTTACGTGGTATTTACTCGTAACAGTTCAGGCAAGCCCGAACTGTTACGCATCCAGCCCATTTAAATTCGCCTGCGGCGAGGGGCTGGATGCCTGCAGCCACTATGTTTTCGTACGATCTGCGCAGTAAATGCGCAGACCTCTTTGAACTGTTACATTTACTCCGCAATGCTGTACTGCAGATATTCGTACAGCAGCCGGCTCCCTTCCCGAATCTCCGGCGGGAGAAGTGCCCTGGCCACCATCTTTGGCTCCGCCGCCGGGTCTGTCTCGTCAATTCTTCTAAGCATTGCATAATCTCCGTCGATTTTCTCTACGATATAAAAACATGTCAGCATCGTTTCCTCCTCCTGTTGTACGTTTCCCTTTGAGTATATTTGAGCTACTGCAGGAACTTAACGTGATTTTTTGTTTCAAACACGGTTCGCCCCCACAGGGCCCTGTAAATTTTTCTTTCTGCTCTCAAAATAGATAAACCGGTCAATGGCGTCCAGGATATCCCGGAAGTCCTCTCTTGGGGCCAGCTCGATATATCTGGTCAGCAGCTCCTGTTCCTGCTCCCGGTATCTACCGTAAAAAATGTCATACAGATTGTGGCCCCGCATGTATACACGGATTTCTTCCATATGGTTTTTCACATCATCCACACAGGCTATCTCTCTTCCCAGTACCTCCGTGAGTTTCCTCCCGCTCCGGATTCTGTAGAGATATTCTTTCCATTTTTCCAGAAATATCTCATAGAATGCCTCTTCTGATTCTATGACGCCAAGTTTTGCCATGATCTTTGGATTCAGAAAATAATTTTCAAATGAATAGTAGTGCAGAATCAGTACATTCCGCGGGGTAACCCGGGGGAGCTTATCCGCGTCCTCCGTATTTCTCTCTTCATAGTAGCGGCAGAGCTGCCGTTTCAGCTTTTCCGGATCCTGGCCGTCCCCGTCCCGGATCATCAGAAACTGATCTTTCAGATAGATTTGGTTCATATACTTCAGGTTCGCATAGGTCTTGATGTTCGTACAGCTGTTCGTTGTGATAATGGCGATTCTGGAGAGATTTCCTTCCTCGTCGTATGTCTCTGAATAATATTTTTTAATCAGCAGGGGCAGCCGGCTTTTGTCCTGTTTGCCCTCCACGATAAATACAAAGTTCACATTCATCAGGTCATTGGCCGTATAGCCCAGATCGTCCAGTATTGCGCTGATATCGGTCTTCTCCCTGATTGCTGAACAGCCGTCTTCCCCCAGCACTATCTGCCGAATCTGCCTGCTGCTGAAGTTCGGAAGCAGATTCGGGGAGTGGGTGGAGAACATCACCTGATTTTTCCGGGACAGTCTGTACAGGATCTCACCCGATACCTTTTGCAGCTTCGGATGCAGGAAAATCTCCGGCTCCTCCACCATCACAATGCTGGGAACCCGGTCCGCCCCTTCCGCATAAGTTTCCAGAAGAGACAGCATATAGACGCTGCGCATGCCCTTCCCCATCTGCGATACCGGCCGGTTCGCTCTCTTCTCCCTGCCCCGGATCTCTGCGGTCACCAGAAGCATCCTTTCTACGTCCCTGTTCATAGAATAGATAATCTCATCCTGCCCGCCGTTTTTCCGGAAGTTCTCATTCACCTTCCCCGCGAAATCATTCAGATTCAGCTGATAAAGTTTGTAATCCAGCAGCTTTGCCGCCTCAAAGGCATCCAGCTCTTCCGGTTTTTTCTGGTTAATCAGACCGATGCACGCAAAACAGTGGCTGCAGAGCTTTGCCTGGTCGAAAATGCAGCAGCCCGACCGCATTCTTTTCAAAAGCGCATCCTCCTGCAGCATCAGCAGGTCCCCCTGAAGCTGATTCAGGTCTCTCTGTGTGTCCATGTAATATATCTGTGGAAATACTTCCTTTATATATGGGTTGTTCTTTTTTACGCCGTCACTGTAGCGGATACGCCCGTCTTTATTGGCCACAAACTCAAAGGTCAGGATGCCCTTATCATCGAAGGAAGGCAGCTTCCTCCTAAAATCCGCCTCCCATGCTCCGAAGCGCCTGTACTGGCTGACCACCCCATTTTTCTGCAGGCGGATCAGATCTTCTTCCAGAAATTCCAGAGAGACAAACACTTCGATATTCGAGTTGTTCTCCTGAAAATCTTCCGGCTGGATCCGGTAGGAGCCTCCCACCGCGCGGACAGCATCCAGCACGGCTGTCTTCCCGGTATTATTCTGCCCCACCAGAATCAGGGCATTGTCAATATTCTCGATGTACATGTTGCGGATGGATTTAAAATTTCTGATCCGCAGACTGGTAATCCGCATTTCAGGCACCTCCCTTCCACAATTTATTATATATATGCTACTAATATGTGCTTAAGTTTTCTGCAATTTATATGATTGTATTTTAGCACATTCATTCCTATAAATCTACTTACCTTCTTAGGGCCTGCGCATTCAACGGGATCGATTCAGCAGAAAGCTGCACGCCTCGGCTTTGACCTTGTAAAAAATCACGCTTTCGTTGATGGAAATAAACGAATTGGCGCACATGCCATGCTCGTGTTCCTTGCCCTCAACCGAATTTAGCTGGAGTACACGCAGGGAGAGCTGTCCGATACGATTTTGAAAATTGCTTCAAGCGAACTATCCTTTGAAGGATTATTAAAATGGATACTGGATCACCAGCTTTAATAAAATAGCCACTCGTAAGAGTGGCTATTTTTATGCCCTTGGACACGCTCTGGACATGAAGCCTTGCATAGCACTCCCTGCTCAAAGTAACGAAGTTACTCCCGTCATGAGTTCCACCTACTAAATATCATAACTTAGCCATCTCCTTGTTGATTCTTGTGGTTTTCATTGTTTTTTTGTGGCTTTTCATGGATTTTTCTCAATATTTCATTGCTAATTCCCTGTGATTGTTGTATAATAAAGGCACTGTAGACTATCTGGAATCTAATTCCTTAGGAGAAGAGAAAATGAAGAGATCAAAACGTATTGAAACACTGGACCGCCGTCCGGTTAATATGGACGGTTATATTAACGAATGGCCGGAGATGGGTTTTGCAGCGATGAACAGCCCGTATGATCCCAAGCCTTCCATTAAGATTGAAAATGGCAGAATTATAGAACTGGACGGAAAGAAAAGAGAAGATTTCGATTTTATAGACCAGTTTATTGCGGATTATGCCATCAGCATCCAGAGAGCCGAGATGTCTATGACTATCCCGTCCCTGGATATCGCCAGAATGATTGTGGACATCCATGTATCCAGAAAAGAGATTCTGGAGATTGTAAGCGGCATCACCCCCGCCAAGATGGTCGAGGTGCTGAACTGCCTCAACGTTGTAGAGCTGATGATGGGTATGCAGAAGATGCGCGCGCGCAGAACTCCCGGCAATCAGGCCCATATTACCAATCTGAAGGACGACCCGGTTCAGATCGCAGCGGACGCCGCAGAAGGAGCCCTGAGAGGATTTGCAGAGGAAGAGACCACCATGGGTGTTGCCAGATATGCACCCTTAAGCGCTATGGCGCTCCTGATCGGATCCCAGGCCGGACGCCCCGGTGTTCTGACGCAGTGCTCCGCCGAGGAAGCCACCGAACTGGAACTTGGTATCAGAGGACTGACTACATATGCGGAGACACTTTCTGTGTATGGGACAGAAAAAGTATTTATTGACGGGGACGACACTCCTTACTCCAAAGCATTTTTGAACTCGGCATACGCTTCCCGCGGTCTGAAAGTACGCTTTACTTCCGGCTCCGGCTCCGAGGTGCTGATGGGTAACAGTGAGAAAAAATCCATGTTGTATCTGGAATGCCGCTGTCTTTACGCCACAAAAGGTGCTGGCAGTCAGGGGATCCAGAATGGTTCTGTCAGCTGTATCGGGGTACCCGGAGCTGTTCCGGGAGGAATCCGGGAGGTGATGAGCGAGAACCTGGTTGCTGCACTGCTGGGCCTGGAATGTGCATCTTCCAATGACCAGAGCTTTTCCAATTCGGATATGCGCAGAACCGCAAGAACTATGCTCCAGTTCCTGCCGGGAACCGATTTTATATTTTCCGGCTATGCAGCAGAGCCCAACTACGACAATATGTTTGCGGGTTCTAACTTTGATGCAGAGGATTTTGATGACTATAACGTTTTGCAGAGAGATATGCAGGTTGACGGCGGACTCCGCCCGGTCACGGAGGAAGAAGTCATCCAGGTCAGACGCAAAGCCGGAAAGGCCGTACAGGCCGTGTTCAAACAGCTGGGGCTTACGCCTGTCTCCGACGAACAGGTGGAGGCGGTCACCTATGCCCACGGAAGTAAAGACACGCTCCCCCGGGACGTAACGGCAGACCTGATGTCCGCCGAGGACGTACTCAAGCGCGGCATTACCGGCGTAGATGTGGTAAAGGCCCTTGCAGAATCCGGCTATCGGGATCTTGCGGAGAGCGTCCTGAATATGCTGAAACAGCGCGTTGCGGGCGACTATATGCAGACCGCTGCGATCCTGGACAGAGATTTCCATGTGCTCTCCGGCGTTAATACACCGAATGACTACATGGGCCCCGGTACAGGCTACCGTGTCGAGGGCAAACGCTGGGAGGAAATCAAAAAGATTCCTCATATTATCAATCCGCAGGATATATAGGAGGAAAGAGCATGCAGATGAATGAAGATTTAGTAAAACAGATAACAGATGCTGTCCTCGCTGAGATAAAGCAGAAAAAGGACGCCGCGCCTGCACCGGCTGCCGTGCCCTCTATGGCAGGACGCGAAAGAATCAATGAAATAAAGACATCCTATGCGTCTTACCCAAGGGCCGCAAAGGGGTCAGACCCCAAGGAAGTCGTCATCGGGGTCGGCGCTGCATTTCAAAAAGAAATTTTGAAGACGATCTGCGGCATCCCGCTGGACGATGTATTGAAGAACGTGAAGGCAGGGATTGAAGAGGAAGGCATGGTGCCAAGGGTAGTAAAGATCCTGGACACCTCGGATGTATGTTTCATGGCCCTGGAGGCCGCAAAACTGTCCGGCTCCGGCATTGGCATCGGTATCCAGTCAAAAGGAACCACCGTCATCCACCAGAAGGATTTGTACCCGCTCTCCAATCTGGAGCTTTTCCCCCAGGCGCCTCTGATGGATCTGGACACTTACAGAAAGATCGGTAAAAATGCCGCCAAATATGTAAAAGGGGAACAGGTTGTTCCCATCCCCTGCACCAACGATCCAATGTCCCGTCCTAAATACCAGGTCAAGGCTGCCCTGATGCACATAGCCGAGACGGAACAGCTGGACCCTGAAGTCGGAATAATCGAATGGGAGGTAAAGTAGATGCAATACCCATTAGGAGAACACGAAAAAGAAAAGATTACATCCAGGACCGGTAAAAAGCTGACTGATATTACGCTGGATGAAGTGATGAAAAACCGCGTTTCCGCCGATGACATCAAGATATCAAAAGAGGTGCTAAAAGCACAGGGACAGGTTGCTCGGGAGGCCGGCAATGATCCCATGGAAAAGAATTTTGAGCGCGCAGCCGAACTGGTCGATGTACCGGATGATGTGATTTTGAAAATGTATGATAAGCTGCGCCCCAACCGTTCTACAAAGTTAGAACTGGTTCTGATGGCACAGGAGCTTCTTGAAAAATATAACGCAAGAAACTGTGCGCGCCTCGTTATGGAGGCCGCAGAAGTTTATGAGAAAAGAGGGATTCTGCTTTGAGTTATATCGCTGGAGTTGACATTGGGAATTCTACAACTGAAGTCTGCGTCGGGGAAAGTGCGTCCGACGGCACAATTCACTTTCTGACGAGCGCCTCCTGCCCGACCACCGGGACGAAGGGAACTGTCGCGAATACCCATGCCATCAAAGCGGCTTTAAAGCAGGCCATGGGCAGGATCGGAAGGGAGATCGGCGACATTTCTTTGATCCGGCTGAACGAGGCAGCGCCCGTGATCGGTGATACTGCGATGGAGACTTTGACAGAGACCATCATAACGGATTCCTCCATGATCGGGCATAATCCTTCCACTCCTGCTGGGGCCGGACAGGCAGTGGGGGAGATTCTCCTGATTGAGAACCTGTCCCGTGGTATCCCCGGTACACAATATATAGTCGCGGCTCCCCAATCCTTTTCTTATGAGGAGGTTGCCGCAATTCTGAATCAGGCGGCCGATACGCTCGATATTGTGGGAGTGATCCTGCAGGCAGACGAAGCTGTTCTGGTAGAGAACCGGCTGCGCAAAAAGCTGCCGATCATTGATGAAGTTGCACGTATCGACAAACTCCCGGACAAGGTTATGGCTGCAATCGAGGTGGCACTTCCCGGACAGACTGTTCGGATGCTGTCCAATCCCTATGGTATTGCCACTCTTCTGAAGCTGAATGCAGAGGAAACCCGCACTGTCACACCGATCGCCAAGAGCCTGATCGGAAAGCGCAGTGCAGTGGTACTGAAGACTCCGGGCGGAAATGTGCGTGAAAATGTACTCCCTGCCGGAGAGATTTATCTGGATGGGGAGCACAGCACCTCCGTGAATCTGGATGAAGGAGCAGCGAAGATCATGCAGGCGGTGTCTGAGGCAGGCAGTATCCGTGATATCAGCGGACAGCCGGACACCAATGTGGGGAATATGTTTGCCCGTATCAGGCAGGGCATGGGGAATTTAGATCATACCCCCGAAGCGGATATCCATATTACGGATGTACTGGCAGTTGACACTCTGGCCCCGGTTCTGATCTCCGGCGCCCTGGCAGGGGAGACCTGCCTGGAAAAAGCGGTTGGCATCGCCGCCATGGTAAAGACACGCCGCCTTCCTATGAAGGAAATCGCCGAAAAACTGAAACTGGAACTCGGAACAGATGTAAAAGTAGCCGGCGTGGAAGCGGTGATGGCAGGCCTCGGAGCTCTTACAACCCCTGGCACTCAGCTGCCCCTGGCTATTCTGGATATGGGCGGAGGTTCTACCGATGCCGCAGTCATTTCCAGGGAGGGACAGGTTACCATGACCCACCAGGCAGGAGCCGGGGAACTTGTTTCCATGCTGATCGAGACCGAGCTGGGCCTGGGCGACAGGCATATGGCGGAACAGATTAAAAAATACCCTCTTGCCAAGGTGGAAAGCCTGTTCCACATGCGGATGGAAAACGGGCAGATGACCTTTGTGGAGGATTCCATTGACCCCCGCTTCTATGGACGGGTTATCCTGCTGGCAGAAGATGGATTTATCCGCATAGAGCAGGATATTCCGATGGAAAAGATTGTTCAGGTCCGCCGCGATGCTAAAAAGAAAGTTTTTGTCACAAATGCGTTCCGCGCTCTGAAAAAAGTAACTCCGAACCATGATTTAAAGAATATTTCTAATGTAGTACTGGTCGGAGGTTCTGCCGAAGACTTTGAGATCCCTGAAATGCTGATGGAAGAATTCGCCGGTTACCGTATCGTATGCGGCCGGGGAAATATCCGCGGCACAGAAGGACCACGCAATGCCGTAGCCACCGGATTGGTACTTTCGTATGCAGGAGAAGAAAAATGATAATAAAAAGACCTTCTATTTTCATATATGTTAATAACCCGGATGCCGTCTTTCTCAGGGATGTTTGTGCCGGTATTGAAGAAGAAGGGGTATTTTATGAAATAAAGGAAATGGAAACCGCTTTGCCTGACGAACTGGCATGGAATGCTGCCAATGATTCCATGCTTGGCTCCGGAGTCGGAATCTCGGGAAAAGGGATTGCCATGCAGATGCGGGGCCTTCCAAAAGGCCGCAATACCGAGAGTTACCAGAATCCCACCCCAATGCAGTGCAGGAAACTGGGGGCAAACAGCGCCCGCGCCGTCAAAAAGCTGGCTTTCAAATAGGCTGCAGCTTTAGACGCTGTGCCGGATTGCATCAATATGGTAACAGTTCAAGCCTGTCTGAACTGTCACTCTATATGAATAAAAGAGGAGAAAACCATGAAAATTTATACCAAAAACGGAGATACCGGAAAGACTTCTCTTATGAATGGAATCAGTGTCTCCAAATCAGATGACCGTATAGAACTGCTGGGGACAATCGATGAATTGAGCAGCCATATCGGTCTGGCCAAAGTCATTGCCAGCCAGCCTCTGCAAGATCGCCTTTCACAGATTCAGAAAGCGCTGATTCAAATGATGGCTGGAATTGCAGATCCGCGTAATCTGAATTACCGTTTTACAAAAGAAGAGACATTTATGCTGGAAGAAGAGATTGACCGGCTGGAGGGTCTGTTTCCACGCGCTAAGGAATTCGTACTTTATGGGGGATGTGAGCTGTCCGCGAGGCTGGATGTTGCCAGAGCGGTTGCCAGAAGGGCAGAACGCCGTTTCCGCAAAGTAGCCCAGAACTACGGCGCAGACAGCAAGGCTATGCAGTATATCAACCGGCTTTCAGATTACCTGTACATTACCGCGCGGTATGCGGACTATAAAGCCTCTGCTGAACCCGATGAAGGGCTCCGTCAGGAAGTCGTTAAAAATGTTATGAAAAGCCTTGCGAAATAGCAGGGCTTTTTAATTGTAGATTCGTATAATTTCCTGTCCCGTCCCCATAAAAATCGTTATTATAAAGAATAACGGATTGAGTAACGCAAGATTCCCAATCCGTATAAAATACCTACTTCTGATTCCTCATCAAAGTTTCAAGCATATTTTTCAGTTCTTCAATTTGTTTTCTCTGTGTTTCATTTTCTTTCTTCTGTTCTTCATACGCACTCTGCTGCTCTTCCCGTACTTTTCTCTGTTCTTCGTATGCATTTCTCTGCTCTTCGTATGCATTTCTCTGCTCTTCGTATGCTTTCCGGAGATCAGCTAATTCCATTGCCAGAACTTCATTCTCCTTGTTTAAGGTATCCAGTTGTTCCTGCTGCTCTTCGATCATATATTGGACTGTATTTCTATCCAGTTCCAGTAATTCTTCTGAAAACATATTCATCACTCCTTCAACATTACGGCATATTTCGTAGATTTTCCCATACAATTCCCTAAAATCCGGATATTTTTCAATGATCTCCATAATCCGTTCCGGCCGGTCATCACTCAAAAAGCTAAGCCATGCATCCAGTTTCGTTTCTATAGCTTTATTTTGCTTGGTTTCCTTAAAAATGTCAAGTGGAATTAAAACATACTCCTGGAGCATATTCATCTTTAGTCCCGTGTTAAATACCTGCTTCGCCCGGTGAATATAAGTGTGTTTTATCTCATGAAATTCAGAAGTACTTTTTTCGAAGAAAATTATGGTATAGACCGTTTTAATATCTTGATATGTAAACTTCTTTTTCTTCTGGCTTCTCACTCTTTTATATTGCCTGAGGAGCAAATCTGCAGAATAACATGCACCCCGCTGCCCTGGAAATGCATACCCTATTTTCTGTATCTCAATATTGGCGAGGCTGCCATCCTCCAATTCCACAACAATGTCCATGATCAGCAACGTGTTTTCATCTGCAATTCTTGCCGACTCATTCGGCAGTAACTGATGGATCTTTACCTTCTGTTCGAGCAGTAAGGATAGCAGTTCTTCCAAGCGTTCCGCATGTAATTCAGGGTTCATAATCTCCTTAAAAAAAGAGTCGTACGTCATTTTAACCCCTCTGGCTCCCGTGCAGAAATCCAGAAACTCTTCCTGAAGTTCCTCCCCCCACTGATCAAACTGATAAGCTGACACAGGATTGATTCGTATATCGTTCATCACCTCCTCCCGTGTTCTGATCTGTGGAAAATAATCTTTTAGCCCTTTCTTCATAGGCAATCCCCTTTCTTATTATGTTGTATTCATTCACGGAATCTGTCTCGAATATGAAACGCCGGGATGAGATATCGAACGGCCAGATTTGGCTGAAATGCCTGCCGTTTTGATGTTTTTAGAATAGCACGTTTATGCATGCGGTTCAAATTAAAATAAAATAAGAATATTAAAATCCTGTAAAATATGTAACAGTTTAGACAGGCTGAAATTAAGTCCGAAAACTTTAGGCTTATCGACGGGCGGGAATACTTAATGACAGGAATCGCTAATACTGCAGCTCGTTGCTAGTGTCAAAGTACTGTTACACCATTGCAGACCATATATCTTTCCATATTGACTTTTCGATACATTCAAAGTACAATAATTTCCAAAGTTAAGGTATTTCACCTAAAAAATACGTATTTTTTAAGGAGAGCCCTTTATGGATACAAAAGATATGAAAATATTTAGGTGTGTATACGAGGCAGCCAGTATTAGTCAGGCAGCGCAGATCGTATACATGACACCGCAGGGAGTCAGTAAAATTATTCAAAAGCTGGAAAACGAACTTGGCCTTACTCTATTTAAACGGACTTCCAAAGGAGTCGTACCGACACGCTATGCAGATCAATTATATAGCAAATCTTCCACTATCCTTGATATGTTTTACTCTATCTCCACAGATATTCAAAGTGATACCGCACTTGCCAGGGTGAGCGCTGCCTTTTCTTATGGTGTTATGGCCTATTTTGGTTTCAACCTTATAGAACAATTCCAAAAGAGCTATCCGTCTATACGTCTGGATTATATAGAAGACACCGATCATAAGATTGAATCAATGATAGCGCAGAATCAAATAGATCTTGCTGTTATAGGAATGCCTATGAAAATAGACCAATATGATTGCCAATATCTATTTTCATGCAGGCATGTCGCCGTTATTAACAAGGATCATCCATACGCAGATAAAGATTTCATATCCTATCGGGACCTAAATGGACAGGACCTTGCACTTATTGGGCGGCAATTTAACCCATACCACCACAATATGCAGCGCTTTCTGCAAAAACAGATTCAACCATACTCCGTCACCGAGACCAGTGAAATATCTTACACCCACTTTTTTGCATCACAAAATAAAGGCATTGGCCTCTCGGTTGATTTTGCGGCAAGAGAACATCCTTATGAGAATACAGTGATCGTTCCCTTTGAGGATTCCTCTTTCACCTGGGATGTCTGCATCATTTTTAATAAAACTACTATTCCCACAGAGGCTTGTCAGAAATTCTGCCATTTTATTCAGAATTTCACATCACACTAGAAAGATAAAAGTAAATTAATCCACTTCAACTCCACCCTGGATTCTTATGAAGGGCTTGCATCTTTAGCGCACCACCGCGATGCCGATTTTCGGCTATTTGCTTAACCTTAGCATGAACATCCAAAAAAAGTTTATCAGCACTAAAAAATTTCAGAGGAATTTTCCAGATTAGAAAAAGGCAGGATATCTCTGCTCTGAAGATATCCTGCCCTGATTATCACTATCTTAATTTAATTCATCAAACTGAATTTCGTTATAAGGTATCACCTTCTGTTCCGCATCCCCCACAATATTTACCGCCTTATGTACAGATTTATCGAGGGTCATACGCAGATAACCCGGTGTGGAATACGTCCCTGCGGTATCTATGATATAACGTCCTGATATATAAGCGCCCAGATCAATATCCGCATAGCATATTCCTTCCTCATCCGGCTCCAGGTGCGTCCCGATGTCGGTACCGTTTGGAGCAATAATCTTGGTCATACCGTATCCCAGCTTCATCGTTGCTCTGTGTGCATCTGTCTCACAGATGCGATCCGCCTGATCCTCAGTCCAGATCATAGACGCAAGCAAATAAAAAACCTGATTGGTAACCGCATAATAAGTCGCTGCCGCATGTGTCTGTTCGGTTGCAAACATATTATTCGGATCCCACATGGCAATGGGCCAGGAACCACAATGAATCTGTTCGTGCTGACCGCCCATAGCCGCTACATTCAAAGGAATAAAATGCTCCCAGCACTGCAGCCCGCCCATATTTCCATACTCCGTGTGAAATACCGGCATCAGGCTTCCATCCCCGTCGCCCCAGATTGTTTTTTCCTGGCTGGTAGCCTTATTCTTACGATGCTTTCCGATCAAGTCCCCATTCGGATTAAACCAAAGCTGAGTCAGATACAAAGAGCCGCCTTCCCGTTCCGTAACGGAAACGCAAACATACATCTTATTTCTCTTGGCCGCCTCACTAATCTCCTGAACGCTCTTTCCGGGAATTTCCACCGCATTATTATAAAACTCAACAAAATACTTCATCCCATAATCCGGCCCGTCCATCCAAACCCAATAGGGATATCCGGGAATCCACGCTTCCGGAAAATTAATAAGTTTTGCCCCGTTTTTACCTGCCTCGTCAATAAAATCACATGTCTTCCTTACCGTTGCCTCCAGATCCAGCAAAATCGGCGCTGCTTGTACCGCTGCTGCCTTAAACTTAGGATACTCTTTCATTTTCTCTCCTCCTTGTCATGCACAGTTGCATTTTTATAGTGTAAGTTTAGCATACAAAAAAACAAAAGAAAATCAATTTTCAGTTATCGGGCTTAAATAAATAATTGAGGGAAACTTTTACTATTTATTAGTTACTTGGACTCCCCAATCCTATTATTTCCATTTACCATATAATCGTATATAATAGAAGTAGTTTAACGTAAGATGCAAGTATAAAATAAGTGGCGCAAATTAAAAAACTATATTGATTGTATCACTTTTCTTGCATAGACAGATCAATTATTACGCCTGACGGCTTCATATATATGTATTCTATCTTAAATACAAAGGAAAAGGGGGAATTACGCAAATGGGATTTACATTTCGTAAAAGTAAAGAAAACGCTCCTGATGAAAAAATGGATTCTTACAGAGGGCGCAAAACCAAAACTGATAGAATGAAAGGTGTGCATAACAAGGGAAAATCTAAAGGAAAACGGACTCCAGTCATTAGCCTTCCTGGAAGCAGGGTATCTAAGAGAAAGACCTCTTCCGCAAAAGATTCCAGTAAAAAAATCCATAATAACCGTTTTATTAAGAAAAAAGAAAGTCTGCTCCCTGAAGAGCCAAAGAAAAAGAAAGGGAAGGGATGTTTAACAGTATTTATTGTATTATTTGTACTCGGTGGAATTTGCACTCTGTTTACAAGGGATAATAAATTAGAAACTATTGTTCTCTCAGCAGATGAAAATAATCGGTACGATATAAACACAGCAATTCCCGTAGATGTTAAGACCACTCCCTCCAATGCTGATCTGAAAGACATTGAATGCGAAACTTCTGGTGGGGAACTAAAAAAGGATGGCGATAACCTACTATTTACTACTGAAAAATCTGGAAGTTACACTATGTACGTACTATGTGGTGATATAAAAAGCAATACCATAACTATTAATGTAGAGGACAAGGCTGCACTTGCAGAAAAAGAAGCTCAAGAAAAAGCTGAGACGGAGGCTGCTAAGAGGGCCGAAGAGGAAGCCGCTAAGAAAGCTGAAGAGGAGGCTGCTAAAAAGGCTAAGGAAGAAGCCGCTAAGAAAGCCGAAGAAGAAGCTGCTAAAAAGGCCGAGGAGGAACGAAAAGCAGCAGAGGCTGCCGCCCAAAAAGCTGAGGAGGAACGGATAGCAGCGGAAGCTGCCGCTCAAGAATCTTCGCAGGCAAATCAAGTCCCGCAAGAACAAATGGTATGGATTCCACAAAGCGGAAGTAAATATCACAACAATCCATCATGCAGTGGCATGAATAATCCACAGCAGGTAACATTATCTGAAGCAGAAAGCATGGGATTTGCGCCGTGCAAGAAATGCTATTAAACTCATAAAATGGCTTTTTAAACACTATACAGGTGCAGGGAAGCTTGTAGTATGCTCCTCCACTGTTTCAATATACTACAAACTCTCTGCACCTGGGTAAATCTATCTTTATTCCCCCCTATAAGAGGGGGGCCTCTTCCGGGCTGAATTTAAAGTCCGGTAATAAATCTCAATTACTTCTTTTTAAATACCTTCTTTCCATACCAATATCCCGCCGCCGCAATTCCAATAACCACCAGAACAACAGCTATCCCTATAGGATACTGTTTTTTCACTGCCTTTTTTCCGGCTTCTGCAAGCTCAGCATTCTGCACATCGAGCGGTTTTTCATCCGGTTCCGCATCAATGTGCTGAACCGCCTCCTCTGAAGCAGGATTGACTGGTTTATTTGAACGATTCCCCTCATTCTCCGGTTTACCAATACCGTCAACACCCCGGCCCAAAACTGAATTACCTTCCTGCCTGTTTACTCCGGAACTCACATAAGGTGCTCTGTCATAGGTTTCTTCTTTGTTGCCTGTCGTTCCAGGCTGTCTGCCTGCTTCTTCCTGGTTGTCCCCCTCTCCCCAATGTGGCTCTCCCTGTCCATCAGACGGTGGTTTCACGGAGGGTGTCCCGCCTGCCTCTCCGTTCTCCGCATCCGGATCTTCAAGGTCGGGAACGGGAGGTTGTACATTCGGACGTTCTATGTCCGGGACGGTATCCGGATCATTCGCATCCGGCAGATCAGGTTCTGCATCCTGGCCGCCGCGGTCGCCGCCCTGCTCCTCCCCTGCATCATCTGGAATTCCTGTGCTGGCGCCGTCTCCTACTTTCCACACGGCGCTGGTTCCGCTGAACATGCTTTCCCCCACTGTAACAAATCTTATGTATAGTCCTTTCTGCGCCTCCGGCAAAGATACAGAGAACAAAAAGAGTCCGTTTTCCGGAACAGGTTCCCCCTCTATAATCATGTTCGGCCTGTTCGGCAGGTAAGTCAAAAAGTTCCTGCCATCCGTGCTATATTCTATTTTAAGAAACTTTGCACCATACGGATAGGGAAGCAGCAGTTTCGTTTTGGTATCTTCAATTTCTGAAGCAATCAGGAACATCTTTTCCGGGGGTAAACAGATCACTGTAACTTCCGGAACTACTCCGTCCGGATTGGTAACCGTATATGATAAGCTCTGCGTGTCAAAACTGCCCTTTATAATACAATAACCAGGCTCATCCAGAACGCTGTCCTGCACCTCCCAGATGACAGGAATGGAAAGTTCTGTCTCCTGGTCTGATCCATTCTCCTGTACATACATATCCAGCGCCGCTGGCAGCTGCCAATCCGCACTGGAATCCCCGGCTTCCACATAAACTGGTATTTTGGCTTTTGCAGCAAGTACCTTATAAGTGGTGTCCTCTTCCAGCTTTGGCACTAATATAGAATTTTCACAGTAAATTTTTCCGCTTTCGGCATAAGCACTGTACGCCTCTCCTGTTGGTTCAGACACAGCCGCCGTCACCTCACTGTCCCGAACGACCAATTCCATCGTATCAAAATTTTGTTTAATTCCATATGCTGTTATCCCGGCTGTCACCCGGATCCCACAGTTCTCAACTGTCAGCATTCCGGAGCTATTGATTCCCACGGCTTTATCAAGCCCTTCCAGTACGATATCCAGGTTTGAGAGCACACCATCCTGTATAACTCCATACACAATTCCGGTTACATCTCTCGCATTTTCAGAATTGCAGAGTGTAAACTGCCCCCGCCGTGAGGGTCCAGCAAGTTTTCCACCCTGCACCTGTAAGATTAACCCTTCGGTTCCTGCATACTCTATCTTCCCCTGTTCCAGTGTAAGTGTTTCATTTCTTACCATAATCACACAGTACTCAGATCCTGTAATCTTCAGGTTCGGGTTGTTTATCACAAGGCTGCTCTCAGCCAGGATCAAATGGTTCCCACAGTCAATCGTTACCTTTCCCTGGCCGTCCCACATAAGAGGGGACTCTTCACTCCCTTTCGTCAGCTTCAGGTCACCCGATAACTGATACACCGCCCCGTCGTTATTCTTATTCTCTTCATACCACTGCAAAAAAGCCTCTTCATCCTCCAGTTTAGGCGGTCCCCACGCCTTACAGGCAGATGTGTTTACGAAGAGTAACCCCAACATAACCATTAGGAAAAAAGGGATCTTCCATCTTTTTTTCACTTGCCCTTCTCCTCCCATATCATCTTTTGTTATACATTTCATTTTATCATATTATATTTAACAATAAAATAACAATAAATAACAACAATTAACAACAATTTTTGGAAATGTACGATTTTATTTGCAAACAGCTTCTGCCCCATTTAAAATGGAACTAACTATTATGAGAGTTGGTGTAATATGGACAGACTTCTTTTTGTGGATGATGATATTGATATTTTAACTTTAAACCATTCCTACTTTACAGAGCAGGGATATGCCGTTGACCAGGCAGGCAGCGCGAAAGACGCCTTACTGCTGATCAACAGGAATACCTACGACTGTATTATACTGGATATCCAAATGGAAGGGCAGGACGGCTTTGCCCTGTGCCGTGTGCTTCGGGAAATGAGCAATATTCCGATTATATTTCTTACAGTATTGACTGATGAGGCCTCTTTGGAGAAAGGATTCTTAAGCGGAGGGGATGATTATATTGTAAAACCTTACCGTATGAAGGAGCTGGAGCTTCGTATCAGAGCGAGGATCCATCCCCGGGTACATAACAGCGGTCCCGGAAGTCCGCAGGAGGATTACCGTCTCTATATCTGTCCCGATGAGAAGCAGGCTTACATCGGCACCAATTCTCTAGACCTGACCCTCAGCGAATTCCAGATACTCCAATTTCTAAACCAGAACAAAGGCATCCCTTACCGGCAGGACGAGATCTACGAGGCTTTGTGGGGAGAGCGTTATAATACCCATAGTATACAGGTCATGATTATGAGGATCCGCAGAAAAATCAAAGCGCTTTCACCTGAAAAAGAATACATCCGCACACAGTGGGGAAAGGGATATGTTTTTACGGAATAAGACATGAATCATAAAAAGTTTTACCAAAAAATTAAGGCAGCCTTCCTGATGCCGCAGGCGGAGGCCCTGTCCCAGGTCCACAGCGGAAAGAAGGCTCTTGCGGCATCACTGCTGGTTCTTTTTATCTCCCTTGCCGGAATCGGAGCGCTCTTTTCTCTCACATTCCGCTGGGATAATAAATATACCTACACAGGAAATACCCTGCATGTTCTTGCGGAAGGCTGGGAGTTCTATCCTGATCTCAGCCTGGACGAGAACTGGAATGACAATGATGCGGTTTTTAACAGCCCTAAAGTCATCACCATTGGTCAATATGGAAATTTTAAATCTTTCCATCCCGATGCATCGCCCTTCGGTACCGCCGTTTATCGAAAACAGCTGTACCTTGAGCCGGCAGCAGAAGGATGGCTTTTAGAACTGCCGGAAATATATTCTGCAAGTAAAATATATGTGAACGGAGAGCTCTTGCTTTCCTATGGCAGTTTGTCCGAAAACCACTATCGTGTCCATGTACAGAACGCCCTGGTTTCCCTGCCTTCCGGCAGCGTAGAAATTGTGATACAGGCCTCCAATTACTCTCATTACTACAGTGGAGTCGTCTATCCGCCTGTTTTAGGCCAGACCGATACGGTAACAAGCCTTGTAATCGGCAGGCTTATATTTTTTGCGTTCCTTTGCTTTTTTACACTGGGCTGTGCAGCCGTTTCCTTTACCGTATGGTTCCGCAGGCAGACAGATACCCTGTACGCAGCTTATGGGGTTTTATGCCTCTGTTTTTCCGTACACATTTGTTATCCGCTCATACACTGGCTGGGTATTCATCTGGGCAGGCTTTCTTATGTTATTGAGGATACTGCCTATTTTGGTATTCTCGTATGTATGACCGTACTGACTTACCGCCTGGCCGGCTCTGTATGGAACCGGAAGGTTTACATTGCCTGTTATACATTTTCCATAGCTATGGCTGCTTTTCCAATGCTGGCTTTTTACATACTTTTCCCTCTGTTTCCGCAGTTCATCGCCGTGTACAGCCAGATCATCGCTTTATCCAAGCTTGTAATGAGTACCTACTTGATTCTGGCCGCGTTTCTGGGTACACTGCAGCAGCCGCAGCATGTCTGGCTTTTGAGTGGCAATGCAGTATTCGGATTTGGTATTTTGGTGGATTATCTCACCGCCGGCCGCTATGAACCGGTGCGTTTCGGATGGCAGACGGAATATTGCGGTTTTGTTATGGTGGCCTTATTCACCGTGCTCATCTCTGACTATAACCGCAGAGCGCTGATCCAGCGCCAGTATCTGACGGAACATCTGCAGGATGAGGTGGAGAGAAAAACGGCTTACCTGACCGCTATGATGGAGGAACGCAAGCAGTTTCTCTCTGCTGTAGCCCATGACCTGAAAGCACCCGTAGCGGCAATCAATACCTATATAGATTACATGAAAAGCAGCGGGATTGGGTTAGACGAAGAACTGCAGCATTATCTGGATGTGATCGACCATAAATCCTCACAGATCCAGAATAATGTACAGAGCCTTCAGTTATTTCATACGGAAACTTCTCACAAGGGTTCGGCCGAACATCTGGACTGCAGTGAATTTCTCCGGTATGTATACACGGAAACCCTGCCTTACGCCGATGCAAACGGGATCTACTACCATCTGGAACTGCCTCCTCAGACATGCACGATATACTGCCACAGAGAAAATCTGTTCCGGGCTTTTGAGAATCTGGTTATGAATGCCACCGAGCATACGCCTATGGAGGGATCTATGACGCTCTCTGCCGCGTATACGAAGGATTCCGCAGAGATTACGTTCAAAGACAGCGGAGTAGGAATTAACCCGGATCACCTTCCCAAGATCTTCAATTATGAATTCAGTACGAAAAGAAATCCCGGACTGCGCGGGCTTGGGCTTTATTTTACAAAGATCAGCATAGAAGAATATGGAGGTACTATAACCGTTGAATCACAGCCTGGGGAGGGTACCGCATTTCATATCAGCTTTCCGCTGTCTGAGGTTCGCCTATAAACATAGCCAAAGTGTGCAAGCCTATCTCAACTCCTAAAGCCCTCATGAGTAAGGGGTAAGAAGTTGAGATAGGCTTGCACACTTTGTCCGAAACCGCCTTCTCCCAATACTTCACAATGCTTTTTACTTTTATGCGTTTAATGCGTCTCCCCCATAATCGTCCTGACATCTTCCCGGTTCTCCACCACGGCTTCCACCGCCCCCTCAATGGCCCGTGCAATCGTCTCAGCCGACATGCTCGGCGTCCCGTCCGGCAGGTCAGTTACCTGCTCGGGCAAAAATGGCACGTGTATAAATCCGCCCCTGATCTCCGGATATTTCTTATCTATCATATACAGCAGGCGGTACATGACGTCATTGCATACATAGGTTCCCGCTGTATAAGATATTTTTGCCGGTATCCCTCTCTCCCGGATGCGCTCCACCATTGCCTTTACCGGAACCGTTGCAAAATACGCATTCTCCCCGTCTTCACAGACCGGCTCGTCAAAAGGCTGCTGCCCGTCATTATCCGGGATTCTGGCTTCGATCAGATTAATGGCCACCTTCTCTACCGAGATTCCGGAACGTCCTCCGGCTTGTCCGATACAGATGACGGCATCGGGCCTGTGCCTGCGGATTCCTTCCTCCAGTATTTCACCTTCCCGGTAAAAAACTGTTGGGATTTCCATCTTAATTACTTCTGCACTCCCAATGATATCCGGCAGTAGTTTTACCGCTTCATAGGCCGGATTGATGCTTGCCCCTCCGAAAGGGTCAAATCCTGTAATTAATACTCTCATATCTTTCCTCCTGCTATTTGGAATTTTATAGGATATGCGGTTCCGGTATAATGATCTTTCCCCGTTCTATGATCATCCGGTTATCCGCATAGATATCCGGTTTATGCGCCACCAGGTCAAAATGCCCGTTCGCCTCATGTAGCCCGCCCAGGGCAATGTTCCGCCCCACACCGATGTGAAATGTTCCATAGGCAGACTCATCTTCAATATAACATTTTCCCCTGCACTTTGCATAGGAATTCAGGCCAATTCCCAATTCCGACGCCACATAAATTCCGGGGTCTTTAAAATCCTCCATATATGCTTTCAGCTTCTTTCCGCTGGCATTCATTTCCATCTCCTGAATGCGCCCCTCTTTTATACTGATCTTAAATGGCTCTTCCACTCTTCCGATATACCCCAGCGAGCCATCCGGTATCAGGACCCCTTCGGTCTTTGTCTCTTCAATCGGAACGTACACCTCAATGCTGGCGGATGAGAATCCTTTGCCGTCCCGCACCACTCCATTAAAAAACCCCGCGGTTCTGTTTCTCTTATACAACTTAAGGTCTGTCCCCCTCTTTGTCTTCACCTGGATCACAGAGGAGGAATTCAGATATTTCATGATAATGCCTGCCATCATTTTGCTCTTCTTTGTGTCCATGCCCATAAAACGGTATGAGAGCATTGATTTTTCATTATTGGTCGCCAGAGGCAGGGACAGAAACTTGCTTCCCCTGTTTATCGCCCTTTTAGCCGCCTTTGTGGTAACAAGAGAATAGTCTGTGGCTCCGATTACGGCCCGGTAACCATCAAATACCTTTTCGTGGCGGTCAAAAAATACGCCTACATGCTTCCCTCGTCTTTCCACCACCATCAGATCTACAGACTTTGCCCGTTTGTGGGCGCAGTACCTCAGCGCTTTTGCCTCTTCCAGATGATTTTCGCTTGTCACAATCATGAGTTTTTCCCATGGTTTCAGGCGCAGCCAGTCTTTTATAACAATCATAGCGCCCCGTTCTATTTTCCGGTAATCCTGCATAACCGTTTCCTTCCTCTATATCATTTCAATGCTCTTAGAGCCTGCACTTCTTATTTTTACCCTTATTTCATGAAAATCATATAGAAAACCTGAAATACAAATATGAGTGCCGCAGGCAGCAGCTGGCATTTGATTACGCCAAAACGGTCTTTCATGTCCAGCATCGCCACGGGTACCACATTAAAATTTGCGGCCATGGGTGTACAGAGTGTTCCGCAGAATCCGCATGACAATGCCAGTATTCCTATGACGGCAGGATCTGCACCATATTGCAGGACGAACGGCGCGCCGATTCCAACTGTCATCACGGTAATGGCTGCAAAGGCATTTCCCATAATCATGGTAAACAATGCCATCCCGGCTGCAAATACTATAATTCCCGCATTTACATTGCCCATGGGAATCAATCCGCCGACGAGACCGGCTATCACACCCCCTACGCCTGCCTCGGTAAAAACCGCGCCCAGGCTTGCAAGGAGCATCGGCAGCATACTTAAAGGCCCTACCGTTGAGAGGAGGCGCTCAGAATCCCGCAAAAAAACCGCAGGCCGGTTCTCCCTGGAAAGCAGCATGAGTATCATAACCGACGCCACAATGCCCGCACCCACTCCTACGATTGCGCCAAGATCGGGGAGGAAGATGGCAAAAAGAATGGCAAAGACACCGATGGACAGAGCCGGGATAAAGATTTTCATTCCGATGGTCCGGTACTTTTCATTGGTATATTCCTCTGTCAGTGGTTGGATTTTTCCAATCTTTACTTTTTTCAGGATGGCCGGTATGGTCATCAGGATAATCAGAGCTCCGTTTATAGCCGGCGGGATCCAGCGCCCAAACGCCAGCACCGCTCCAAGAGCGCACCAGAACAACCCGGTTCCAAACCGGGAGGGATTCTCCTTATCCAAGGCATTTTTGATTCCGGTATAGAAAGTAATCAGGCCCATAATTATATAGATGATTTCCAGGAGTTTTGTGCCCAGTGTCACGTCCTGGCTGGTAAAAAATGTCATGATGCGCCTTCCTCCTTACTTTTTATCCCCATAATATTTTTTGTACAATTTCCTGTCTTTCAGAAAATAGTAGACAATCCCCGTTATGATTGCAAAGATTCCGACCGGTATTTCTACCTTTGCCAAATCAAGCAGGGAAACCTGGTATCCCAGGGTTTCCAGTGTGGACTGCACCAGCAGGGCGCCCGAACCCCCGACAAACAGCACCTGGCAGAAAAACCATGCAATATTCTCCATGCCGGAGGCCATTCCCTTTAACTGCTCTACGTGCTCTTCTGCCGGTTCCTTTCCCTGTGCTTCCACTGCACCGATTGCCATGGGCATCACGATTGGCCTTACGAACCCGGCAACCCCGCCGAAGCTGACATTAAACGCGGCAAATATCCCCCGCATGATCCCGTAAGCTCCAATGACCGCCCCGGCAGATGCATTCTTAATCCTGCCGATCAGACTGGCAGCCGCGGGCTTCAGACCGTTGCGCTCTAAAGTTCCGGTTACCAGCATAATTAGAATGAAAATTGCCATATTCCGGTTCGCAGTAAAACTGGTTCCTAACGTCTCCAAAAGCCCGGTTACTCCCAGGTTTCCTACTAAAGCTGTGACAATTGCAGCAATTAATATAATCAGTATCGAATCCAGTCTTAACGCAAATCCAATGATAACAATTAATATTCCTGACAGTTTTATCAGTTCCATATATAGCCTCCTTTGGCATACAGACAACGCATACGCCCCGATTTCAGTTGTATCAAGCGCAGGAGTGTACCTGGTCATTCGCGGGCCTGTTAAGAACGATGCTCCGACAGGCATAATAAATGGTCTGACACACTCAGGCGCTTTATCATTATATTTTGGGTCTATTGGTTAATTTTTACTCGGGTTTCCGTAATTATTTTTAATCTGTCTGCCGGACTTGTGCACAGAAATTTCCTATATCACATTAGGGTGCCATAAGATTCATTTAAAAGAATCTTTTGACACCCTAATTCTATAAGATAAAAATAAGCCTCAAAAACCAGTGGATTTTTGAGACTTACACTTCCTCATTATAAAATTGTTTCTAATACTCTCTACGGTTGCCGCGCCTTCTGTACCGCTGCTCCTCTTCACGCGCTCTCTGCCGTTCTCTTTTCCGTTCCCATCGGCGGCGCTCCCGCTCCATCGTCCGCACAGGAGCCAATATCGTCCAGCAGCAGATGCGCACTGCCATGATTCCAAAGAACACTCCGATGCTGTCGATTCCCACGTCCTTCACGGACGGACCTCTCCCGTCCACAAAGGACTGATGATACTCATCCCCGCAGGCAAAGCCTACACAGATCAGCCCAGCTACCAGCATAAGGCCAAAGCCCCGCAGGCCGTATACATAAAACGGCAGTGATACCGCAACTGCCAGTATAAAGTATTCTGTCATATGCGCAATCTTCCTCACCGGATATTCGATCTCGTATGCTTTCTCATCGATCTCCCATTCCTCCATATTCTTCTGCAGGACTTCATTCCCGATTTCCACAATCTTATGGCTCACGGAATAACTCAGATTGCCCGAATCCGTTCCGCTCTGCGCTGAAAAACTGAAGATCACATACATCATGATCAGTGCCGGTAAAAACGACAGCGGTTTTAATATCAATAAAATGCACCTTTTTAACATTACAAATCACATCCTTATATATGTAGTAAAAAGTATTTTACTATCATACGCTGATATGGGAATAAAATCAACCTCTTGTGAGCGACTTTCATATTACCTGGATACCTAAAGGTAACCGTTCATGACTCTGCAGAGGTTACCGGCAGCCTCCGCCTGCACCGTCGATTCTGCAGGACACTCTTGTGACATATTCCTCCTCCGTCTTTTGTGTAAGTCCATCCAGCTGATAATCCTCATAACAGCCTCCGCATAACGTAAGGCCCGCCGACTCTGCATATGCCAGCATTCTTTCGTAAGCCTCATTAAGCGTCTGCCAGTGCCCTACATGATAAGCCGCCAGATACGTGCCCGCAGGCCTTTTTACACACCCGGCGCCGGGGATATTGCGCTCTGTAACCACGTATGCTTTTTCATAGCTGTTGTATAACCCTTCTTTAATACAATCTAACGGCTGCATATAACCAATTCCCCTTACGCCTTTGATGCCAAACGAATCACACATGTCGAGAAGCCTCCCGGTCTCCATGGCCCAGATCTTTTCATCTGCAGTATCCACCCTGACAGACACTTCATAAACTGCAGGCATCTCCAATAATTCCACCGCTTCTGTATCGATCGTTTCCGTTTCCTTAATCAGCTTCCGTTTCCCGATAATCCATTCTTTTGTCCTTTTTAGCCTTTTTTCCTTCTGCTCCACAATTTGCTGCTCTTTGTCCAGCAGTTCAAGCAGCGTCCCCGGGGATCTTCTGTCCAGGTATTCCCGAATCTCACTCAGTGGCATATCCAGATCCTTTAATGTGTAAATCACATCAAATACCTCAATCTGCGCCATCGAATAATACCGGTACCCATTTTCACCCTTTTTCTCGGGCCGGAAAAGGCCGATCTCATCATAATGGAAGAGTGTATGCTTAGTAACTCCCACGATCTTGGCAAACTCCCCCGCCGTTAATATCCTGCTATTCTCCATGTGATTCCCCTCCCGCACGCATTTACAGTTGTTTGTTTAAAAATTTTAATATAATTTTAATTTCAGCTTGACTATCGTGTTACCCTATACTTTATCATAACATATGCTGAAAAAAATTCATAGAAAGGATGATTTATAATGTCATTATCAATTGCTAAAGATTTCCGCTTTTTTTCGCTGCTCAGATTTGCTCTTCCGACTATGATTATGATGGTTTTTACCTCTTTATATACAATAGTTGACGGGATTTTCATTTCCCGATTTGTGGGGAGCAACGCACTGTCCTCTGCAAATATTGTCTTTCCGGTTATTAACCTGATTATAGCAGTAGGTGTCATGTTTGCCAGCGGCGGAAGCGCCCTCATTGCAAAAAAGTTAGGGGAGCACAAAGAAAAAGAGGCCAACCAGGACCTCTCATTAATTATTGCAACTTCTTTATTCTTAAGTGTGGTTATTCTGGCCGCAGGCACCCTTTTTCTGGAGCCTGTGGTACGGCTTCTCGGTTCAACAGATATTCTGGTTGCAGACTGTAAAGGCTATCTCGGGATGCTGCTGTTTTTTGCTCCGGCCTGTATCCTGCAGCTGCTCTTCCAGACCTTCTTTGTCACCGCAGGCAGGCCTCATCTTGGACTGATTCTGACCATTATGGGGGGTATCGTCAACATGATACTGGATTATGTGTTTATGGGGCCTCTGCAGATGGGAATCCAGGGAGCTGCACTGGCAACCGGCCTTGGGCAGGTCATCCCCGCTTTAGCCGGGCTGGTATACTTTTTTTCCGGAAAGAACACACTGCGCATTGTAAAACCGCACTTCAGCCTCTCAACACTGCTGAAGAGCTGCGCGAACGGTTCCTCTGAAATGGTCACGAATGTATCCACCGCAGTAGTTACCTTCCTGTTTAATATCGTAATGCTGCGTCTGCTGGGTGAAGCGGGGGTTGCCGCGATCACGATCGTGCTCTACGGACAGTTCCTTTTTAACGCGCTGTATTTCGGCTTTTCCATGGGAGTGGCGCCGGTGATCAGCTACAATTACGGGAGAAATAATATTTCTCTCCTGCAGAGAATCTTCAAAATATGTACCGGTTTTGTTGCCATATCCTCGCTGATTGCAACTGCAGTAGCGCTGGTATTATCCCCCTATATCGTGGAAATATTTACGCCTGCCGGTTCGCCGACCTATGAGATTGCTAAAACAGGATTTTTTCTGTTCTCATTTAACTTTATATTTGCAGGCATGAATATCTTCGCATCCGCCATGTTCACCGCATTTTCAGATGGACCGGTATCCGCGGCTATTTCCTTTGCCCGCACCTTTATCTTCATTGTAGCAAGTATCCTGCTGCTGCCCGAATTGCTGGGAGTTACCGGCGTATGGCTCTCTGTGCCTGCAGCGGAATGCGTTACACTTCTGCTTTCCTTCTTTTTCTTCTATACAAAGAGAAACAAATATCACTATATTGGAAAGAAGGAAGTACACGAATTTATAAAGGGTTTTTAACCAGTGAGGCAGCGAGGGCTTTGTGCCTTACTCTGCCTCTTTGCAATACACGGTATACCGGTTGCGCCCATTTTTCTTCGATTCATACAGAGCGGCATCCGCATTCTTATAAAACATCTCAAAGTCCGCCCCCTGCAGTACAGCCACGCCTATGCTGGCTGTAATCTGCCAGCGGTCATTTCCAACATGATGCAGCCGGCAGAGATCTCGGGACAGCTCCGCAGCCTTTTCCACCGCCCATTCCTTCCCGATATGCCTCATGAATCTGCCTTTCAGCTACAATCTGAAGAGCCTGGTCGTATGGTTTCCCTTAGGAGCTCCCATTTTTTCGAAATACTGCGCCGTTGCCTGGTTGGCCGGCCTGTTCTTGGTACCGCCTGATGGTCTCTATGTATTCCTTATTCGCAAGATGTTCCGCCTCTGTCGCAAGAAACTCCTTCAGCAGGCTGTCATTTGCCATGGTCAGAGAAATATTGACCGGCTTAGTAAATGCAGAATTCATCTGGTAGTATATCCCTTCCGACGTCAAAGTAGAAACCTGCTCGATATTCTCAAGGGAGGCACTATAATTGGCTCGGTAACTCAGTACCGCTGTCATCAGAAACCCTGCAATAATTACGACGCATATGAGTAAGTTCGTGCGCAGTAATATATTCTTTTTCATGCCGTTTCCGGATTTTTCTGCATTTGCCTGCGTATCTTGTGCCACTTCATTTTCCCTCCGCCATGTTTTCTTACTATTATACACTTAAATCTGTTCAAACAAAAGTGTTTGGAAGGGGGATAATTCTTTTTTGGGAACGCCGGAAAACCGGAACGGCTTGGGCGCCCGTAGGCGGCTGGAGGCTATTTCTTCATTTTACGCCCCAGCCGTAGACGAGCTGTTTTTCTTTCTTTTAAATACCTCCTTACAAAAAGCAGCCTCCGATTTGTGCCACTACAAAACATATGAGTATCCCTGCACAAGTCGGTATTGCCAGTGCCGCCAGCGTCCACTTCCAGCTTCCCGTTTCTTTTTTAATAGTCAGCAGTGTTGTGGAACAGGGCCAGTGCATAAGGGAAAAGAGCATGGTGCAGACTGCCGTGAGCCAGGTCCAGCCATGACTCACAAACAATGTTTTCATTTCTGCCAGGCTGTCAAATTCCACAAGGCTGCCCTGTGCCATATAGGCCATAATTATGATGGGCACAACAATCTCATTTGCCGGGAGCCCCAGGATAAAGGCGATCAGTATCACACCGTCCATTCCCAGCATTCTGGCAAACGGGTCCAGCATAGACGCACAATAATTCAAAAGGCTCGTATCTCCCACCATTATATTGGCCGCAGCCCAGATAAACAGCCCGGCAGGTGCGGCCACTACTACCGCACGGCCCAGCACAAACAGGGTTCTGTCAAAGATGGATCTGACAATCACTTTGCCCACCTGCGGCCTGCGGTAAGGCGGCAGTTCCAGCGTAAAGGACGAGGGCACGCCTTTTAGCACTGTTTTTGATAAAATCCAGGACACAAGAAATGTCATGGCTACACCAAGCAGGATAAACATAGTGATTAAAAACGCCGATAATAATGATGCACCTGCGCCTCCGGAAATCCCGGCAAAAAACATGGTTATAATTGCAATTAGTGTAGGAAAACGCCCATTGCAGGGCACAAAGCTGTTGGTTAATATTGCAATCATCCGCTCCCTGGGCGAGTCTATGATCCTGCATCCCACCACCCCTGCGGCATTACATCCGAATCCCATACACATAGTCAGTGCCTGTTTTCCACATGCACAGCATTTTTTGAAGGGTTTATCCAGATTATATGCAATTCTGGGCAGATAACCGGCGTCCTCCAACAGCGTAAACAGCGGAAAGAATATTGCCATTGGCGGAAGCATCACAGAGATAACCCATGCCAGCACTCTGTAAACCCCCAGGACCAGTATCCCATGCAGCCAGGCGGGCGCGCCTATAAGTCCAAACAGTTCCGTCAGTCTGTCCTGGATCCAGAACAGCCCCTTTGCCAGCATTTCAGAGGGATAGTTTGCTCCTGTTATGGTCAGCCACAGCACTGCCATCAGCAGCGCTGCCATCAGCGGATACCCCGCCCGCCTGCTGGTTAGAATACTGTCAATTTTCCGGTCCCGGCTGTCCGCATGTTCTTTTGTAAACGTCACAGCCTTTTCGCTGATTCGTTCCGCAATATACATGACCGATGATACAATCTCTTCCTCCAGCCGTTTCTTATCCATATTTTGATTGTACAGTAATTTTTGTGCCTCCGGAATCGCTTCCTTCAGGCAGCGTTCCTGACAGATGTTTCTATGCAGGTATCTGCGGATGCCTTCATCCAGCGCCTTGTCATAATCCAGCAGCCGCAGGGACAGCCATCTGCTGTTCAGACATCCATTGCAGGAGGATGCCGAGGGCATCTGTATTCCCTCCAGCACCGCATCCACCGCAGGCTCAAGCAGAGAAATCGCCTTTTCCAGCGTCCGGCAGTATGGAATAACATATCCTTCTGCAGCATTGCATCCCACAGAAGAAGCCTGAAGCTCCTGCCTGACGTTTTCGGCCTCCCGCATCATATGATCCATAGTCTCCAGCAGCTGATCTCTGCCCTTCCCCTCCCTTGCCACCATGCCGATGACCGGTACGCCCAGTTCCCGGGAAAGGGTATCCAGATTGACGTAAATTCCCTTCTTTTCTGCCTCATCCAGAAGGTTTACACAGACAATCACCTTTCTGGTGATTTCCAGAATCTGCAGGACGAGATTCAGATTCCGCTCCAGGCAGACAGCATCGCAGACCACAATAACCGCATCTGCGTCCCCAAAACAGATGAAATCCCGGGCAGCCTCTTCCTCAGCCGAATGGGCCAGCAGCGAGTACGTCCCCGGAATATCTACCATTTTATAAGAATATTCCTTAGTCTCACAATATCCCGAAGCGTTGGTAACCGTCTTTCCCGGCCAGTTTCCCGTATGCTGGTGCAGATTCGTCAGGTTGTTAAATACCGTGCTCTTCCCCACATTCGGATTGCCCGCTATGGCAATCACTTTTTCGCGCCCCATATCAGGCGCCTTCCAAAGTATGAACCAGGATATCCCCGCAGTCTTCCGAACGGATCGCAATCACCGCACCGCGGATTAAAAATGCCCCGGGATCCCCTCCGGGGCTCTTTCCCACACATTCAACCTTTGTTCCTCTGACCAGACCGATATCCAAAAGACGTCTGTGGATACTTCCATCTGACCTCAGCTCTCTGACAACCGCCTTCTCCCCCGGCTGTATATCGTTTAAACAGATCTCCTTTTTCATAAGCGCCACCGCCTTGTCATAGAATTTAGGATAAGGAAACTTTCTTTCCTGATTCTATAATATTAATTTTTCGGGATTCTGTGACACATTGGGGAATATATTTCGGATAGATATTAACTTTTTTATCTTAATAGGAGAAATGATATCATGGACAATAGAAATGATTTTTATACCCAAAAAGGATATGAACTGCATAACACAGACGATCTGACCGCATCTATGGAGGATTATCTGGAGATGATCTGCCGGATGCTAAAGGGACAGGATATCGTAAGAATCCAGGCACTGTCTGAGAATCTGCATGTAAAACCCTCCTCCGCATCGAAGATGGTTAACGCACTGAAGGAGAGGGGGTACATCTCTTTCCAGAAATACGGCTACCTGACCGCAACGCCCAAGGGGCTGGAGGTTGGGGAGTACCTGCTTTACCGGCACGATATACTGCACGAATTTCTGTGCCTGCTGAATCATTCAGAGAATGAACTCGAACAGGTGGAAAAAATTGAACATTATATTAACCGGGAAACGGTAGCAAATCTTCACCTGCTTTTGGAGCGTCTGAAATCCTCTACCTCTTTTTTCCAGTAAACGGCAAACTGCGTCTCGTCAATCCGCTCCACAAAATGCTGCTTATACTGCAGAAACTCTTCCAGATCCATTAGGATATGATAGAGCACCGCCCGGTTCTCAAACTCCTCTCTGCTGCCGGGGAGTTCCTGTGCCTTCATCTCCTCAGACAGCGCCGCCAGGCGTGCCAGCTGCTTTTCCGGCCGGTTCATCTCCTTGACAAAGTGTTTTAAATAGGAAATATAATCTGCCACAATAAAGGACTGCTTTGGAAGCGCCTTCAGCTTTTCCATCTCCTGATGCAGATGTTGAAGTGCCCCACACTGTTTTTCCCTCATTTCAAAATAGGCGCTGTAATAACTGGTATGGGCTCTGAAGGTGTTGTTTTGATACACATATGCCTGCTCTATAAAGTTCTCCAGTTTCCGTTCTAAAAGTTCCAGCTTCTCCCAAACAGTCTCCCTTCTGTCCCGGCTATATAAAAATGCAGCCAGTTCTCCCAGTATATCGGAAAATTCCTGCTCTGTATAACGCATATTTTCTATAATTCTGTTCCTCTGCCCTCCATTATTCTGAAACAGATTAACAAGGATGGCTATCGTGATCCCTAACAATACAATCAGAAATTCATTTGCAATAAAAGCAATCGAAAAGTTGCGTGTAGCCAAAAAGTGTGTGCCTATGACCGCATTTACGGATGCAGTTATCCTCCAGCCTACCCATTCGCTTATCAATACCAGTAAAAATATGAAGATTCCAAATGCAGCGCCGTCGCTTTTGATATGACTGAATACTAACCATGCCAGGACTGCCGCCAGAATAAAAGTCAGGATACGGGCAGCTGAGAGCCTGAGCGTTTCCCACTTTGTAGTCAGTATCGTAAGCAGCGTTACCATCCCCGCCGATGCGGCAAATTCCAGATGCAAAAGGGAAGCTGCATACATGGCGGCGCCGCTTCCCACTGCAATTCTTACTGCTTCTATCAGGACTGCACCTGTTTCTTTCTTCTTTCCCGGTTTCATAGAGTCTCCCCTTTAACGATTCCAACTTAGCATATGCTCAGTAATATGCAGAGCTTTTACTCTATAGCATAACCTTTTTTTAATCTTTTATCTCCTGTATTTTAAGACAATTTACAGGCGCAGATAAAGGAGCGGGCGGGGTACCTGGTTTATATCTCCTTTACTTAGAGTTCTTCAGTTCTACTGTGAATATAATCTGGTTTTCTTCATAGGATGCCGTAATGCTTCCTTTTTGTGATTCTGCTATAGCGCGGGCTGCAGATAGGCCAATGCCGTAACCCCCGCTCTTTTGTGTTCTGGCGCTGTCGCCTCGGTAAAAGCGGTCAAAGAGTTTTTCTGGATCGACTTCCGGGAGCATATCACACGTATTTTTTATACTTAATGTAATAACGCCTTCTTTTCTTTCTAAGTAAATTATAATATTTCCTTGCTTAGACGTGTATTTTACCGCATTGTCCAGCAGTATCGTAATGAGCCTTGACATACTATCTCTGTTCCCGTGCATGATGATGTTGGGCTGAATATTTTCTTCTATTATGATTTCTTTGAGAGCGGCCGGCTCATAAAAAGCCGGCAGGATCTCTTCCAGCAGACTGCTCAGTAAGATATCTGACGAAGGCAGCTTTACTGCGCCCTCATCCATTTTTGCAAGGGCCAGCAGATTCTGCATAAGTCCGTTGAGACGTACCGTCTGTTCCCGGATATTGCGGCTCCATTTATTTTCCCCATTGTGCAGCTCCATGGCGTCTGTATTTGCCATGATTATAGCCAGAGGGGTCTTGATCTCATGTCCGGCATCTGTTACAAACTGTTTTTGTTTTTCTATATTTTCCGCGATGGGCAGTATCGCTTTTTTTGATAGCAGAATGACGAAAAGCAGCATAAGGCTCCAGCACAGGATGCCGATAAATATTGAAATCCCTAAGACCATGAGTATGTTGCGGGTCTGTGAGGATGTATCCAGAAAAATGACGACACTGCCTTTTCCGTCATGGGTCTGCGCTATTTTATAACGAAATTGTTTCGCCCTGCCCTCTGAGCTCCCGCTTTTCCTTACCTTCTCTGCCATTTTTTCGGCCTCTGTTTCTGTCACGGAAGCGATTTTACTGACATCAGTCTGCACAGCCTCACCGTCCGAATTATAACGGATCAGAAAATAACGGGCCGACATGGCGGTATCCTCATCGATCGGCTGCTCCAAAAAGCCCGGCCTGACTCCGCCGGGTAATTCTGGCTGCAGCGAGGGGGCACCCCCATTGTAGACCAGCATCCCCAGCATCCGTTCCATCTGCTGGCCGGAAATCAGGCCATATATTCCATTGATCGCTCCAAGCAGAACTAAAATCAAAACAGTAATTGCCAGCATAGCGGTGGTTATGAATTTTTTCTGAAGTGTTTTCGTCATCTCTTAACCTCCAGAGTATATCCGATGTTTCGTTTTGCTTTTATTTCCACGTTAGCATTCATGGACGACAGCCTTTTCCTCAGATATGATATATATACCCAGACCGTCCCCAGTTCGGCTTCTGTTTCATATCCCCACACCTTCACGAGCAGTTCCTCCGACGAAAGATACATCCCCTGGTTCAGCATTAGAGTTTCCATCAGCCGGTATTCCAGTTTTGTCAGCACAAATGTCTGTCCATTCCCGCTTAGCTCATAGCTCTGCTGGTTCAGCGCGATATTTCCGCATTCTATGATATCCGGGGTAAATTCCTCCCTCCGCCGCAGCATAGCACGGATCCGGGCCAGAAGTTCCCCCATGGCAAAAGGCTTGGGGAGATAATCATCCGCCCCCAGATCCAGTCCCTGTATGCGGTCCTCCACCTCCGCCTTCGCGGTCAGCAGCAGAATCGGCGTGCGGCATCTCTCCCTGCGCAAAAGGCTCAGAACCTCGAGCCCACTCATTTTCGGCATCATAATATCCAGAATAATCCCGTCATACTGCGCTGCACGGGCATACTCAAGGGCCGCCTCCCCGTCATACACTGCGTCCACAATATATTTATGATAGGTCAAAATATCCACAACCGCCTCCGACATACTTACTTCATCCTCAGCAAATAATAATTTCATCATCATCACCTCAGTAACAGTTTACCATAGCTACCTTAATAAAGGCTTAGAAATTTAGCTCAGCCCATATAAATGCGGAACGATTCAGGTCTCCCTGATCCGTTCCGCATTTATATGGGCTGAGCGCCCCACACTCACAGCAGTCTCACCACCATATACTGCAGGGCCTCCTCCATAGATTCCGTTTGCAATGCCCGCAATACGTTTTTATGCACTGTAATTCTCCATCTCTTTGTTGATGCTTTCCTCGCAGGAACGCATAGCAAGAATTGTCTTTTCGAACAGGTCGTTCAATTCCCAGCCAAGCCGCTCTGCCCCCTGTCGTATCACATCTCGCGAACATCCCGCCGCAAATCTTTTGTCTTTAAACTTCTTTTTTATGCTGGATACTTCCATGTCCATTACACTCTTGGATGGCCGCATCAGCGCTGCGGCCCCGATCAGGCCTGTCAGTTCATCTGCCGCAAACATAACCTTTTCCATCTCATGCTGGGGCTCTATCTCGCTGCAGATTCCATATCCGTGTGAACAGATTGAGTGAATCATATCTTCGCCCACGCCGCCCTCTTTCAGAAGCTCCGGCGCTTTCTGGCAGTGTTCCTCCGGATAGCGTTCAAAATCGATATCATGAAGCAGGCCGGTTATAGCCCAGTAATCCGCATCATCTCCATAGCCAAGCTCGCCGGCATACCATCGCATAACCCCCTCCACAGTCAGTGCGTGCTGAATATGAAATGGCTCCTTATTATATTTTTTTAGCAGCTCGAATGCCTCTTCTCTGCTGATATTACTTACCATAATTTTACCACCTTTCTTCACAGTAATTTTTATTTATTCAAATGCCACTGGAAAGTTCTTTTTCCTGAGGCCTTTGATTCGTATAGCGCAGCATCTGCTTTATGGTAAAGGCTTTCAAAATCTTCCCCCTCTATTTCCGCCCTGGCAATCCCTATAGAACAGCTCTGATCCAATCCTATGCCTGAAAAGACATGCCCAATTGATTCTATAAGATACCCCGCCAAGCGGTCACCCTCCTCGAAACTTCTGTCTCCGGGCAGAAAGACCATGAACTCGTCTCCGCCAATCCGTCCCGCTATATCGGATGCCTGAGCGGCTCCCCTGGCCAGAATGCTTGAAACCTTCTTCAGCAGCTCGTCCCCCACAAGATGGCCTTTCTCATCATTCACCCGCTTGAATTCATCCAGGTCAATCATTAACATGAGCCCGCCCGTCTTATCAGCGGTCAGTATTCTGTTAATATGCTTTTCCGTATATTTACGGTTATAAAGCCCTGTTAAAGAATCCAGCTGGATACTCTTCTCCAGAATCTGACTGCGCCGCAGCGCTTCCTCTGCTATGTTTGCAAACGTCTTCGGATAATATTCCCCCTCATTCTGGTATACATATGGAACCGAATGATGCAGACTTCCCACCTCCAGGCTCCCGTCCGGCCGCCTATGTACCTCCGCCGTAATTCTCGTGTCCATATTGATGATAACCTGTTTGCCCTCTATATTATTCTCACAGGCTTCAAACTCCCCATAAACAACGCAGCAGTCATCCGTAAACTGTTTTGCCTTAAACCATTCATTTTTTATAATAAAATCAATATCTTTTGCCTCTTCCTGATCCTTCTCCAGGCCAGCCTTAAGCGATTCCAGATTGGTATAAAATTCATGCTTCCCGGTACCGATCACCAGAATATCCGGGGAAAGATACTGGTACATCTCTTCAATTTCAGCTACTCCCCTGGACACATAGCATTCCATCAACTCCTGTATCAGAACGCAGGCTTCTTGGCATAATGTATCACTCATATTCTTTCCTCCTGTAATTCTTATGACAATCATAGCACATAGATATTAGCATTGTCGATAGTTTTAACGCAAAGGGGTCAGACCCCTCTGCAGGGGGGTCTGACCCCTTTACCCTTATTTGTCTAATTTATAACAATCTCTCTTATTTCTAACCCTTCTGTTTCCATGAATCGCAGTACAAGCTCATATTCTCCCGCAGGCATATTAATATCCCTGTTTAGCTGTACTCCGTCCGTTATTTTCACAGTACCTGCAGAATGCCCATTCATAAGTACTTCTATCTGGCCGCTTCCCGACGCAAGTATCCGTATACTGCGAAATTCAACCTGGCTATGTACATAACGGAATATGGCTTCATCTCCATGGCATATATGTGTCAGTTTTTCTTCATATGCTGCCCCCCTGTTTTCTTCCGCACCGATATATACGCTCCCTTTAAGCCCACAGGCCTGATACCCCATTATTTTCTCTCCCGGGCCAAAAGGTTTCCCGGGACCCTGAGAGGTCATCTTCACCTCATCGATTGTCCCGTCCGGATTGATGAAAATCGGCTCAATACATAACCTCCTGTACTGACGGCATCCCCGGCTGCTGCGATGGTAAAACACGTACCACTGTCCATTTACGCATTCTATCGAACCGTGGTTATTCCAGCTTTCCGGATCGCAGCCAGCATTATCAATGATAATTCCCCGATATTCAAACGGGCCCAGCGGTGAACTGCCGGTGGCATATCCAAGGGCTGTCGGCCTCCCTCTCTGCATATCAGCGTATACATAATAATAAGTATCATTCATCTTACGCATAGAAGACCCTTCATGGAAAAAATGCTTTTCCTCTGTCACAAGATTATCCACAATATTATCCGGGTCAAAAGATATCATATCTTCATTCAGCCTGACTCCATGGGAGAACAGCTGTCCCCAATAGTAATAGGCCTTCCCGTCATCATCTATAAAAACAGCGGGATCTATCCCTCCGCAAGGCAGCTGTACAGGATTCGTGAACGGGCCTTGCGGGCACTCAGAAACGGCCACCCCTTCCCTGTCATCCGATGTACAAAAATAGAGATAATACCTTCCATCCTTATAAATGCAGTCCGGAGCATATAAAAATACGGCCTCTTCATCAGCCGTCTCATCCCCCTCTTCCTGAATGTCATTACTTCCCGCAGCTTCCTCCAGAATCTTCTTCATGAACGGAGTCGGATGTTCCCGGTCAATCCCCGGATATTTAGGGGCATTCCCATCATGAATCCACGTTACCGCTTCTGCGGTAAATGCCTCATCGTGAATCACCCATTTTTCCATATCTGCAGTAGACACAACATAATACCTGTCACTACAATATTCATTCGCTGTCTCATCATAGCTTCCATAGATATAAAGCCTTCCATCCGTCATAACATGGCCCTCACCGTCCGGAATGTGGATATCCGGCGGCAGAATGGGGTTTCTGGTATTTTTATACTCTCTCATGACAGTCATTCCTCCCAAAGGGATCTTCTCAAAGGGGTCTGACCCCTTTGCAGTAAAATAGAAATATGTTAAAAGTGTCCCTTTTTTTCTATATTCATTTTTCTAAGCATTTCTAAGGATATGAAGCGAAAACCGAGAAAGGTTACCTGGTTCTCTGGTTAAGGTAATCCCTGGGGGTTATGCCGCAGGCCGCACCAAACTTTTTCATTTTACTCAGGTTTTTAGTAAACATTCTATATAAATCGGGCTCATAATAATTCATTAGCATGATATTATGTTCATTTTCAAGCAACTCCAGTATCAGCTCTGTTTTTTGAGAATCGCCGGATACGTAAATAGTATCTTCCTCCGATTCACAGACGCTCCTGATCTGCCCCTCGGCAGCCGTAAAATCGTCCCTGGAACTGAATTCACATACATAGGTAAGAAGACTGCTGTTTTCTTTATATCTTATATCCAAATATTTATCAAGATGTTTGAAACGATTTCTCAGATTTCCCGTCCATTTTTGCTCGCCGTAAATCTGCAGCAGAAAGTTTCGCAGGCCAAGTCTGGTCAATTTGGTCTCTACTTTTTCCCGGACTGTACCACAGTCTTCCAGTATTTTATGAATCTCTCTTCTTTTTTCTTCAGAATCTAAAACAGGCCAGATACTTACCACGAATACCATTATTTTTACTCTGCCTTTCATCTTTTGATAGGTTTATAGATTACTTTTTACTGCGGAAAAAACCGATATAGAATCTTTCCCTGTTTCAACATAAAATTATAACTTAATCTTCCATTCTTTGTCAACTATATCAATACTTAATCCACCTATTAAATACATATACTATAGTACACTACAAATGGGAGGTGTTGGTATGGTAGAATTTGGAAACACGCTTAAGACTTTACGCCTGCAGAATAATTTTACTCAGGCACAGTTAGCTCAGAGGCTTGGCGTAACTAAATCCGTCATTAGTGCCTATGAGACCGGACTGCGCATGCCTTCCTATGATGTCTTAATTTCTATATCACAAATCTTTAAAGTTACTACTGATTATCTGCTGGGACTAGAAAAAAAGCAGGAACTCGATCTGTCCGGTTTGACAGAAGACGAGGTCCAGGCTCTGACAGAATTAATAAAAGCAATGAAACGTAGATCTGGAGACTTTGGTAAGTAGAATGGGGGATGGTAGAAGGTCCGTTTGTCCAAATTGGGGTGCGGGTAAGGACAGTGCAATTGCCCGATAATAGGTAAGCGAAGCAAAGCTGATATGATATACAGCTCCATGAATATTGGATATTGAAGTATTGTTAAATATTCCATATAATGAAAAATATAATTGGAACTGTGATTGGAGCGGCAATATGTTTCGTATTGGTGAGTTTTCAAGGTTAACTCAGGTTTCTGTCCGGATGCTGCGGTATTATGATAAGATGGGGCTTTTGGCCCCCGCTGAGATTGATTCCTGGTCGGGGTACCGGATGTATTCGGCTGCACAAATACCTGTTTTGAATAAGATTGTTTATCTGCGGGACAGCGGATTTCAGGTTGCGGAGATTGCTGATATCCTTAAGAACGGGAATGATGACACTGTTGTGGAGCAGCTGGATCGTAAATATCTGGAAATTATGGGAAATATTGAAGCTGAACAGGCAAAGTTAAAGAGGATTGAGATTGCAAAGAATCAGTTTCTTTCCGGAAAGGATGAACTGCATTATCAGATAGCTGTCAAATCCATTCCAGCTTACCACGTCCTGTCTCTGAGGCGGGTGATTCCCGATTATTATGCGGAAGGCGGATTGTGGGAAGAACTATCCGCCTTTGCAGTGCTGAACCGAATTGATCTGTCCGGTGAAACATTTTCAATATACCACGACGAGGAATACAAAGAAGAAAATGTAGACGTAGAACTATGTGCTGTTCTAAAAAAAGTTGTGGATTTAACCGGCCAGACTGTGGGCGGCTTCTCATTGCGCCCAGCCGAACCGGTTCCCGCCATGGCCTGCACCATGGTGTATGGAGAATTCTCTAATATCGCGGGCGCTTACCTCGCCTTTGCACAATGGCTGCAGAAAAACAGCCGTTACAAAATGTCCGGACCAAACCGGCAGATCGTACACCGGCGTCCATGGAATGAGGAATGCCCGCAATCCTATTTAACAGAAATTCAAATACCTTTGAAGAAGATTACTTGAAACGTCTTGTAAGTTAAAATTACAGGACGTTTTTTCTTGACTCTCACACGGTGTCAGGGATTACCTTATGCTTACAAACCAGTTCCCCGCATCAGGCAGGCCCACCGGGGATCCTTTCGTACGGGGAAAAAGAATAAATGGAGGAAACAGCATGAAAACATATGAAGTAAACCCGATTGGAACCATCTACAACGGCGAAAGCGGAACCTTCCTGCAGCTCGCGCCAAAATTCATTCCTGCACTGCAGGCGCTGGACGGATTCAGCCACATTAATGTCTTGTGGTGGTTCAGTGATTTTGACACAGCAGAATTCCGTTCTGAGCTGGAAACAGAAGAGCCCTACAAGAATTCACCGGAGGTCATGGGCGTCTTTGCCACAAGGTCACCGGTGCGCCCGAACCCGATTGCCTTATCCACAGCAGAGATGATCCGCATCGATTACCTGAAAGGCATCATTCAGATTGCCTATATTGATGCAAATGACAACACACCCCTCCTGGACATCAAGCCTTACACGCCCAGCCTGGACAGGGTGAAAAACCCCGGGGTTCCGGCCTGGTGCAGCCATTGGCCGATGAGCCTGGAAGAGTCTGCAGACTTTGCATGGGAGAATGAATTTAACTTTTAACAACGCTTTTCTATTCCAGAACTGTTCGATCGATCCATATTGATAAGAACCATAAGAAGCACCCGGAAATCATTTCCCGGGTGCTTTACATCAGCCTTTATAAATCTTAACCAGCTGTAAATCTGCTTTTATCTCTGTTTTTTTCTCAGTACAACTGCGCTTGCAGCTCCAGCCAGTCCTGCCATTGCCAGAACCGCCAGTAAGAGAAAGGAAGAGTTGTCACCTGTTTTTACGGCCTTCACAGCAGAAGAATTGGTTCCGGAAGCCTGCTGCACCGGTTTATTGCTGCCTCCCTGGCTGCTGTTGCCGTTATTCTGGCTCCCTCCATTCTGGTTATTATTACTGCCGCTCTGACTGTTGTTTCCTCCGTTCTGGCCTTGATCTCCGCCGTTTTGGTTCCCATTATTTCCTCCGTTATTGCCGGAGTTATCCTCAATCTTAACGAGTTTTTCCATAGATTCTTCCAGCGTTTTTACTGCCTGGTCCACAACCGCCTGATCTGACACATTCAAATCCTCATTTACCGCCTTTGCATCTTCGAAAGCTTTTTTAAACGCTTTCAGGCTTTCCTTTGTATACTCTGCTTCTTTGACCAGAGAAGCCTTTGAAAGCGCGATAACCAATTCTGTCTTATCAGCGCGGTTCTTTACCTGGCCTAATAAAGTATCAAGCGTGCCCAGAACCTGAAGCATTTCCTCTTCATTGCCCTCCCCTGCATCTGCCAGCACTTTCGCTGCATCTCTTGCTTCCTGAAGGCCTTTCAGGCTGTCGGGTGTATAACTCTCTGTGTTTGCCAGGACCACATCTGCTTTTGCAATGGATGCATTTAACTTTGCCAGCAATTCAACCGGCTTTTCTGTCAGTTCCATAACAGCAGCCCCCAGGTTTTCGATCGCTGCATCTACTTTTTCTGCATCCACTATTTCTCCAGATGATTTCTCCGGCTCCGGGTTCAGACCGTCTGCTTCCGGGATAACCGCCGGATCACTGATTTCCTGATCCAAATCACATGCCACTGCCTCTTCAAGTTTATCCAGCAGCCCTTGTGCTTCCAGGCATGCTGTCTCAAAGACAGACCATGAGCTTACTGTGTATGCAGCCTGATTCAATACTTCCGCTGCCTGTACCGCCAGTTTAAGCCCTTCTGCGTTTACAGTATCCGGATTCAGGCCGCCCATGGCTCTTATGACGCCAATCGCTTTCGCAGCTTTCACATGTGTTTTGGCATTGCTGTCTTCCAGCAGCCCTCTCAGTTCCTCAACTGCCGTGTGGAATGCTTCCAGAGCCTCTTTCGATGCATCCGCGGTGTCTGCCGCTTCCGCCGCCTGAAGAACCAGCTCCATATATTTCTGTATTTCAGCAGCCGAAAGAGCATCTTTTGCTGACAGCAGTTCTGCATATGCCGCATCCACTGCCTCCTGATCAGCGGTATCGCTGTTTATAATCTCCAGAGCTTTGGTGCGGGCTTCATCCAGAGTTTTATAACTCTCCGCGGTGTACCCTTCACCTGTAATCCCCTTGACTGCCTCATAAAGTTCATTCAGCTGGGTTTTATCCACCTGTGGTTTTTCCTGCTTTTTCTCCAGTCCGTCAATGGCATCGTTCAGTTCCTTTGTCACCGCGTCAATTTCTTCCTGTCCTGTAGCACTTGTAACTTCCATTGCCTTCTGAAGCGCCGCCATCATTCTGCCAATACTCTCTTCCGTATAGGTGGCAAGTTCTTCATTGCTGATGGATGCAGCCCTGATGATTGCCTCGTCCAGTTTACTGCGGTCCCCGGCCTTCACTTCAATTGAAAAACTCTTCGTCTCCGTATTTCCCGCAGGGTCGGCCGCAGTGAAACTCAGCTGATAGGTTCCCGCCTTCTCCGGCCTGAACGTTGTTTCCTCTGTCTCGCTGCCATCTCCGCCCAGCTTTAAGATCTCATTACCATCCGGATCTTTCACAACCGCTGTCAATACTGCAATTGTGCTGTTATCAGCCGCCTGGGCCGCGGGAACCGTATAGTCCACATTCAGTGTCCCCTCCGAAGCAGGCGCCGCTGCAAGCCGGATCTCTGGTTTGCTTTTGTCAATCACCGGCAGTTCCCTATTGGCAAGCATAGACACCTGTTTTGCTGTAAGGGCTTTACTGTACAGACGTGCCGTAGAAATTGCACCAACCATCGGAGACTGTACGCTTCCGTTCGAACCGCTGTCACCTCCGATAACAAAATACTGTGAGCTTGCCGGAGGTGTTTTCACTTCACCCGATGCTTCCCTGGATGCAATCTTCTGTCCGTTCAGATACAGTGTCACCTTACTTCCGTCATAGGTAATGACACCGTGATTCCATTCGCCATATTTCAGAGCGCCTGTGGCAATGGGCCGCTTATAGGAACCGCCGATATGCACCCATGCCTCCAGACTTGCGGATTCCTCATCATAAGCCGGAATTTCAAAGCCAATGCCCGCGGATTCCATATTACCAAACAAATCCACATAACCGCCGGAGAATTTATCAACCTTAAAGGTGGATTCGATTGTAAAATCATCATTTGTTTTGTCATACTGCTCCGCTGACCAGTCTGTCAGAAAAGCTTCTTCTGTATTGCCGGTAAACGATGCCGCATATTTCCCAAGACCTTCATCCATGGTGATGTTGCTTCCATCGCTGCCGTAAAATGTGTTCCCGGATTCCGAATGATCCGCAATTGAGCCGTCAGAAAAGTCTACATCCAGTAGGTCTGCTTTCGGCACACCGCTTACCATATCATCAAGTCCCGGTTCTGTTGAAGATTCACCGGTCGTTTTAAACGTCTGCGTCAAATAGTCTTCACTCATTTTCTGGTATGCATCGATGGCATAAATACGCACCTCGTAGGATGTTCCTCCCTCCAGATCCGGGGCCACCTGCGTAATCTGTTCCGGCATCGGCTGCAGATAGTAATTGGACCATGTTTTAAAAGTCTTCACAACCGTCTGTGTATCGGTATTAATAAATTCATATTTGTAGGAATGCACCAGATCCCCCACATTATTTTCCGGCACTTTTGCCTGGTCAAATGTCAGCCTTGCCGAGTCATCCTTAATCTCACTCACCGTAAGCGCAGCACCTTCCTCAAAATATGGCGCCTTTGCAGATTCTGCTCTTTCATCCGTATAAGGCAGTGTCTCATTTACATCAAATGTCCATGTCTGCGGAATCCATTTGTCCGCAAGAAAGTCATAATTTTTAATGGTCACCCTGCTTCCGCTTGCCTCAACTACAAGCCCCTGTGCAATCTGGCTTGCATTTGGCGGAACAGAACCATAGATCATACCGGTCTCCATTTCCATATAAGAGAGCGTAACCGTGTTAACCGCGGTATAACCGCCATCCTGCCAGATACTGGTAGGCATATTGTTCGGACTGTGTATATGCCCGGAAAATGTGACCGCATGCGGATGTGATTTGAACACCTCGTCCAGCCCGCTTCCGTACCATTCTGTAGACACATAAAAAGTGTTCTTAATCGGATGATGGAAGAATACAAATATCGGCTTGTCCGGTGTATCCGCTTCTGCCGCTGTAAGCTGTTCCTCCAGCCATTCCACCGCATAGGAATAATTGCCGCCCCCCTGAGTCGTTCCCTTTCCGGTTTCCGGATCCAGCTGTCCGCTTCCCGGGCTGAGTGTAATAAAATGATATCCGTTAACAACCTGATGGTTATTGGGCTTGTTACCGGTCGTCTTAGTAAAATAATCCGCGCTGTTGTTCTCGTGGTTTCCCATACTTGCGATTAGCGGAATAGAAAGATTCTCATTAATAATGCTTCCCCAAGCGTCATATTCGCTGGCAGAACCACTATCTGTCAGATCTCCCGCCACTACCATGCGATCCAGTCCTGCTTGGCTGAAAAAGGAAGCGGCCTTTGCAAGCCTGCTCTTTTCTGTTGCCTTATCCTGCCGCACATGGGTATCGGAAACTACTCCAAAGCTGACATCAGCAGCTCCGTCAACGGTCCTCGCCGTATCCCCCTCCGATGAGAGAAACCCATTCGCTTCCATTGGCTGGGTATCTGTTTCCCCTGTTGACCGCTGGGACGCTGCCTGATCCCGTGCCCCCGTATCTGCCGCTGTATCTGCAAGTGTATTTCCTGCCATATTTCCTGCCGTATTCCCCGCAGCATTTGCTGTAAGAAGCCCGGGAGCCGACATGATACTCGCCGCTGCAATCGCCATAGCCAGCAGCTTCTTCATCATTTTCCCTTTCATTTCTCTGTTTTCTCCTTCTGATATGTTTTTAGTCTGAACTCCTTATCAACAATAAAGAGTAGATATCAGAGGAGCATCATTATGCAGTTAAGCCCTTGTTAATCTTTTAAATAATAAATTAAAATTTTTGTATATTTATTTAACATTTACTTCGTCCGTTTATAGAGGACAGATGCAGCCGCTGAAGTAACCGGCACCGTCAAAATGACCGCGATTGTCCCGGAGAGCCCCTGCCCAAGTTCAATTGCCAGAAAATCAGAACTGACCAGCTGATGGTACTTAATCCCATACCCGGTCAGCACAAGCAGTGTGCTGAGTCCGCTTCCCGTAAAAGCCAGAATCAGCGTATTACTCATAGTTCCGATCATGTCCTTCCCAATATTAACTCCGGACCGGAACAGCTCCCTTCTGCTGAGCTGCGGGTTCGCACTCTGCACTTCAAATATTGCCGAAGCAATTGACATCCCCACGTCCATCACAGCCCCCAGAGAAGCAATCAGTACACCTGCAAACAGGACCTCTGCAATCTGCAAGTGCGTATTTTGGGATATCAGAACCATGAATTCTGTCTCATCCGTATTGTATCCGGACACATGCAGCACAGCCGCGAACAGAGCAAATATAACCCCCACCAAAACCACTCCCAGCGCGGTCCCGCAGATTGCCGCCAATGTTTTCTTGCTGGCCCCGTTCAGCAGAAGCAATGCGGCGGTTGTGGTAATAACCACAGCTGCAGCCGAAGCCATAACAGGAGAATACCCAAGATAAATGACCGGAATCATCCACATCACAATCACGAACAGCGTAAACGTCAGCCCCAGGATCGCCCGCAGCCCTTTTCTGCCCCCGATCAGCATCATAAAAAACGCGAACACAAGTAGAATTCCATAGACAGCCGGGGAGCGGTAATAATTATAGATCACAAAATATGGTTCCGTATCCTCCGGTTCATCCTGCGAAACAATAACCCGGGTTCCCACTTCCACATAGATATTGTTGGAGGCGGTCAGATAATTATCTGTCTCCACAATCCTGCCCTTATACTTACCGCTTAGAATCCGAATATTTGCATACTGCAGACCAAGATACCGCCCGCTGTCCGTCTCATCCACCGTCAGCCCGTCATTCTTCACCTCTGTAACAATTCCTTTTTCATACGTTATGTTTGTATTGTTGTAATGCTGGTACTTATCCTGTATCCCTCTGTTCCATATCAGCACAGATATCATAAAACCTAATATAAACAGGATCGTAATACATTCCGCACGATGCTGTTTTAACCAGCTGCCCGCACCTTTATTTATTAACTTTTTGTCCGCTTCCCGTTTTAGCTTTGCCATAACCCCGTTCCTTTCCCAGTCCGTTAAGAATTTTATCCTTCTTATAATAGAGGAGAAACGTTAAAGCCATATGAAATGCGGATTAAAAAAGGGATAAGCGGTAAATCTGCCGCCTGTCCCTATATTTTCCATCATCCAGAACCTCAATACAAAAAAACCACCGTCCCCGAGACTCCAACTTCTCAAAAACAGTGATTTCCAACTGCGCGATCAGGGGTTCGAACCCTGGACACCCTGATTAAGAGTCAGGTGCTCTACCAACTGAGCTAATCGCGCTTATCTATTGTGTTTGCAGTACCTTTAACAGGTGACGCAAGTAGTATTATATATGAACAGATAAAAAAATGCAAGTACTTTTTTTAATTTTTTCAATTATTCAACAAATTTTTTAGCATATTTCTCACTTCCCGCCAGTCCATGAGCCGTTCTTGTCCGGGGCCCAGTCAGCAGATACAGTCTCTCCTTCCGCCCGGATACACCAACTTAACGACAGGGATGCCTTGAAGCTGCAGCGGCATATATAGCCCCGGCACCTTCCCGGCATCCCTGTCATAAAGCGTCCCCCTCAATTCCCTACATCCCGATCATCTCTTCCAGTACTTCCTTTGCCAGTACTCCGCTTGCCGCCGATACCGGCTCTCCATTCCTGAATACAACAAATGTCGGAACAATTTCAACCTCAAATTCCGCCGCCAGGGTCTCGCTTTCGTCAATCTCGATCTGACATACTTTGACCCTGCCGTCGTATAATTCGGCGATCTCATCCACAACATCTTCCATCATGGCGCATTTTCCGCACCAAACAGCAAAAAACTCGACTAATACAGGCGTTTCCGACCTCAGAACCTCCTGTGGGTAATTTTTCGCAGTCACTCTGATTTTCATTGTCAGCACCTACATTCCTTTGCAATTTATTTACCACGGCACTTGCTGCCGTTATTCAAAATATCACATACTTCGTCAAATGATCGCTTCAGACACATTAACTTACGGTTCAGGTCCGGCCTGCAATACATTTTGCGACAAATAAAATCCTTCCATCCTTTTCCCCGCATATCCACTCCTGACTGCCCGTGTAAGGCTTACATCTCCTCACAGTTATAATATGTACGATCCGCCGAAACGTGAAAGAAGACACAGCTTTTTCTGAAAACTGCGCCTTCCCGGGTTTCACTTTTCTATTTTCTTACCGCAATCAGCTTATTGATGGGATTTCCCCTGGCAGAGAATTTTTCCTCATACTCGGTCATTACATTTCCTTCGTTCATGATCTCGTGATGATGCAGGTCGTATGTATAATGTTCCAGAGTCCATGACGAACTCCTCACCTGTTCCAGGGAAAAGTTAAACAGTTCCGTATTGTCTGTCTTGAACTCCAGTGTCCCGCCGGGCACAAGAATCTGTTCATAGCGTTCCAGAAACTCATGGGATGTCAGACGCCGTTTTTCATGCCTGGCTTTTGGCCAGGGATCAGAAAAATTCAGATAAATCCGCTCCACCTCACCGTGTGCAAAAACCTCGGCCACATCCCGCGCATCCATGCACACAAAACGGATGTTTTTCAGCATCTTGAACTCCTCCGTGTCAAACTTTTCTACGGCCCGGAGCAGAACGCTTGTATATCTTTCAATTCCTACAAAGTTTACATCCGGATGAAGAGATGCCATCGTTAAGAGATAACGGCCTTTCCCCATACCGATCTCAATATGGATGGGTTTTGAATTGCCAAAAACCTGCCGCCAACAGCCTTTCTGTGCCTCCGGGCGTTTAATCACAGCCGGATGGTTCTGTATCGTTCCCTCGGCACGTGGTACATTCCTTAACCTCATAATAGATTGCTCCTTTTTATTTCGTCTTTTTCCCTTACTTCTCTCAAACCAGGTTTTTTATTTTCTTTTATGGTAAGTATAATACAGTACAGCCAAAAATCAATCCTCTTTTTGTAAAAAATATAATATCACGCTGACAGGTTAAGGTCAAAGCACATTTGATGTAACCGTTCATCGTTTGATGCCGTTGTTACTGTTCACAGGCAAACCTGTAAACAGTAATGAACAGTCAACATTTTATTACATTTTTTAGACAAATTATGACATTAACCGAACTTGCATTTTTTGAAAAAAGGTGTATTATAATAACAACTACAATCCACGAATCACAGGAGGCAGACTATGGACTCTATTGTAAAGAAATTATCTGAAATAGAAGCTGCTGCCGCGGCTGTCGTAGAACACGCAGAAGCGCAGAAAGCAGTCCTGGATGATGAATTCCGGGGGATGCGCCGCAGGTTTGATGATGATCTGGAGGCACAGACGCAGGCCAGAATCAAAAAAATACGGGATGAGCTGGAACGCAATACGGCAGAACTTCTTGCCTGCCAGAGCAGCGCCAATACGGATTCTATCGAGGCTTTGCAGAAAGAATATGAAGAAAAGCACACACTTTATGCCCAGATGATTCTAAAACGGATTACAGAGGTATAGCCTATGGGAAATTTACTAGTATACAGCGGTATCGTGACCAAGATCCGCGCCATGGAGGCCAGGCTGTTAAAGCCGGAGCAGTTTGAAGAGATCGCCAGCCTTCACAGTGTGCCGGAAGTCTGTACCTATTTAAAAGAGAATTCCGCTTACGCGGATATCCTGAAGGAGCTTGACGAAGAGCATCTTCACCGCGGAGATATTGAAAAGGTTCTGATCCGCTCTTTATATCGGGACTATTCAAAGATCTACCGATTCTCCACCATAGAACAAAGAAAGTTTTTAAAATTATATCTAAAGCGATATGAAATCGATCTGATTAACTACTGTTTCCGAATTGTGATTAACCATTATACTGAACCATTTGACCTGAGTTATAAACAATCTTTTTTTGACCGGTATTCACAAATTTCTATAGAAAAGCTGATCACCTCAAGAACAACAGATGAACTCGTAGAGAATTTAAAGGGTACGGAATATTATGAGCCCCTTCATAAACTGCGTGACTCGCAGTCCGTCACCTTATTTGACTACGACCTGGCCCTCGACTTATATTATTTTACGACATTATGGAAGGACAGAAAAAGAGTGCTGAAGAAAAAAGAACTTGAAATCTTCACCAGGGACTGCGGTTCGAAAATAGACCTTCTAAATCTGCAGTGGATCTACAGGGCTAAAAAATATTATGAGATGACGGCTGCCGATATATATTCCCTTTTAATCCCGATCCACTACAAAATCTCCACAGAGCTTATCAAGGAACTTGCTGAAGCCTCTAATATAGAAGAGTTTTATGCGGCAGTCCGCAGGACTTCGTATACACGGCATTATGATTTTGAGCAGAATCTGACGATCGAACAGATGTATTCTGACTGCCTTTATCACCTGTATACTGTGGACAGAAGGCGCAACCCTTATTCTATTGCCACTGTTAATACGTATTTATTCCTGAAAGAAGAAGAGCTTAAAAAGCTGACAACCGCCCTGGAATGTATCCGTTACGGCCTTTCCCCCGGCGAAACGTTAGCGTACGTTGGAGGTAGAACTCAATGATAGTGAAAATGAAATTTGTCAATATTTCCGGTCCAAGAGATGATATTGACCGTATAACCGACCTCTATCTGTCCAGATATGAGATTCAGCTGGAATCCGCACTTTCAGAGCTTAAAACAGTCGATAATCTAAAGCCTTTTGTAGAGATCAACCCTTACCGGGATGCCCTGAACAAGGCCATACAATTTACCGGATATCTTCAGAATGCGGACGAGGTCGAACCAGATGAGTCTCTCAGCCTGCAAGAGATGTTCAAAGTTGTACGCATGGCAAACAGTGACTATATGGAAATGCAGGATAAGAAGGAGAATCTGAAAAGCAGGATTGAGGAACTCCGCAAAAGGCAACAAATCGTTGCTCCATTTAAACCGCTGGACTGCGAACTGGATGAAATACTGCATTATAAATATATCGCCTACCGTTTCGGCCGGATTCCCGCAGAGTACTATCACAAGATGGAAAAGTACCTGCTGGATGACCTGGACGCAATCTTTGTCGAGGGAGAACGGGATGAAAGCCATGTGTATGGCGCCTACTTTGTATCACCCGGAGAAGCCCAGAAAGTTGACGCGGTTTTCCGCTCTCTGCATTTTGAGAAGATGGAACTGCCCGGGGATTTGCAGGGAACCCCCATGGACGAATACCGCATGCTGGTACGGGAAATCTACGACTCCGGGCAGGAGATTGAAGCACTGGACAGGAAAACAGGAGAGATGCTTTCCGCACGCGCTCCTCAGCTGATCGCAGCCAAGAACCGGCTGGAAGAGCTGGCCAATAACTTCGATGTACGGAAAATGGCTGCCCGCATGGAAGATCATAAACAAGATTATTATATCCTGTGCGGCTGGATGGCCGACGACGATGTGGAGATGTTCCTGGAAGAAACCAGATACGACGACAAGATTTTTGTTGTTGTGGAGGACGACCACAGCACTTATTTCGGAGAGCCGCCCACCAAGCTGAAAAATCCCAAAATATTCAAGCCTTTTGAGATGTTTATCCGGATGTACGGACTTCCTTCCCATAATGAGATGGACCCCACCATTATCGTCGGCCTGACCTATTCTCTCATATTTGGCATCATGTTCGGCGATGTGGGACAAGGACTTCTGCTTTTCATTGGAGGCAGTTTGATTTATCACTTTAGAAAGGCGCCTTTAGCCGGTATTATCGCAACGGCCGGCATCTTCTCTACTATTTTTGGATTCATGTTCGGCAGTATCTTCGGATTTGAAGACATCATCCAGCCATTATGGCTGCGGCCGATTGACCATATGACAACGCTTCCGTTTATCGGTAAACTGAATACCGTTTTTATTGTTTCGGTGGCCTTCGGCATGGGGATCATACTGGCGGCCATGATCCTGCATATTGTCAATGCCATACGGTCCCATGACCTGGAAAATATCTGGTTTGACGCGAACGGCCTTGCCGGATTTGTATTTTATCTTTCCGTTGTAATCACGATCGTCCTGTTTATGACAGGGCATAAGACTCCGGGCGCCATTTTTATGGCTGTCATGTTCGGTATTCCGCTGCTGTTGATTTTATTTAAGGAGCCTATTACAAGAAAAATCCAGAAGCGGGCGGATGCAATGGAAGAAAGTGCAGGAATGTTTCTGATTCAGGGATTTTTTGAATTGTTCGAGACCCTTCTCAGCTACTTTTCCAATACGCTCTCCTTTGTCCGCATCGGCGCCTTCGCCGTCAGCCATGCCGCGATTATGGAGGTTGTCCTGATCCTGGCAGGAGCAGAAAACGGATCGCCCAACTGGGTGGTCATCGTTCTGGGCAACTTGTTTGTATGCGGCTTTGAGGGACTCATTGTCGGGATTCAGGTACTGCGTTTGGAATACTACGAGATGTTCAGCCGTTTTTACAAGGGAAGCGGAAGAGCTTTTGATCCTTATACGAATAAATCAAATAAAACCAAAAAGAAGTAGGGAGGACTATCACTATGACATTAGCAACAAAAATCGTTTTTATCGCAGCTTTAATTTTAAGTATCATCATCCCATTTGGCTATTACTTAATCGGACAGAAGAACAAAAAGCGTTTTAAAAGGACGATTGGCGTAAATGCATTCTTTTTCTTTGGTGCGTTTGCCATCGCATCCATCATGATGCTTGGCGGAGAAGTGAATGCGGCTGAGACAACTGCCGCTGCGGCTTCTACGGCGACAGGACTTGGCTATCTCGCAGCCGCTCTGGTTACCGGTTTATCCTGTATCGGCGGAGGTATTGCCGTAGCAAGCGCTGCAAGTGCAGCCCTCGGTGCAATCAGCGAAGACTCCAGCGTGCTTGGTAAGTCCCTTATTTTCGTAGGTCTTGCAGAAGGTGTATGTCTTTACGGATTAATCATCTCCTTCATGATCCTCGGTAAACTTTGATATGAAGATGTTTCTAATCAGTGATAATGTCGATACCTATACAGGAATGCGCCTTGCAGGCGTGGACGGAGTAGTCGTCCACGAGCGCGGGGAACTCCAGGAGGCCTTGCAGAAGGTCCTTAAGGATGAGACAGTGGGGATCGTTCTGCTGACGGAAAAGTTTGGAAGAGAGTTTCCGGACATGATCGATGAATTCCGTCTGGAAAGGAAGATGCCCCTGCTGATTGAAATTCCTGACAGGCACGGAACCGGCCGTAAAAAAGACTTTATTACATCCTATATTACCGAGGCCATTGGGCTGAAACTGTAGATCAACTTAAAACAAGCAGAGATATGAATTATAGAAGGAGGTACCCCTCTTGACTTTGGAAGAAAAAATCGCACACCTGCGGTCCGCCTCTATGAAAGAAGCAAGGGCTGAGGGAAACGCTATCATAGATTCCTACCGTGAAGCGCTGGAGCAGGTATTTGAAGATCATAAAAAAGAGGCGCTTGGCCAGTCCGAGACCCGCATCAAGGCTGAAACCGTCAATGCCAGACAGCAGCTGAACCAGGCCATGGCCAGATCACAGCTGGAACTAAAGCGCATGCTGGGAAAGGTCCAGCAGGATCTGAAAGATAAGATCTTTGCTGAGACAGTTGCTTTAGTTCACGATTATATGAAGACAGAAGCTTACGAAGATTACCTGATCCAATGTATCCGCAATGCCGTTCATTTTGCCGCAGGGGAAGCTATGGTTATCTATATCAACCCTTCCGACGAGGCCCGGCGCTCCGATCTGGAGGATGCTCTGGGCACCCGGCTTACGGTAAGTGCGGAGGATTTTATGGGCGGAATACGGGCAGTCATCAGAGGCCGTAATATTCTGATCGACAATTCATTTAAGACGGCTCTTCGGAATGAGTATGATAAGTTTGTCTTTTTAGGAGGTGACGGCATTGCTTAACACTGGAACTATATATGGAATTAACGGACCCGTCATTTATCTGAAAGGCAATACCGGTTTCCGCATGTCGGAAATGGTATACGTGGGCAGGGAAAAGCTGGTCGGAGAGGTCATCTCTCTGGACAAGGACCTGACCACCGTGCAGGTCTATGAGGAGACATCTGGACTCTGCCCGGGGGAAGAGGTGATCGCAAGCGGCAGTGCGGTTTCCGTCACTCTGGCTCCCGGGATATTAAACAATATATTCGACGGAATTGAGCGCCCCCTGGAGAAGATTGCTGAGAACAGCGGCGCATTTATCACCCGCGGTGTGAGCGTGGATTCGCTGGACCGCAGCAAAAAATGGCCGGCCCGCATCGTCGTCTCTAAGGGGGATTACCTCCATGCCGGAGATATTATAGCGGAGGTCCCGGAAACCCATGCCATCTTGCATAAATGCATGGTTCCCCCCAATATGGAAGGAACCGTAACCGATACCGCAGAAGACGGCGAGTACACGATCGATGAACCCCTGGTGACTCTGGAGCTATCCGATGGAACACTCAGGAAACTGACCATGACACAGCACTGGCCGATCCGCACGGCCCGTCCCACCCATCACCGATTTCCTGCATCCACGCCCCTGATCACGGGCCAGCGTATTATCGATACCATGTTTCCGATCGCCAAGGGCGGCACCGCTGCCGTTCCCGGCGGTTTCGGTACAGGCAAGACGATGACGCAGCATCAGATTGCAAAATGGTCCGACGCAGATATTATCATCTACATCGGCTGCGGGGAGCGCGGCAACGAGATGACCCAGGTCCTGGAAGAATTCGGGGAACTGACCGACCCCAGGACCGGCAATCCGCTGATGGACAGAACCACGCTGATTGCAAATACCTCCAACATGCCTGTTGCTGCCCGTGAGGCCAGTATATATACCGGGCTGACACTGGCGGAATATTACCGGGATATGGGCTACGATGTGGCAATCATGGCAGACTCCACCTCCCGCTGGGCAGAGGCTCTCAGAGAGCTCTCCGGCCGTCTGGAAGAGATGCCTGCAGAGGAAGGATTCCCTGCGTATCTTGCATCCAGGCTTTCCGCCTTCTATGAGCGGGCGGGCATGATGCACAATTTAAATGGAACCGACGGGTCTGTAACCATCATCGGTGCGGTCTCCCCACAGGGCGGTGATTTCTCCGAGCCGGTCACACAGAATACCAAAAGGTTTGTCCGCTGTTTCTGGGGTCTGGATAAGAGCCTGGCCTATGCACGACATTTTCCGGCTATCCACTGGCTGACCAGCTACAGCGAATATCTCGGGGATCTGGCTCCCTGGTATCAGGATCATGTCTCTCCAAAGTTTGTAGACTACCGTAACCGCCTGATGGCTCTCCTGAACCAGGAGAGCAGCCTTCTGGAGATTGTCAAACTGATCGGAAGCGATGTGCTGCCCGATGACCAGAAACTGGTTCTGGAAATCGCCCGCGTGATCCGGCTTGGTTTTCTGCAGCAGAATGCATTTCACAAGGATGATACCTGCGTATCCATGGAGAAACAATTCTTGATGATGGACATTATTTTATATCTTTATAAACAATCCCGTTCGCTCGTAACCATGGGGCATCCAATGTCTGTATTGAAGTCAGAGAATATTTTCGATAAAATCATTGCAATTAAATATGATGTACCTAACGACCAGCTGGAAATGTTCGCACAGTACAGACGTGATATCGATGCTTTCTATCAGCGTGTGCTGGAGAAAAATGCTTAAAAGGGGGAATAATCTCATGTCAATAGAATATTTGGGACTCAGCAGTATCAATGGCCCTCTGATAGCACTGGAGGGCGTTCAGGACGCCTTTTTTGATGAAATTGTAGAATTTGTTGTAGACGGCTCAGAACGCAAAATCGGACGTATTGTGGAGATATATGAGGACATGGCAGTCATTCAGGTTTTCGAGGGTTCCGAAAATATGTCCCTCAAGAATACACATACCCGCCTTACCGGGCACCCCATGGAAATTGCCCTGTCCCCGGATATGCTGGGACGCACCTTCAACGGTATCGGGCAGCCCGTAGATGACCTGGGGCCCATTGTATCCACATTAAAGCGGGATGTAAACGGCCTCCCACTGAATCCGGTCATGCGGGAATACCCGAGAAACTATATCCACACCGGAATCTCCGCAATTGACGGCCTGACCACACTGATCCGCGGACAGAAGCTCCCGATCTTCTCGGGAAACGGGCTCCCCCACGACCAGCTGGCGGCCCAGATTGTAAAACAGGCTTCTCTGGGGGATGATACCGATGAACAATTTGCCATCGTATTTGCCGCCATGGGCGTCAAACACGACGTAGCCGACTTCTTCCGCCGTACCTTTGAAGAAAGCGGCGTTGCTGACCACGTAGCCATGTTTCTGAACCTCGCAAACGATCCGGTTGTGGAGCGTCTGATCACGCCAAAAGTTGCGCTCACCGCCGCCGAATACCTGGCGTTCGAGCAGAACATGCATATCCTGGTCATCCTGACCGATATGACCTCCTTTGCCGAGGCCATGCGTGAAGTCTCCTCCTCCAAAGGGGAGATCCCCAGCCGTAAAGGGTTCCCCGGATACCTCTACAGCGAACTTGCCACCATCTACGAGCGCGCCGGCATCGTACAGGGCGTAAACGGCTCCGTAACCCAGCTCCCGATTCTGACCATGCCAAATGATGACATCACTCATCCCATCCCCGACCTGACAGGATATATCACGGAAGGCCAGATCGTACTGGAGAGAGAGCTGCACGGCCAGTCCATCTATCCGCCCATCAACATCCTGCCCTCCCTGTCCCGTCTGATGAAAGACGGCATCGGCGAGGGCTACACCAGAGAAGACCACCAGGATCTGGCGAACCAGCTCTTCTCCGCCTACGCCAAAGTAGGAGACGCCAGAAACCTGGCTTCCGTCATCGGCGAGGATGAGCTGTCGCCGACCGATAAAAAGTATCTGGAGTTCGGAAAAGCATTTGAAGAGCGGTACATCGGTCAGGGACCGAACGAGAACCGCAGCATGGAAGAGACACTCAACCTTGGCTGGGAATTGCTCAGACTGCTGCCAAGAGAAGAACTGGACCGTATCGACACGAAGATTCTCGACAAATACTATTAGGGGTCTGACCCCAATGAGCTCCATATTCAGAATATTCTGACTAATCAAGTGTTAAAAGGAGGAACTGCATGGATCCACGTACCTTCCCCACCAAAGGAAATCTCATGCTGGCAAAGAATTCTCTGGCTCTTGCAAGACAGGGATACGACCTGATGGATAAAAAAAGGAATATCCTTATCCGTGAACTGATGAATCTGATTGATGAGGCCCGAGGTATACAAGATGAGATCGACACCACGTTCACTTATGCATACCAGTGTCTGCAGAGAGCCAATATTGAGCATGGGATCAGCATGGTATCGCAGCTTGCCTATACTGTGCCTATTGAGAACTCCATCACAATACAAACCCGCAGTATTATGGGAACTGAGATCCCCCATGTAAAATATGTACCTGGAAATAATGCTCCTACGTATTCTTTCAGTACAACCAAAGAATCCATCGACCTGGCTACCGAGGCCTTCCGCAAGGTTAAAGACCTGACCGTAAAGCTTTCTATGGTAGAAAATGCGGCCTACCGCCTAGCGGCTAATATTAAGAAGACTCAGAAACGGGCAAATGCGCTGCAGAATATCACGATTCCTATGTATTCTAAGCTTGTATATAGTATTACGAATGCACTGGAAGAGAAGGAGCGTGAGGATTTCACCCGGCTGAAGGTTATCAAGCGGATGAAACAGAAAAAAGGAGCCTGACTGTTGTCAGCGCTCCTTTTTTGTAACTGCATATAAACTTTATCTAATTAGGCATTCCTCCGGTGCTTCTTTTTAATGCGCCTGCGGAACATGTGTTAGTAAGTCCCCTGCGTATTCTATTTTCCGCTTCTCCTGCGCTTCATTATAAGCACTGCCAGAATAGCAATTACACAAACTCCGCATACGGCAAATCCCCAAATAACATTGGTCTGGTCACCTGTTTTCGGTGTCACTTTGTCAGAAGAGGCTGCACCTGGTTTTGAGGTACTTCCTGGCTTAGAGTTGTTCCCCGGTTTGGATGGATCCCCTGGTTTAGATGTGTCTCCTGGTTTGGATGTACCGCCCGGATTGTCCGTATCTCCGGCCTTTGATACGGCAAATTCACTATCCGCCCTTCCATCTTCAAACAGAATTGCCACCGTATGCTTTCCGGGTTCCAAGCCGTTCATAAATTCAGGCTTTAAAGTTACAGTTGAACCTTTATGATCCACGGTCAGATACTTTTCTTCTACAGGTTTTCCGTCTACTTCAGTGCCGGTATACTTATCGAAAGGAGCATCTACCTTAACCGTCAGTCCGTCTTTATCTCCTGTCTGCCATGATTTATCTGTCTCACCGCTTACAATCCCGTATACTTTTTCTTCTGCATTAATCCGGACAATATTACTTACCGTTCCGTTTACTTCACAGTAATAATAGGTTGTCCCAATCTCTGCAGTCACTTCCAGCCGGCTGTCATTCTCACCAATTAACGCTGCACCGTTTGTTGAACTTACAGTATTCTTATACCATTTATAACCCGGGTCAGTAATATTTTCTGCAGCTGCCGTAAGAATCACCTTATCACCTGCAGTTATGGTCTCTTCGCCTTCTACAGTTACCGTTACCTTTGGGCTGGCAGTATAAATAGAGGCTTCTATCTTAGCATCTTTTATTTCCACATAATCTTCTGCCTTATCTGCATCTTCACCTTTTGAAAGGGTAACAGTAAAGCTGTAAGTTCCGTCAGTACCTTCCGGATCTTCCATAGTTCCTTCGCTTGCCGGAATTACTTCCCCCATCTCCAGTACGGTTTCTACGTCATCTGGTATAATAGCATCCAATTGAGCCAGAACATAAGCTTCTACAAGATCCTGCGTGTTTGCTGTATCCATAGAAATGGTCCAGTCGTTCTGTAAGGCAAATTCTTTTGCCGCTGCAACGTCCATCTCGTTCTGCCCCTTTATATCCTCTGCTATGCTGACGTTTATTATGTAATCTTTAACAGTAACGCCATCCTCCGCAATTACGGAAAAGCTCCATGTTGCACCCTGATCTGCTGTCTTAAGATCCTCTACTTTGGCCTTTTCATGTTTCAGTGTAATCACAATATCGCCCGGGTCTTCTGTAAGGCTGGCACCAACTGGCAGTACCACATTGATTACATTCTCTGCAATAACCCCTTTGGTGCCGTTCACCTGAACCTCAGTGATACCTGCTTCATCAGATAATTCCGGAATCAACTCATAATTTGCAGTAAAAGCTGCATCATTAGCGGGCATTGTAAATGTAATGCTGCTCTGTGTATTATTGGGTATTTCAACGCCTTCTACCGACCAGTTCTTAAATTGTTTCCCTTCTTCTGCCGGGTCTGCTGTTACCGTTACTTCCTGGCCTTCTTCATATTCACCCGCTCCGGTTCCGCGTATAACGCTAACTGTGAACTTCGGCTTCCGGTCCTCAAGTCCTTCTCTTGCAAACTTCAACGCTTCCTTTTCCAGATCAATATCTGCCTGCGCGGCGTCAAAATTATTAATAACTGCCAGGGCTGCTCCCATGGCATCTTTTAAGGCTGCCCAGCTTTCCGGCGTAAACTGATTCTCATCAGTAATTTTCAAAGCCTTATTATATTCTTCAATCAGAACTTTACGGTCTGTTACTGCCGGAACATTTTCATATATATTAAAACCATCGGCATCAAACTGCTTTCCAAGAGTTTCAATGATCAGGCTATGCTCGCCGTCTTCCAGGCCAGAAGCAGAATATGTAACAAGACCGTATCCTTGCTTCCCATCTGGGCCGACACTTTCAGCAATAACCTTACCATCCAAAATCAATTTATAATTACCGATATGATCGCCACAACTGCCGATAATATCAAATCCTGTTCCTGTGAAGTCCAGTGCTACCGTTTCCCCTGCATTACGCGTCCAGGTTATTGTTCCGTTAAAATGCTTTGCTTCGTCCCATGGAGACCAGCCGCCGGAATATTGCAGTCTGGCATCCCTGTCATCAATGCTTTCTTTTATCACATCTGTACCGGCCTCTACCAGCAGTTCTACAGATGCGGTTGACCTGGACTCTCCTTCTATGGCTGCTGTCACCAGAACCTTTCCTCCTCCGATCGCGGTGACAACACCATTTTCATCAACCGATGCTATTTTTTCGGCGCTTCCTCCGCCTACTTCTTTGATGCTCCATTTATACTCCGCATTTTCTTTTTCACTTTTTGCCGTGAGCTGAAGCATCTGGCCTTTTTCTGTCAGTACCTTCAGATCGTCTTCTGTTTCAATTGTAACTTCAGTGATAACAAAGTTAAAGGGCACCATCGCCAGTAATGCCGCAGAGATCGTATCATAATCATTGCTTTCCAGCGCTGCCCGAAGAGCATTCTTACTTTCTTCGGTATACTTACCTTCCATTTTTTCCTCTGCCTCATAAATCAGTTCGTCAAGAGTCGTACCCGCACGGTTTACTGTAAAACGGGTATCCTCAGACAACACAACCGGTTCGCCTTTATACAGAACTCGTGGTGTTTCCCCTGTCGGCGAATCAATTACACAATTGATAAGCTCTCCGTTTTCCCAGGTCAGGCTTAACTGATACCCCCCTCTTGCACGAATTCCCTTTACTGTACCGCTGCTCCATGCTGACGGCAGGTTCTCCATAAGATTGATCTGGTCAAATCTGCTGTCTACCACAGATTCTGCAATAGAACTTGCGACCGGCATCCACTGCATAACAGCAGCATGTCCATATCCCGTTCCTACAACTCCACATGTCATATTGGCAAAAGCAAAATCTTCAAAGCCTGCCCGCATTGCCATCAGAGATCTGTCAGGGTGCGTACCGCCGTTTGCAGTAATCCAGCGCTCAGTCTCTGCCTGCTGTGCATAGTAAAGCTCCGGAGTATCTGCTTCATTAATATTGATATGTCCAAGGAACAGGCCAAGCAGATGAGAGGCATGTCTGTGGTATGCGTCCCCGATCGAATACTCATTATACCATTCTTTCAGCCTTCCGGTCTCCTCATCAATAAACATTTCCAGCGGCATCATCTGGCTTCTTGCCTCAAGAACCCGCTCTAACAAGGCTTCATCATAGGAGATTCCCGCATGCTTTAAATCCTTAGCCCCGTTTTCCATCATGTTAAAGAGATTGTAGTAGAGAAGTGTATCGCTCACCGATGCCACATCAAATGCAATCTTTGTATTGTCAACCCAGTACCAGTGCTCCGGCGAACCTGACGGCGCCACAACCTTGTAGCCTTTTAACTCTCCGTTAACTCCATCAACATCAATCAGAGTACTCAGGGCAAATTTAGCTGCACCTTCCAGCAAAGGATAATACTCTTTCAAAAGTTCAATATCTTCTGTAAAGTCATATTTATCATACAGTGAGTCCAGCGCCCAGATGCCGCCTGCGAGCCATGAACCATACTCAACCGTACCGCCCCACATTCCGGATTTTGCCCAGATTCCGGTAGAATGGGACATCATCCATGCGCCATCCTCTGCACCGTATATATCCTGCGCCGTCCGCTGCCCGGTCTGTTCATTAGTCCAGCTTGTTATGTAGTTATACTGGCTGTCAGAGGAATCCGACAGATTTCCCGCTCCCTTGATTGCCTGCATCTTCTCCATATTTTCATTCAGGAAATAGGCGCCTTCATTCGGGCCCTTCCAGGATGTTGACCACATACCCAGCAGGCCGTGAGGCATTACTGAATTAGCCCTTTCACAGGAAATACTGATGTACCTTCCATACTGATAGTTGCGGGCATACTCATACGGGCTGATCTGTGAACCATTTCCTGCAGTAATATTACTGCCATCCATATCAATCCAAAATCTTCTGAACAGGGAGCGATACTCTTCCAGATGTCTCTCTCTCAATTCCTCATAAGATTTCTCTGATGCATTATCCATCGTTGTCCTTACCTTGCCGCTGTAGTCTACACCGCTGTTTGACGGATCAGTAAACGCATCCTTAAAACTGGTTTCACACGTATAGAGTACAAGAATTTCTTTTGCGCCTGATACCTTCAATGTCGTGCCATCTGCCTGGATATCTCCGCCATCCGGCAAAACAATCTTTGCTCTTGCCTCTAACAGTGTTCCCCTGTTTTCGTCCCAGCGGTCTGCTCCAAAGTCATACGGTGCACGCTGCGTCATTACGACTTCATTTTTTTCCGTATCTACGGTAACTTTATTATACTCACTTTTTCCTACTGCATAATCATGCAGTTGAAGCGAAAGCTCCATTCCCATAGGTGAATCCGCCTCATTCGTAATCCGGGTCACCATGACATTGTCCGGATTGCTCATGAAAGTTTCTCGCAGATAAGCAACGCCGTCCTTTTTAAATGCAATTTCAGACGTTGCCGTGTCCAGATCCAGAATACGGCTGTAATCCGTCGTACCCGTCAACTCCGGAAATGCCATTTTCATACGTCCTGCAGAAATAAATGCACTGTGCAGGTCTGCCAGCCACATATCCTGTGTCGTACCTGAGATAGACTCCATTAAAGTGTCTCTTTCTTCTTTGCTTATCCCTTCTGAATACGCCTGTTTCAGGGTATCTACCAGCTTATTATAAGCTGCTGAACGTGTCTCCGGGGAATTCTCGTATCCCTCATTCCCTTCATATAAGTAGTCTCTGTATTCCGGATCGCCTGACCAGAATATTGAGTGGTTCAGAGGAAACACATCCTCCTGTACTCCTCCGTTCTGCCTGACCGAAAACAGCCCGTTTGCAAGAGGGGTACCCATATATCCGGAATTTGCGTTGGTCTCAGGCCCTCCCATATCAATCCGCAGTTTAGACCAGTCTTCTTCACCTGTTGTACCGCTTTGTGACATATTAAACTGCGCTGGTTCTTCTGCCTTAACAACTTCATAATCTCCTGATACGGCCAGTAATGAAGCCATACAAAATGCCATACCAAGGGAAATGATTCTTTTTGGTATTCCTTTCATCTCTCTCCTCCATTATCCGTACCAGCAGTTTTCTATAACCGCTGGCACATAAACTCTCACCCAGACTCTATCCTCTCGTCTTATACTCCCTGCATGCCTCCACATAAGCAAGAATATTCTCCATTGGCACTTCCGGCTCCAGCATATGTGTCGGCGCCACCATAAGGCCGCCCTTTTCACCTGCAATATCCAGGTTTTTCCACACCTCCGCCTTTACTTCCTCCGGTGTCCCAAAGGGCATAACCGTCTGTGTGCCTATCGTTCCATGGAATGAAATCCGGTCTCCATATTTCCGGTAAATTTCTTCAAAATCCATGCACTCACTCTGAATTGGATTCAGCACATCAACGCCTGCATCAATCAAATGTGGTATCAGCGGTTCTATGAATCCGCAGGAATGATAGAAAATAATAACCTTAGGGTTGATTGCTTTTACATGATCGATCAGCGCCTTCAGCCTTGGCTTTATCCATTCACAATACAGATCTTCACTCATCATAATTGTATGCTGCATACCAATATCATCCCCGAAGAAGAGTGCATCCACCCCCGCTTTTACATAGGATTCCGCACGAACTTTCGCCATTTCCAGAGCTTTGTCAAACATAAACTCTGCCATATCACTGCCTTCCATCATGTCGCAGAAGAGTTCTTCCATACTTCTCAGATACCAGGAGATCTCCCAAAGTGTAATCTGCATATCACCCAGCGCTATCAGATCACGTTTTTTCGCATCCTCCACCTGTTCCTTCTGATGTTCCTTATATCCATTGGCAAAATCGGGGAACGGGTAAGCCTGCAGATCCTCCAGACTCTCTGCATTCTCCAGCGGATGCCGCATATATGTCATATGCATACTGTTGGGGGAGGATTCGTGTCCGACTCCCCACTTGTCTATTTCCCCCTTTTCAGCCAAAGGCGGATTAAAAAACGGACGGTATATCTCAGTATCATGATCAATTAATCGGATATCTTCTATTTTCTTCCATGGAAATCCAAAGTACTCTTCATAATCGTCTGTTCCGAACCGCTCTTTTATTTGTTCCTGCAAAGAGGGACAAAGCACAAACTCAACGGGTACATGCTCATATCCTTTTCTCCTAATCAAAGATATGAAATTTTCTCTGTTTGTCATTTAAATTCTCCTTACAATTTATTTTCATAGCCTTCCAGTTTCTTTTATCCGTATTTCGTTCATTTATCGTATACTTAAAAGTATTTATTTTACAGCGCCTGTAATCCCCTCGGCAAAGCTCTTCTGCAGAGCAAAGAATACGATTACGGTAGGCAGCGTACAGATCGAAACCGCCAGCATGAGCATGCCATAATCTGTTACATATCCTGCTGTAAGGTTTGCCACCAGCATCGGCATCGTAATACTTTCTTCTGTAAGCATAATGACCTTTGGCCATAAATAATTGTTCCAGGCATTCATAAATATTATCGTTGCCGCTGCCGCATAAGTTGAACGCATTGTTGGCATAAACATACGGAAAAATATCTGAAGTGCATTTAATCCATCAATTTTTGCTGCCTCAATGATATCATAAGGAAAGGACCGGGCACTCTGCCTGAAAAACATAATCATCAGAGGCGTGGATATTGTAGGCAGTACAAAGCCTAATGCAGTATTGAGCAGTTTGGCCTTCGAAAACATTTGGAACAAAGGTATCATAGTTGCAACAAAAGGCACCATCATGGCCATTAGAATCACAGCCATTAGTATATCTTTCGCCTTGTCATGATATATTTCGAACCCATAGCCGGCCAGGGAGCAGACCAGCAGGCTGATAAATGTCAGGATAACCGCATATCTAAATGAATTCCACAATGCAGTTCCCACAGACTGATTTGCCAGCAGATTTTTTAAATTTTCTATGAGGTAGGTCCCCGGAAATAATTTTCCATTAATAATATCAATACTTTTGTTCGTAGCTGATACCCCCATATATAAAAACGGGAACACACTGATTACAGAAGCTATAATCAAAACAATATATGGTACAGATCTTTTTGCCTTAATCACGCTTATCACCTACTTTCATCTGAACAAATGCCATAACAGCAACCATTATCATAATCAAGAAGGACATTGCTGCTGCATAGCCAAAGTTCGGCACATATTTAAAGGAAACATTATATATGTAATGTGACATGGATAATGTCGCATTTCCAGGTCCGCCGTTTGTCAGGTTCACAGATTCATCGAAGAGCTGCAGTACTCCGTTTACAGACATGATGGCAGTGAGTACAAGAGTCGGCTTCAACAGAGGAATGGTAATTTTCCAAAATTGCTGGAAGGCATTCGCCCCGTCGATCTTAGCTGCTTCATAAACCGATTGCTCTATATTCTGAAGACCGGATAAATAAAATACCATATTATAGCCTGTCCACCGCCACACCATAGCAACAATAATGATGATTTTCGCGCTCATCGGATGACCCAGGAAATCATAAGGCGCAGAAAAAACCCCCGTATTTAACAAGATTAAATTGATCAGGCCATCTGCTGCAAACAATGACTTAAACACGAGAGAATAGGAAACAAGCGAAGTCGCACAGGGAAGGAATATGCATGTCCTGAAAAATCCCTTGCACCGTAGATTGGGCTTGTTAAGTATTGTAGCCAGTATCAGTGCAAACAGTATCATTACAGGTATTTGTATTAGGTAAAATAGTGTATTTGTCAATGTTTCCATAAACACTTTATCCTGGAACATTCTGACATAATTTCCTATTCCGTTAAACTTGGTTCCCGCACCTACTCCTGTCTGAAACGATATAAGAAGTGCTTTGAAAATCGGAATAAAACTCATAAACAAAATCAGTATTGCCCCGGGAGCCAGAAATGCCCAGCCCGTCAGGCTGCCCCGCCTGCTCAGAGTCATCCTCTTCTTTCTTTTCTTGTTATCCACGCCTTTGCCTCCTTTAATTTAAAATGGACCAGTTTGACCCCAAACTGATCCATCTCTAAGCATATCAGGGTTCTTTATTTACCCATACTAAATTCTACTGTATCTTGTGCAGTCTTTAATTCAGAAGGAATGTCAGCTCCGTTGACCACGTTGCTCAGAGCTGTTGCCACTGCATCTCTTGCATCAAAGTAATACATACCGGTAATGTTGCTTGGAACCTCGCCTGCATACTTTGTTATCTTCTCATAAATTGCATCCCCGTTAAAGAACTCCTGCGGTTCTGCATATACTGCACTGTCGCCTGCCGGAAGATACGTTGTCAGGGCGCCTGTAGATGGCAGAATGTTTTCATAAAATTCTACGCTTCCCGCAAATGTCTTATTTAAGAAATCAATTGCAAGTTCCGGGTTTTCGGAATTGGAGGTAACTGCCCAACTTGATCCGCCGTTACTTGAATAATTAGTTGCGTTATCAACGCCGTCCATCTTCGGCATGTTTGTAATCGCCCATTTTCCGGCCTGGTCTTCAGAACTCTGAATCGTTCCAAGGATCCAGCAGCCATTAATTGTACCTGCTACATTCCCCTTAGTAATGGTTTCAACGTAAGCATTCCAGTCATTTACCAGCTGAAGAACTCCTGTTTCAACAAGTTCTGCGTATATTTCCAATGATTTTTCCAAAACCTCATTGTCTGAAAGATTCGCACTGCCGTCTTCCTTGAACATAGACTCGCCTGTTGACTGCAGCATCTCACAGATCAGGTCAGGCTCTCCGCCATATTGTGTCATTAGCGGCTTTCCTGTTGCCTCTAAAACCTTTTTCCCGTTTTCTATGTACTGATCCCATGTAATATCTGTAAAGTCATCAATTGTCAGCCCTGCCTGCTCCAGGTAGTCTGTCCGGTAGCAGCCGATACATGTCCCATTATCAAACGGAACCCCATAATTCTTTCCGTCAACAGTTGAGAATCCCACTTTACCAGGGCTGAATTCACTGAATTGTATTCCAGAATCAGTCAAATCTACAAAAGCATCCGGATAGCTTAATGTGTTTTTCTGAAACGCATTATCCTGTATCAGCAGAATATCCGGCAGAGTACTTAAATCGCCTGATGTAGCTGCCGTCGTCAGTTTTGTCTGTACATCCTCCCACGGAGTCTCCACAATGTTAAGTTCAAAGTCCGGATTCTCCTTTTGATATATTGCCTCGGCTTCTTCCAAAGCTACAATACTGAATGCAGGATCCCAGCACCATATGGTCAGGCTGTCTCCCTTACTGCTTTCTTCACTCGTTTTTTCTTCCTTTGCCGTGTCTGCTTTTTCGCCGCCTCCACACGCAATAAGTCCGCCGGCCATAGCAACTGTAAGTAAAAGTGCGACAATTCTCTTCTTCATTTTCTTTCCTCCATACAAATTAATGTGCTGCTTTTGATTCATTTAGATCCATTTCTTTTGGATTTTAAACCATTATACCGGTATATCTTTAGACCAGTCAGAATATGTACATATTGTATAAATTCTAACTTGTCCGTTGTTTGTTTATGGATATATTATACCATCCACATTTTCCCTATTGTTATCATTAATGCTCGTAAAAAAAGCAAATTCGACCATTTTCATTATATTAACAGCAAAATTCTGAATAAAGTGGGAAAGCCCACCTCAACTCCCCGCCCCCTCACTCATGAGGGGCTTGCACACTTTAGCGCCGCCGCGATGCCGCTTTGCGGCTATATACCTTATCGCGGCGTGTGCATCCCCCGGAAGGTTTTATATAATGGGGGTGTCTATTTCCCGACAGTCCCATTATATAAAAAATGGAGCCTTGCACCACAGATGATTCCTCATTCACATTGCAAGACTCCGCTTATTTATCCACATTCCAGCTATATAAACCCTGATTTTTTAAAATTCCCATCCCTTTTTCGCATGAACCTGATATTTTCTCCGCCCCCCTAAACCTGATGTTATCTGCTTCTTCCACTGATAAGGGCTTATCCCTATAATTTGTTTAAAGTTTCTGTTAAAAGTAGACATCGTCTGATACCCCACCCGGACAGCCACTTTTTCCATATGGCAGTCTTCCTTTTTCATCAGGTCGCAGGCTGCCTGCACACGTATGAGATTGATATATTCTACAGGCGTCATATTCATATCAGATTGAAAAAGCCTGCGGAAATGTGTCTCACTTAAATGACAGCATTCCGCCAGCTCATGGATCATGATATCCTCTTGATAATGATCATTAATATACTCCAAAGCATACACAATCTTGCTTTTGTTAACTGATCCGACCGACTGCACATCCATTTCTTTTATCCTCAGGACCTGCAGGACAATATTAACTAATGCAAATCGTATAGAATCCTTCGCGTAATTCCCACCCTGACTGGTAAGTTCAAAAATCATTAATACCAGGTTGCCCAGATACGGTACCTGATCTATAGAAAATACAAATGCATTTTTATTTATACTAGTCCTAATCTTTTCCCCTTTATATATGTTGTCGCTAAAAGCCTCCAAAATAAGATCTTCTGAATCAAAATACAAAAACTCCCACTGGCTGCAGCCATCACTGATCGTTGTATGTGGATAATTCTGAGGTATAAAGGTAAAGGACCCGCCTTGATAATCAAGACTTTCTTTATCTAACACCACCTGGCCCTTTCCATTATAACAGTAACCAATTTCTGCCATATTATGAAAATGAAGCGCCTCATTTCCTTCCCCATAATCACGATTCCATTTTTCTCCTGTCAATGCAATAACCGGTTCCTGGTCAGGTTTTTCATAAAACCGGAACTCAACGCATTCTTTTTGACTTTTCCCCATCACAATTCTCCTCAAAATTCTTTTTATCTGATCTTCCTATGAGGCGTCGGCCGTTATATATAAAAGTGGTACCGCTCAATGACAATGTGAGCCATTTTACGGTACCAAAATTATTAATTAACTTAAAATTCAAATACAGCTACCCCATATCCCGGCAGCGGATATGCAAAAGAATACTTCCTTCCGTCACATTCCTGTTTCTCAGCCTTATAAACCAAAGGTCTCTCCTCACCGCTTCCGCCATACTCCTTATCATCACCGTTCAATACAAGCTTATACTGTTTCCGTCTCGGAACGCCAACCCGGTAATCCGGTCTGTCAACCGGCGTAAAATTGCATACAAACAACAGGTTCTTTTTATTGTCCTTTGAATGCCTAACAAAACTGAAAATACTACGGAACGTATCATCCTTGTTGATCCATTCGAACCCTTCCGGATCCGCATCCAGCTCATAAAGCGCTTTGTTCTTCCTATATAAATGAAGCAGGTCGCGGTAGAATCTCTGTATCTGCTGATGCGGCTCCTCGGAAAGCAAAAACCAGTCCAGTTCCCGTTCTTCGCTCCACTCCCTAAGCTGAGCAAAGTCCTGTCCCATAAAGAGCAGCTTTTTCCCCGGATGCCCGATCATAAACGCATATGCTGCCTTCAGATTTGCAAACTTATCAAAGCCTTCCCCCGGCATCTTATTCAGCATGGAGCACTTTAAATGCACCACCTCATCATGCGAAAGCACCAGTATATAGTTCTCACTGTAAGCATACTCCATAGAAAATGACATCTGATAGTGTGCATTCTTCCTAAACAGCGGATCCAGCTTCATATACTCTGTAAAATCATGCATCCAGCCCATATTCCACTTCAGGCTGAATCCCAGCCCGTCATCCTCGGGAGAACCTGTCACTTTCGGCCATGCGGTCGATTCCTCTGCAATCATCATCGCACCCTGGTTCCTGCCCAGAACAACGGAATTCAAATGCTTGAAGAATGCGATTGCTTCCAGATTCTGATTGCCGCCGTACTTATTGGCTACCCACTGTCCGTCCTGCTTGCCGTAATCCAGATAAAGCATAGACGCCACCGCGTCTACTCTCAAACCGTCCACATGATAATGCTCGATCCAGAACAGCGCATTGGCAATCAGGAAATTCTGAACCTCCGGTTTGCCATAATCGAAAATCTTAGTGCCCCAGTCCGGATGCTCTCCCTTTTTAGGATCCGCATACTCAAAGACAGGCGTACCGTCAAAATCAGCCAGCCCATGTGCATCCTTCGGGAAATGTGCAGGTACCCAGTCCAGGATAACCCCGATCTTATTCCGGTGCAGATAATTAATCATATAAGCAAAATCTTCCGGCGTACCATACCTGCATGTAGGCGCGTAATATCCGGTCACCTGGTATCCCCAAGAGCCGTCAAAAGGATGTTCTGCCATCCCCATAAGCTCTACATGGGTGTACCCCATCTCTTTCACATACTTCACAATGGCTTTGGCAAAATCTCTATAGGTGTAAAACCCTTCGTCTTCCCTGCCCGGATGTCTCATCCAGGAACCCAGGTGCACCTCATAAATAGCCAGTGGATTTTCCCTGCTGTCCCAGTCCTTCCTTGCTTCCATCCATTCGCCGTCCGTCCATGACAAATGCGAAATGTCTGTAATTCTGGAAGCCGTCCCCGGACGCATCTCCGCATAATTGGCAAATGGATCTGCCTTGAAGAGCCGTTTTCCTTGCATCGTCTCTATACAGAACTTATATAAATCCCCGTCCTGAACCCCGGGAATAAAACAGGTATAGATTCCCTCGGGTTCCTGTCGTTCCATATAATTCTCTTCAAAGTCCCATTCGTTGAAGTCACCCACTACAGACACACGCCTTGCATTCGGCGCCCATACCGCAAAGTAAACTCCTTCTTTTCCCCTCACTGTCACCTTGTGGGCACCAAGCTTTTTATAGATCTCATAATGTGTCCCCTGGCCGAACAGATACTGGTCTAATTCCCCAATTTCATAAGGCTTCACTTTCTTTTGTACGGTTTTATTCTTTCCCATAAGCCCACCTCACTGCTCGTATTTTATATGTTCAATTATACTTGATATGACCGGAAAAGGAAAGAGAAATCCTTCTCTGCAAGTCACAGAGTTCTGATACAGAATGTTCCAAAAATATTTACCGTCCGGAAATAAAACAGACAGACTCGGCAGAATCTGTCTGTTTTTCACTATTATATATTAAAATCCTTTTCTGACAAGATAATCCTGTCAGCATCATCCGTATTTTTGCCAAATACTCGTTTTACCAGCTTCTTAGCAGATGCCTTCTGAGAATGCTCCATAGCCTCATCCATGACTTCCTTAACTTCAGCTACTGTAACTGCATGATCCTCTCTCTGAAGTGCATCAATCCTGCTGTATAGTGCAAGAATTCCCATCTCATCGATTCGGTATCCGTTCTCCTGGGCATACGTCTGGCCGAATGTTACAAGCTCATCGTTAATGAAAATCGGCACTTCCAGACGGCTTGTAAACTTCCTGCGGAACTCCCTGTTAGAAGAAAGCAGTCTGTCCAGAGGCTTTCTCTGTTCCTCCAGAACCACCATCATCTCTCCCGTATCTCTTTCCATCGCCTTATTCAGCCTTGCCACGGTCTTTTCATTCAGCTTCCCAGCCTTCTCAATGATCAGAGCTCCGCCGTACAATTTTTCAAAAATATCACTGATCTTCTTCTTATTCAAAGAATCGCCCGTAACGATTGCAACCTTACCCTGTCTGATGTTTCTTTGCTTCTGGATTGCTTTTACAACGTCCACAGCCAGAACTGTTTTTCCATTCCCTTTATTTCCAATAATGAGAAGGTTGCCCGTTTTGGAAGTTCCATTGCGGTTTGAACAGTTATGATCCTGTTCAAGTACATCCACAAGCTGCTCACTCATGCCGCGTACCGGAACAAAATAGGAGAATAACTTTTTCTGCTCCTCGGTAAGTCCGGCCCTTGTCCCGATCCCGCTCTGTGTCTCCAGATCATATCTTCCATGGACGACAAATCCCGTGTCTGACATAGAAAGGGCATCGGATATCTCATTGAGCGGAAGCGGCGCAGTCTTGCCTGTAGCAATCATCTTAGCGGTCTCTTTCCGGCTCAGCGGGGTCGTTGCAGACATAATATCAATACCGTCATCATCGTCTGGAATCTCCCTGTCGTCAAATCCCTCCGCATGCTCCGGATTCGGGCGGAACTCTTCTTCCAGCCCAGCCGCTATATCTTCTATATCATCAGAAGGCTCCTCTGCATCGTATTCTGCCAGTTCCTCCTCATACTCATCATAGTAATCCTGATCATACTCTTCTTCATATGATTCTGTCCCGGCATCCTCGTAGTCTTCCTCATATGTTTCACCGTCATCAAACTCATCTTCAGAATAATCTTCTTCGTACTCCTCTTCAAATTCATCCTGTCCGTCATATCCGTCGTCATATTCATCATCATAGAGTTCATCGGCTTCTTCATATTCTGCCGTAAATTCCTCTTCTTCGTCTTGATAGGATTCCTCTGCATCATCGTACTCTTCTTCATAAGAGTCTTCATACTCGCCGGCATAGTCATCCTCATATGCCTCTTGTTCTGTCCTTGGAGCAAACTCATCAACTTCCTCTGGAAGATCGTCAATAAAGCCTTCCATATCTTCCTCCAGATCGTCTGAAGCATCCAGGAACTCTGCAATATCGTCGATACGGAGCTGCTGCGTAATTGCTCCCATATTCTCACGTGGTTCGTCAGCCCGTCCCGCCGTTCTTCTCACCGGCTGAGGCTCCTCAGGCAGCACCCCCTCAATCTCATCTATCAGTCTCTGAATATCCGGCGGCAGTATCGGTTCCGCATTTTTCTTCTTTTCTTCCATCTTGTCCTCTTCTGCCGGTTCCTTCTGGTCATCATGTCCCATACCCATCAATATATCTTCGATGCTGAGCTGGCCTTCAACCTGATCGTCATTCACCGGCTTTTTATTCTCCTGCTTAATATTATCTGCTTTTGCTGCTTCTTCTATTCTCTCAGATTCTTCTACATCTGGCTCCTCCTGAAGTTCAACTTCGTTTTCTGTGAACGGTTCGTCCTCCGGGAATCCTTCCTCTGCATCCTCCAATATGTCTTCCTCTGAGAATTCTTCTTCTATACTATACGGGTGTTCCTCGACCGGCAGATCATTCGTAGAATCTTCCCCTATTTCATCCTCGTTAAACTCCTCTTCTAAACCATACGCAGACTCTTCTTCCGGCAGATCCCCCGTGAAATCTTCCAGTAATTCGTCCTCGGTAAATTCCTCTTCTAAACCATAAGTGGACTCTTCCTCCAGCAGTTCTTCCCCGGAATCTTCCAGTAATTCGTTCCCGGTAATCTCTTCTGCTAAGTCATATGCCGGCACTTCTTCCGGCAGCGCTTCCACTGGCTCTTCCTGTAACTCTTCTACTGCGTGTTCTTCCACTGGCTCTTCTTCAGCCAGTTCCTCATAAGAGTCTTCCGACAGCTCCGCTGCCTGCTCTACCACTGGTTCCTCTTCAATCAGTTCTTCTTCTGAATCTTCCAGCAGTTCTTCCTCCAACGGCTCTTCCTCTGTATCCTCTAACGCCTCTTCATCCCATGGTTCTTCTGCAGAATCCACATCCTCTTCCAAAGGCTCCTCATCCCAAAGCTCCGCTTCTGCCGATTCCAGAACTTCTTCCAGTAAATCGCCGTCAATACCTTCCGTCTCTGCTGTCTCTTCTAAGAGTCCCGCTTCCGCCGCCCCCTGAGCTTCCTCAGAGAATACCTCGCTGATAATTTCCTCTGCCGCTTCCTGCAGTTCTTCATCCGCAGCTTCGATTGCCGCAGTCTCTTCCTGAGACGGATCTTCCTCTATATCATCGGAGAGTTCTTCCTCCAGAGGTTCCGCTTTCAATTCTTCCAAATCTTTGTCAAAGTGAATCTCTCTTTTACGCTTCACTGCATATTCATTTACAAGTTCCAGATCAATTACTGATTCGATCTCCTCGATTGCCGCCTCAAGCTCAGGCACATCTTCTTCAAGCTCTTCCTCTTCTGGCTCAGGTTCTTCCTTTTTAGGCCGCAAAAGACTCTGCAGAGCATCCTCCAGCTTCATCCTGCTGCCAATTCCTTTTTGCTCCAGTCTCTGCACCGTCTCATCTACCGGAAGGTCATCCGGCTCCTCTTCTGTCTCCGGCATCTCCTCGTGATTCGGCTCCCGCTCTGTTGAATCCTCTTCAGCCGGAACCTCATCGTCATCTGCCGGTTCATACACACCCTCATCTACTTCTGCCGGCGCGTCCGTGTCATCCGCCTCATCACCGTCCAGCTCGTCTGACGTCAGAGCTGCCTTCCTCGCCTGATATTCTGTCAGGTCAGGAAGTTCTTCTGTCTCTGATTCAATCTTTTCGTAGCGATGGTCATACTTCTCCTGCTGTGAAGGTGTCAGCTGTTTATACTGCATCTTGAGTTCCATCGCCTTATAAACAAACTTTCCTTCGCTGAACCAGAGAATCAGGTCGTCGCATTCCTCCAGACACTCTGCCGTCATACCGGCCTCCTGATACAATCTGGCCAGTTCATACGCCCATTCTTCAATGTACTCTGCCTTCTTAAACTCCTCGAGAGCCTCAATCTGCTGCTCAACCGGAGCCCTTCTGGCTCTTAATATCTTGTATCTCAAAATATGCTGGTTGGGATCCTTCGGCGCAACCTGCATAAAATCATCATAATAGTCAATGGCTTCATCCACATTTCCCGTTTTAAGTGCCAGAGCGCATAAACGATAGATAACCTTCCTGCTGCCTTCTGCACGATGATAAGCAATATTCAGAACCTCATAACTCTTCTGATTGTCCCCGTTCCTCTCATATATGTCACTGACATTCGTCAGCATAGTGGCGTTTCTGACTCTCTTCCAGTCGATGGTATCCGCAATCTCGGCGGCTTTATTATATGCACCGCTTTCCATAAGTTCAAGCATCTGTTCTGTCTTTAACTTATATTCGTACTTATCCACTGCACTCACCTCGTTCATATAATATTATTTATATCTTTTATCCGGCATACGCCCGTTTATACGCACATGTGCAGATAATTCTGTCCTTAGTTTACCATAAGCCCTCCTCAATGTCAAAAAAATGCATCCTCAATTAACATTGAAGATGCATTTTAAGACTTATTTAAACTCAGGTAAAAGTATTTCCCGTAAATACGGCGTTCTTAGGATTTTCTTGTTACTAACGTGTTGCTAACCGGATAAGTTTCATCGGTTCTGATTGATACTATTTGATACTATTATATAGGAAGAAAGGCTACTTATGCTGGTGTAAATAAAGTCCTGATAAGCCGGAAAAAAACTACTTCACTATATCGCAATTGCCGTAAGTTTAAGGTCACAAGATTGTTTACTTAACATAAGGGAGCTACTCCTCACTACTTTAGCTCCTTTCCCACCACATTAGCCCGGGGCAAGCCCGGGCCTTTTTTAATTGTCATATCACACATAATTAGCGCGCTAATATTGTGCATATTGCATATAGTGCACTAATCTAATCTATGATATACTTTAAAAGAGGAGGTGTGGAATATGACATATAATGAAAAGCAAAAAGAATATACGATGAAATATTTAGAGAAACTAAAAGAGATACGTTTTCGTGTTAAACCAGAAGAATTTGAACGGTATGAAGAAGCCGCAAAAAAAGCTGGATACCCAAGCATGAGACAATTTTATATGGATGCAATCAGTGAAAAAGCTGAAAACATATTAAATTAGTGCGCTAATTCAATTGACATATAGTGCGCTATATGTTATAATAAAGATAGTTAAAGAAGGCAAGGCTTTAACAAATAAGGAGGAATCAATATGGAGGTCTTAGATATGGCAATCAGTGAAAAGGAACTGAAACTACTAATGAATTTTATCAAAGATGATTTGACGGAAGCGAAGGAAAGCGATAAGGAAGAAATCAAGAACATGAAAATCGAAAGAGTACTTGAACATATACAGCAGTACTTGGAAGATTAAGGGAAGACAGGGAGGGCGGGCTTGCCACCGCTCCCCATCAAAGAAATTATAACAATTAAATATCTCAAAATCAAGGAGGATATTTTATGAATACAAACATAATGAATCAAAAAGGGTATTACGCAAATGTTAAATCTTCTGGAACAGATGGTATTTATTGGGGATTTGGCGTTAAAGAAGAACACGGCACTGCCTTTACAGTGGAAATGGCAAAGGAATTACTGGCGCTTGCCAACGCTGAATACAAAAAAGGCTACCCGGATGGATATGATAAATCTGCTTACAATCCTGATAAAGACTTTACCTATATCAGATATGATATGTCAAACTACAAAGATGCCGGAGATGGCCACATGGTATTGATCGGTGACAAAAAAGTAGGGACTTATGACGCATCTAAAAATCTTCTTCGGATTTTTAAAAATGACGATCCGATTTATGAGAATAACAACGGCACTATCTGCCGCGACACTGTTGCAATGATTGAGGGAGAATAATATGAGAAAAGAAAAATTATTAAGCAATAAGAAGGAAATAATCAAAGAAATGCCTTGGTACATAAGCGACGAATTTTCCGAAACCGAACTAAAGTGTTTTTCCTGTAAACAGTTGGAAATGTTAACAAAGATAGCAAATTCCGCAGAAAAAATAAGGGAAAAATGTAGCGTGTTTTATGAACTCTCCGCAACAGAGGTATTTCATAAGCCAACACAAAAAATTGCTTGGATTACCGAAAACGGTGAAGTCCGGGAGGAATCTCACGAAGAAGCTCTTAGCGGAGCCTCGAGCGAAATATTAAAAAGGATTCTAAAAAAATAACCCCCAAAAAAGAACTGCCCAAATGACAGTTCTTTTTCGGTGTACTTACCTCTATTTATATTTCAATCCAACGCAGGCAAGATCGGGTACCTGCGACACACGATAACCCCTTCTGCTACCGTGTTAACAATTATATTATAAAATACTATTTATTAAATGTCAAGCCCGGAATCCATAATTGATACGCCCCCTGTCAAGTAGGCAGGGATCATATCAATGGCTCCGGGCTGTTATTTTACTTCTGTGTTCTCTTAACCGCGGCCTGCAGCCTTGCATACCACGGTGCCTTACTCTGCCAGCTGAAGCATGGCATATCCTTGCCGTTGTTTGCCTTGTAAATACTGTTCAGTACGGTCATTTCATCCTGGTGTGACAGCGGGTGGAACTCTCTCCCATCAAAATAAATTACCGGCCCCTTGCCATCTACTGTGTAAAAACATTGCATAGTTGTTTCTCTCCCTTCATTTCTGGTTTCTTTTTTGTCAGTTACTGCGCTTCCCCCGCCCGCTAGGCGGTTCTTAAAATCATTCCAGATACTCTCATTTCCCGGCAGCCACCCAGCCCATCCAGGACAACTTTTACCGCATACATCCCAGTGGCGGACAACGCGATCCGCAGGGATTCCATACTGTTGCATCAGGCTTTTGGTCAGGCTTACTGCGTTATTAATTGTCCTATCTGCAATCTTCCCGCCGGAGGAACACATCTCGATGCTGATAGAGTTGGAGTTAGTACAGAGTCCAAATAGATTCCCTCCGTAGTCTACTCCTACCGCCCAAGCCGTGTCATTAAGTGATACAACCTCGTAAACATCGGTCTCATCTACAAATAAGTGTGCTGATGCACCGCGATTCGCGCCTCTGAAATAGTTAGCGTTCGCCTTTGCGGTATCTGTATTGTTACCGGTGTAGTGGAGGACAATATACAGTCTGCCGGAATTGCCTGTGGTGTAATTGACTCTGGTATGATCAATCGCATAGTTATATCCCATGATTACTCCTCCTGTCCTTCCAAGACACCCATTAATTTTTCGATTCCGACCATTCCGAAATCCTCTACCACCTGCGGGGTAAATACCTCTTCTGTCAATACTTCTTTTTCTTCTGACAT